>JBEVJN010000099.1:0-16897 GCA_040510135.1 Acidimicrobiia bacterium | reverse complement strand
GTGGGAGAGATGAACTGGGTGGAATACGTGTAGAGCACGCCGGAGACGCCGGCGAAGGCGCCCGCAATGACGAACACGATGAACTTGTGCCACCAGACGTTGTACCCGCTGGTTCGCATCCTGAGCTCGCTGTCTTTGACACCGCGCAGGGTGAGACCGAAGGGCGAGCGCACCAAGCGGTACATGAGAAGGCTCGAAATGAGGAAGACCCCCAATATCACGTAATAGAAGGTGAGCTCGGAATCCAGAAAGGCGAAGGGCCGCTCGATCCCGTGCAGTCCGAGGTAGCCACCGGTCATCGTGCCCCAGCGATGTGAGAGGCCCCAGAGCACCTGGGAGAACACCAGGGTCATCACCAGGAAGAAGAGACCCGTCATTCTGACCGCGAGCGCCGCCCCGATCGCGGCCAGGACGATGCTCGCCAGCAGAGCGATCGGTATGGCCAACTGCCACCCGACGTCGTACTTGGTGCTGAGGATCGCAACCGTGTAGGCGGCCACTCCGAAAAAGGCCGCCTGACCCAACGACTCCATCCCGGTGTAGCCCATGAGCAGATCGAGGCTCATAGCCAGGATGGCGAAGATGACGATCAGCATCAGCACCGAGAGTGGAAATGGGGAGAGGAACTGCGGCACGACTACAGCGGCGAGCAATAGCCCCAAGAAGACCAGCGCCTTCGTCCTCGATACTCCCGACCGGAAGATGCGTGTCATGCGAACGACCTAAGCCTTCCCGAACAATCCGGTCGGTCTGACCGCGAGGAGGATGATCAATGGGGCGAACAGGGTGAAATGGGCCAACTCGGGGAAGAGGCTCTTCCCGACTGAGTCGATTATTCCGATGAGGAGGGCGGCGACGAAGGCACCCGGGATGCTCCCCAGTCCGCCCACCACCGCCACCAGCAGCGCCAGGAGGAGCACCTCGAACTGGGCCCCTTGAAAGGCCCCGAGGAACGGGGCACCGATAGCGCCGGCCAGCCCGGCCAACACTCCGGTTATCCCGAAGACGAAGAAATAGAGGCGACCAACGTTGACCCCCATCCCTCGAGCCATCTCCTCGTCATCGACGCTCGCCCTCACCAGCGCTCCCACGCGTGTCCTCTCGAGCAGAAGCCAGAGAACCACCCCCACGACGATGGCGGCCCCGAGCATGAACAACCGATAGGTGGGGAAGGAGACGACGCCCAGGTGCGCACTGTCGGCAAGGCCTTCAGGTCGCTCCACCGTACGCGGGAAGCCACCCCACCAGATCACGCCGAGCTCGGCGATGATCAGGGTCACACCCATCGTGACCAAGATCTGGGCGAGAGGTCGCTGATGCAGGCGTTGGAGAAGGCCGGCGTACATCGCCAGCGCAACGATCCCGCCGATTGCGCAGCAGACAGCGATCACGAGGAGGAAGCTGTTCGTCGCTTGGTAAACGCTCCAGGCGATGTAAGCCGTCAGCAGGTAGAGGGCACCATGAGCGATGTTGACGATCTTCATGATGCCGAGACCCAGAGTGAATCCGCTCGCCAAGATGAACAGGAGGCCGCCGTACGTGATCCCGCTCAAGACTTGGGTGGCCCACTCTTCCACGATGAGGTTTCTCCCGCCTGCCTAAGTGTATTTAGACCAGGAGCCGCTCGAGAGCGGCTCCTGGTCGCACATTCGGAATCCCAGGCAATGCTATTCCGGCGGGTTCTCCCGATCGAACAGCGGGTCGGCCAGGAATGCAGCTTCCTCGAAAGTCCAGAACTGGTTCACCTCCGGAACCGTCTCCACGAGACTGTCGGTGATGGCGCCGCCATCGTCGACCAACTCCACGATGTAGAAGTCGCGCACCTGGCGGTTGTAATCGTCGACGGTGATCGCTGACGATGGCGCATCAGAGAGATCGATCTCCTTCGAAGCATCGGCGAACGCCTGACCATTTTCTCTCACCCAGGTGGGGAGGTCTGCGGGCGCGATGCCGTTTTGCTCACTGACGTAGGCGAGGGAGCGATCGATCACCATCGCTGCGACGTATGAGGACTCTCCCCAGAAGGTCGGGATGTTGCCGGTGCGCTCTTGGTATGCCTCGACGAAGGCCTGCATCTCCGGCCGGTCGAGGTTGGCGGTGAACGGGGTAATCCCGACGATCCCGACTGCAGGGTCGCCTGAGTAGAACCTGATGGCGTCTTGGGCAACCAGATCCTCCGAAGTCAGCATCGGGATGTTTTCCTTCAGGCCGAAGTCGGAGTACGCCTGCACGAATCGTGGGATATCCGCTCCGATCAATGTCACGTAGACGGCATCGACATCCTGGTTGATGTCGTTCACGTACGGCGCGTAGTCCGTCGTTCCAATCGGGGACCAGAGCTTCTGGACGACATCTCCTCCGGCTGCCTCGAAGGCGTACTGGAATCCTCCGACCGTCTGGTAGCCCCAGGCATAGTCCTGCCCCAGGGTGGCGACCGTTCGATAACCCAGGGTGTCGTAAGCGTAAGTGCCCAGCGGCATTGTCTCCTGGCTGGCCGTGTGCTTGGCGGCTGCGGTAAGCGACGGAGTCTCCAGACGGGTGTAGTCGTCCGCCGCAACTCCTGTCTGCCCGACCAATGCGATCCCTGCCTCGTTGACCGAGTCGAGCATGGCAAGACCCTCGAACGCAAGCATCGGGCCCGACAGCAAGTGGACCTGATCTTCGTCGATGAGCTTCCTCGTCTTGGTGACGACGAGCTCGGCATCCGTTTCGGTGTCTTCGAAGGTCAACTCGACCGGGAGACCCCCGAGGGTGCCGCCTTGCTGCTCGACATACATCTCGAACGTCTGTCGCATCTCTTCGGCCGACTCCGCCACGACCCCGGTGAACGGCAGTGGGATACCAATGTGGAGGGTCGGAAGTTCTTCACCACCAGCAGTCGTTCCGGTGGCGGCGGTTGTCTCCGTCGTCTCGCCGGCAGTGGTGGTCGCACCATCAGTCCCGCCGACGGTGGTGTCGCCGCCTTCGGAATCACCCCCCGCGCAAGCCGCCAACAAGCAAATCAATAGAACAAGGACCAGCCACCCGCGCCTCGTCATGAAGGCCTCCTTTAGAGCTGAGGGACAAACCCTACATACTGTAGAGTACAGGATCAGGTCGGGCTTTGCGGTGCAGTTGCCCCCTGTCATGGAATTGTCGTAGCGAATCTGAGATGGACTTCCGTGGAGAGGAGCGGTCATGGCGATCACGAAGCAGGAGTTGACGGGTCGGCACGAACGGGTGAGGTCGGCGCTTCGGGAGGGCGAATTCGACGCGCTGATTGCCTATTCGACCGCCAAGGTCGCAGCCAACGTTCGCTACTTGACGAACTACTTCGTCCGGTTTGCGGGGATGCAGAACATGCGAGAAGGCGGGTACCACATGTTCGGCTCCTGCGCCGTTCTCTTTCCCGCCGACGGTGAGCCGATGGTGCGCACGGATCAGCCTTGGGACATCGCCAGGGCGAAAGAGATCTCGATGTTCCCCGATACGGCCTACGCAGGCCTGTTCGCCGAAGATCTTGGTCCAGTGATCCGCGACCGGGGCTATCGGAGAGTGGCGATCGACAATTGGTACCTCTTCCCGGCGCGTGAGTTCATGGCCCTCACCGAAATTGCTCCCGACGTCGAGTTCGTTCCCTCGCATCTGATGTCCGAGCTGCGTCGCATCAAGTCCGAAGACGAGCTGGCGATCATTCGAAGTTCAGCAAGCCTCGCCGTCGAGGCCGTCGAGACATCGCTCGATTCAGTGCGGGTCGGTGCGAACGAGTACGACGTGGTTCTCTTGTGCGAGGAGACGATGCGCAGGGGAGGCGACATCGAGCTCGCAGGTGGATCCATCTCCGGATGTGGTCCGAACACCTCGACGGGGAGCTGGGTCCCATCGCGTACCCAGAGCAGAGCGATGGCAGCCGGTGAGTGGGTCATGATGGATGTCTGTCCGCGTGTCGACGGGTATGCGGGCGATATCTCGAGACATCGAGTGGCGGGAGACGTCAACGACCTGGACCCTCGGTTGCGCAAGATGTACGACGTCGCATTGCAAATGAGTGAAGAGGTTCGGAAGGCGATCAGACCCGGGGTCACGGGTCGCGAGCTGAACACCCTGGCGGAGCAGATAGCCGACGGAGAGGGGCTCCTCGACAACAAGATCGGCTTGCTCGGCCACGGCCTCGGCCTCGATATACACGACATCCCGGACTTCTACTTCGACGACAGCGTCCTCTCACCCGGGGAAGTCATCACTGTCGAGCCTTGCCTCCTGCTCGAAGGCGTAGGTGGGGTACGGATCGAGGACATGGTTCTCGTGACCGAAGACGGCTCGGAGACGCTCACCGAAGCCGCCGACCGAGAGCTCCGAGGGTCGAGTTAGAGATGCGACAGCACTTTCCGCATCGGCTAGGTGCATAGGGTTTGCCTGATGCTGGCTGAGAAGACCCAAGAGCTCGCTTCAGGTGCCAACCACGCGGTGCTGGCCACCCTCCTTCCGAGTGGACAGCCCCAAACCCACATCGTCTGGATCGACCACGACGGTGAACACCTGCTCGTGAACTCGGAGACGGAGCGACGGAAGGTACGCAATGTCCGCCGGAACCCGCGGGTCACGGTGCTGGTATTCGACGCCGGCGACATGGACAACTGGGTCGAAGCCCGGGGCAGGGTGATAGAGATCGTCGAAGGCGAGGAAGCACGCCGGCATATCGACGCTCTGGCACAGAAGTACCTCGGAGTCCCTGACTACCCCAACCCCATCAAGTCGCCACGGGTGATCCTCAAGATCGCAGTCGATCGCGAGAACATCTACTGACAGTCGACGAGCCCCGAACAGCCGAGGCTTATGAGCCAACCCTCAGAGTGGCGCTGCGCTTCCTGAGCAGGGCTATCACCGACCACGGTGTGATCCGCCCGGTGCGCGGGTTCTCGGAGGGGACGTTCTCGATGGTCATAGTCAGATCGGCGACATCGGAAGTCATGACGATCGTGTGGGTGTTCTTGGTGACCCGCGGATCGGCCCAGACCTCGACACGGGTGTTGTCCGGGCCTGGGCCGGCGAGCGAGAGTGCGACGGCGACATTCAGGTTGGCCGGGAAGCCGCGCACCACCTGGCGCGCCGTTCCCGAGAACACGAGACGGGGCTCTGTCAAGCCATCCAGATCGATTCCACTGGCTACCAGGCCGGGGGCACCGATGAGGCCGGCTGGCGGCTTGCGTGTGGTCAGACGCAACGAGGTGATCCCCACTTCAGCCGCGGCCGCCACCGCGTCGAGGCCGAGCAGCGCTCCGGTCGGCACCGAGATCCGTCCCCCGTGCAATTTCGCGATCTCGACCAGATGCTCGTGCTCGAGCAGGGCCCCTGCGCTCAGCACAACGACTTCCTTGCCACCTCTCAGAAAGGGCTCGGCGATGTCGGGGAGGAGTTGTGCCGGAGCACATTCCACCACCAGGTCGGCAAGCGGCTCGAGCTCGTCGACGCCTCTCACCGGCACCTCGACGCCCAGCTCGTGAAGGGTCTGCTCCGCCCGGACGGGATCCCGTGCACTGACAGCCGACAGTTCGATTCCGGGCAGACCCTCGGCGAGCCGGGCGACCAGGACGCGACCGACGGCGCCAAGCCCGGCGATGGCGACGCGGGTCACTTCCTGGTGACGACGCCGGACAACGCCGCCTCCGCCGGAGTGATGCCGGCGTAATGCGATGCGATCTCTCCTGGGGTGGTCAGCCAGATCCCCGGAAGCTCGACGAGACGCTCCATTGCCTGTCGGAACCGTCGGAGCCGGTAGGGCTGACCCATGATGAAGGTGTGGATGGTGATGCCGTAGACGAGGGCCTGATGCTGTGACTGGTCGACCATCTCGTCGAGGTTGTCGCTCACCATCTCGGCGAACGCACCTGCCGTTCCGTGATGCAGGGCGATCATCGGGACGTCGTTCACCTCTTGTGGATACGGGATGCTCAGAAGGGGGCCTCCTCGGGTCCGCATCCAGGTCGGCTGGTCGTCCAAGGGCCAATCGAGGGTGTAGGTGAAGCCGACCTCGGCGAGCAGGTCCTCAGTGACCGCGCTCGGGTTGGCGCCTGGGCTCATCCACCCCCCGGGCGATGTGTCTTCGTGTCGCGACATCGTGTCGAACACATCCTGGATCATCTCCCGCTCGTCTCGTTCCTCGAGCTCGTTCGGGCTCACCGAGTTGGTGCGACCATGGGCAACGAACTCGGCGCCCGCGGCCCGATATCCATTGACCAGTTCGGGACAGTGCTCGTAGCACTCGGTGTTGACGAGCACCGTTGGCGGCACGCCTAGCTGCTCGAACATCTCCAGCAAGCGCCAGCCGCCGACGCGGTTGCCGTACTCACGCCATGCCCAGTTGTAGGTGTTCGGGTGTGGGATGCCGGGGGAGTACGACAAACCCAGGCCGCTCTCACCATAAGAGAAGTGTTCCATGCAAACCGCGATGTAGACCGCGAGGCGTTGCCCCCCAGGCCAGGAGAAGTCGGGTCGCGCCACGATCGGTGAGTACTCGAATCGCCCATGACTGCGCAGCATCTTTCTCAGCTCCTCGTTGGGTCATACGGCGATCGCCGGAGTTCGATCGCCGGCCAAATCGGCGCCGCCGGAGATTGACAGGTTGAGTGACTCAGGTCAACGCGCCGGGGTCAGCGGCACAATTCCGGGTGTCTAGGCTCACGGCCCGCATCAACTGTCGGCTGCCGCCCGGTCGGGCGGCATTGTCAAGGAGGACTCATGGTCGAAAGAAGGGCCATCAACTACCCCGGTCACGAGGCGGGCCTGGGTGGACGTATCTGGACCCCGGGCCTCAAGGTTGGACCCTGGATCTTCCTCTCTGGAATAACGTCAGTCGACTACGACGCGAAGAAGACGGTCGGGATCGAGGAGCGGTCGTCGGGATCGTTGACCCCTCCCAAGAAGGACCCCGAAGCCCAGTGGCGCCAGGTTCTGACCAACATCAAGTCGATGATGGAGCAGGCCGGCGGCTCGATGGCCGACGTCGTCATGGCGAACGTCTTCGTCACGGACATGCACTACTACTACGACTACGAATGGGTTCGTCGAGAGTTCTTCGTGGAGCCGTACCCGGTCTGCACGGCGGTCGAGGTGGGGGCCCTGGTCCACACGGACTGGATGCTCGAGATCGAGGTCATCGGCTACATCGAGGACTGACCGGGTGTGATCGAAGGAGGGTCCCATGCGCGGCGGAGGATCGGCCACATACAACACAGAGGATTTCGGAGCCGAGCTGGAGAAGGCCCCGACGAACCATGACGTTGGGACCACTCTCTGGTTCGAGAACGAGCACGTCCGCGTCTGGGAGGTTCGTCTGGAGCCTGGGCAGCGCGCTCCGTTCCACAGTCACGGTCAGACCTATTTCTGGACCTGCATCGATCCGGGCAAGGGTTTTCAGCGGTTCCCGGATGGCACGGCGCAGGCGTTCGACTTCGAGCTCGGCGAGACGGTGTTCAGCACGATCACGGCGGACGATCCGATGATCCACGACCTGGAGAACACCGACGAAAACCTCGTGCGCTTCGTGGCGATCGAATTGAAGGACCTCTGACGGCCCTCCTCGCCGATGGGCAAGTTTGACGTCGTAATCGTCGGTGGGCGGGTCGGGGGATCCACCCTGGCGAGTCTTCTTGGTGCACAGGGACTCGATGTCCTGCTCCTGGATCGAGCCGCCTTCCCGTCGGACACCCTCTCCACGCATGTCATCTACGGGGACTCCTTCGGGATCTGGGAACGGATCGGGGCCTGGGATTCGATCGAGGGCTTCGGCTCGGCGAAGCTCTGGGGGATCTCGTGGATTCGGGATGGCCGACCCGACGTGCGAGGCAGGTTCTGGCCCGTCCGAGGCCATGACTATTGCCTGTGCATCCGTCGGCTTCTTCTCGACGAGGCCTTGTTCATCAATGCCGCGAACACGCCGGGGGTGACGGCGATTCAGGGAGCGCGGGTCACCGATCTCCTATGGGATGGCGCCAGGGTGATGGGAGTGCGGTTCGAGACTCGCGACCAGCTTGGGGCCTCCAAGGAGTCAACGGCGCAGGCCCGCCTCGTCGCTGGGTGCGACGGTCGGCGGTCGACTGTGGCGAAGCTCGCCGGCGCCCATCAATACATCACTGAGCCACCGATCAACTTTGCCTTCTACACCTATGTGGAAGGAGTCGATCCGGGGCCGGAGCCAGAGCCGATGTTCGAGATCTGGGAGAGCGACCCCATTGGCGGGACACCCATGCTGGCCGAGTGCGACGCCGGGATCTGGATGGCGATCGTCTACCTGCCCCAAGAGCAGTTCGACAGCTTTCGTCAAGACAAAGACGGGAACTTCTGGAAGGCGGTGGACAGCGACCCGCGCATAGGGCCGAGGTTGCGAACCGGGACACAGTTGCAGCCAATCAAGGGTGCCGGCGACTTCGTCAACTTCGTGCGGGAGCCCGTTGGTGACGGCTGGGTGTTGATCGGGGATGCCGGGCAGCACAAGGATCCGATCTTCGGGCAGGGGATCGGTGACGCGGTCCGATCGGCGGAGCTGTTGGCCGACTGTCTTTTCGAGGCACAGTCGGTCGGGTCGGATCTCGGGTCGGCTCTCGGCACATTTCGGATCAAGCGGGATCTCGATCTGGTGCCGAACTTTCAGTGGATGATCCAGGGCAGACCCACGGATCTGACCGAGGCGGAATTCGACACGATCTACGATCGCTTGGGCACCGACCCGGAGCAGGCTGAGAGATTTATCAACGTATTCAGTCATGCGGTGTCGGGGTCGGAGTTCTTCGGGCGATTGAATGCGTCGCGCCTGCTCGGCGTGGAACCCGCCGCCTTCGATATCCGGCAGCTGGCGCCTACAAGACGAATGGAGGGTCGCCGCACATGAGGGTCGAAGACCGAATTAACGAGCTGGGGTACAACTTGGGGGACCCGCCCCAGCCACTGGGTCAGTACGTGCGGTGTGTTGTTGCCGATGGCTTGGCCTTTACCGCCGGGCACGGGCCGTTCGACGAGTTCGGCAACGTGAGCATGCGCGGGCAGGTCGGCGGCGACCTGACCTTGGACCAGGGCAAAGAAGCGGCGAGGCTGTCCGTAGTCTCCTGCTTGGCCAGCCTGAAATCGGCCCTGGGATCATTGGACCGGGTCGAGCAGATCGTCAAGGTGCTCGGTTTTGTCAATTGCGCCCCCGGCTTCACCGACACATCAGCGGTGATCGACGGAGCGTCCGAGTTGCTCGGGGCGGCCTTCGGGCCTGCAGGAGTGCACGCCCGCGCCGCCATCGGCACAACTGTGCTCCCCGGGGGCATTCCAGTCGAGATCGAGCTCATCGCCAAGGTGCGGCCGCCTCGATCAGTAGGTGGGCCGGAGCCCCGTCCCTAGAAGGTCAGGATGCTACGCCCCGGTCCTCCGCCTACGGCGAGGAGCTCGAGCGCGGCCGGCGCCTCCTCCAGCGGAAACTCACGAATGACGATGGGATCGATCAGACCCCGGTCGATCATCTCGACCACCTCGACCACGTCGGTGATCGTCGCCCAGTGGGATCCGTAGATCTCGATCTCACGAAAGACGATGTCCGCCGTAGCGGCGGTGAATGGGTCGGTCGGCCGGTAGCCGACGAGCACCAGTCTTCCTCCTGATCCCAGACAGGCGATCGATTCCGTCATCGTGAGATGCGATGCCACCGCATCGAAGACGACGTCGGCGCCCTGCCCGTGGGTCAGGTCCAGAACGGCGCCGGCGAAGCCTTCTCCGCCGGGTACGACAAAAGCGTTGGCGCCTTGTTCCACGGCGTTGCTCTCGCGCCCGAGATCGATGTCCACCGCGAGGACAAACCCACCCATTCGATGCGCTAACTGCACAGCGTGGAGTCCTACTCCTCCCCCGGCTCCAACGACAACCGCTGTCTCGCCTGTCGCGAGACGGGCTCGCTTGGCGAGCGCGTGATATGCGGTCACCACGGAGCACGATGCGACCGCGGCATCGTCCAAAGCGACATTGTCAGGAATTGGGACGAAGAATCGTTCGGGTACGAGCACGTATTCGCTGTATCCGCCGACTGGCCCGAAGCCATAGCGAAGCCCCAGCTCTTCACAGAGCGATGTCCGTCCCCTGATGCAGAATCGGCATCTGCCGCAGGTCCAATAACCGTACGGGATACCCCGGTCACCGACTGAAGCCCGCTGGACATCGGGTCCGACCGATTCGACCTCACCGGCGATCTCGTGACCGAGCGTGACCGGCAGCGGCACGTCTGGAACCAGGCCATCTCGCACCTTGAGGTCGGTATGACACACTCCCGCAGCTCGCACACGAAGCAGGAGCTCGTCGCCACCGGGGACCGGTCGTGGAAGCTCGGTGAGCTCAGGCTGCTGACCGAACTCGGACACCACCATTGCCCGCATTGTGTTCGAGCTCACGAATGCCCATCCCGCGGTTGCTCGTGACCGGACAGAAAGGAAACCTGCGGTGGGGGAGCGGCATAGGCAGACCCGGTCTCCCCCACCTCGACCATCCCGCCTTGTTCCGCCGATCGATAAGCGCATTCGATGACGGCCATCAGGTGTCGCCCGTCGGCAGCCGGCACTGGGGGGTCTTCGCCCGCCCGTACGGCGCGGATGAAATCGAGCACCTCGTAGACATGACCGAAGCCGAACTCGATCTCACTGGCACCGGCAGGCGCCTCTGGCATTTCGATGGTTGGTAGGGCGTATCGGTTCTTGCTCTCGAAATGGCGCAAGACGTCACCTTCCAGCACGACCCATCCGTTCTTCCCGTGGACCTCCAAGCGTGTGCCGGTGAAGTCGTCCATGATCGGGCTGCCGTTGGTGGTGGTCAAGGTTGCGAGGGCGCCGGACTTCAATCTCAAGGCAAGCACCGCAGTGTCTTCGTGGTCCTGGATGTCCCAATGCAGGGTGTCGGTGATGGCCTCGACGGAACCTACGGGGCCCATGAACCACAGAAGTAGGTCGAGGAAGTGGATGGCCTGAGTGCTCAGCACACCTCCCGCCGCTCGGTTCATCTTGCCTCGCCAGGGTGAGGTGTCTAGGGGCCCGGTGAGCCCACTCGAATGGACCACGCTCCCGATCAAGTGTTCTCCCAGCGCCCCACCCGTCATCGCGTGCTTCGTGCGGATGTTGTCCGGTGCGTACCGGTGGTTCATGATCAGTCCGAGATTCACACCCGCAGCTTCGCAAGCCGCGATCATCTCGTCGGCCTGAGATGGGCTCATGGCTAGTGGCTTCTCACACAGCACGTGCTTGCCTGCCGCGGCGGCCTCGATGACGACCTGATGGTGGAGGAAATCTGGAAGGCAAACAGAGACCGCGGTGATATCGCCCCGTGCCAAGACCTCTCGATAGTCCTGATGGACCGTCCCAGCGTCGAAGCGATCGGCGATTCTCGTCGCCCTGTCTAGGTCGAGGTCGGAGACGGCGACCAATCGAACGCCCTCTACGGCGCCGGCCGCAACGCCCCAGGCGTGGGCCGATGCCACCCATCCGCAGCCGATGATCCCGTATCCGAATGTGCTGTCAGCCATGGTCGCCCAGAATTCCCCAAGAGAGGCGAGAACGACTGGACATTCGACCCGGATCATAACTCGCTGCCACCTGCTGTCCCGGCGCCGAGAAGGTCGTTTCAGACACGACGGAAGCGCCTATCGAGTCGTTGCGCTGGTCAGTGAATGCCAACCCGGGGTCGGTGGCCGGCGCCTTTCCCTCGACGCTCGCGGTGTTTATCAGTGCCTGCGAGGGGCCTACTGACGATCAACCCCGCTAGGACGGATGAATGTCCCGGTTCGCAAGTCGTGGCAGGCCCCGTCTTTGGCGATCTCCACCCCACGGAGGTAGGTGGCAACCACCCGGCCTCGAAACGTCCGTCCGGAATACGGCGACCACCCCGCCTTGGAGATGATCTCCTTGTTCTGCACCGTCCAGGTGGACTCCGGATCGACCATTACCAGGTCGGCGTCGCCCCCGATCGCGATGACGCCTTTCGGCAACCGGTATCGGGCGGCGGGAGCGGTGGCGTAGAGGCGGACGATCTCGCTCAGGCTCAAGTGGCCGGCGAGGGCGGCATCGATGAGAAAAGGCAGCGTCGTGTCGAGCCCCGGAAGACCGAACGGTGCTTCCCAGAAGTCGGTCCCGGTCTTCTGGAGGAGAGTGGAGGGCGCATGGTCGGTCGAGAAGTGGGAGAAGCGGCCGAGGCGTACCGCATCCCACATCGCCGATCGGTCACCCTCGTCTCGGATTCGGGCTGGCGGCGTGAATTTGCGAAGGGCACCAGCTTCGGCAACTTCGTTCTCGTCGATTGCAAAGTACTGGGGGCAGGCCTCGGCCGCGATGTCGCCTCCGAGCTGGCGAAAGGCGTCGATCACGTCGAGAACTGCTGGATTGGAGACGTGGGCGAAGGTGGCGACAGCCCCAGCACCGAGCAAGATGGTGGCAGTCGAAGCGACCGCCACGAGCTCCGCCTCTCGACTCCGCCATTCGATCAGAAGCTCGGGGTCGACCCGGCCCAATGCCTTTAGGCGGGCCTCGGCGTCGGCGGTCAGCGCCTCGTCTTCGTTGTGGACGAGACAGCGGCTACCTACGGCTGATATGGATCGGAGCGCCGTGGCAAGCCGTGCGGTATCGAGCCCAGGCACCCCGTGCGTATGACACGTGAAGATCTTGAAGAAGGCGACACCTGCCTCGACCAGGGCAGCGATTTCACCGACCATGTCGGGCCAGACGTGTGCTGCCAGCCCGAAGTCGACATTGGCCCGTCCAGCGAGATGACCGATCTTGTCATCGAGGTCCTTCACGGAACGGATGGGGTGGGAATGGGTGTGTTCGATGATCGTGGTGACTCCACGCGCCGCGGCGGCGGAGGTGCCGTGAATGAAGTCTTCGCGCTCTGTATCTCCCGGGTCCATGAGATGGACGTGGGTGTCGACCATCCCGGGCATTATCAGCAGACCCCCTGCATCGATCTCGTCGCCAGAGGCGGGAACATCTCCGATGGCGACGACATGACCGTCCTCGATCCTTAGATCCGCTCTGTGCTGATCACTTGCGGATATGAGAGTCCCTCCCCTGATGGTGATTGCCGTCACCTGTTCCCCTTAGTCACCGGAACGTCTCTGTCTCCTGTCCGGGGAACGTCCCGGTTGGTACATCTCCTGTTGCCTGGGTCAGCCGTTTCTCGTATTGAATCAGCGTGATGTCCGGGAACACCGTCTCGCCCACCCTTTCAAACCCGAGCCTCTCGTAGAAGTGCTGATTGCGAGTTGCGAACGTCGGTGTGTCCAGTGTCCAGAGGGTGGCAGGGAAGGTCAGCTCGATGAACCCCATCGCCTGGGTTCCGAAGCCCTTGTTGTGGTGGGCGGGATCGATGGCGAGAACGTCGAGATGGAAGTGCCCCGCACCCTGATCGATGACAGTGATCCCACCGATGATCTCGCCATCCAGAGAGACTTTGTGGATCTCCCCCCGGGCGATTTTGGCCAGCGTCACCTCGACCGAGTCGTAGCCGGGAGGGCCGCCCATTTCCACTCCTGGATAGAGGCGAGCATCATCGTGAAAAGCTGCGATCTGAACCGCTACCAGGCGCTTGGCGTCGGCGGGAGTAGCCCGCTCGAAGTCGATTTTCATGCCCGGCTATACGTCGCTCTGGGTGGAGAGAGCCTTCGCAGTCAGGGCGAAGACCTTGACCGGCCGTTGCACCCCCTTCATCACCAGGTCCTCGACCGGAACCCAATCGACCCGGTCCCGGACCGCTGCCATCGTCCGCTCCGTGACCAGGATCTGGCGCGGCTCTGCAGCCGTAGCCAGCCGGGCAGCCAGGTTCACATGGTTGCCCACCACGGTGTAGTCGGTCCTCGTCGACGAGCCGATGTTGCCCACGGTGACATAGCCGGTGCTGATCCCGACGCCGATGGAGAGCTCCTCGTCAGAACGCATCCACGTCCCCCGCAACTCCTCCACTCTGGCCAGCATCTCAAAGGCGGTGGCCACGGCCCGTTCGGCGTGATCCTCGAACGGAATCGGGTCACCGAAGAAGGCCAGGACGCCGTCGCCCAGGTATTTGTCCAGCGTGCCGCCGTTGGAGAAAACCAGGTCGGTCATGGCGCTGAAGTACTCGTTCAGGGCATCGACGAGCTCCTCGGGCTCCATCCGCTCCGCGATCTGGGTGAAACCCCGGATGTCCGAGTAGAGGATGGTCAGATTGCGCCGGACCGAGGCGAAGGCCACCGGTTGCTCCCCGGCGAGAATCGCGTCGGCCACCTGCGGGGAGAGGTATCGCCTCAACTGTTCCGTGCGCTGGAGTTGGGTGACCTGTTCTTCGATGGTTTGCTCCAGATTCGAATTGAGCTCGCTCAACCCCTCGTAGAGGGAGGAAAGCTGTTTGCTCGTCCGGTTCAGATTGACAGTCAGCCTCCCGAACTCGTCGCGGTTGGGAACCTCCACCTCTTGGTCGAAGTCGCCGTCGGCGATCCTGCCTAGCGCAAGATCGATCTTGCGCACCGGGCTAACCAGCGACCAAGACAGGATGGCTCCCATCGCCAGGGCGGTGAACAGGCTGACCCCGGAGAACGCGGCGACGGTCACTGTGAGGAAGCTGCGGTTTCCCCGGAAGTTCTCGAGCTCTGAGGCAATCCTTGTCTCCAGCGATCCGATCATGAGGTTCAGGTCGTCTTCCAGCTCGTGCGAGATCTCGTGCTCGGCCGAGATGTGGACATCGTTGGCGCGCGCCATGTCACCGGCCTGATACAGGGCCAGCACTTCTTCGCTCGCCTCGGCGTACCGGACATCGGTCGCTTCGATTCGATCGACGATGGCCAGCAGCTCCTCGTCCGCCGCGTCCCTGATCGCTTCCATGTCGTTCGTGAAGTTCTCTTTGGCCTGTACGATCTTGTCGTTCCAAGAGTCGACCTGCGTGATCAGGGCCATCGCCCGGTAATGGCTCTGTGCGGTAACCGCATAGATCCCTTGCTGAGCGAGCTCCAGTTGCTCTTGGAGCTCGATCACCTGGTCCATCTGCCGGTTCATCGCGTTGATCACGACGATGCTGAACACCCCCATGGCAAGGAGCAGCAGCGCGCTCAGGAGGAAGCCGGCAAGCAGTTTGGTGTGGATGGTCGCCGGCGCACGCGCCACCATGTCGATGAGCGGACGCACCCAACGGACGGGGAGTGGATATGGATTTGCTTCCGGCGCGCCCTGATTGACCGCGTCTGTCATGTGCCTCCCCGCTTCGCGGTCCCTGGCCCTAGGTGATCAAGCCTATCCACCCGAGGCGTTCGGCGTAGGGGTGTTTATCCCCATGCCAGCGGGTGTGGGAGATCGACCCCTGGGCTTGAGGACTTTCGGCCCCAGGATCACGAGACCGCTACCTACAGTCTCACTGCTATGAGCAACAATGCAGGGACTGTTGGCGGTGGAGCGATCTACGGTCTCGGGATCTTCGGGGCTCTCGTCTACTACTGGCAGCAAGCCGATGTCTTCTGGGAATACCTCCTGTCAATCGTGCAGGGGTTCTTCTGGCCGGCCTGGATGGTGTACGAGATCTTTTCGACCCTCGGGGGTTGACCGCCAAACCCTCAGGGCATCATGTCTACGCGGTCCGTCGCCGGGGGTGAGAGTCCCGGAGGCGTATTCGCGGTGAGATAAGCCTCGAAGGCGTCGGTGTCGACCGCGCCGCCGAGCCGGTCCGTCCCAGCCAAGAGACCGCTGAACCCGTCGCCACCGTCAGCCAGGAAGCTGTTTACCGTCACCCGGTAGGAGTTATCGGCCACCAATGGCTGTCCATTCAGTGTGATCCCGGTAACCACGTCAACCGTGCAATTCGGGTCGGCCAATTGGGCCTGCGACAGGTCCCAGGTGTAGTGGAAGCCGGTGGAGGGGAGGAGCACCCGGAACGCGGTGTCATTGACCGCGCAGAATTGCTGCTCGAGCACCGTTTCGATCTGCGCGCCGGTCAGCGTCATCGTGACGAGCGAGTTGCCGAACGGCTGAACGGTGAATGCCTCGCCGAATGTGACCACCCCGTCGCCCTCACCTACAGGGCTGCTGGCGAAGGTGAGTTCGGCACGGACACCACCCGAGTTCATGAAGGCCAGCACGGCCGCGCCAACATCGGCGCCGGTAGTCGCAGCAAGCTGCGCGTCGGCGATTGCGTCGCCCATAGGTTGCTCCAGCGAGACGTCGTTGGTCCGGACGATGTCGGCCGTGATGTTGCCGATCGGACGGTCGCGGATAGGGGCAACGACCTCGAGATAGTGAGCTATGAGCTCGGTGATGCCCTGGTTCTTCGGCACGTCGCGTGTGATGATCCGGTTGTTGATGGTGATCCCGTTCTGGACGACATCGTTGGTGTCGCGATCCACCCGCATGTCGATGTCGGTCACCAACCGGCCAAACGAGAAGGCGCTGGTGACGGGCTTGCCGTCGATCACGCAGCTGTAGGGCTGGTGGGTATGGCCCGAGATGACGAGGTCGACCTCATCGTCGAGCCGGTTCGTGATGTCGACGATCGGCCCGGAGACACCGGGGCACTGGTTGATATTGGTCTCGTTCGCGAGTTCGTTTGGCTGCCCGCCCTCGTGGACGAGGACGACGATTGCCTCGACGTCGCGGCTCTTCAGCTCGGGAACCAGAGCATTCACGGTGTCGGCCTCGTCTCGGAAGGTCAGACCGGCGACACCGGACGGGCTGACTATCGTCGGGGTGCCCTCGAGCGTCATTCCGATGAACGCCACCCTGGCCCCGTTGAAATTCTGGATCGAGTACGCCGGGAACAGGGTCTCACCATTGCTGTCCTGTACGACGTTGGCCGACAGGTACTGGAAGTCGGCTCCGGCGAACCCGGTGCCGTCGCCGCAGCCGTCGACGGGGTGGCAACCTCCGTTCTGCATGCGCAGCAGTTCGGTCGCGCC
>JBEVJN010000098.1:0-39667 GCA_040510135.1 Acidimicrobiia bacterium | reverse complement strand
ATGTCCTCTCGGGCCCGGGTCACTCCAAGACCCACCCAAACGATGATGAAGAAGACCAGCGCCGAGACCGTGACTACGGCAAGCATCTGACCGTCTAGTGCTGTGATGTTCATACTTCGATGTTCACAATCTTTCGGAGCCAGAAAATTCCACCGGCCATAAGGACGAGACCAGCGACGATGGCGATTCGCCCCAACGTCGCATCGAGCAAAGGCTGCAGGTATTCGCGATTGTTGAACCAGAGGAATCCGGCCAACGCAAAGGGCAAGGAACCGAGCACTATGGCCGAGATCCGACCTTCCGCAGTCAGCGCCTTGATCTCACCCTTGAGCCGGTTGCGGGCCATCATGGTGTCCGCCACCGTCTGCAACACCTCGGCGAGGTTGCCGCCGACCTCACGCTGGATCTCGATGGCCATCGTGGCCCACTCGAAGTCCTTGGAAGCGGTCCGGGTGACGATTCCATCTAGTGCCTCGGGGACCGAGCGGCCCAGCCTCGCCTCGACGACTGCTCTGCTGAATTCGCGGGCCGTGGGGTCGGGGGCCTCGGAGGAGACGGCCTCTATGGCCTGGAGAAGCGAGTAACCGGCACGCAACGACGTGGAGAGGAGCGTCAGGGTGTCGGGCAATTGTTTCTCGAACCTCTTCCGCTCACGGTTGCCGGCATGCCTCATCAGCATCGTGAAGACCAGGATGAGCACGACGAATGTGATGAGCCCGACCAGCGGCGACATGAAGATGGCCAAGAAGACCCCACCGACTGCGGAGAGACCGAACATGGCGAGGATGGCCTCCCCCGGCGACATCGGGACGTTGGCTTGCTCCAGTGCGGCATTCACCCCGGAGAGGAGACCGCGCTTGCGGACTTCCTCCTCAGCGGCCTGGCTGAAACGGTTGAGACCAGGGATTCGCTGCAGGAACGGCTTCTTCTCCTCCTCGCCAGAACGTGAACGGCGGCCGTAGGCCTGGAGACGCTTGGCGAACCGCCCACCACCCTGCTCCTCGTCGCGTCCGAACAGGATGACGATGAAGAGAAAAGCAGTGAGGCCGATCCCGGCTGCAGCGATCAGCGCCAGATTCGTGATGCTCAGCGGAGAACTGCTCTCGACGACGCTGCCGGAAATCGGAACCGGGATGGTGGTCGTCGAAGGAGCGATGGTCGTAGTGGTGGCGTAGCCGGAGACCGGGACCGAAACCGTCGAGGTCAATCCGCCTGGATAACTCACCGCGAATTCGGCCTCCCCGGGTGCTGCCACCGGCGAGACGAACCGGGCCACCAGTGTGTTGCTGATCTCACGGCCGATCTGGCTGTAGAGCCCATCCAGCTGGGCCGGATCAGGAGTGGAGAGGAACAAGCCGCCGCCCGCCTCCGCAACGGCGGCGACCGCGTCAGGATTGAAATCAGGGGATTCGAGCGCCACACCGAAGACACGAGCATCGCCGGCCTCCACTGCGGCGATTGCCTCCTCCGGGGTGGCCACCGATGCGGTGTCCTCGCCGTCGCTCAGGACGATCATGTTGTTCAGCTGGTTCTCGGCTACACCCTCGAACTGGGACATCCCGAGTATCACGCCGTCGTTGAAGGCCGTCTCACCGTCGGCGACCAGGGCGTCGATACGGTCGTGCAGCACTTCCGCGTTGGTGGTGAAGCCGGTCTGGACGACGGCGGTGTCAGCGAAACTCACGATGGCGATGGCGTCCTCAGGGCGCTTCTGATCGATGAAGCTCGAGGCGGCCGACTTGGCCGCATCCATCGGGGCTCCCAGCATCGAGCCGGAGGTATCGATCACCAGAACCACGCCTACAGGGACACTGGTCTCGCCCAGCGGGGCAACTTCAAGATCGGACACGGGCTGCCCATCGACTGTGATCGAGAGCTGAGCGGGGTTTGGGGCCTCGGGGAGATTGCGGAACTCGACCACCATCTGGGTCTGGCCGCCTTCGGCATACCTCGAGCCGTTGATGTCCACGATTTCGACCTCGGGAGGCGAGGTCTGGGCGACGGCAGCGGTGCTCAGCCCGAAGACGAGCACGGCTACCAGTGCAGAGAGACGTCTCAAATTCATCGGCCTCTCGCGAACGGCTCGGGGTCGAACAGGTCGGCGGGGAGCCTGATGCCCTGGTTCTCGAGGTCCTGGGAGAAAGTGGGACGGATCCCGGTAGCCTTGAGGCGACCCTTGTACACACCGTCCTCATCGACACCCATCCCGTAGTCGAAGAGGAAGATGTCCTGAAGGGTGATGATCTCGCCCTCCATGCCTTCTACCTCGGTGACATGGGTGACACGTCGGGTTCCATCCTTGAGACGGGAGACGTGGATGATCAGGTCGACGGCGGCGGCGATCTGCTCACGAATGGCTCGCACCGGGAGGTCGAATCCCGCCATGAGCACCATGGTCTCGATACGGGAAAGGGTGTCCCTCGGGCTGTTGGAGTGGACCGTGGTCAGCGAGCCGTCATGCCCGGTGTTCATCGCTTGGAGCATGTCAAGCGCTTCGGCGCCACGAACCTCACCGACGACGATCCGGTCGGGACGCATCCGCAGGGTGTTCCTGACCAGGTCGCGGATGGCGATGGCGCCCTTGCCCTCGATGTTGGCTGGGCGCGATTCCAGCGTAAGCACATGCTCCTGGTGGAGCTGGAGCTCGGCGGCGTCCTCAACCGTGACGATGCGCTCGTCGCCAGGGATGTAAGAGGACATGACGTTGAGGGTTGTCGTCTTGCCGGAGCCGGTACCACCGGAGATCAAGACGTTGAGCCGGCCGCGGACACACGCCCGGGCGAAGTCAGCCACACGCTGGGTGATGGTGCCGAAGTTGATGAGGTCGGCCTCCTGGTAGGGATCGACCGCGAACTTTCGGATCGTCAGGAAGGGGCCACCGATAGCCAAGGGGTGGATGACGGCGTTGACACGGGAGCCATCGGGGAGACGAGCATCGACCATCGGTGTTGCCTCGTCGACACGACGACCAATCTGACCGACGATCTTGTCGATGATGCGACGCAGGTGCACCTCATCGACGAACTTGACGTCGGAGAGGATGATCTTGCCCCGCTTCTCGAAGTAGATGTCGTAGGGACCGTTGGCCATGACCTCGGTGATGTCCGGGTCGTTGAGCAGCGGGTCGATCGGCCCGTACCCGAGGACGTCAGACGCGATCTCGTTGAGCAGCGCACGTCGGTCGGCGGATGTGAGCGGGAGCCCCTGCTCCTGGTCGACTGCCCATTCCAACATCTCGAGGACGCGGAGACGCAGCTCGGCGTCCGACATCTGACGGTCGTAAAGGGTTGGGCCGAGCTCTTCGACCACCTTGAAGTGGAGACGACCGCGTAGCTCGCCCAGGGCGTCCGAGCGGTTGGAGCTGACGTCTTGTGTCTCGGTCTGCCTGGCGGCTGCGACTCTCTCAGAAAGCGATGGCACTTCTATCTACCTTCCATTATTTCCTGCCGAAGAGCCCGCCCTTGGACGTGCTCTCGGGGATTTTTCCGGCGATCAATTCGGCGACACTCTCGAAACCCTTGGCGACTTTGCCCTTGGGATCGGTCTCGACGATGGGGCGACCCTCGTTGACGGAGTTCGGGACCGCGGCATCCGAGGGGACGGCGGCCGAGATCTGCATCTTCAGGGCGCTTTCGATTTCCTTGGTTTCCAACTTGGCCTTCGAGTTGCTCCGGTTCATGACCAGCTGGACGTTCTGGGTCGAAAACTTGAGGAGACGCAAAGTCTCCAGGGCGAGCTTGGCGTTCTTCACCGAGGGGAGGTCCATGTCGACCACCATCAGCACGTGGTCCGCCTTCTCGATCAGGGACAGGATCAGCTCGTCGAGCATCGACGCGGTGTCAACGACCACGTAGTCGTACGTTTCCTGCAAGAGATCGAGCATCTGCATCAGGCCGGCGGTGGTGATGTCGTCGGCGAATGCGGGCTCGAGAGGAGCAGCGAGAACCTTGAGGCCACTCGGGTGCTCGGTCAGCAAGGAGTCGAGCATCTCGACGTCGAGATGATGGAGCTCGTGGGCCGCGTTGACCATCGTGAACCTCGGCTCGAGCTGCAATAGCAGGCAGACGTCACCGAATTGCAGGTCGGCGTCGACCAGGACCACCTTCTTGTCGGGGATCCTGTTGAGGAGGAGGGCCACATTGGTGGCGGTGACCGTCTTGCCACTCCCACCCTTGGCTGAGGTGACCGTGACGATGGCGCCCTGCTCGGTGCGAACCGGTTCTGGGGTCGGCTTGGCGGCGCTGCGGCGCTTCAGCACGTCATGCCCGAACTGCTCGATGGCGGCCTCGATCTTGGCCTCGTCGAGCGGCGCCTCGATCACATCTGAGACGCCGGCACGCATCGCACCGCGGAGGAGATCGGCTGTGACCGTCTCCGCCACCATCATCAGGACCAGCGCCGGGTCCTGATTGTGCAGGCTGCGGATCTGCTCGAGCGACTCGTCGTTCGAGAACGATGGACCGAGCAGGAGCATCCTCAGTTCACCGGACTCCGCGGTGTGACTCGCCTCCTCTATGGAGCGAGCAACCGGGAGCCGGCCCTCGAAGAGCTCCTTGGCCGAGGAGACGAAATCATCGTCTTTGTCCACGACCAACAGATTGTGCTCAGCCATCGTCATCGTCGAACCTCTGTCAGTTTCCGAAGATGTCGTCCAGCAGATTCCCGCCGAACAAGTTGAGAGTTGTCACACCGGTGGTTTCGACTTCCACGAAGTCGCCGGGCACCAGAGTCAGCCAAACCGAGCCGTTCTCGGTGGCGTAGGCGATCCGCTCGGCCTGCTCGGGCGTCACCTCGAGAGTGAACGTCGTGTCGTTGCCCAGCTCCTCCTCCTCCGGTACGGGCTGACCGTCGGGAGTGGTGTCACTAGTGGTCTCCGGATCCACTTCGACCGTCTCAGGAGCACCCTCCTCAGGCCGGATGTCACGACCGGTGGCCATGACCGGCAGACCCTGCAGGACAAACCGGGTGTAGGTGACCGTTGCAGTCGCCGCCTCCGTCGGGGCACCTTCCTCCGGAGCTACCGGCTCCTCGGCGATGCCAGCCAACTCATCGGGGAGCAGGTCCTCGGGGATGTCGATGGTGATGATCATGTTGACCCGGTCACCGGGCTCGACGAATCCGTTGATGCCCCTGATGTTGTCGGTCGAGATCGTCATGGCCTGCTTGCCCGAGGGAATCTCCTCGGCGAGCGGGACCACATTGACCGTGATCGCGGCCCATTGTGACTCGTTGAGGATCGACCCCGCGGCAATCGGGCCGGCAGCGACACGATCGGTGAGCACCTGATTCAGCTGCTCGGCGGTGGTGATGGCGCCCACGGGCACGTCCTCGGCCTGGTCCTCGCTGAGTGTGATCAGCTCGCCGCCACTGTTGAAGTCGGACAGGAGGATCGCTCCATCTGTGCCTTCCGCAATTGGCTGGCCGGCGCGGTAGACCTCGACGATCTCCTGGCCCTCCACGATTTCATTCTCGACGTTCTGGAGATAGTTCCAGACCGCCCAGGCTGCCAGTCCGGCCAGTATCAAGGCCACTAGCAACACGATGGCTCTCCTACCCATTGAGTCCCCTTCGTATGTCCCCTGGGAATGCCGCCGTCCCGCTTTGGGAGCAGGCCTCGAGGCATGCTACCGACGGGCAGGCGCCATCCCGGTGCTTCAAGTCCGATTCCACAGGAATGATTCGGACCGTATGTGATGAGTCTTGAGCTTTTCCCCGCACTTTCCATAGTTCGGTCGCCCCATATGCGGGCCAGCCGCGTGTCAGTTGAACCTGGTTAGTGGTGGTGTGACCCCGGGGTCACTTACGGCCGATGCCGCGCTCCTTCAACTCCTGGAGAATCGCCTCGAGCGAGGCATCGACCGGCATCGGGGGCCGCTCCTCCTCCGAAGGGCCGAACTCACGCTCGAACTCCTTCTGTGGCCGGCGGCGACCCTTCTTCTGTTCCTCCATCTGAGCCTCCCTCTCCTTCCAGTCTGGAGAGGCTTGCTTGATGGACAGCGAGATCCGGCGGCGCTCGTCTTCCTTCTCGGTGATTTTCACCTTGACCTGCTGGCCTATGGACAGCTCGAGCTCCGGCGATTCGACCCGATGACTGGCGATCTCGGACACGTGGACCAGCCCTTCGACTCCGTCGGCTACGGAAACGAAAGCGCCGAACGGCACCGTCTTGGTCACGAGGCCGTCGATCACATCGCCGACTTCGTGCTCACGGGCGAAAACATCCCACGGATCGTCGCTCGTTTGTCGGATGGACAATGAGATCCGCTCCCGATCGCGATCGACCTCGAGGACCTTGACCTGCACCTTGTCCCCTACCTTGACCAGCTCCCCGGGGTGATTGACGTGTTGCCAGGAGAGCTCGGAGACGTGGACTAAGCCGTCCATCCCCCCGAGGTCGACGAAGGCCCCGAAATTGACGACTGATGACACGACTCCGTCGCGGACCTCACCCTCGCCGAGGCCGTCGAGGAATGCGTTGCGCTCTTCGGCCTGGGCCTCTTCCAGGTAGGCACGGCGGGATAGGACGACATTGTTTCGCGCCCGGTCGAGCTCGATCACCTTGGCAGTGATGCTCTCGCCGATGAAGGGGTCGAGATCACGCACTCGCCGCATGTCCACGAGCGAGGCCGGCAGGAACCCGCGGAGGCCGATGTCGACTATCAGACCACCTTTGACCACTTCGATGACCGTCCCGTCGACCGTGCCACCTTCCTTGGCGACTTCCTGGATCCTCCCCCAGGCACGCTCGTACATCGCTCGCTTCTTGGAGAGGATGAGCCGACCCTCGTCGTCCTCTTTGTTGAGCACGACGGCTTCCACCCGCTCCCCCACTTTGACCGCGTCGTTGGGGTCGACGTTGTTCCTTATCGAGAGCTCGCGCGTCGGAATGAGCCCTTCGGACTTGTAACCGATGTCGATCATGGCCCCGTCTGCATCCACGCTGACGACGGTGCCCTCGACGATGTCGCCCTCTTTGAACTCGAGAACCGTTGCCTCGATGGCGCGCTCGAAATCATCGGCGATGTCATCGGGAAGGTCGCTCAGGTCCGGGGCGACGAGGGCCTCACGGCCGGATACTTCGACTTCTTCGGGAGCCTCGCTGGGCTCCTCCACGTCGACGGAGATCTGTGTCTCCGGCTCGGTGGTCTCGGGCGCCTCCACGCTCTCCGTATCGGGAGCGCTCGCGGGCGCGTTTTGTGGCTCGCTGGTCATGTGTGAGTGGTTACCTCCGAAGGGAACTCTGTAAACGCTGGGTCCACAGGCTCGGTGAGTGTACGCAGGTTTGTCCACAACCGCCAATGGATTGGCTGTTGACGGGCGTTTCAGCCTTTCACGCTGGCCAGGTCAGGGCCGGTGGCCACATCGACCTCGAGTGGCACGGCGAGTGTGACGACTCCTTCCATCGTCCCCACGACCAGCTTTTCTGCGACTTCCAGCTCATCGACAGGGCTCTCGAGGATCAGCTCGTCGTGAATCTGGAGGATCAGCGTGGAAGCAAGCCCTTCGGACCTCAGACTGGCGTCGAGATCGATCATCGCCTTCTTGATGATGTCGGCGGCGGTCCCCTGGACCGGGGCGTTCAACGCCATCCGCTCACCCATCTGACGGATCCGGAAGTTGTCCGACTTCAGTTCCGGCAGGTAGCGCCTTCGACCGAAGAGGGTCGTGGTGTAGCCCTGGTTCCGGGCCTGGGTCACGACAGCCGACATGAACTCCCTGACCTGGACGAACTGGGAGAAGTAGGCGTCCATGTGCTGCTGTGCCTCGTCCCGGGAGATGCCCAAACGGTCGGCCAGGCCGAATGCTTCCATGCCGTAGAGCAGACCGAAGTTGATCATCTTGGCGGTGCGACGCTGGTTTGCCGTCACGTCCGACTCGGACAAGCCCCAAACCCGGGCGGCGGTGGCAGTGTGGATGTCGGAGCCGGAGCGGAAGGCCTCCACCAGGAACGGGTCCCCACTCATATGAGCCAGCACCCGTAGCTCGATCTGGGAATAGTCGGCAACGAGAAACTCGGCTCCCTCCCCGGCGATGAATGCACGACGGATGGTGCGACCCGACTCGGACCGTATCGGGATGTTCTGCAAGTTCGGGCGATCGGAGGACAGACGCCCCGTCGTCGCCGCCATCTGGTTGAACCGGGTCCTGATCCGGCCATCGGCGTCGACCAAGGGCAGATACCCATCCACATACGTCCCTCGGAGCTTCTCGTACTCCCGGTACTCGAGGAGCGCAGCGACGACCGGGTGATCCAGTTTCTTCAACACCGAGGCGTCGGTGGAGGGCTTGCCAGTGGAGGTCTTCTTGGTGACTGGCAGCGCCAGCTTCTCGAAGAGGACGTAACGCAGCTGGTCGGTGGAATTTACGTTGAACTGCTCCCCGGCCAGGTCCTGGATTTGGGCGTCGAGGGTGGTGAGTTTCTCTCGTAGGTCGGCGCCCATGTTCTCGAGGTAGGCGCGATCGACGGCGATGCCGGCGTGCTCCATTCGGGCGAGGACAGGGATCAAGGGCAGCTCGAACTCTTCGAAGAGCTCGCCTTCCTCCCGATCAGACAGCTCGGCACGCATGACTTCGACCAGACGCCGCACGCCTTCGATTCTGCGGCCTTCGGTTTCCAGGTCCGGCCCGCTGTCGAACGGCAATGTCCCGATGCCTGCCGCGTCGTCATCAGGTGACACCAGCTCCAGGCCGAGCAACCGATCCGCCAGCTCTTCGAGGTCGTAGGTGCGTTGTGATGGATTCACGATGTAGGCGGCGAGCGCGGTGTCCATCGCGAGCCGATCCACGTCGCGGTCCAGCTCGAGCAACACCCGCACCAGGTCTTTCACATCGTGACCGGCAAGAGCGGCTTGCCCGCTCTCAAGGGCGTCGAGGAGAGGGCCGGCAGAATCGAAGGGCACCACGGCGGCCTCCCCCGGTCCTGTGGAGACCGCGAGCCCGAACGGCTCACCGCCATCGCTTACGAGCCCGGCGACGAGGACGGGCTCTTTCGCCATTGCGGCTACCCGATCGGGCGAGGTCACCAGCGACGACTCGACCTCGACCAGCTCGGATTCGGTGGCCGCCGACGGGAGCGCCTGTTCCAGGTCGTTCCACATCGAGTGGAACTCGAGACTGTCGAACAGGTCCTTGACCTGATTCCTGTCCCATTCCCTGGTGCGGAGCTCCTCGATCTCGACCCCGAGATCCATATCGTCGATGAGCTGCATCAATTCCCGGTTGAGGAACACCTGCTCGCGGTGCGTCGACAGATTCTCCCGGAGCTTTGGGGTCAGCTCGGTGACTGACAGGAAGAGAGTGTCGAGATCACCGTGGTCGGCGATGAGCCGTGAGGCAGTCTTCTCCCCGACACCGGGAACCCCCGGCAGGTTGTCCGAGGTGTCGCCCCTGAGGGCCGCATATTCCACGTATTGGTCGGGCCTGATGCCGTACTTCTCCTCGACGTAGCCCTCATCCGCCAGCACGATGTCACTGATCCCGCGACGGGTGTAGACGACCTTCACCGATCCCTCGATCAGTTGAAATGCATCGCGGTCACCAGTGACGATGAGGACTTCCCACCCGGCGGCCACCCCATTCCTGGTCAGCGTGGCGATGATGTCGTCCGCCTCGAAGCCCTCGGCGCGGAGCTGGGTGATGTTCAGCGTTTGGAGGACCTCGTCCATCAATGGCAGCTGGCTCCGGAAATGGTCGGGCGCCTTCTCCCGTTGCGCCTTGTAGGCGGGATAGGACTCGGTTCGGAAGGTCTGTCGGGACACATCCCAGGCGACAGCAATCCCATCGGGGTGGTAGTCCTTGAGCAGCCTGATCAGCATCCGGGTGAAGCCGAACACGGCGTTGGTCACCTGACCGCTCTTGGTTGCCAGGTCCTCCGGAAGGGCGTAGAAGGCCCGATAGGCGACGGAGTTGCCGTCGATCAGGGCGAGTGTGGGCACCAGCCTGACGGTAGCGGCGTGCCCGATCAGTCGGGCAGACGGGTGAGCAGCCTGTCCCGTGTCTTGATCAGCTTGGCGCGACGGACCCGGAGATAGAAAGCCGTCCGCTCGAATCGACGTACGTCGCCGGCAGTTCGCCCGGCCTCTTCACGATCGATGTAGTTGCCGACCACCGCATCGCGCTGGGCATCCTCGTCGATGGAGCGGTGGTTGGAGAGCTCGGCATTCACCAAACGCAACTCGCGGCTAAGCGATTCGATCCTGTCGTTCAGACGAAAGAGGCGGCGATGGATGCGCTTCACGACCTTCGCAGGGTATCTCCAAGATCGGCGATAGCGTTAACCTCTCACGCGCTTCACAGCAGGCCGGAGTGGTGAAATTGGTATACACGATGGACTCAAAATCCATTGCTCGCAAGGGCGTGCGGGTTCGAGTCCCGCCTCCGGCACCGCTGGTCCACCCAGGACCGGCGCCCGATCGATTCACCTGACCGGGCGCCATGATCTCGCCTATCGTCAAAGAAATGACGCAAGACGACGTCATCGAGTTCGTGACATCAGACTTGGAAGGGACCGTGGTTGTCGTGGCGTCGGAGGACAACGGTGACCCCGAGGTGGCGTGGGGCGACACCTTCTTCTTCTACGACCCTGATGGCATCACGGTGCCCGAGAGACGTCTCCCTTACGCGACGATCGTCACCAACGACTACCCGGGGTTCGATGAGGCCTCAAATCTGAATCGCACCGGGGTGTACAGAGTGAATGCGTGGGTAGGCCGGGACACATTCGATCAGCAAACCTCGTCAAAGGATGCGTCGGCTATCGATTACGCCGTCCTCGACAAGGTCTTACCCCATCCAGTCTACGGACAGCAATCCTGGGTGAGCGTCCTCAATCCAGGACCCGATACTGCGAACACGGTGAAGGACCTCCTTGCCGAGGCTCATGAAAGGGCTCGAACCCGGTACGAGAAACAACGCACGAGGGATTCCTAGGGCGACAGCACATCCCCCTAGGGCACCGCCTCCACCACAGCGTCGACATCACCCGCTGTCACTCTCTCCCCGGGCTCGACCCCACGACGCAGCAGTGACAATCCGACTTCACCGGCGGACGAACTGAGCACGCCCACCTGTTCATCCCCCTTCATCACAGGGACGCCCACCTCCGCCGCCGCTGCCTCGAACCTGAGGATGCGGAGATGGTGGTTGACCCGCCCTCCCCTGCTGTCGAGGCGGGCCACCAGCTCCTGACCGAGGAAACACCCCTTGTCGAAGGAGATCGTCTCTCCCACGAGACCGGTTTCCTGGGGAATCGTGGCGTCGGTGACATCCACAGCCATGAGCGGCTCACCAGCTTCGATGCGGAGCGCCTCGTAATCCTCGACCTCCAACGTGGGCAAAGCCGGCCGCTCGCCCACCACCAGCGATCGCGGCATCGTCGACCAGGACAGGTCGGCGACAAGGTTGGAACGATCGCCGGTCCACCGGCCTGTCTCAGCTCGGAACGAGCCAACTACCAGCCAGGGATCGAGGAGAGACGACTCGATGTCGACCTGGACCCGGATTCGATATCGGCTCAGCTTGGCGGCCAGATCCTCCCCCCGACCGTCCTCGACGATCAGACCGACTTCGGCTTCCCCGCGGAGCACCCAAATGATGTGGTCCAGTTTTCCCTGCGGGGTGAGCAGCAACGACCGACGGACTGCTCCCGGCTCCAGATCGCCGATTTCCTGGCTGATCAGGTCATTCAGGAACCGAATCGCATCGGCCCCTCCGAACCAGATCAACTCAGGAACCAAGGGGGCGAGATGGGGCTCGGTGGGTCTCATTCAGATAGTCGCCAGGTCACGGAGGAACGGTATCGAGAGGAGAAGATCAGAAAACCAGATTGACAGGGTGCCCACATTGCCGGTCACCATGACGATGCCGAAAAGGGTCAACAGCATCCCCGAGACGATGTTGATCGGTCGCAGGTATGGCTTGAGACGCCCGAACAACTTGAACAAGCCGAGACCGGCGAGGAGAAATGGCACTCCAAGCCCGAGGGAGTAGGCGAAAAGGAGCATCACGCCCTGACCGAGGGTCTCCTGGAGGGAGGCAGTCGCGAGGATCACCGTGAGCACCGGGCCGATACAGGGAGTCCATGCGAAGCCGAATGCCACCCCCATCACCGGAGGAGCCCATCCCCCAAGGCGGCTGGGCCGGACGTCGAGCCTCCGCTCCCTCCCCATCGTGGCGAGCGGCCCGCGATCGGAGACCGCCATGACCACCATCATGATCCCGAAGACGATCACGGTCAGCCCAGCCAGCCTGGTGAATGTGGTGAGGTTCTGGACCAGCCAGGTTCGAAGACCCGTGGCGATCGCGCCCAGGGCCACGAAGACGGCAGTGAAGCCGGCGATGAAAAGCAGGATGACCCGGGTCATCCGGGCCGTGGACACGTCCCCCTCCTCGAGCTGACTGGCGGAATATCCCGACATCATCGACAGATAGCCGGGTAGCAGGGGCAGCACACACGGCGATACGAACGAGATGATCCCCGCGCCGAATGCGATCAGTATCTGGACGATGTAGGCGGCCGAGTCGACGTTGTCGAACACTTTGGTTCACCGGGGATTTAGCCGAAGTGTGGGGATGATCGCACGCGTGCCCCTCTACTCTCGACTCGTGGCACCGTGGTTGCAACGCGTTCTGAGCCCGTTGCTCCCGGTGGAGAGATTCACCTCGGCCGATCGCCGAATCGTGTTCATCATCTGGACGGCCGGGGTCATACAGGGCTTCGCCCAGTCTCAGGCGGCGGCGACGCTCCCGTTCACCCGCGCCGGTCTCGGGCTCACCGAAGGCCAGATGAGCCTGCTGCTCGGGCTCGCCAGAATGGCCGCCTTCGCCGCCCTTCCGCTCGGGTGGCTCGGTGACCACAGGGGGCGAAGGCGGCCCTTCCTGTTCGCCCTCACCCTCGTGATATTCGGTGGGACGGTGGCCGGTCTCGCGTTCGAGGCCTGGCAATTCGGGGTGGCGCAGGCCATCCTGCGCACCGGCACTGCGGCCATGGGAGGTCTGGCCATCGTCCTCCTCGCTGAGCAAACCTCTATTCACATCCGCGCCTATGCAATCTCCTTCTACGGAGCGGCCGTGTCCTTCGGCGGCGGCCTCGCCCTCATGACCCTTCCCCTCGCTGACGGCGGCGGTCAAAGCTGGCGGATACCGCACCTCATGATCTCCCTCGCCCTCCTGGTAATGCCTTTCCTCATTCGCAATGTGCCAGAGAGCCATATCTTTCTCGAGGACCACGAGGAGCGGCATTGGCGAGATCTCGCCACCGGGGAATGGGCCGGCCGTTTCTGGGTGGTTGTGATCATCGCCTTCCTCGTCTCCGCATTCTCGGCGGTCGCCCTGGCGTTCTCCACGACGCGAATGATCGAATACCTCGGGCTCAGCACGGGATCGACTGTCTTTATCGCCCTACTCGGCGGGACATTGGGAGGACTCGGCTTCTTTGTCGGCGGGCACTTGGCCGACGCCTGGGGTAGGCGAAGGACCACGGTGGTGAGCCTGCTGCTCGCCGTCGGAGGTGGTCTGGTCATCTACTGGTCCAACTCGATCCCACTGATCGTCGTCGGGGTCATGGTGTCGTCGTTCGGTACGTTCGCGTTCGTCCCGGCCGGCGGCTCTCACCGGACGGAGCTCTTTCCCACCGGGCTCAGAGCCAGTGCCAACACGGCAGCGACCAACCTTGGGTTGGTGGGGTCCGGTCTCGGGTTGATCCTCGGGATCTTCACAATCGATCGCTTCGGGCTCTCCCAGACGGTGTCGATCCTCGGGATCGGGATGGTCATCGCCGCCTTCCTCACCTTGCTCCTCCCCGAGACGCGGGGTCAGGACCTGAGAGCCGTCCGCACCGCTCGCCTGTAGCCGACTACGAACACGAGCCCGCGAGCGGCCAGCATCGCCCCGATCGCCCACCAGATCCCGTCGAGTGACCCTCCCAACGGCGTCAGTGAGATGAGCGCCACCAGCACCGCCGACCCGAGCGCGGTCGAGACGATGATCGTCCCGAATGCGAGGAGACCGAGGAAAATGCCGTCGGCAACGAACAACGGCGCTCCGATTGGCATTGTCCACCCTGCCACTGCGGCCGCCGACACTGCCAGCGTTCCCACGATGGGATCGTCGACCAGGCCGGCGAGAGCGGAACCCCCAAGGACAAATGCCCCCATCAGTAACAGGCCGGTGATCGCCCCCCACCCCAAGAGGCGGGCCGACAGGTGGTCGATAACCCTCCCAGCCCCCGCACCAACGGCGTCGGCCACCATGGCCTGACCGGCGATGGCGAACGCGTCGGCGATCATGGCTGCCAGCAGCCAAACCTGCATCACGACCTGGTGGGCGGCAATCTCTGCAGGGCCGAGCCTCGTCGCGGTCGCCGCGGCGAACGTCAGGCCGAGAAGGAGGAAGCCGGTCCGGACCGACACCAGCAGTCCGCTCCGAGCGAGAGCCAGGATGGTGGGTAGGGCTTTCGTGAGACCCGCGGGCCGGTCGGCCATCCGCCGGGAGCGGATCAGCTGCAGGAACCACAACGCCCCGACCCATTGGGCGATCACGGTGCCGACAGCTGCCCCCTCGAGGCCCAGGCCGACGACGAAGATCAGCAGAGGATCGATCACCAGATTGACGACATTGATCCCGACCGCGACTCGAAGTGGGGTTCGGGTGTCCTGGTAGCCGCGGAAAGCGCCGTGCCCGGCCGTGACCAGCAAGACCGCGGGGGTGGCGATGCCGCGGATCCGGAGATAGGCAACGGCCGGGCCGGCTACGTCTTCCCCGGCCCCCATCAAGCCCACAAACCACGGCGCGAGGACCTCGACCACGATTGCAGCGGCGAGGCCGAGGAGAGCGGCGAGGACGAAGGCATCGCCGACCCACCGGCGTGCCTCTGCCTGGTTCCCTCGACCGAGCGCCTGCGCCACCAGAGGGGTCGTGGCGTAGGCGAGGAAATTGAAGCCGAAGAAAACGAATCCGAGGATCGCGGTGTCCACCCCCAGCGCCGCCAGCTCGTCGACCCCCACACGCGCCACGAAGGCGGTGTCGATGAGCGTCAGAAGTGGGTCTATCGCCAGGGTCCCCAGAGCCGGGATGGCGATCCGGAGGATGGCCCGGTTGGCGATCCGGGCGTCGGTCACCCTGGAGGTGGTTTGTGTGCGAAGACGTACCGATCGGGAAACTCACACAGGCTGAACAGCTCGCACTGCCCACACAACGGGCGTCTGGCATCACATACGTCACGTCCGAACTGGATGATCCGCATCGAGAGGCCTGACCAGTCGCTCTTGGGGTACAGGGCCATGAGGTCTCGCTCGATCTTCACCGGGTCGGTTTGATCGGTCAGACCCAGACGGCGTGCGACCCGCCGCACGTGAGTGTCGACCGCGATCGCGGGCACGTCCCATGCCTCGGCGAGCAACACGCTCGCGGTCTTGCGACCAACTCCGGGGAGTTTGACCAGCTCGTCGAGGTCCATGGGAACTGCACCATCGAACATCTCCTCGATGCCCTGGGCCAGCTTGATGATCGACTTGGTCTTCTGCCGATAGAAGCCGGTGGAGTAGACGATCTTCTCGACCTCCTCAGGGTCGGCCTCGGCGAGGTCCGTGACCGTCGGGTAGGCCTCGAAGAGAATCGGCGCCACCTTGTTCACGTTCTCATCCGTCGTTTGCGCGGAGAGGACCGTGACGACGAGGAGTTGGAACGGTGACTCGTAGTCGAGGGCGGTCCCGATGTCCGGATAGCGACGGCGGAGCCGGTTGAGGATGGCGCGTGCCTTCCCCTTCCCGGCTCGAGACGGGACCGACCCATCGGCTCTGCGCAGCGTCATGGGCGGGAATCGTATTGGGAACCCGACGTCGCAGAGGCACGAGCGTCTTCGGCCCCTGTCCTACCCTGCCTCCGCTCATGTTCAGGTCCAATCGAAGCCGGGCGATCCTTGCCTTGCTGGCGGCGTCTTTCGTCTTCGGCGCGACATTCGTGGTGGTCAAGTCGGCGGTGGCCGAGGTCCCACCATTGACTTTCGTGGCCTGGCGCTTCCTCCTCGGCGCACTACTGCTCTCCATCTTCGCCCTCCCCCGCGGCCGGAGGATCTGGTGGCACGGCACACTGGCCGGGCTCGCCTTGTTCTGCGGCTACACCTTCCAGACCGCCGGCTTGACCGAGACCAGCGCCAGCAACTCGGCCCTGATCACCGGCCTATACGTCGTGATCACGCCATTTCTCGCCGCCCTGTTCGCACGTCGGCCGCCGACCTGGTGGGCCGTTGGAGCCGCCGCGATGTCCTTCGGGGGCCTCATACTGATCACCGGAGCCGACGGGCTCAGCTTCGAGCGCGGGGATCTTCTGACCCTGGCCTGCGCGTTCTCCTTCTCGATGCACATCGTGATCCTGTCTCGCCTCGCCTTTCACCATCCAGTGGTCCCGTTCACGGCTGTCCAACTGGCGGTCACCTCGGCGCTGGCATTCCCGGCTGCCCTGTTGATCGAAGGGCCGGTCCTACCCCCGACCTCGGTCTGGGGGGCGCTGCTGATAACGGGGATCGGCGCCAGCGCCGGATGCTTCGTGCTCCAGATCTGGGCTCAGACCGTCGTCGGCGCAACCACCGCAGCTGTGGTGCTGGCCGCCGAGCCCGCCTTCGCGGTCGCGACGGCATGGGTGGTCCTGGGTGAGAGGCTCTCTGCGGCCGGCTGGGCCGGCGCACTTCTCATCCTCGTCGCGATCTTCATCGTGGTGACGAAGCAGACCGACCAGGCGTCAATCGAGGCCGAAGCGGTGACCCCCGCTCATTGACTGACCTGGTAGTCGTCTGACCGGAGCCGCCTCGCGAGCTTCATCAAGAGCCGTATGCCCAGCACTGACAGGAACAACCCCAGAGTGAGCAGGATCCCGAACTCGGCAGCCGTGGTGTAGGGGTTGCTGCATGCCTCGATCCCTTGAGGACAGAGGCCCCATCCGGTTCCTCCGTCGAGCAGGTCGATGAGAACGAGGATCGGGATCAAGGCAATGCCGATAGCGGCGGCCGAGAGTATGAACACACCGAGACGCACAAGAAAGACTGCCACTGCCCTAAAACGGTAACCGGGCGCCGCCAGTTTCCAGGCATACAATCGCCGACCCGTGACGCCGTACCACCAGGAGCAGTTCACCACCGAGGAAGAAGCGGTCCTGCGCCGATTCTTCACCAATCTCGACCTCCCCGTATTCGGGCTGATCAACCTCCCCGAGGTGGTCAAGGGGGCGCTCTTTGCGCGTTATTCGAGGTCGGCCAAGTCGCTGCGACGGCTCTTCCTCGACGAGTTCGTCGCCGACCCGGAATCCGGAATCGACACCATGGCCCAGGGTCTGGACGAGGATCCGCTGGTTTCGACCCGCAACGCCGAGCAGCTCTATCAGCGGGTCTTCTTCGATTACGGGGACGACTCCGTTGCCCAACTGGGCGGCGCCCATCTCGCCTGTGAACAGGCCTCGAATCTCTTGACCAAGGTGTTGGAGTGGGGCCGGCTCGCCGCCTATCTCGAGCAGTCGACCCGCTACATCAGATACGACGCACGCCTGGGAGACCGCTACAGGTATCACGTCCCTCCCGAGATCGGCGAGTCGACACACGCGCCCCGCTATCTCGCCCATATGGAGCGAGTTTTCGAAACGTATTCGAGCATGGTGGCCCGGATGATTACCCATTTCGAGGAGCGGCACCCTCGGCGTGAAGACGACTCGACGATGGTCTGGAATGCCACGATTCGGGCCAAGGCATGCGATACGGTGCGCGGCCTGCTCCCCGTGTCGACTCTGTCCAACGTCGGCATCTACGGGACTGGCCAGGCTTACGAGATGTCCCTGGTCAGGATGCGGGCCAATCCTCTCCGCGAAGTCCAGGAGTACGGAGAGATGATGCTGGGCGAGCTTCGAAAGGTCATCCCATCGTTCCTCACCAGGGTCGACCTGGACGACCGTGGGGTGCGATGGTCCCGATACCTCGAAGATGTCCGGTCGGATCTCGAGCAGAGAGCCGGCGGTCTGCGATCGCCGTCCGACCTGGGTCCATCGGTGACACTCGTCGACTGGGATCCCGATGCGGAAATCAAGATCGCGGCCGCTGCCCTCTATGCGGTCTCAGAGCTGCCGGATGCGGAACTGCTCCGGATGGCCAGGTCGATGACACAATCCGAGCGGGCGGGAATCATCACCTCTTTCGTGGGTGACCGAGCCAATCGGCGCCACAAACCGGGGCGGGCCATGGAGCGGACCACCTATCGATTCGATGTCACTTGTGACATCGGCGCTTTTCGCGACCTCCAGCGTCATCGCCTCATGACACTGGAGTGGCAGCGTTACACGACACGTCTCGGCCACGACCTGCCGCCCGTGGTCGAGGAATTGGGGTTCGCCGACGAATGGGATCGGATGATGGCCCGGTCGCTCACCTTCTACGAGGAGTTGAGAAAGGACCTGGGGGCGGAAGTGGCCCAGTACGTGGTGCCGTTCGCCTTCAACGTGCGCTTTGTCATGGAGATGAACCCGAGGCAGGCATTCCATCTCATCGAGTTGCGCAGCCAGGCGGCAGGGCATCCTGCTTATCGACGGGTCGCCCACGAGATGCACCGGGCGATCCGGGACGTAGCGGGACACAATCTGATCGCCGATGCGATGAGCTATGTCGACTACAGCGATGTCGACCTGGAGCGGCTGGTGAGTGAGCGGAAATCCGAGCAGCGCCGGGAGAGGGCAGGCACCACGTAGAACGGACGCAGAACGTATAACGTCTTCCCATGGCCCAATTCGATGTCGATGCCATGCTCGTGCGCTACAAGGAGCGCGCCGCCGCGGTGAAGGAGCGGCCTCTCCCCCCCGTCGCGGGCGACGAGCGCAGACTCTTCGTGGAGCGGGCGGAGGCCGACTACACCGACTACGCGCTCATCGGGAGTGCCAGTTGGAGCGTGGAGGATGGAGAGCTCGTCCTTCGCATACCCCTCGGCGGGCCCGGCTAGCCCTGCTGGCTTCATGCTGGAGAAACGTCTCGTACTCGTCTCGGGCAAAGGAGGAGTGGGCAAATCGGCGGTGAGCGCCGGCCTCGCTCTGCTTGCCCAGCGCCGTGGCTTGCGTGTTCTGGCCATGGAGATGGGCTCCCCCGGAGGTCTCTCCGCGCATTTCGGGACCGGCCCCCTCGAGTTCGAGCCCACAGAGCTGCGGCCCGGGCTCCACGCCATGCAGATGGTGCGTTCCGATGCCCTCCTCGAATATCTCTCCCTTCAGCTCAATATCAAGGGTCTCACCAGATTCGGGCCCCTGGCCCGGGCATTCGACGCCCTGGCAACAACCGCCCCAGGCATTCGGGAGATCATCACCATTGGCAAGGCGATCTGGGAGGTTCGGGAGGATCGATGGGACATAGTCATCGCCGATGCGCCGCCCACCGGCCAGATCGGATCGTTCCTCCGTGCTCCCGTGACCATCGCCGAGCTCGTGCCCTCTGGGCGGATCCGAGTCCAGGCCGAGATCATGCAGGAGATCCTCCGCGACCCGTCGGTAACCGGCCTGATCCTCGTCTCTCTCCCCGAGGAGCTGCCGGCGACGGAGACTGGCGAGACGATCAGCTGGCTGGCCAAGGAAGACGTGGCGGCGCCTCCCATTTTGATCGCAAACCGCGTCCTCGAGGAGCTGACCGACCCGGGGACGCCGCCAGGCCCGGTTGGAGAGGCGGCCCAACTGCATCGCGCCCTCTGGTCTGAGCAGCAGGTTTGGCTCGACAGGCTCCCGCCTGACCACAGACTCCCCTACCTCCACGGCCTCTTCACACCTGGAGAGGTGGCAGCCCGCATGGCCGACGAGTTCGAGTTGATCACATGACACGCACCCTGCTCATCACCGGTGCCGGCGGGGTGGGAAAGACCACGGTCGCGGCCGCAATCGGCGTCAGAGCGGCCCGCAGCGGGTTGCGCACCCTCGTCGTAACCGTCGATCCCGCTCGCCGGTTGGCCACCGCTCTGGGCGTCGATGACCTGGGCAATGAGCCCCAGCCTCACACCGAGGAGCCGAATCTCTGGGCGGCGATGCTGGATGCCACCGCCTCGTGGCGGGCAGTGGCGATGCGGCACGCCGACCCCGAGGTGGCCACCCGCCTCGCCGACAACGACTTCTTCAGGGCGGCATCCGAGCATTTCCCGGCTTCGCAGTCATACGCCGCGGCCGATCAGGCCGCGACCTTCGTCCAGGCCATGGCCTGGGACGTCGTCATCGTCGACACCCCGCCGTCGGGTGGCGGGATCGACTTCTTCGCCGCTCCGGCTCAAATGGCTGATCTAGTGGGAGGGCGTCTCCTCCGATGGCTGACCGGCGGCCCACTGCCGGGGCGCCGCACTTTCTACAACCTGGCCGCGAAACCGGTCCTCCGCATCGCCGACTCGGTGCTTGGATCTGACCTTCTCGAGCGCGTCGCAGAGTTCCTGCTCGATCTGAGGACAACCTATGACGGTGTTGCACAACGTGGCCGGGAGATCGAGCGCGTCCTGACTTCGGCGTCGGTGTTCGTGGTCACGACCTCGGACCCTGCCCCGGTGCGCGAAGCCATCAAGTTCTATCGCGAGCTCCCTGGATTGGCATCCAGCCCGGCAGCGGTCGTCTTCAACCGCATCCTTCCTGAGGGATGGGCGGACGCCACAGCGCCGCCGGGCACCTCTCTCGCCCTGGAGCAGAACCTGGCCCGGTGGAGCGCCGAGACGGTGCGCCAACGAGACACCCGTGAGGAGTTCTCCTCGCGGTACGGAGCACACATCGCCACCATCCCGTGGTCGTCGAGCCCTCCGACCGATCTGGACGGGCTGGCCCGTCTCCTGGATGACTCGAAGGAGTTGCCTTGGGATCGGGTGGGCATATCCTGAACAAATGGCTAACTCAGCCGCATTCTTCGATCTCGACCGGACCCTCATCTCCGGTGCTTCGGCCTTCCCCCTGGGTGTGGAAGCATGGCGTCAAGGTCTCGCCTCCAACCAGGACATCGGCCGCTGGGCTCTCTCTGCCCTGAGTTTCAGGCTGATGGGCGACAAGGGTGACGCCACGGACGATGTCAAGGGTGACTTCTTGAGTGGGATCGCCGGGTCGTCGGTTCAGGCGCTCGAGATGGTGGGCGCCGCCGTCCTACCCAAGCTGGTGGCGCGGGTCCGCCCGGAGTCGCGAAAGCTGATCAACCTTCATCACGAGGCGGGAAGAGACACCTGGATCGTCTCGGCCGCCCCCCACGAGATAGTCGAGCCGCTGGCTCGGTCGCTGGGCATGACCGGTGCGATCGGCACCAGGGGCAAGGTGGTCGCAGGCCACTACACAGGTGAGCTGGATGGTCCCTTCGTATACGGCGCAGGGAAGGTCGACGCCATCGAGAAGATCGTCGCCGATCGCGGATACGACCTCGAGCGCAGTTATGCCTACTCCGACTCAGTCTCCGACTTGCCGATGATGGAGACCGTGGGGCATCCGGTAGCGGTCAACCCCGATTCCGAGCTCGACTCGGTGTCCCACGAGCGAGGCTGGCCAGTCGTGATCTTCGCCCGCAGGACGAAAAGAGCGGTAGCTGTCAGTGCCCTGGCCACTCTGGGTACGACGGCCGCGGTTGCCGCCTATGCCCTGGGACGCAAGCATGGACGATCGTCTGCACTCGCCCAGCTGGCGCAGCGGGAGATCTGGCGCCAGCGGACCTAGAGAATCGCACTCGGCCCGAGGAGCTCCTTCAACTCGGCGAAAAGCGCGGTCCGTGGCTCGACGCGGTGTGCATCGCTCAGTTTGAGCACTTTCACCCCTTGCTCGCTGGTCATGTTGAGATAGACCGGGGCGGGACCGGGGTGATTGGAGAGAATTGTCTTGAGCCGGGCAACCATCTCCGGGGTCAGGCTCGACGCGGCCGTCTTGAGGCGAACCATCGAGTCATCACGGATCTCGAGCTCCTTGATCTCCCGGGCCATGACCTTCACTTCGTCGCCGCGGTGATCGAGATGCCCGCTCACGATCACGACGGCGTCCTCGATGATGGCGTGCCCATGTTCGTTGACCGTGCGGGGGAAGGCGACGACCTCGACCGATCCTTCGAGATCCTCGAGCTGGAAGAAGATCATCGGATCTCCGTTCCGGGTCCAGCGGCGGGTGATACCGGCCACCAGGCCACCGACCGTCACACTCGTCTTATCGGTCAGCTCGTTGAGCTGGCTCACGGTCGTGGTGGTGGCGGCCGCCAGCGACTGTCCCACCGAGAGCAGCGGGTGATCGGAAACGTAGAGACCGAGCATCTCCTTCTCGAAAGCGAGTCTGATCTTCTGTGGCCAGACCAGGTCGGGCACCTCGATCCGCCCGTGGGAGACTTCCCCTGGCTCACCGGCGAACAGACTGAACTGTCCCATGTCCTCGTTGCGCCGGCGCTCGAGCGTCCCATCGAGGATCTGCTCGTACACCACGGTCAGGCCTTTTCTCGGGTGGCCCATGGCGTCGAAGGCCCCGGCTTTGATCAAAGACTCGACGGTTCGTTTGTTGAGCGCCGAAACGTCGACACGGTCAACGAAGTCGTGGAACGAGCTGAACGGGCCATCGAGTCTCGCTTCGACGATCTTCTCCACTACCCCCTCGCCGACGTTCCGGACCGCCGATAGCCCGAAACGGATCCGGCTCTCCTTGACGGTGAAGTCGGAGTCCGACTCGTTGACGTCGGGCACCAGAACCTCGATCCCCATCTGCCTGCACTCGTTGAGATAGACCGCCGTTCGGTCCTTGTCCTTTTTGGTGGCTGTGAGAAGCGCGGCCAGGTACTCAGCCGGATGATGAGCCTTGAGGAATGCGGTCTGATAGGCGACGAGGCCGTAGCCCGAGCTGTGGCTCTTGTTGAACCCGTAGCCCGAAAAGTGCTCGATCAGCCCGAAGATCTCCCGACCAACCTTCTCCTCGTGGCCCTGAGCGACCGAACCCGCGACGAACTTCTCCTCCTCGGCCTTCATCACCGACTTGATCTTCTTGCCCATCGCCCGCCGAAGGTTGTCGGCGTCGACCATCGAATAGCCCGCCATCTCCTGGGCAACGGACATCACCTGCTCCTGGTACACCATGATCTGATAGGTGTCGGCCAGCTTGTCGGTGAGGGCGGGATGGAGCTCCTCGATGGGGGCCCGGCCGTTCTTTCGATCGGCGTAGAGGTTGTGCATGTTGGCGCCCATGGGACCGGGGCGATAGAGAGCCACCAGCGCAATGACGTCGTTGAACGAATCCGGCTTCAGCGAGCGGATCAGCGACCGCATCGCGTTGCCCTCGAGCTGAAAGACGCCGACCGTGTTGCCCGACTGGAGCAGCTGGAAAGTCTTCTCGTCGTCGAGCGGGACCCCGTCGATATCGACACGCTCCCCGGTGCCGGCCTCCACCAGCTCCAGACAGCGCTCGATTATCGAGAGGTTGCGCAGCCCCAGGAAGTCCATCTTGAGCAAACCCAGTGACTCGACCCCGTACATCTCGTACTGGGTCACTACCTCGGCGCCCTCCCCCTTCTGCTGGATGGGGACCACGTTGATAAGCGGCTCGGGAGCGATCACGACGGCGGCTGCGTGGATCGAATCCTGGCGGCGTAGCCCCTCCAGCCCACGGGCAGCGTCGACGGTTTCCCGCACCGCGGGGTCGGCCTCGTAGAGGTCGCGCAGACCCTGGGCGTTGGCGTACCAGTCCTTCACCGTCGATTCTGCATTGGACTCCGGCGGGGTCATCACCTGCTGGAGGGTGGCTTCCCTGCCGAGGATGGCGGGTGGCATCGCTTTCGCCACCCGGTCACCCACTCCATAGGGGTGGCCGAGGACCCGGGCGGCGTCACGCAATGCCTGTTTCCCCTTGATCGTGGAGAAGGTGACTATCTGGGCGACCCGGTCGGCGCCGTACTTCTGGGCGGCGTACCTGATCATCTCGGCGCGGTATCGCTCGTCGAAGTCCATGTCGATGTCGGGCATCTGTCTGCGACCGGGGTTGAGGAAGCGTTCGAAGATCAAGCCGTAGGCGAGGGGGTCGAGATCGGTGATCCGCAGGCAGTACGAGACGATCGAGCCCGCCGCCGACCCGCGACCCGGGCCGACCCTGATGCCGCTCTCCCGCGCATGTCGGATCAGGTCCCACACGATGAGGAAGTAGGCGGGAAAGCCCATCTCCTCGATGATCTTCAGTTCGTGCTCGACGCGGTCCCAGACATCCGGTCCCGCGTCGTGGCCATATCGATCTCGTGCCCCCTGGTCGACCAGCTTCCGCAGGTAGCTGACCTCGGTCTCGCCCGATGGGACAGGGAAGCTGGGAAGGAGGATCCTGCCAAAGTCGAGATCGACGTTCACCCGCTCCGCGATCGCCAGGGTGTTGGCGCATGCTCCTGGAAAGGAGTCCGTCGGGAAGAGATGCTGCATCTCCGCCGACGTTTTCAGATAGTGCTCGTTGCCCTCGAATCGCAGCCGGCTCGTCTCGGCCCGGAGCGAACCGGTCTGGATACAGAGAAGCACGTCGTGGGCGTCGTGCTCGGCCCTCTGGGTGTAGTGAGCGTCGTTGGTGGCTAGGAGGGGGGCACCGGTCCGGGAGGAGATCTCGAGAAGATCGGGCAGGATCGCCCGTTGGGCGGCGAGCCCGTGATCCTGGATCTCGATGAAGAATTTGTCACGCCCGAATATGTCCTGGAACCTCCCGGCGGCGGCCATGGCCGCATCGAAGTCCCGCATCTGGCCCTTGTTCCCCTCTTCGCTCATGGAGTCAGGAGCTAGCAGCTGTGCGACCATTCCCCCGAGGCAGCCGGAGGTGGCGATGATGCCCTCGGAGTGCTCTGCGAGCAGCTCGAAATCCATTCTCGGCTTGTAGTAGTAGCCCTCGAGAAAGGCCCGCGAGGAGAGTTGGAGCAGGTTCCGATACCCGGTTTCACTCTCGGCCAGGAGGTTCATGTGGAATCGGCGGTTGGCGTTGCCCACCGGCCGGTCGAATCTGGAGCCGTCGGTTAGATACGCCTCCATCCCGACGATGGGCTTGATCCCGGCAGCTTTGGCCTCTTTGACGAAGTCGACCACCCCGTAGAGGACACCATGGTCGGTGATGGCAATCGCCGGCTGCCCATCGGCTACGGCGGCGGCAACCACATCCTTGATCCGGGCCGCGCCGTCGAGCATCGAATACTCGGTGTGGACGTGGAGATGGGCGAATGACACGGCTGTCATTCACCGTAGCACAGGCCGACTCACCCGGCGGTGCCGTCCGATCGCCACTCTGCGAGGCTCCCGGCAAGCCAGGCGGCGATGACCATGATCACCAGGCTGACCCCATGAGCGATCGCAAAGCCCCGGGCCAGAGCGCTCGACGTGGCACCAGCCAGGTCCGCCTCGGCGCCCGCAAGCGCTTCCCGGACCGCCGAGATGTCGCCGACCGAGGCTGCCACTGTCGCCAATATCACTCCCCCCGCCAGACCCGCCCCCACCGACATCCCGACGGTGCGCAGGAAGGCGTGGGCCGAGGTCGCCCGACCGGCCAGGTTGTCGGCTACCGCCAGGCGCACCATCTGGAATGCAGAGTTGGTCACCGCTCCCACCGACATGCCCATGGCGAAATAGCAGGCGTAGACCACGGGTAGTGGGGCCGAGAAGGAGACTGCGGCCCAGGCGGCGGCGATGGCGGGGATGCCTCCCAGCGCCGACACCCGGAGCACTACTCGCTCGCTCACCCGATCGGTGATGCGACCGGAGACGTTGGCAGCCGTCGTCCATCCAAGGGTGAGCCACAAGACCGACCACGCTGCTGCAGCCGCGGTGCCGCCCCGAGCTCCTCGCACATAGACAGGGAGGTACGACGACAGCCCGATCATGGCAACCAATGTCAGTGAGACGACTAGGGCCAGCTGGCGGTAGGGATACTCCCCGACGAACCGCGGGTCGAGCAGGCTCGACCGGCCTTGGGCCATCCTTCGCCACAACACGCTCCCTGCCAGGACGGAGACGAGTGCGAACACGAGCGAGAACGTAGAGAAATTCGAGACGGCCGCCAACAGCGCTCCGAATGTGACGACCAGGAGCCCGACGGCCACCCAGTCGACCCGGAGTGGGCTGGGCTCGATCGGGCCGGGCAAAGTCCGCCAGCCGGCGATCAGCGCCACCGCTGAGATGGGAACCATGAGCAGGAATATCCACCGCCAAGAGCCGACCTGGAGCAGGGCCGCCGCGATGGCGGGGCCGGCGATGCCCAAGATCCCCCACACGTTGGAATTCGCAGCAAATGCCCGGCCGACGAGATGGCCCGGGTAAACGAGGGCCACCGCGCCGACCCCGACTGAGATGATCGCCCCCCCGGCGGCGCCCTGGAGGACTCGGGTGGCCACCAAGATCGGCATCGTTTCGGCGGCCGCGGCGGCGAGTGAGGAGGCGGCGAAGGCGACCGTGGCCCACCTGAACACGGTGGATGTCCCGACGGAATCGATGAACGACCCCGCGATGGCAGTCGTCACACCCGAGGCGAGCAGGAAGGCGGTGATCACCCACGGCAGGAGATGCACTTGACCCAGCTCGGCGGTGAGGTCGGGCAGGGCGGCGGTGACCGCCAGACCTTCGAAGGCGACAATGGCGACCGTGGTGAAGATTGCGACTGACGCCGGCAGCAGCTCGCGGGAGAGGATCGATCTGGGGACCGTCATTGCCTTCCCCAGGATGGCAAGCCCGAACGAGACAGGATGGATTGTCTCAGATGGCGACTGCGAGAGCTGCGAGCACCGCCACTGCGAAGCCAACCCAGGCGCGCATCGTCTCGGCATTGGGGCCCCGGATCCGGCTCCAGATCTCACCGATCAGGAACCCGGCGATCAATCCGCCGAGGTGAGCCTGCCACGAGACGGTTCGGAACACGAACGGGATGGCGGCATTGATCAAGAGGAGGAAGATGAGCTGACCGAGCAGGGCCCTCCCCTGAATCGTGTTCCTGCGGTGGATGGCCCAACTCAGCCAGATACCGAAGAGCCCGAATATGGCTCCCGAGGCGCCAACAGCGATGTCGCTCATATCCCCGAGGTAGAAGGCGAAGACTCCCCCAACACCGGCCGAGGCGAGAAAAAGGCTGACAAAGGGCCAGGTGCCTACTCCACGCTCGATCTGAGGGCCGAGAACCCACAGTGCCCACATGTTGAAGAGGATGTGGGTGATGGACCCGTGAAGTAAAACCACGGTGAATATTCGCCACCACTCACCGTCCTCGATCAAGATGTTGATTTGTGCAAAGCGCTGGACCAGGTCGTCCACGATGCCGAGCGAATCGACCACATAGAACAAGACCGCCATGACGATGAAGGTCATGGTGGCCGGGGCCCCGGACGACGGGGATTGACGGCTCCGGGGTCCGGTGGGGATCACCTTCTGCGTCCCCTCCTGTCTCATGCAATCCGGGCAGCGCTGCCCGACCGAGGCATCGGTCGAACATGCGGAGCAGATGGGGCGGCCACAGTGACTGCAGCTGAGCAGCGTGCTCCGATCGGGGTGCCGATAGCACACCGGGGTGGTGGTGTGATCCTGGGTCAAGGCGGGAACGGTATCGCCGTCATCGGCCTACCCCTCCTCCGGGGAGCGGATCAAATCGAGGACACCGACCAGATCGGCCGGTATCGGCGACGTGAATATGAGTTCCTTCCCGGACGCCGGGTGACGCAGACCCACCTGGTGCGCATGGAGGAAGGTCCGAGGGCTCTCAACCGCCTTGTTCAGGCTCGAGTAGGCCCTGTCGCCGACGATGGGGTGATCGATTGCGTTCATGTGCACCCTGATCTGGTGGGTGCGGCCCGTCGCCAGGGTGACTTCCAGCAGCGAGACATCTGCAGCCACGAAGTCCTCGACGACCTCGTAGTGGGTGACAGCGGGCTTTCCCCCCACGACTACCGCTCGCCGCGTTGGCCGATCCGGATCACGACCGATCGGTGCGTCCACGGTCCCGGTCGGTGTGGCGAAGCGGCCATGGACCAGAGCGGTGTAGATCCGTCGTATGCGGCGTCGCGCCATGTCGGAGTTGAGCGTCTCGAACGACTCCGCGTTTCGACCGACGACCAGCACGCCGGAAGTGTCCCGGTCGAGCCGGTGGATCAAGCCCCATCGCCCCGCCTCGCCGACCCCGTCCAGTTCCGGATATCGATGAAGCAACCCAGCCGCCAAGGTGGGCCGCTCGTGCCCCGAACCGGGATGAACCACGAGGCCCGCCGGCTTGTCGACCACGATCAGGTCGGGGTCTTCATAGATCACTCCAAAGTCCACCGGCTCGGCGGCGAGATCGCTGGCGAGTTCCGGCGTCGGAGCCTCCACCGTCGCCCCGACGTGGACCCGGTCGCTGGGACTGGCCGGCGACCCGTCCAGTCGGACGCCCGCCGCGAGGAGCGCCCGTGCCTCGGCCCGGCTCAGATCGAGGAGATCTGCCAGCACCTTGTCGACCCGCTGGCCGGCGAGGCGCTCGGGCACCTCTAGGCGGAGCGTGTCTGCCACGCGTTTATTAGTAGCAACGCCACCGCGATCGTGATCGACATGTCGGCCACGTTGAAGGTAGGGATCCACCACAGATCGATCCAGTCGATGACCCTTCCATCCAGCAGACCGGGGCCGCGGAAGACCCTGTCGACGAGATTGCCCAACGCGCCACCGATGATCAGCCCGTACGCGGCCGTCTCCATCCAGGGACGATCGAGACGAAGGGACCAGAGCAACGCCGCACTCACGGTCAGGGCAGCAATGCCAAAGATCGGGCCGGCATTCTCGAACATGGAGAATGCCGCGCCGGGGTTCTCGGTGAAGGTGAGCACGAGGAAGCCGGGGATGATCACGATGTCCCGGTCGACGAGTTCGATCGATGCCCAACGCTTAGTGATCATGTCGACCACGACGACGAGCGCGGCAAGCCCGAGCCCGAGCGCGTACCTTCGGATCAAGCCTTGCGAGCGCAGTCGACGCAGAGCGTTGTGTAGGGAAGTACGTCGAGTCTGGCCAGGGGTATCGACTTGCCGCAGCTCTCGCATATGCCGTATGTGCCTTGCTCTATTTTTTCCAGCGCCCGCTCGACCTTGCTGAGGAGATCCAGCGTGTTCTGCTCGATCGAGAGCTCCTTGGCATATTCCAGCTTGGTGGAGCTGGCCTCCGCGTTGCCCGGGTCGGGGCTGCGATCGGAGGAGCTCTCCGAGAGCCTTGCCTCTTCCAGTTCCTGCTCGTAGTCGTCGATGAGGCCTTGCAGCCGCGTCTGCTCCTCCTCCAGCCTTGCCTGGAATTTGTCCACGGTTGACTTGGCGAGCTGTCTGGCCACAAGAGCCCTTGCTAAAGGGCGGAAACCCTACCAACGCACAGCGGTTATCGGGCGAGTTTCGCCGAAGTCTGAAATCCGCCGCCTCGCCCTAGCATTTCTGACTCCCATGACGACCAACGAGCAGGACAGACCGGACTCGAGCGCCGGCTTCACCCGGGTCGAGCCGACCGTGGCCATACCCGCCATGGAGCAGGGCATCATCGACTTCTGGCGTGAGACCAAAGCTTTCCAGGAATCGGTCCGACGACGCCCTGCCGACAGGGAGTACATCTTCTATGACGGGCCACCGTTCCCGACCGGCAGCCCGCACTACGGCAATCTCCTCGCGGGAGTCATCAAGGACATGGTCCCCCGGTACTGGACCATGCGCGGTTATCGCGTCGAGAGACGATTTGGCTGGGACACCCACGGACTCCCAATCGAAATGGAAGTCGAGAAGCGTCTGGGGATTTCCGGTCCGAAGGCGATCGCCGAATACGGCGTCGATCGTTTCAACGAGGCGGCCCGGACTGTGGTCCAGGCCAACACCGAGAACTGGGAAGTTCTCACCGAGCGCATAGGCCGTTGGGTCGACTTCGAGAACGATTACAAGACGCTCGACCCCGAGTTCATGGAGACGGTCTGGTGGGTCTTCAAACAGCTCTGGGACAAGAACCTGGTCTATAAGGACTTCAAGGTCCTCCCCTACTCATGGGGGGCGGCGACCCCACTCTCCAATTTCGAGGCAAACAAGGACTATCGCGATGTCGAGGACCCCTCGATCACCGTGCGCCTGGAGGTGCTCGAGGGTGTTGGCCCGATGACGGCCGGCGACTACCTCCTGATTTGGACGACCACGCCATGGACGCTTCCCGGCAACCTGGCGGTGGCTGTCGGCGAGGACATCGCCTATGCCCGCATCACAGACGGCGATGACCACTACTGGATCGCCAAGGCGGGCGCGGCGACGGTGTTCGGCGAAGATCCGAACGTGGTCGCCGAGGCCATGGGGTCAGAGATCGTGGGTGTCCCCTATCGGCCGCCCTTCGACTATTTCAGTGCCGAGAGGGAACGGGGCGCGTTCCGAGTGATCTCTTCCCCGGAAGTGAACTTCGACGAGGGAACGGGGTTGGTTCACATGGCCCCGGCGTACGGCGAGGCCGACTTCTACGCCCTGAAGGCGGCAGGGATCGAATCGCTGGTCGATCCGGTCAACGCCGAGGGTGACTTCACCGAGCAGGTGCCCGAAGTCTCCGGCCTCAATGTGAAGGTGGCCGATGACACCCTCATCGACCTCCTGAGGGCCTCGGGCAGCCTGGTGCACGCCGACCGGATCACCCACTCCTACCCCTTCTGTGAGCGGACCGGCACTCCACTGATCTACAAAGCGATCCCCACCTGGTTCATCCGGGTGGAGGACATCAAGGACCGCATGGTCGAGATCAACGACACGATCCACTGGGTGCCTGACTATGTGGGGAGTCGTCGCTTCGGGAACTGGCTGGCGAATGCTCGAGACTGGGCGGTCAGCCGCAACCGATATTGGGGCTCGTGCATCCCGGTATGGGAATGCACCGGTTGTGACGAGGCGGTCGCCGTCGGCTCCCTCGACGAGTTGGAGGCTCTCTCCGGTCAGCGACCCACCGATCTCCACAAGCACGTCGTCGACGATATCGGCTGGGCATGCTCGTCCTGTCGTGGTTCGATGATCAGAGTCCCCGAGGTCCTCGATGGCTGGTTCGAATCCGGCTCGATGCCTTATGGGATGCTGCATTACCCGTTCGAGAACGCTGAACGATTCGAGGCGGCCTTCCCCGCGAAGTTCATCGCCGAGGGCCTCGACCAGACTCGGGGCTGGTTCTACACGCTCATCGTCCTCTCCACCGCACTCTTCGACGCGCCGGCATTCGAGAACTGCGTGGTCAACGGTCTGATCCTGGCCGAGGACGGACGAAAGATGTCCAAGAGCCTGAAGAACTACCCGGACCCTTCGGAGATATTCGATCATATGGGGGCCGATGCGCTCCGCGCCTTCCTCATCAATTCGCCGGTGCTGCGTGCCGAGCCACTCCGCTTCAGCAGCGACGGCGTCGCCGAGGTTGTCCGCACCGTCCTCCTGCCCATGTGGAACACCTACAGCTTCTTCACCACCTATGCCGAGGCGGACGGCATCACCGTCGCCGACCTCGAGACCGCCCCGCAACCCGCTGAGCGGCCGGAGCTGGATCGATGGATCTTGTCCGTCCTGCAGAGCCTCGTGTCCGAGGTCAACACCCAGATGGAGGGTTACTACCTCTACAACGTCGTGCCACCCACGCTCGGGTTCATCGATCACCTGACCAACTGGTATGTGCGTCGGTCGCGACGTCGCTTCTGGCGAGCCCGGGGTGAGTCGGGTGAAGGCGACGCCGACAAGCTGGCTGCCTTTGCCACCCTCTACGAGGTGCTGACCAAGTTCATCGAGGTCCTTGCCCCTGTGCTGCCGTTCATCACCGAGCACCTCTATCAGGACCTGGTGGCCCGCCACGATCCAGACGCCGTGCTCAGCGTTCATCACCGTGACTTCCCCGAAGCCGAGACTGCCCTCATCGATCGCGACCTGGAAACGGCGATGGAGGTGGTGCGCGAGGTGGTTCGACTCGGCCGGAACCTACGCAAGAGGGAGGGTCTTCGCGTTCGTCAGCCCCTGATGACGCTGACTGTGCTCACTCGAGACCCCGCCGTGGCCCGGGCAGTAGAGACACATTCCGATGTGATCGCGGATGAGCTGAACGTCAAGGCTGTGGATACCTCCACCGACGACGGAGCATTGGTTCACCTGTCGGCCAAGGCCAACTTCCGCACGCTGGGGCCCCTCTTCGGGGCCAAGATGCCCGAAGCTGCCAGCGCCATCGCCGATCTGGGGCCCGAAGAACTCGAAGGGGTCCTCGACGGCGGCACAGTCTCCATCGGCGGACACGACCTGGGCATTACCGATCTGTTGATCGAGCGAACCCCCCGGGATGAGACTGTCGTCGAGACCGGCTCAGACCTCGCGGTGGCTCTCGACACCCACGTGTCTGATGAGTTGCTCCTCGAAGGCTTGGCCAGGGAAGTGATCAGCCGTGCTCAGAGGCTGCGTCGAGAGGCAGGTCTGGATGTGACCGACCGTGTCGTTCTGATGTGGAGCAGCCAGGATCCTTTGATCCGCTCCGCCATCACGACACATGCGGAGGAGATAGGCGCCGAGGTGCTCGCGGTTTCCATCGAAGAAGGCGTCGACGGCCGGGGACAGGCTTTCGACATCGATAGGCGGACCGTCGCGCTCCTCGTCGATCCGAAGGTGGCCCGCTAGCAGCGTTATCCGCCCTGGTCAGATCTCCTGGTTCTCCTCGCGGTCGACACCTTCGATCTCTGCTGAGCCAGCGTCCTCTCCCTGGTTGGCGGATTCGAGGTCCTCCAGATCCACTTCGAGGCCGCCTTCTTCATCCGATCCTGAGTCATCCCCGCCGTCGACTTCTTGGTGCCCGTCGTCTTGATCCCCGAGGTCTTGGTCGCCGACGAACTGACTATCGACATCGACAGTCTCTACATCGGTCGCTGCATCGTCGGGTTCTTCGTCATCGGAATCGACCGTTCCGGTGTCGGTCGCGCCCCTGCTGTGGGCCCCGGCCACGACCGCATCCATCTCATCGAGTTTGTCGGCGACAGTGGTCGCGAGCACGGCGAGCTTGTTTCGGACCCCGGCCACGAGCCCGGTCATCTCTGCCATCTCGGCGTCGACCGCGGCCTTCTTCCGTTCACGCTCCTCGGCGAAGCTGTCGGCCTCAGATCGCGCGCCGCCCACGATCTTGTCCGCCTCGCTCCGAGCTTCCTCGAGCATCCTGTCTGCTGCCGCCTGGGCGGCGATGAGGGCGCGTCCGACGGCCGACTCGTCTGGTCCGGGTGGGGCCGGTGCCGCAGCGGCTGCTGCCGCCACCGCATCCGGGTCGTTCTCGAGCTGGGCGACCCGCTCCTTGGCCCGGACGAGCTCTTCCTCGAGCTCACGAACAGCAACCACCATCTCGTCGAGGAAATCATCCACCTCGTCGAGGTCGTAGCCGCGGAGCGCGGTGGAGAAGGTCTTCTTCTCGATGTCGGCAGGTGTTATCGGCATATCTTTCTACCCCTTGGTTCTGGTGTGAGGATACGAACGAAGACGCCCGGCTCCAAGGATCAGAAGATCCCCCGTACCAAACCCATCAGCAATTGGAGCCCGATGAGGAGCACGATCGGCGAGAGGTCGAGCATCCCCCCGCCGAGGCGCACGGGCGGGATGACACGGCGAAGTGGGAGGATCACCGGGTAGATGATCCGATCGAGGAACACGTTCACCCTGCCCAGGGGATGCTCGGAGGATGTTGGGATCCAGGACAGGATGACCCATGCCAGGACGGCGTAGAAGTAGATCTGGAGAATCAGGATCAGGACGCCGCCGATGCCCACTGGTCAGTCGTCGATGTCGTCGAGCTCGTAGGCCCCCAGCGTGGCAAGACGCCGCTTCTCATCCCGGCTCAGGGTGACCCGTGGCGGGAGGACGACCACGAGCCCGTCACCGACTTTTCGCATCGATCCATCGAGGGCGTAGATCAGACCGGACGAGAAATCGACCACCCGGCGGACCAGGTCGTTGTCGGCTCTTCGCATGTCGAGAACGACCGGCACCCGGTCGCGGATGCGGTCGGCCAGGATCCGGGCATCGCCGAACTCCTCCACCAGTATCACGTCGGACTGCGTCTCGACCGCTCGAATCACCCCGATCGTCTCCGAGCCCTCACGAATCTGGGGTCTGGTGGCGGCGCGGGCGGTGGGTGGCGGCTCGACCCTGCGGCTCGGCGGGAATGGCTCCACACGCCGGGGCTCGACACGTCGCGCCGGCTCCTCGATGGGTCCGGACGCCGGCCGGTCGGCTGAATCGGAATCCATCTGATCCTCGTCGACCAATCCCAGGTAGACGAGCGCTTTGGAGAACAGTGACGACATAACACTCCGTCAGGTGCGTTCACCAAAGATAGCCCGTCCCACGCGGATAATTGAGGAGCCTTCCTCGATCGCTATCTCGAAGTCGTCGGTCATGCCCATCGATAGCTCGGTGATCTCGGGGTGCTCGCCGGCCAGTTCGGATCGGATCTCGCGCAACATCGCGAAATGGGGTCTCTGGGCCCCAGGATCCTCGGTGAGCGGCGGTATGGCCATCAACCCGCGTACCTCCAGCCCCACAGACAGGACCTCGGCCAGGGTGGAGCGAGCCTCCTGCGGATCAACGCCCGACTTCTGACGCTCATGGCCGGTGTTGATCTGCAATAGAACCGGTGGGGGCAGGCCGCTTCCCTTCGCCCACGCTCCGGCGAGCGATGCCCGGTCCATCGAATGAAGGAGATGGGTGATGGGTCGTATCAAACGGGCCTTGTTGGTCTGCAGACCGCCAACGAAATGCCATCGGATGTCATCGGGCAGCCTCGCCGCTTTCTCGGCCATCTCCTGAGCTCGGTTCTCACCGAAGTCGCGATGGCCCAACTCGTAGACGGCCTCGATGTCGGCGACGGGTTTCGCCTTGGACACCGCCACCAATGTGATCGAGGATGGGTCCCGACTCACGCGCGACGCCGCCGCAGTCATCCGCGTCACGACGTCTTCGTAGCTCATGTCACCCAGGTGATGGTGGCGCTGCGAAGGGCGGTGTGACTCCGGCGATGGCTGTAGAAGCCTGTCTCATGCATGGTGCAGGCGCCGGAGAGCCAGACTTCTAGACCTTCCAACTGTCTCCTCAACGCAGCGGCCAGGTCGACGGAGGTCGCACCCCACCGTGTCTCGGTGACATCACGGGGGAACCGTTCGGCGACGTCGGGCCCCACTTCGAAGCAACAGGGACCGATGCCGGGCCCGATAGCGGCAGAAATGGGCTCATGACCCTGCCGGGTCATCTCCTCGCGGAGGGCGAGGACGACACCGGCCGTGGCCCCACGCCATCCAGCATGAGCCACGCCAACGGCCGAATCTGCCCTGAGGACGACTCCGAAGCAGTCGGCCGTGAACACCGCGAGCGGCAGGCCCGGCACGTCACTCCACATGGCATCCGCCTCATCCAGCTCACCTGGCGTCTGGGCACGGATCAGGGAGGCGCCGTGGACTTGTCTGACGGTGGCCCAACTTCGCGAGATCCCCAACCAGGACGAAACCGCGGACCGCGATCTCAGGTCGTTTCGTTGGTCTCCGTCGGTTGCATCGGTGAACGCCGCCCCGTCGACACCCGGGGGCTGGTTCATCCCTGGACGAAGGTCGGGATGTCGAGGACGTCGTCCCCCTCTTCGAAACCGGAGTACGAGCGGGTGGATGGCCTCGAGGTCGCAGTCCGGCCTTGTCGTCTCCGCTCGAATCCGGCGGCGATCACGGTGACTTTCATCTCCTCACCGAGATCGTCGTCGACGATGGCCCCGAAGATGATGTCTGCCTCGGTGTCGGCGTGATCGGCGACAACTCGGGCAGCCTCGGTGGCCTCGTGAAGGGTCATGGAGGAGGGGCCGGACACGGAGAGGAGGACACCCTTGGCGCCCTCCATCGATGTCTCCAGCATCGGACTGGAGATGGCACGCTCCGCGGCCTGCTTGGCGCGGTTCTCGCCGGTGGCCCGGCCGATGCCCATGACCGCCGAGCCGGCGTCGGACATGATGGTCCGCACGTCTGCGAAGTCGACGTTGATCAGCCCTGGGGTGGTGATCAGATCGGTGATGCCGGCTACACCGCTCATCAGGACCTCATCGGCGAGACGGAACGTCTCGGCGATCGGGGCCTCGGGGTCTCCGACCTCCAGCAGCCTGTCATTAGGGATCACGATGAGAGTGTCGACCGCATCTTTGAGATCGTCGATGCCCTGTTCGGCGTGGACCGCACGACGTCTCCCCTCGAAACCGAAGGGCCTCGTGACCACGCCCACCGTCAGGGCGCCCACGGAACGAGCGACTTCGGCCACGACGGGAGCGCCACCGGTGCCGGTTCCACCCCCTTCGCCGGCGGTGATGAAGATCATGTCGGAGCCCTTGAGAACATCCTCGAGCTCCGCCTTGTGCTCCTCGGCGGCGGCACGGCCGATCTCGGGGTTGGCGCCGGCGCCCAGACCCCTGGTCACTTCGCGACCGATGTCGAGTTTGACATCGGCATCGCTCATGAGCAGTGCCTGGGCGTCCGTATTCAACGCGATGAACTCAACACCGCGTATGCCCGCGTCGACCATGCGGTTGACGGCGTTGACGCCGCCACCACCGATCCCTACGACTTTGATGACGGCCAGATAGCCGCCGCTCGACGAGTTCACGACAATTCCTCCAGTGGATATCGGAAGCTGAAGTAGAGGTTTACCGTTCGCCGGCTGGTTAGTAAAGACACAATCTCTAACCCTCAACTAGACGTCAACACCTGGAGGTCTCGGCTCATGGTGGGGAGATGGCGGGATGAGTCGGGGCGATCAAGACCAATGTAGAGCCCGGGGCAGGCTGCTCTCGGAGCAATGCGGCCAGGCTCAATGCCTTCGCCCCCATCTCAACGGATCGACCCAGTCTCACCTGAAACCCCGCCACTTCGGCCCAGATCTCTCCCTGGGGCTCGGTTCGCACTCTGGCTCCAGACTTCAGCTCATCGGGCAACGTGGCAGCGAATTCGAGTGATCCGAGGACGTCTGCGGAGGATTCGGTCTCGTCGATGGGGACCGCCCCCAATTGGATCCAGGGCATCGACGGATCGGGCTCGGGGGCGGTGGCCAGTTGAACTCCGTCCACCGCGTAGAGCCCCCATCCCTCTTCCGTCTCGAGCCACCCGACCGGAACCCTCTCCTCGATTCGCACGACGACATTGGTCGGCCAGTCGATCTCAACCACCGCTTCACGAACCCACGGGTCGGTCTCGAGGGCACGCTCCACGTTCCTGGCCCGGATGAGTATGACCGGGGTGCCGGCAACGACGTCATGCTCGATGAGGACATTCTCGGCGGAGCTGGCGGCGATCCCCGATGTCGTCACCGTGGCGACACTGAACAAAGGCGAGAGGAAGAGCCAGACCAGGCCCCCAAGCACGCCGATCGCGACGAGGAACTTGACCAGACGGCTGACCTTGCGACGCGCCCGGTCCTCGGCAACCGCCCGTCTTCGCTCCGCTAGTCGTGGGTCAATTCTCATCATCGAATCCGACGAATTGGATCTCTGGCTCCAGCATGGTGCCGGTCTCTTCGAAAACACGGTCTTTGACCGCAACCACCAACTTCCGGATGTCCTCGGAGGTGGCGGACGATCCGGCCACGAAGAAGTTTGCGTGTTTCTCCGAGACGGCGACGTCGCCCACTTTCATGCCCTTCAAACCGAGCAAGTCGATGATCTCTCCCGCCGTGGCACCGGCCGGGTTCTTGAAGACGCTCCCGGCGTTGAAGGTGCCTCCCGGCTGGTGGTCGCGCCGCCATCGGGTGATTCGGCGCAATTCGGCGCGGCCCGTGTCGACATCACCGTGCCAGGACCTGAACGTGGCTTCCAATACCACCCGGGTCGAGCCGACATTCGAGTGCCGGTATGACAGCTCGAGGTCGTCGGGGCCAAAGCTACCGACAGCCCCATCGGTCAGCTCGACGATCGAGGCCTCGATGAGACGCTCGCGTGTCTCGGTCCCGAAGCACCCTGCGTTCTGGCGCACCGCTCCCCCAACCGAGCCGGGGACACCGATGAAGAACTCGAGCCCGGTCAGACCGGCTTCCACGCTGCCTCGTGCCACCTGGGCCAGGGGGGCGGCGCCCCCGGCACGGACCACGGTCCCGTCGACCTCGACCCCCCCGAAGGAGGATCCGAGACGGATTACCAGGCCATCGAAACCTGTGTCGGAGACCACGAGGTTCGAGCCCCGGCCGAGCACGAGTACCGGCATGTCGGCGATCACGCCCGAAGCGACCAGGTGGTTCAGCGACTCGGTGTCTGGTATCTCCGCCAGATATCGTGCGGGCCCCCCCGACTTGTAGGTCGTGTAAGGGCCGAGCGGCACATCTACGGTGATCACCCCGGAGCCGACGAGGGAATCGAGTGTGGTCATGTTCGCTCCGCCAGAAGCATGGCCAGCTCTGTGGGCACGAGGGTGATGTCTCCCGCTCCCAAGGTGAGGACGAGGTCCCCTTCAGCGACGCGCTCGGCCAGGAACTCGGCGAGATCGCGACGGTGGGGCACGTAGTGAGCGCTGGCTCCGTGACGACGCACCGCATCGACGACGATGGCACCGGTGATGCCGGGGACCGGATCTTCCCGCGAGCCGTACACATCGGTGACGACGACCTCGTCCGCACCGCTCAGCGCCGCCCCGAACTCATCGTGGAATCGGGCCGTCCTGCTGTAAAGGTGTGGCTGGAAGACAGCCCACAGCTTCCCGCGTGTCAGCTCTCTCCCCACCCCGACCGTTGCCGACACCTCGGTGGGATGATGGGCGTAGTCATCGATCAGGGTGACGCCCCAGACCGTGCCCCGGTGCTCCCATCGGCGACCGACTCCGCGGAACGAGGCCAAACCCATGGCGGCTGTCGCGATGTCGCGTCCCATCGATCCGAGCAAGGCGAGGGCACCGGCCGCATCGAGCGCCACGTGGGCACCCGGCCGCCCCAAACTCACGTGAGCCCGTGCCGATGGCCCGACCAACTCGAACCGGGTCCCTCCGTTGCTTGAAGTCAGGTCGACCAACCGCCAGTCGGAAGCAGGGTCCACACCATAAGTGATGGCCCCGGTGCGGCGCCCTACCTCACGCGAGCCGGGATCGTCGGCGCATACGACCACCGGCCCGTCGACGTCACCAGCCACGGTGGCGAACGCATCCTCGAGATCCGACTCGGTGCCGAAATGCTCCATGTGCTCGGACTCGACGTTGGTCACGACAAGACCGGCGAGGCGCAATCTCTCGAAGGTGCGGAAGGCCTCATCGGCCTCGACTACGAGCAAGGGGGTCTGCCCGAAATGGCCGTTGGTGTTCCAGTCGGCGAGATCCCCACCCACAATGAAGCTCGGATCTTCGCCAAGGGCCTTCAGCGCCGAGACCAGAAGCGCCGTGGTTGTCGTCTTCCCGTGTGTCCCCGTGGCCCCGATCGTGGTGATCCCCTCCGTGAGGGCCGCAAGGAGGTCGGGACGGCGCCACACCGGCACACCGGCGACCGTTGCCGCCACGAGCTCCGGGTCCTGATCGGGCACCGCCGATGAGGCGACCACCAGGTGGGCGGTCCTGGCCACCTCCGGGTGGTGGCCCGTATGGATGGCAATGCCGAAGTCCTCCAATCTGTCCAGGGTCGATCCACCACGTTGGTCCGACCCGGACACCTCGTGACCCATGCCGGCCAAGACCTTGGCGATCGCACTCATCCCGGCGCCACCTGCCCCGACCAGGTGGATATGCC
>JBEVJN010000097.1:0-12449 GCA_040510135.1 Acidimicrobiia bacterium | reverse complement strand
CTCTGTTCGACGAACGCACGCCACTCCCCGATCTCCACCTCTAACTGGTCCACGGTCAGGCCCTCCCGAACGCCATGGGCAGCAGGTCGCCGCCCCAAGCGTCACCCAGAGCTCGCGCCACGGTCACCCATTGTCGCCTGTGCTCTGCAAGTGCGGCATGCCCGTCCTCGGTGATCGCGTAGTACCTCCGACTGCGGCCTTCTGGCGGGATCCGCCATTCCCTGGTCACGTACCCCAGGCGGTGCAGGCGGTGCAGAAGCGGGTACAGCATCCCATCGGTCCACTCCAGCTCACCGTCCGAGATCTCCCGCACACGCTTCAAGATGGCGTATCCGTAGTTCTCGCTGTCGGCCAGGATGGCCAGCACCAGCGGCGTCGCCGACGCCGCCACCAGGTCCTTGTCGATATTCACAACCGTTCTCCTGACTCGGAGTTACACACATAGAAGCACAAGGTACATGGAAGAGCAAGGTGCATTGAGTATCAAGGCGCAGCAAAGGTGGTTACCGACATCTAAAAGGAGCCCTGCTAAATGGCTATTGGTCGACCGACCATCTCACGGTGGAGGGCAAGGGCACGTCGCCATAGCCGTGGCAACGGGCCTCACTCAGATGGAACTCGAACAGGACGTAGCGGTCGGGCGGCCCGTATCCCGCCGTGTCGGCCACGAGGGCCCACATGTCTGGATCGTCTTCCGCGAGTCCAAGGCCACTGGCCCAGAACTCGCCACCTGTCCCGGCATTGTCCGGGACGCCGTTGTGCAGGGCGAACCATCCCCGCTCCAAGAGGTCTCGGCGCTTTGGCGACGTCGGCTCCATGAACAGGAACAGGCCGGCGCCGGCGAAGATCGGAGTCACCGGATGCACGCGTGGCGCCCCCGATCGGCGAGTCGTCGCCAGGTATGCCGGTGCTGCGGTCAGTCTTTCTGCCCCGAACCGCGCCAAGTCCGGCTCACGTTTGGAGAACTCACCCCAACTGAGAACCCGCAGCGATTCTGCGCCCGACATGGCCCGACCCCTGGAAACGATCCAGCTCTAACCCTGCTCGATGCGGATCATGTTGCCCGCGGGATCCCGCACTGCGGCGTCGCGGACACCCCAGAACTGATCGGCTGGCTCTGACAGGACCTCGACCCCGGGCGCGGCGGCGGTCTTGTCGAACGTCGTGTCGAGGTCATCGGTGCGGAAAAACGGGCCGGGAAGCTCACCCTTGGCAAGCAAAGCTGCGAGGACATCTCCGTCCTCTTTGGACCGGCCGGCGTGCGGCTGCGACAACACGATCTTGATGTCGGGCTGGCTCTCGGTCGCCAGCGTGATCCAGCGGAAGCCCTCGTTCTCCACCTCGTCCTGAACCTTCAGGCCCAGGGTGTCTCGATAGAAGCCGAGGGCAACGTCGGGGTCGTCGACGTAAATGTGCACTGTGCTTAGTGAAACGCTCATGGCACCAACCCTACGAGGGTGTCGCGACGGTTGCTTCTCCAAAACTGCTCGCTTCCACACCCGATCGCCGGTCTTTGCGTGGCCGGCTCGCCACCATCGTTTGGCAGGAAGGCACGCCCACCAACTCGCCATGATCGCGGGCGCGGTACGCACTCGGTGTATCGCCGACGAGCTCGGTGAACTTGGACGAGAAGGAGCCGAGGCTCGTACAGCCGACCGCCATGCAGACCTCGGTAACTGACAGGTCACCGAGACGCAGCAGCCATTTCGCCCGTTCGATCCGCCGCGTCATCAGGTATGAATACGGCGTCTCCGAGTAAGCCTCGCGGAACCGCCGGCTGAAATGCGCGGGCGACATCGCCGCGGTGCGGGCGAGCGCCGGTACATCGAGCGGCTGCGCGTACTCGCGATCCATCTGGTCCCGGGCCTGACGCAACAAACGCAGCTCGTCCAGGTCGAGGCTCATATGCCCAGCCTAGATCTCACACCGACTGCTCCGGCAGGCAGGTCCGGTGACGGGCTCTATACCGATCCCACGTATTCGGCGAGATGCTGGCCGGTGAGCGTCGAGCTATCGGCGATCAAATCGGCTGGCGTGCCCTCGAACACCACCCGCCCACCGTCGTGTCCGGCTCCGGGCCCGAGGTCGATGATCCAGTCGGCGTGCGCCATGACGGCCTGATGATGCTCGATCACTATGACCGACTTCCCCGAGTCAACGAGCTGGTCGAGAAGACCGAGAAGGTGATCGACATCGGCGAGATGCAGCCCGTTCGTCGGCTCGTCGAGCACGTAGATCCCACCCTTTTCCGCCATGTGGATGGCCAGCTTGAGCCGCTGCCGCTCGCCACCGGAGAGCGTCGTCAATGGTTGCCCGATGCTGAGATAGCCGAGTCCCACTGCGGACATTCGTTCCAGGATCGCATGGGCGGCCGGGACCCTGGCCTCGCCGTCGGCGAAGAAATCCTCAGCTTCGGCGACCGACATCGTGAGTACTTCATTGATGTCCCGGCGGCCCAACTGGTACTCGAGCACCTCGGCCTGGAACCGCTTGCCCTCGCAGACCTCGCAGGTGGTGGCGACGGTGTCCATGAAGCCCAGTTCGGTGTAGATGACGCCGGCGCCGTTGCAGTTGGGACAGGCACCCTCGGAGTTGGCGCTGAACAGCGCCGGCTTCACGCCGTTGGCCTTGGCGAATGCCTTACGGATCGAGTCGAGCATCCCGGTGTAGGTCGCCGGATTGCTCCTTCGCGACCCGCGGATCGGGGTCTGGTCCACCGAGACGACACCCGATCCCTCTGGGATGGAGTAATGGAGGAGGGAGCTCTTCCCGGAGCCGGCGACACCGGTGACGACGACCAGGACCCCGAGCGGGATGTCGACGTCGACGTCTTGCAGGTTGTGGGCGTTAGCGCCTCGAATCTCCAGCTGGCCGGATGCTGTGCGCACCGTTGGCTTGAGAGACGCCTGGTAGTCGAGATGCTTCCCGGTAAGGGTTCCGCTCGATCTCAGGGCTGGCAGAGTGCCTTCGAACACGATCTCGCCACCTGCAGGCCCGGCTCCCGGGCCGAGATCGATGACGTGGTCGGCGAGCTCGATCGTCTCCGGATCGTGCTCCACGACGAGGACCGTGTTGCCCTTGTCGCGAAGTTGGAGCAGCAAGTCATGCATGCGCTGGATGTCATGGGGGTGCAGGCCGATGGTCGGCTCGTCGAAGACATAGGTGACGTCGGTCAGCGCCGATCCGAGATGTCGGATCATCTTGGTGCGCTGTGCCTCGCCGCCAGAAAGCGTGCCCGAGGGCCGGTCCAGGGAGAGGTAGCCAAGGCCGATCTCGACGAACGAGTCGAGGCTCTCCCGCAACGCAGTTAGCAGGGGCGCGAAAGACGGCTCGTCGAGGTCACGTACCCATTCAGCCAGGTCGCTGATCTGCATGGCACAGGCGTCGGCGATGCTGATGCCGGCCACCTTCGACGAACGGGCCGCCTCGTTGAGGCGGGTGCCGCCACACTCGGGGCAGGCGGTGAACGTCACCGCCTGCTCCACGAACGCGCGGATGTGCGGCTGCAGCGCGTCGACGTCCTTGGACAGAAAGGACTTCTGGATCTGCGGGATCAGCCCCTCGTAGGTCAGGTTGATGCCGTTGATCTTGACCTTCACCGGCTCCTTGTAAAGGAAGTCGTCTTTTTCCTTCGTGGTGTATTTGCGGATCGGCTTGTCCGGGTCGAGGAAACCCGACTCGGTGAAGATGCGAACCGACCAGCCGCCCGCCTTGTAGCCCGGCACGATGATCGCGCCCTCGGCCAACGACTTGCTCTCGTCGTAGAGCTGCGTGAGGTCGACGTCGTTGACCGAGCCCATGCCTTCGCAGCGCGGGCACATACCGCCGTGATAGACGACGTTTCGCACGACGATCCTCTCCCCCTTGCCCTTGTCGACGTTCATCGCCCCACTCGCCGTCCGGGTCGGGATGTTGAACGAATACGCGGTCGGAGGACCGATGTGCGGCTCGGCGAGCCGACTGAAGAGAAGACGCAACATCGCGTTGACGTCGGTGGCGGTGCCAATGGTGGAGCGGACGTTCGCCCCCATCCGCTCTTGATCGACGATGATCGCTGTCGTCAGGCCGTCTAGGACGTCGACCTCGGGCCGAGCCAGAGTCGGCATCAACCCCTGAACGAAGGCGCTGTACGTCTCATTGATCAACCGCTGCGATTCCGCGGCGATCGTGTCGAAGACGAGAGAGCTCTTCCCCGATCCAGAGACTCCGGTGAACACCGTCAAACGGCGTTTTGGGATCTCGACACTGACGTCTTTGAGGTTGTTCTCGCGAGCCCCGGTCACCCGGATGAACTCGTGGCTGTCGGCTTTGTGCGTTCGATTCATGTCAACCAACTTTATGGACCCGGAATCGGGCACGCTTCTCCGATCCTGCTGGGTTGGTTGCAGACCAAAGGCACCAGGGTTTCTTGACGACGGAGCGAGATCCGCCAATCCTCTGTGTTCCGACGACCAACACGGGAGGACAGATGGCTGACTCCGACCAAACGGTGAACGTCCGCTACATGGTCGACGACGTTGCAGACTCCATCGACTTTTACACGAAACACCTCGGATTCGTCGTGCGCACCAGCGCACCACCCGCCTTTGCCGACGTCACCAGAGGAAACTTGCGGTTGCTGCTCAGTGGCCCCGCCAGTTCGGCCGGACGATCCATGCCCGACGGCGCCAAGCCTGGCCCCGGTGGCTGGAACCGCATCCACTTCGTCGTCGACGATCTCGCGGCCGAGATTGCGCGTCTGCGCGATGCCGGGCTCGAACTCCGCAACGAAATCGTCACCGGACCGGGAGGCTCTCAGATTCTGCTGCTGGACCCTTCCGGCAACCTCATCGAGTTCTTCCAGCCGACCGCCGAGTGACTCAGGAACCGAAAGTCTCAGATCAGCGGTCGCAAAGACCGAGACGAGCTGCAGCCAACGACGCTCCCAAACAGAAAAACCCCTGGATGACAGGGATTTTTCCGGAGTAGCGGGGGCGGGATTTGAACCCGCGACCTTCGGGTTATGAGCCCGACGAGCTACCAGACTGCTCCACCCCGCGTCGTGGTGTTCCCTGATTGTACGACCGCTCCGAGGATGTGCCAACAGGATCACGAAGCTGCCCTCACCCGCGAAGCCACCGCCGCGGACTCGGTTGCTCGGGTCCGCAACGGGGGTAAGGCCCCGCGTCCGAGTGACAAAGGGACCATCGGCCCTGTGCGTGGCCCTGCCTCCTCGGAATCATCGATCTCGTAACGGCAGGCAGGAATGGAGAGCGATATGGCGCAGCATGACTACACAGGCAAGGTGGCTCTGGTGACCGGCGGTGGTTCCGGGATCGGAGAATCTTGTGCCGTGACCTTTGCCCGCTCAGGAGCCAAGGTGATCGTCGCCGACTACGACAGGGACGGCGGCAACCGGGTGACGGAAGCGATCCGGACGGAGAACATGGAAGCGACGTTCGTCGCGGTTGATGTCTCCAAGCCCGAGGAGATCGAGGCGATGGTCCGCACGACTGTCGATACCTACGGCGGCCTTCATGTCGCGGTCAACAACGCCGGCATAGGAGGAGCTCAGGCCACCACAGGGGAATACCCGATCGACAGCTGGCAGCAAGTAATCGAGGTCAACCTGAGCGGGGTCTTCTACTGCATGAGACACGAGATCCCGGCGATGCTCGCCTCGGGTGGAGGGGCCATCATCAACATGGCGTCGATCCTGGGAAGTGTCGGATTCGCCAGCTCACCGGCCTATGTGGCGGCGAAACATGGCGTGGTCGGTCTCACCAAGACCGCTGCGATCGAGTATTCGGCTCGGGGAATAAGGGTCAATTCGGTTGGCCCGGGTTTCATCAACACACCGTTGTTGTCGGAGAACCTCGACGGGGAAACTCTCAAAGTGATCGCCGGGATGCACCCGATCGGGCGATTGGGAGAGGCGCAAGAGGTTGCTGACCTGGTGGCTTTCCTCGGGTCGGATGAGGCGTCCTTCTGCACGGGCGGCTACTACCTGGTCGATGGTGCGTACACCGCTAACTGAGCCAGCAAGAACACGAAAAAACGGTTTAGGACTTGGCCCCGAGGGATAAGAGGCTGACTTGTCGCGTGAGCGTCCGGCGGGCCGGGCGACGCGTGTCCCTTGAATGGAGGACATATGGACCGGAGACTGGGCAAGACGAAAGTGATCGCCGCCGCGATCACGCTGGCGTTGGCGGTTGCTGCCTGTGACAGCGACGACACCGACCCGACCGACCCGGCGGATGGCGTGACAACCACTCTGCCTGCCGAAACCACTGCTGCCGGCTGACGCCGCTGGTAGCTGGTTGGAGGGCGCCATCCCGGTGGCGCCCTCCGGCGCGCTATGAGCCAGAACGCGCCGGAACCAGGCCGCCTGGCGCGCTACTCCGTCCCGTCGACCCAGCCGGTGACACTGGCGATGTGACCATCCGGGTCGCGGAAATGAGCGGCGTACAAGGTGCGCTCGCCGTCGGAGGTCACTGCCCTCGGCTCGACTTCGAAGGGGACGCCCCGTTCCCGCATCGCCGAGACGGTCGAATGCACTTCTTCGACTTCGAACACGATCTCGGTGTCGGAAGCCTGATCCTCGAAGACCAGTGGTTGATTGAGAGTGAGCTGGTTGTCACCAACGGCGAAGAAGGCGAATTCGTCTCCTGACCAGCTCAAGTCGAGTCCGACGAGGTCGCGCCAAAAAGCCACCGACTCCCCGAGATCGGAGACCCGAAGGATGATGTTGCTGAGCCGCATGCCGGGAAGCTACTCCCGAGCGCACGACCTCAGCTCAGGTCGTCCCACCAGATGGCGACAATGGCGTAGCCCCCGACCAGGATCATCAACACCGCAGCAGCCCCCGCCACCAAGTTCATAGCCAGCTCCATGACGCCATCATGCCGGGGGACCCTGACAGATTCCATAAGGCGAGCGACTCGTCGAGGACGCTCGACGGAGATCTAGCGGTAACGCCAGACGATGCGACCCCGCGTGGGGTCGTACGTCGATACCTCGACGTCGACGGTGTCGCCGGGGAGCACGCGGATACCACGCCCGCGCCGCATCCTGCCCGAGGGCTTGGCCAGGAGTTCGAGGCCTCCCTCCAACTGCACCTCGAAGGTCGAGTCGGGCAGCATCTTGAGCACCGTGCCCCGCATGCGTATGTATTCGTCTTCGTCTTTCGCCATGTTCTTCCTGAAGGAGGTGGCCAGTGTAGGAGAGCCCGGGAGGGTGTACGGAATGCTCGGATCTCGCGTTTCGCTCTACGGCTTTGTTCCTATGAGGCCGGAACCCTTCTTCCTGCCTCCACCGCCTCGGCCATAATTGCCTGGGCCTCCTCGATCAGACGTTCCGCTTCGTCGACCCAGCGTTGATATTCGGCCAGATCACCCGCGGTGAGTGCCTCGTCTGCAGCGGCGAAAGCGGCCGCCGCCTGAGCCAAGAGTTCCTCGACCGTGCCCCCATCTGGGACTGGCTCCGTCGGTTCGCCGGGCTCGGTCGGCTCACCACTCTCTCCGAACACCAGCTCCAACGCCCCGTCGAGGGTTTCGGACCACTCGACCTGATCGCGGTAAACCACAATCACCCGCCGGAACTCAGGAATGCCTCCACCTTCCGCCTCGAGGAAGATCGGCTGGATGTAGAGGATCGAATCCTCGATCGGGACCACCAGGAGATCGCCCTTGATCACCACCGAGCCCTGGTTGTCCCACAGGGTGAACTGCGACGAGATCTCCGCATCCTGGTCGATCCGCTGGCCGACCTGCTCCGTCCCGTCGACCAGCTGACCCTGGGGCATCCTGTAGTCGATCAGGCGCCCGTACCGACCCGGGGTGGAGTCGGCGACGAGAAACGCGGACATGTTGCGCCGGTCGCCTGGAGTGAAAGGTTGGAGGAGTAGATAGGACAGATCCTCCTCACCGGGCAGCTTGGTCAGCAGGTAGTACGGAAGGATCTCGGCCCGGTATCGAAGCTGGCCGGTCGTCTGATCACGGGTGTCGCCGAAGAGCAGGTCGGCACCAAGCGATGCCGGGTCCCGGTCGATCGTTGCCGGGTCGGCCGGCAGCGACCAGGCGTCGTTGCCGCTGAACAGCTCGTTGGGATCGGTCACGTGATACTCGAGATAGATCTGGCCCTGCACCCTGAACAGATCCTGCGGATACCGCAGATGCTCGACGAGGCTCTGAGGCATCTCGCTGAACGGGGTGAACAGCTCCGGGTAGGCCTCGGACCAGGCACGGGCTATCGGGTCGTCGGGGTCGACCAGATAGAGAGTGACATGCCCGTCATGGGCGTCGACCACCGCCTTCACAGAATTGCGCATGTAGTTGATGCCCGGTCGGAGATCGGAGGATCGAGCCAGCCGGCCGATGGCCTCGGGCTCCAGGGGCTGGGAATAGGGATACCAGGACGTGGTCGTGTAGAGGTCGACCACCCACAGGATCTCGCCGTTCTCGATCACGGGATACGGGTCGTCGTCGAGGTGGAGGAAAGGGGCGACACTTTCGACGATGTGGCTCACGTTTCGCTCGACGAGCACCCTGCTGTCAGGTCGGACCTCGCCCGATATGAGTAGGTTCAGGTCGCGGTAGCGGAAGGCAAAGGCGATTCGCTTCCAGATGCTGTCCAGGGTCACCCCGGCATCGCCCTCGTACTCGTTGTAGGCGGTCTGTTCGTCAGGAAGGGGGTAGTCGATCTCCTGGGGCTCCTCGCCGGTCTTCACGATGACCGGTCTTCCCTCTTGGTAGGTCTCCCCGAAATAGACCCTGGGCTCGTCGAGCTCCAGCCCTTCGACCGCTGCCTGCGGAGGCACATCTTTCAACAGGAAGTTCGGCTGTCCGTCGTCGGCCACTTCATTGGCCACGTTGACCACCGCCCCAAAGCCGTGGGTGTAGAGAAGCCGCTGGTTCAGCCAGTCATCACGGGGCAGATTCACTTCCTCGAGCTCGCGCACTGCCAGCATGACCTGGGTGGGGATGCCCTGGTTGAGGTATCGATCCGTGTCGACCACTGACAACGTGTAGTAGTTGCGAAGCTCCTGAAAGCTCTGATACGTGCGTGGCAGAACCGACGGATCCCAGATCCGAAGGTTGTCGATGGTCAGTTGGTTGGCCTCGATATCGGCCACTTCGAGATCGTCGGCCGCTGGGAAGCCCCGCACCTCGACCTCGTCCAGCCCCCAGGCCTCGCGGGTGAACTGGATGCTGTTCTCGATGTATGGGCCCTCCCTGGCCTGAGGCTGGGGGTTGACCTGGAGACGCTGGATGATCGCGGGGTAGATCGCAGCGGCCGCGATCGCCACCACCAGCCAAGAACCGACGGCGACCAGGGCCAACGTCCACCCGGGTCGGAAGATGTTGACGATGAAGAGCACTGCCGCCAAGACCGCCACCAGGATCAGAAGGCGATAGGCAGGTAGGCGGGCGGTGATGTCGGTGAACCCGGGACCGAAGAACTGGTCAGCCACCCGATCCGACAGGAGAAGCTCGTACATGTCGATGCGGTAGACCACCGCCCGCACCAGGGCGAGGAGGGCAAGCATCACCGAGATGTGAGTCTTCGCCCGGCGGGTCGCGGTCAGGCGTCGACCACTCAGACGCAACCCGCCGTTGAAGTAGTGGCCGATTGCGGTCACCACTGTCGCCAACACCAGCAGGTTGAACAGCCAATCGGCGGCGGTTTCCAGCAAAGGAAGACGGAAGACGTAGAACCCGACGTCGAGGGAGAAGATCGGATCGAGCGTCCCGAATTCCTGGGCGTTGATGAAGAGAAACACATCGTCCCGCCACGACGAGACCGTCAGTCCGAAGAGGACCGCGAGACCACCGGTCAGCCAGAACCGGATCTGTCGAATCCGCGGCTCGACCCACTCGCGGAATCGCTCGATCATCTCTTCTTCTTCGGTCAGGTCGAATGGGGCCCAGCGGGGGGACATCCGGTCGACCAGGCGAAGGCTGACCCACAGGACGAGGAAGGCCACCGCGATTCCGAGGGCGCCGAGAAGGATCGAGAGGCCCAGTCGGCGCTGCCAAACCCCCTCGAATCCGATCGAGCCCAGCCAGAGGTAGTCCGTCCATAGGGTTCCCAGAGCGGTCAGGGTGAGATAGAGCGCCGCCAACACGATCAGAATCAGCGTGATTGGCCGCCGTCTATCTGCCCGATAGTCGGTTGGAACCCTCGTGAACATTGGCGATGAGGGTAACGGTTCCGCTGTGCTTGGTTTGCTGCGGGTTCTGGCCTAGGCGCCGGCGAGCACAACGGTACATTCGCAGCCGGTGTGCACCGGTGGCAGGTGTGACCCGGGCTCCGCCGCCGCCTCGCGACAGGCGCTGCATGGAGTGCCGCTGGCTACCCACTGCACGCTGTTCCCCTCCCCTGCGGCGTCCGCCAGCCCACGGTGATACCCGACCAGAGCGAGTTGGCGAACTCTGCGCTCGGCCTCGTCGGTGCGCCAACCCCGGAACACCCTCGACGTCGCGGACTGCTTCTCCCGCTGACCATCCCCGGCGTCGATGAGAGCGTAGGAGACCGCCCCAGCCAGGTCCTCACCGAAGGTGTCGGCGGCGTTGGAGGGTGGAGTGTCCTTCCTCTTGAGCCTGGAGCCCGTCATCTCCTCCGCCGCCGCGTGACCGGCTGAGTAGCTCTCAGCCCAAAGCCCTTTGAGGTCTGCCTGCATCATCTCGGCCAAGACCTGGCTCTCCGGGTGCCACGTGTCATCGATGCGCAGGCTGTCGAGGGCGACGTTCTGGGCGTCCGTGACCGCCTTCTTCACGCCTCTGAGCGCACGGTTGGTTATCGGCAGAAGCCGAGCATCCCGTTCCTCGATGAACTCGCTCCTTGGTGCGGTAACGACCGGCGGCGGGGAGTGCTCGGTCTCAGCGTCTTCGACCTCGGATGTGGTTGCAGTGTGAACGGTGATCGTGGCCTGTGGCGAGCCTCGGAGCGAGTCGAAGAGAGCGCCGACGTCGTCGGGGCCGACCTCCGGTTCTCGTTCTGGTTCCGGCTCGGGCTCCATCTCTACGACGGCCTCACGCTCCTCGATTCTCTCTCGAGTCGGCTCCGGAGCGGGGGGTGGTGCCTCCTCGCGGATCGGCTCGTCGGGGAGGTCGGCTGAAGGCTCCGGCATCACCTCTCTCGCCGGAGGGCGCGGTCGCTCAACGGAGGGGCCCGTTGGTTCGCTCGGTGGCCTCTCGTAAGGGGGGATCACTCGAACCGTCTCCCCCAGCTCCCATGTTTTCTCGTCGGGCTCGGTTCGGGCGGGAACAACCTTGACGCTCGTCGATGCCGGCGAGAGCTCGAGGTCCTCACGACGCTCCTCGAGAGTTCCTTCGAGACGGCTCAGAGTCGAGCGGACAGTCTCGAGCTCGAGCATCAGCTCCTCACGACGCTCCTCGAGGGCACGGGTGCGCTCTTGAGCGCTCTCTGCCTGGCGATAGGCCTGCTCGATCAGATCGTCGTGCCGCTTCTTCGCCTCAGAGCCCAGCTTCTCGGAATCCATCATGGCGGACCGAAGCACGTCCTCGGCCTCGCGCCGAGCCGTCGAGGTCAGACGATGGGCCTCGCGCTCTGCCTCCCCCATGATCGATAACACGTCTTGCTCGGCCTCGCTCCGGACGCGGCGTGCCTCCACCGCGCTCTGATTGAGCAATTCAGTGCCTGTGGCCCAGGCGTCTCCCCGCAGTGCCTCGGCATCGCTTCGGGCCTCCTTGCGCATTGCTTCGACCTCGCTCATAGCCTCGGAGCGCCAGCGAGCGGCGTCCGTGGTGGCCCGTTCCCTCATCGTGTCTGCAGCCTCTTTTGCCGACTGCAACACCGCAGCCACTTCACGACCGAGGGTCTCGAACTCTGAGTCCAGGTCGCGATCGGCATATTCGCCCAGCTTGGTCGCGAGCCGCTCCCGTTCCTTCTCGAGTTTGTCCACGTCGGCGGCGATGCGCTCGAGAAAGCTGGAAACCTCATCGGGGTCGAGGCCACGCCGAACGGCACGAAACTCCGCCCGCCGGATGTCGTCGGGGGTGATGTCAGAAGCCATCGGCTCTAGAAGATACCGATCGGCCAGGATTTCGCCCGGGTTTGGGCGGATCGAGTCAGGCCGGGCCGAGGTCCTCGAAGAAGTCGATCGCATCCTGCAAGGTCGCTATCGACACGATCTCGATTGATTCGCGGGGTGCCGTCAGGGCCGCCTCGTAGTTGTCCGCGGGGACCAGGATGTACTCGGCACCGGCTGCTTCGGCTCCGACGACCTTCTGACGGATGCCGCCGATAGGACCCACGGTGGCGTCGTAGGCGATTGTTCCCGTCCCGGCCACGATGTGGCCCTTGGTCATCTCGTCGGGCGTCAGCGTGTCGATGATGGCCAGGGCGTGCATCATCCCCGCCGATGGCCCGCCCACGTCCCCCGCCTCGATCGAGAGCGGGAACGGAGGCTCGCTCAACTCGCCGACCGTGATCCCGATCATCGCTCC
>JBEVJN010000096.1:0-25855 GCA_040510135.1 Acidimicrobiia bacterium | reverse complement strand
GGGGTACGTTGTACGGCCAGGGCGGATGGCCGCAACGGTCAGTAAGGGGAGGCCTGCAATGTTCAGAAGGGGTAACCACGCGCGTCGGCGCTCCACTTTCCGGAGGCCGTCGCTCTATTTACTCGTCTCGTTGACGATGATCTTCGGTGGAGTGGCCTTCGCAGACAACGTGCAAAACAACGTTGTCGTCGGAGGCAATGACACGATCACCGCCGGTGAGTCGACAGCGGTCGAATACCGCGTTACGGTCCAGGGGGGTGGCCTCGACGGCGAAGGGGGATGCAATGCCTCAGCTGCATCGCCCGCCACGGTCACACTGAGTGTCCCCGCCCAGGTGACTGCATCGACGACGTCGCTTCTTTTCACGGGCTGTCAACCTCAGGTCCGGGAGGTGACTTTCAGTTCGACGACGCCGGGTGACTACCTGATCGCAATAGCAAGCATCGTCGACTCGGGCCCAGGAACGTATACCAACCTCGCCAACTTCACCCTCAAGGTGCTGGCTCCGCCGGTGAGCGATGCCGACGGCGACGGCGTCCTCGACGACGAAGACAACTGCCCAGCCGTGTCGAATCCGCAGCAAGAAGACAGCGATGGCGACGGTCTCGGCGATATCTGCGATGACAACGCTTTCGCCCCGACGGTCTCGATACCAGCCGAGGACGCCACTGGCGACGAGGGTTCCCAGCTGTCGACCGGAGGTGGGTTCTCAGACGCCGACGACGACACGCTCGTCATCACCCAGCAAAGCGGAGAAGGCACCCTGACCGACAACGGCGACGGCACCTGGTCGTGGACCCACACAGCTGGAGACAACCTCTCCGGAACGGTTGACGTGCAAGCCTCAGACGGAGAGCACACCACGACCGACTCCTTCGGGTGGACCGCCGATAATGTCGACCCCGTCATCGGCAGCGCCAACTTCGCATTGAACCCGGTGACCGGAGCTGCCACCGCCGGCTTCGGCTATTCCGACGCCGGTTGGCTGGATAGTCACACTGCCACCTTCCGGTGGAGCCTCGATGCCATCGATCGGCACGGAAGCCTTTCCGCCGTCGAGAACGCGGAACCCGATGCCACCGGCACCGCCACGGACAGCAGGCTTCTAGCCCCTGGGTGCTACGAACTAACGGTGACGGGTACGGTCACCGACGACGACGGCGGAAGTGACACCGAGACGATCGTCTCAGACGTTCAGGTCGATGTCTACACGCGGTCCTTCGGGCTCCCGATTAAGGACAACGAACGAAACATCGCCCGGTACGGCAACGTGGTTCCGGTCAAGGTGAGGGTGACAAGCTCTTGTACCGGCGCCACTGTCACCGGCCTTTCGCTTTACATCTCCTACGTCCAGGGAACCGGCGAGGAGACGATCGAAGGGACCGAAGCCGTGGGTGAGTCGGTGAGCAATGCGGACGGAACCGGCGGTCAGATGCGCGCTGCGGACGGGATGTACATCTACAACTTCACCACCAAACCGCTCACCGCCGGTAAGGACTACACGGTCCGCATCCGGGAGGGCTCGGCCAGCGGTCCGATCTTGTTGGCCGCCGTCCTCCAACCCAAGAAGTAAGCAATCTCCATGAAGGGGTTGACGCAGAGAAAGTCCGGATGAGGAGCCATCGACAGAAGCTGAAGGGCCGCCGCTCCTAGGACTGGACTGGGCGGCGACCCTTCACGCGTAGCTTCTGAGCCAGTCGGCCGCAATGCACGCGCCACAAATGAACGCCCGTTGACCTGATTGCCATCTTGCGGTGACTCTCGAAACACAGGCAGTCACGGGCTCGTTCTCGATCGTCCACATTGGTCGGAAAGAGCCAGGTTCGTCAGCTACCGACTCTCGGCCGCGACCGCTCCTGGGGTTTGATGTCGATCCGCGAACCCAATGTCCGCTCGTTGCGTATGGGGGTTACGGAGCGGTGGGGAGGGCGACAACCGAGCCCCGGCAGACCGTTTGCCCCTCGGAACGGCCCGCCGGGGTTCGCTCTGCACTGCCGGGTCACTCGGGGTGGAGACACTGGACCGATGAAAATTCTTCGCGCTTGGTTTCGCTGGGACGGCATTCGGGAAATCCTTCACGACTGAGTGCACGGCGTCCCAAGTCGGGCGAGCGCTCCGTCCATAAGCGACGAAATTCCCTGGGCGGTGGAGGCGGAGATCTGTCGTCTCTCCGCCTGGGATTGCACCGAGGAGACCGAATGGCTGTACGTTCAGGACGCACAGCTGCCGTGACTGTCCTCATCCACCTCTGGGCTTTTCTCCGCTACGTCTTCGCGCTCGCCGGGTTTGTGTGCCTCCTCCTCACGTTGACCACGATCACCGGATGGTTCACCGTGTCCGCCGAGGGGGAGCAGCTCGAGTGGTATTGGCTGCTCGCGGCAGCGTTCATGCTCGGGCTCCTCGTCTCCATCGGTGATGAACCATTCCCCAGCGTGCTTCAGCGCGATAACGATGCCGCACGAAACCGAACGCCTCCGGAATGGGATGGTCGAGACTGGGAGCCAACCGCCCATCCGGAGCCGGGGTTTCCCGCGCCTCGGCGCTCAGTCGACCTGGTGTCCGCCGCAATGGACCTCATCTGGGTGCTACTTGTCGCAGGAGTTTGGGGAGGTCTGACCTACCTGGTTGGCCTCAATCTGATCCTGATCTTGCCCGTAGCGGGCCTGGTCGGGATCGGCTTCGCACTCCGCCGGGCGAGGGGGTGGCGGCACGGTGGAGCAGCAAGAAACAGGCTGAGGAGGTCCCCATTTTCGGGACCGCTCTGAGCCTGCCCATGGGTAGAACCGCTGACGTGATGCTGGTTAGAGGCACTGGCGGCTGCTTCGAGCCTCGGACATGTCCGCTACGGTCGTGCCGTGACAGGCTCTCGGGACGTGGCCGGCGCCCCCGACGAGGTGATGGTGTCCGGCGAGATCAAAGGCGAGACGCGGTGGCCGATGGCGCTCGCTGTGCTGTTTGGGATGATTCTGACGCTCCTCATGCCGGAGGAGGTTCGATACCTTCCACGATGGGTCCTGGCGGCGGTCGAAGGCGCCCTACTGCTTGCCCTCGTCTTCGCCGACCCAGGCGCGATCAGTCGTCGCGCCCGGTGGCTGCGTATCTTGTCGATCGGCCTGGTTTCGATCCTCATGCTCAGTGGGATGTGGTCGACCGCTCTGCTCATCGATCAGCTCATCACCGGCGGAACGATCACGAACTCGGCCGGCGAACTTCTTCGTGCCGGTGTCCTGGTGTGGCTCACCCTCAACGTCGCCTTCTCCCTGCTCTACTGGGAACTCGATGGAGGCGGTGCAGCTCAGCGAGCACATGAGCTCCGGCGGTATCCCGACCTCGCGTTTCCGCAACAGATGAAATCCGAGCTCGCCCCGCCCCACTGGCGGCCCCGCTACGTCGACTACATGTATCTCGCCATCACGAACGCCCAGGCGTTCAGCCCCACTGATGTGATGCCATTGGCGACGTGGGCGAAGATGACCATGGCGGTGCAATCCTTGGCCTCGCTCGCCATCCTTTCGCTCGTCATCGCTCGTGCGGTCAACGTGTTCACGTGACGAGACAAGGTCTACGCGCTCCCTTCTCGCCAACCCGAGTTATCTGATCCATGAGGAATGCTGGACGGACCGCTGAGACGATGGCCGCGGTGCGATCGAGCAGGATTCGAGAAGCAAAAGCACCGCATCGCCCGTAGGTTCAGAAGTGACTCAACAGGAGGTCCAAGGATGAGCACCACGAAGAAGACCGACGGTTTCTCAGAGGCGGAGCGCGCCGCCATGAGGGCGCGCGCCCAGGAGCTGAAATCGCAGGGCCGCAGCGGCCAGAAGAAGGCCGACAACGAGCAGGCTGTGCTCGACGCGATCGCCGAGATGTCGGCTGCCGACCGCTCGATCGCCGAGCGCATCCACGCACTCGTCACAGCAAATGCCCCCGAGCTTCTGCCGAGGACCTGGTACGGGATGCCCGCCTACGGGAAACCAGACGGCAAGCTCGTCTGCTTCTTCAAGGCCGCGTCCAAGTTCGAAGGGCGCTACGCAGTGTTGGGATTCGAAGATGCGGCCACGCTCGACGACGGCCCGATGTGGCCGGTTGTGTTCGCGATCGTCGAGTGGACCCCCGCGGTCGACAAGAAGGTCGTTGCGCTCGTCAAGACCGCGGTCACCTGAGCGTCGCCGCCAGGCCACGGCAAGATCGCAAGGGTGCATCCGACCTGGTCAAGGAGTGGACGTGCGAGTAACGGGAGTCACGACGAACTTGCCCGTCGCTGATATCGACGCGGCGCGCGGCTTCTACACCGACTTCCTCGGACTGAGCGTGGAGGATCTCAACCTCGGGTGGGTCGCGCGCTACGTGTCGCCCGATGGGCGAGCGAGCGTCCAGCTCGTGACGGGAGACGCCACAAGTCCTCAGGACTCTCTGATCTCAGTCCACGTCGGGAACGACGTCGATGAGGCCTTTGCCGAAGCGCAACGCCGCGGCTACGAGATCGTCCATCCGCTGACCGACGAACCGTGGGGTGTCCGCAGGTTCCTCGTGCGCGACCCGGACGGGAACGTGATCAACATCGTCAGCCACCGAGACGAGTAGAGCCTCGTCTCCGGGTTACGACCCGGCCCGCTCCCGGCGTTGTGCCTCGGCTACGGCGATGGCGGTCATGTTGACGACGTCATTGACGGAGGCGTCCCGTTGCATGACGTGGACCGTCTTGGACAGCCCACTGAGGATGGGCCCGATCACCTCGGCGTCCCCGAGACGGTTGAGCAACTTGTAGGACGCGTTGGCAGCGGTCAGGTTGGGGAAGACGAGGACGTTGGCCGCCCGGCTCAGCGCTCCTCTCGGACGACGATCGGCCAGCAACTCCGGTATCACGGCCGTGTCGGCCTGCATCTCACCGTCGACAGGGATGTCCGGTCTCGCCAGGCGGAACAGTTCCACCGCCCGCCGTACCCGGGCCGGCTCGCTGCCACCTGCCGAACCGAAGTCGGAGTAGCTGATGAAGGCGACACGCGGGCTCCGGGCGAAGTCCTCTTCGGCAGTCGTGGTCGCGGCAAGGGCGATCTCGGCCAGCTGCTCGGCCGTCGGCTCGATGTTGACCGCACAGTCCGTGAAGAAGTAGGCGGTCCCCCGGACCACGACCAGATAGACCGAGCTGACGATCGACCGTCCTTCCTCCACCTGGAGTACCTGCAGTGCAGGTCTGATCGTTTCGGGGTAGTAACTGCTGAGGCCCCCGATCACCGCGTCGGCAGCACCCTCCCGCACCATGAGGCATGCGTACATGGCGGGGTCCTCGGTCTGCCTCCAGGCGTCCTGGAGTGACAGGCCCTTGTGCCGGCGCAGCTGCTCGAGGATGAGCGCATACCGATCCCGTTCGGCCTCTTCCCGGAGGTAGTCGATCACCTCGATCCCGTCGATGGAGATGCCCGCCTCCTCTGCCATTCCGTTGATGCGGCCGGCGTCACCGAGGAGCACGACATTGCCGATCCCCTCATCGGTCACCCTCCTGGCGGCACGGATCATGCGCACGTCTTCGGCATGGGGATAGACGATCTTCTTCGGCTGCTCCATCGCCCTGGTGGTGATGGCGTTGATCAAACCGTGCGAGGCATTGAACCGGGTTTGGAGCTGGGAGATGTACTCGTCGAAGTCGTCGATGGGAGCCCGAGCCAGACCCTCCTCCATCGCGGCTCTCGCCACTGCCGGTGCCACCCGCCAGAGGACCCTGGGGTCGAACGGCTTGGGAATGAGATATTCGGGACCGAACTGAAGACGGTCGAGGTCGTAGGCACGGAGGACCGAATCGGGCACGGGTTCCTTGGCCAGCTCGGCGAGCGCGTGGACAGCAGCGATCTTCATCCCCTCCGAGACGCCGCGGGCCCTGACGTCGAGCGCACCCCGGAAGATGAAGGGGAATCCGAGGACGTTGTTCACCTGGTTCGGATAATCACTGCGCCCGGTGGCCATGATCACGTCGGGCCTCGCGGCAAGGGCGTCTGGGTAGCTGATCTCGGGGTCGGGGTTGGCCAGGGCAAAGACGATCGGCCGGTCCGCCATCGTCTGAATCATCTCTTTGGTCGCGGTGCCGGCGATTGAGACGCCGATGAAGGCATCCGCACCCACCAGGGCGTCTTCGAGGGTTCGTGCGTCGGTCTCGATCGCGAACTCCCTTTTGATGTCGTTCAGATCGTCCCGTCCGTTGTGGATCACGCCGACCGAGTCGACCATGAGGATGTTCTCCGGGCTCATGCCGAGCTCGATGAAGAACCGCGCCGAGGCGATCCCCGCAGCTCCCGCCCCGGCGAACACGACCTTGACCCGGGAGATGTCACGCCCCGTCAGCTCGAGAGCGTTGAGGAAGGCGGCCCCACCGATGATGGCTGTCCCGTGTTGGTCGTCGTGGAACACCGGAATGTCGAGACGATCACGCAGGGTCTGTTCGATGACGAAGCATTCGGGTGCCTTGATGTCCTCGAGATTGATGCCGCCCACAGTCGGGGCAAGCATCTCGCAGAACCTGATGACCTGCTCGGGGTCGGTGGCGTCGATCTCGAGGTCGAAGACGTCGATGTCGGCGAAGCGCTTGAACAACACGCTTTTGCCCTCCATCACCGGCTTGCTGGCGAGAGGGCCGATGTTGCCCAGACCGAGCACCGCCGTCCCGTTGGACACAACGGCGACGAGATTCCCCCTGTTCGTGAATCGAAAGGCGGCGTCGGCATCGTCGGCGATGACGAGGCAGGGCTCGGCCACCCCAGGGGTGTAGGCGAGGCTCAGGTCGGCCTGGGTCGCCGTGGGCTTGGTCGACCGGATCGCGGTCTTGCCCGGGGTCGGCTTCTCGTGGTATTCGAGGGCTTCGGAGAAAGTCGGTTTGCGGGCCATGAGATGTCCGAGCCTATATGGGAGGATCCATCGGGCGCGCGGCGGCTGGTGGGCGTGAGTTCCCCTTGACCCCGGCACATGCGAGAATTGGAGGGAGGGATGATGACTTCGAACCTTCCGATCTTCCACGACAACGGCTACAAGGTCATGGCCGGCTGGAGAGTCGGTCATGCCCCCGAGGAGTCCACCACCCGCTCGGGCCTCCTCGTCCCCATCGGGACGAAAGACGGAAACGATGCTTTGGCGCTTGTCGACGTCAGGACAGGCCAACGTTTCTGGGCCGTGCCGACGGGCGCGTGGCGGTTCATCTGGCCGGCTACCGGGAAGCCGGTGATCGCGGTGCGTGAGTCCCAGATCATCGCGGAGGAAGAAGTCGATCACGTGGGAGACGAGGGCCAATACCTCTGAGCGCCCGAAATCCCCCGGCATTGGGCGATCGGACCCACCAACATCCCGCTCGCCGAGCCTCATGACACAGGAACACGCCTCCAGACGCCGTCGTCGCCTCACCGCGACCGTCACCGACCTCGAAGTCGCCATACAGCGCGCCTTCCTGGTCGGCGTCGAGCTGCCCGGAATGACCACCGTCGACTCCGAGCGCAGCCTCGAGGAGCTGGCACTCCTCACCGACACCGCCGGATCCGAGCCGGTGGATCAGGAGCTGGTGCGACGCACCCGAATCGACCCCGCCACCTATATCGGGTCGGGCAAGGCCGAGGAGATCGCCAACCTGACAGCCGCTCTCGACATCGACGTTGTCGTGTTCGACAACCAGCTCACACCGGCTCAGCAGCGCAATCTCCAAAAGATGTTCGGGTGCGACGTGGTCGATCGGGAGGGCCTCATCCTGGACATATTCGCCCAGCACGCCCACACCAAGGTCGGCGCCCTCCAGGTGGAGTTGGCGATGAACCGCTACAACCTCCCCAGACTCCGTGGCCGGGGCACCAGCCTCTCCCAGCAAGGCGCCGGCGTCCTGGCCCGCGGGCCCGGCGAAACCAAGCTCGAGACCGACCGACGGCGCATCCTCGAGCGCAACTCGAAGCTCGAACGCGAATTGAAAGACACAGTGAAGCACAGGGCGACGCAGCGCAAGGCGCGGAGGAAGTCCGACATCGCCCAGATATCGATCGTCGGGTACACCAATGCCGGGAAATCGACGCTGCTCAATGCCCTCACCGATGCCGATGTCCTGGTCGAGGACCGGCTCTTCGCAACGCTCGATTCGACGGTCCGCCGCCTCGACCTGCCCAATCAGCAGACTGTGCTCCTCGCCGACACGGTTGGATTCGTTCGGCGTCTACCCCATCATCTCGTGGAGGCCTTCCGATCCACCCTGTCCGAAGTGGGCGAGGCCGACCTCCTCCTTCACGTGGTCGACGGCACCGACCCGGATCCCGCCGGACAGATCGCAGCAGTACGCGAGGTGCTCTTGGAGATCGGCGCGGCGGAGATCCCCGAGATGATCGCGATCAACAAGGCCGACAGGATCGGAGAGCACGCTCTCACCCGCCTGGGCAACCTGTACCCGGATGCCGTGTTCATCTCCGCTCTAAAAGGGACCGGGCTCGAGGACCTGCTCGAGAGGATCGGCTCGCTGATGGAGCGGACGATGGTCACGCTCACCCTGGAGATCCCCTACGCACGGGGAGACCTGGTCGCGGCCGTGCATCGGGTAGGCGAGGTGATCGAGGAGAAGCACGACGACAACGGGATGATCCTCGAAGTGAGGATCCCCGAGGTCTCCCGCTCCCAGTTCGCGCCGTTCAGTCGTTGAGTTTCACTCGCTGAAGGCGAGAGCGGCGGCGCCGACGATCCCGGCGTTGTTGGCCAGTGCAGCTCTGATGGTCTTGACGTCGTCGAAGGTGACATGTGAGGCGAACTCATCCCAAAACTTGGAGACACCGCCACCGATCACGATCAGGTCAGGTGTGAACACCTCGTTGGCCAGGACTATGAACTCTCGAGCCCGCTCGCCCCACTCGTTCCAGCTGAGGTTCTCAGCCCGTCTCGACTTGGCCGAATAGCGCTTCTCCGCGGGACGCACCCCGCCGAGCTCGAGCTGGCCGAGCTCGATGTTGGGCAACAGCTTCCCGTCAGCGAATAGGGCGCTTCCGATTCCGGTGCCGAAGGTCAGCACCAGCACCTTCCCCTTCACCCCCTTGGCTGCTCCGTACCTGACCTCGGCCAGCCCTGCGGCGTCGGCGTCGTTGAGCAAGCTGATCCCACGCCCGACAGCCGTCTCGAACAGCTCGAGCGCGTTGACACCGATCCAGGATCTGTCGATGTTGTTGGCGGTCGTCACCCAACCCTGACGCATCACCGAAGGAAAGCCAAGACCGACGCGCCCCGGAGCGTCGAGTTGGTCGACCAGCTCTTTGACCGCGGCGGCCACCGCCGGGGGCGTGGACGGCTCGGGAGTGTCCACCCGGAGACGGTCACTCACCAGCCCACCTGCCTCCACGTCGACTACCCCGGCTTTCACACCGGACCCACCCACATCGACGCCGATCCTCGTTGTCACGGCGGGCGAGACTAGTGGGGTGCAAATTCGACGCCAGCTACCCTCGATTTCGATGAGTGGTCAGGTCGATATCGCGGTAGCCGGGCTTGGAGTGATGGGAGCAAACCTCGCTCTGAATCTCGCCGACAAAGGGAATCGGGTCGCGGCGTTCAACCGGACCGTGTCGGTCACCGACGGTTTCATCGCCGGAGAGGCCGGGGAACTCGGCATCCTCCCCACCACCTCGATCGAAGAGATGGTGGCGATGCTGAGCCGACCGCGCGTCGTCCTCGTCATGGTGACCGCCGGCAAACCGGTGGACGCGGTGATCGACAGCCTTCTAGATCACATGGAAGAGGGCGACATCATCATCGACGGTGGGAACTCTCTTTACACCGATACTGAGCGTCGCCAGGCATTCGTCGAGTCTCGGGGTCTCCTCTATCTCGGGATGGGGGTCTCCGGTGGTGAGGAAGGGGCGCGTCACGGCCCATCGATCATGCCCGGCGGGAGCAGGAAGGCGTGGGAGCACGTCGAGCCAATGCTCAAGTCGATCGCCGCCAAAGCTCCCGACGGCAAGCCCTGCTGTGAGTGGATCGGAACGGGTGGAGCCGGTCATTTCGTCAAGATGGTCCACAACGGCATCGAATACGGGGACATGCAGGTCATCGCCGAGGCCTACGACCTGATGCGTCGGGGTATGGGCATGAGCCCCATGGAGATGTCCAAGGTCTTCGCAAGGTGGGACGAAGGCCGCCTCCGTTCCTATCTCATAGAGATCACCAGCGAAATCCTGACCAGAGAGTTGGACGGTCAGCCAGTCGTCGATGTGATCCTGGATGCCGCCGGGCAAAAAGGCACCGGCAAGTGGACAGTGATCTCGTCTTTGGACCTGGGCCAGCCGACAACGCTGGTAGCCGAGGCGGTCTACGCGCGAATCGTCAGCTCCGACCCCGATGCGCGCAAGAGAGTGGCCGCTATCTATCCGGATGCCCCCGCCACGCTGGAAGCGGTGACGCCCGACGACGTGGAGAGCGCCCTCTACGCCTCCAAGATCATCTCCTATGCCCAAGGGTTCCGGCTGATGCGGGCAGCCTCCGACGAATTCGGTTGGGACCTCGACCTTGCGACGATCGCATCGATCTGGCGGGCGGGATGCATCATCAGGGCGGCGTTCCTCGAGGACATCACCGCTGCCTTCCTCAGAGACCCAGGTCTTACCGACATGATGGAGGACGACTTCTTCTCCCAAGCCCTCGTGGAAGCGAAGGCATCATGGCGGGAGGTGGTGGCGAGAGCCGCCCTATCGGGAATCCCGGCGCCGGCCTACTCCAGCGCCCTTTCCTACTTCGACGGGATGCGATCGGAGCGGCTACCTGCCAATCTGATCCAGGCGCAGCGGGATTTCTTCGGCGCCCACACCTTCGAACGAGTGGATGGCCCACGGGGAGAGTTCTTCCACCACGAGTGGTGAAACGCTCAGACGGGCGGCGTCCCTGGGACCTCGATCCGCTCCCCGGCCTCGAATACGGGATCTGCCTCGTCGGCCTCCTCGACGTGCTGGCGCCGGATCCCCATGGTGAACAAGATCGCGTCCAGATAAGGCACCGAAATGGCCGTGTCCGCCCTCTCCTTGACCACGGGTTTGGCGTTGAAAGCGATACCTAGGCCGGCCGTGGCCAGCATGTCGAGGTCGTTGGCGCCGTCACCGACCGCCACGACCTGTGACAACGGGATGCCCTCCGCCTCCGCGATCGACCTGAGGAAAGCCGCCTTACGGGGACCATCCACGATCTCGCCGGCGAGCTGGCCGGTGAGGAACCCGTCTTTCATCTCCAAGGTGTTGGAGAGGGAATAGTCGATACCAAGATCGGCTGCGAGGACATCGGTGAACCGGGTGAACCCGGCGGAGACGATGGCCGTGACCAGTCCGAGCCGTTTCAGGGTGCGGATGAAGGTGCGCGCTCCGCTGGTGAGTGTGATGTTCTCGTGGACCCTGGTGATGGCCGTTTGGTCGAGACCCTTGAGCAGGCCGACTCGTTCGCGCAATGACTCTTCGAAGTCGATCGACCCATTCAGGGCGAGATTGGTCAGTTCGGAGCATCGCTCTTCAGCGCCCGCCTCCCTGGCGAGGAGATTGATCACCTCTTCTTGGATGAGCGTCGAGTCGACATCCATGATCACCATCCGCTTGCCGCGACGCTCGAGGCCGTCGCGCTGGATGGCGATGTCGATGGGTCGCTCCAGCGCAGCTCGAACGAGGTTCTCCCGCATCTGGTCCAGATTCCCGTTGCCGACCAGGAGCTCATAGCTCACGACGGGGTAGCGGGAAAGCCGAAAGATACGGTCGATGTTCCCTCCGGCATCCGCTATCGCACTAGCGACTGATCCGAAATCCTCGGGGCCGACTCCCATCCCAATCACCGTCACGACCGACATGGGACGGGTCGGTGTCGGGGTGTCGTCGACTTTTTCGAACTCGACGTTCAGGCCCCGCTCCCAACCAAAGAAAAGAAGATCCCTGATCGTGGCTCGCTCACCGGAGACCCCAATGAGCACATTGAGGGTCAGACGGCCACGGACGACAATCTGTTCGACGTCGTAGATCTCCACCGCGGCCTCGGCCAGCACTGCCATCAGCCCGGCCGAGATCCCCGGCCCATCCGGGCCATGGACCGCAACGAGAATCGTCGAGTGATCTGTCACCGACATCAGCGTAAAGGTCTCGATAGGTTGAACAATGTCAGGCCGTTACCATCGTTCGGTCCACCGTCCCATGGAGATGCTCCCAATTGTCCGATAACCCGTTCCGGTTGCCCCGGAGTGTGATCCCTGTCCATTACAACCTGCTCCTCGAGCCGGATCTGGGCACATTCACCTTCGAGGGTCAAGTATCGATTCGGATCGACATAACCGAGACCCTCGACCAGATCGTCCTCAACGCCGCCGAGATCGACATCGAGACGATGACCCTGAGCGGAGACGACGGCGAGACCGCCATCACCGGGGTGACCTACGACGACGAGTACGCCAGGGCCACGCTGACCCTGGAGCACCCGGTCGCTCCGGGCGCCTACACCCTCGACCTCACCTATACCGGGATCATCAACGACCAGCTACGTGGCCTGTACCGGTCCAGCTATCGGGACGAGGACGGGACCGAGCACGTGATCGCCACCTCGCAATGCCAGGCGACCGACGCCCGCCGCGTCCTCCCCTGCTGGGACGAACCCGACCTCAAGGCAACCTTCAAGACGGCGATGGTGGTCGCCGACGGGTTGGAGGCTTACGCCAACGGCGCAGAGTTATCCCGGACGACTCTGGAGGACGGCCGAGTCCGCTTCGACTTCACAGAGACGATGAAGATGTCCACATACCTGTTGGCCTTCATTGTCGGTCCCTTCGAAGCAACGGAGCCGGTCTCGAGCAGGGGCACGCCGACACGGGTCATCGTCCCCAAGGGAAACCTCCATCTCACCGACCTCGCATTGGAAAACGCTGTTTTCTGCTTCGAATACCTCTCCGACTACTACGGGATCCCCTATCCAGAGCAGAAACTGGATCACATCGCGATCCCCGACTTCGCAGCCGGCGCCATGGAGAACGTCGGGTTGATCACGTATCGCGACGCCTACATCGTCCTCGATGAGGCCAAGGCGAGCCAGAGCGAGCTTCAGGCCTGCCTGGACGTGGTCGGACACGAGATCGCCCATCAATGGTTCGGCAACCTGGTCACGATGCGGTGGTGGGAGGGCGCGTGGCTGAACGAGGCCTTCGCCAGCTTCATGGAGCTCAAGGCCACTGATGCGAGGAAGCCCGACTGGAAACGGTGGCTCGCCTTCGCCAATCTGGAAGTGCCCTGGGCAATGGGCACCGACCAGCTGGCGACGACACGACCCATAGAGTTCGAGGTCAACTCGCCCGCGGAGGTCGAGGAGATGTTCGACTCGATCACCTACGGCAAAGGCTCTGCCGTCCTCAGGATGATCGAGCAGTTCATCGGCGAGGAGGAGTTCCGGACTGGGGTCGGCAACTATCTGCGCAAGCACGAATACGCCAACACGGTGACCGGCGACCTCTGGGAGGGGCTAGACGGCGCCTCAGATTGGCCGGTCGGCGAGATCATGAACAGCTGGGTGAACCAGAAGGGCTTCCCCCAGATCGATGTCCGGGTGACGTCCGACGGGATTCATTTGAGTCAGCGGCGTTTCCTGGCCATTCCCGACGAAACCGACGCGACGATCTGGGACGTCCCCGTCCAGCTGCGTGGCTCTGCCGGCGGGAAGACTTTCCAGACCAAGGTTCTCCTCGACGCCGACGAGACCGTGGTCCCGGTCGATGGCCCATTCGACTTCTTGGTAGCCAATGCCGGTGGTCATGGGTTCTATCGAACCCGGTACTCCGACGAGCTCTTCAGCGATCTCCTCGGCCATCTCGACAGCCTCGGCGATATCGAGCGGTACAGCCTCGTTTCGGACACGTGGGCCATAGTTCGTTCGGCGCAGGTGCCGGCATCGGCCTTCCTGGACCTCGTCGGCAGGTTCGTCGACGAGAACGAGCACGCCATCTGGTCGGTGATCATGGGTGGGCTCCGGGCTCTCGAGCACCACGCTCTGGAAGAGGAGACCCGTCCCGCGTTCGAGGCCTTCGTGCGCGGCCTGGTGGGCCCTGCTCTGCACCGCCTCGCCTGGGAGGGGCCGGGCGACGAAAGCGACCTTACCCGGAAGTTGCGTGGCGACCTGATCGCAGGGCTCGGCATCCTGGGCAACGACCCCGCCACCGTGGAGAAGGCACGCCAGATTGCCGGCGACGTCCTCGAGGGCAGTCAGTTCGATCCCGAGGTCTGCACCGCCGCGCTCTCCGTGTTCTCCCATCACGGTGGGGCCGATGAATACGAGGCGCTCTGGGCGGCGTATCACCGAACCAATGCGCCAACGGAAAAAGTCCGCTACCTCCGCTCGGTGGCCGGAGTCGAGGTGGAGGAGCTGGCCTTGTCCACCATGGAGAAGATCGTGAACGGCGAGATACGGACCCAGGACGGGTTCTGGGTCTTCGCCCGTCTCCTGTCCGGTGAGGCCGGCCCAGCCGTTTGGCAAAACGCGAGGACCCGTTGGGACGAGGTTCTGGCGGTCATGCCCGGAATGACGAAGCGACGTGTGGTGGAAGGGCTGCCCGCCCTTTCCCAGCCCGAGCTCGCGGCCGACGTCAAAAGCTTCTTCGCCGAGCACCCGATCCCGGAGGCGGCCCGTTTCCTGACCCAGAATCTGGAGCTCCTCGACACCAACGTCCTCCTCCGCGAGCGAGAGACCCCGGTTGTGACCCGGTATTTTCAGGCCACTCCGTGACCCGATGAGATCGGGCGACCCCGCCAGTCCAAAGAATCGAACTGCGAACGGAGGCCGTCATGACATCTGGGAAATCCAAGACCTTCGACATGGTGCTCACCCGAACCTTCGATGCACCGGTCAGTGAGGTATGGAGGGCCTGGACCGTAGGCGATTACATCCGAGAGTGGTGGGGCCCGGCCGGGTACTCGGCTCCGGTCGCCGAGATGGACGTGCGCGAGGGCGGGTCGTCGCTGGTCGCGATGCGTGCTCCCGACGACATGGGTGGCCACGAGCATTTCCACACGTGGAGCTACCAGAAAATATTGCCCGAGGAGCGTTTGGAGTTCGTCCATCACTTCTCCGACCAGGACGGGAACCCGATTGATCCCGCATCGCTCGGATTGCCAACGGGGATCCCGCCGCAGGTACCCCACGTCCTGACCTTTGCCCGTGCATCCGGTGGTGGGACGGATTTCACGGTGATCGAGCACGGCTACACCGCCCCGGATGTGGTCGAGCTGTCGCGTGCGGGCATGGACCAGAGCCTCGACAAGCTGGCGGCACTGCTCGCCCGAAAGACCGCATGGCCTGAGTGAGACCCTGGGGTCCCAAATAAGAGAGCCCCCCGCGTGCCGGAGGGCTCTCTTATTGAAGGAGGGAGGTCCCTACTTCAGCTCGACGCTGGCGCCGGCGGCCTCGAGGACCTCCTTGGCCTTGTCGGCAGTCTCCTTGTCGACGGCCTCGAGCACATTGGCCGGGGCACCGTCCACGAGGTCCTTGGCCTCCTTGAGACCGAGGCTGGTCAACCCACGGACCTCTTTGATGACCTGGATCTTCTGAGCGCCGGCCGCGGTGAGGACGACATCGAACTCGTCCTGCTCCTCCACGGCAGCGGCGGCGCCACCATCTCCCCCGGCGGCGGGGGCAGCGGCGACGGCCACCGGAGCGGTGGCGGTCACTTCGAACTTCTCCTCGAAGGCATCGAGGAACTCCTTCAACTCGAGGACGGTCATGCCCTCGAACGTTGCGATCAGCTCATCGGTGCTGAGCTTGGTCTTGGCGGCCATTTCTCACTCCTCCTCGGCCGAGTCGGCCGTGTCGGTTTCAACGGGCTCGTCCGCAGGCAGGGAGGCAGTCGATTCGCCTCCCGCCGGCGCGATCTCGCCCGACTCTTTCTTTTCCAGAAGCTGTTGGAACATCGTTGCGGCGTTGCGATTGAAGGACGCAAACAGCCCGGCCGCCTGGACGAGGGGGGCCTTGGCGGCGCCGGCGATCTTCGCCAGCAGCACCTCGCGGGGCTCTATCTCGGCCAGTCGGGAGACTTCCTCCGGGCCGAGGATGTTCCCCGAGAGAACCCCTGCCTTCAGGATGAAGACCTCATGAGACTTGGAGAAGTCTTTGAGGGCCTTCGCCGTGGCCACAGGGTCGGTCTTGGCGAACGCGAGCGCGGTCGGACCGAGCAGATGCTCGTCGAGACCGGCGATCCCCGCGTCGTCGGCGGCAAGTCGTGCCAGGGTCATCTTCACGACCTTGTACTCGGCGCCGCTGGCACGCAGGCTCGCCCGCAGCTCCTGGACCGCCTTCACGGACAGGCCGCGATACTCGGTCAGGAAGACAGCTTCCGATCCCTCGAGACTCTCTTTGATTTCGGCAACAGCCTGGACCTTTTCTGGTCTTGGCATTCGCTCCTCCGGTCGGTAGACAACAAAACCCCTCGGCGTCATGACAAGGGGCTCGCGAGGAGCGACCTGCGTTGGCGGGAGAGTCCCATTGAGCCCGGAAGGCACCGACGGTCTGGGGCCGAGGTATTGGAGTTGCGAGATGAATAGTACCGGCTGGTGGGCCTTGGGCAACTCCGGCAACACCGCTGGGTCGACTCAGCCCATCGACCGGTAGGGTGGCCGGATGCCCGATTTGCCCGATGGCTTCGCACCGTCCGGAGACGCCCTCATCGCATTCGAGAGCGGTGGGGAGGACCGGCCGGTGGTCTTCATCCATGCCGGCATCGCCGATCGACGGATGTGGCGTCATCAACTCTCCGATGTCCCCGCTGGTTTCCAATATGTGAGTCTCGACCTTCGAGGTCACGGCGCCACGTCGCTCAGCGACGCTCGATTCTCCCACCACGAGGATGTTCTCGCCGTAATGGACCATCTCGACATCGATGCCGCGGTTGTCGTTGGATGCTCGATGGGTGGGGGAACCGCATTCGACGTCACCCTGGCCTCACCAGAGCGGGTCACCGGTCTCGTCGTGATCGGCGCCGGCGCCCCCGGATTCGAGGTCGACGACTACGAGCCCCCACAATGGCCCCAGGTGCTGAAGGCGTATGAGGCCGGTCGTATGGCCCGCGTAGCCGAGTTGGACGCGGAAATCTGGGTGATGGGATACGGGCGGGGTAGGGACGAGGTCGAATCGGATGTATGGGACCTCGTTGTCGAGATGGACCTGGCGATTCTCCCCAATGAGGACCGCCGTGACGAGCTAGTGATACCACTCGACCCTCCCCGGGCCGAACGGTGGGACGAGATCATCACACCGACCTTGGTCATGGTCGGCGAGCACGATCTCCCCGACTGCCGTCAATCGGCTGAGCTCCTGGCCGAAGCTCTCAGTGATCACGACCCAATCGTGGTACCCGGCGCGGCACACCTTCCCAGCCTGGAGCAGCCCGAATCATTCAACCGCGCCCTCCTCGGATTCCTGCAATCGGTCACCCTCTGATCGGATTTCCAGAATCTCCCTGGACAGGCTCCGGTACCCGCGCGACACTTGCAACATTGAGAACAGGGGGTCTCCGTGTGACCCGGGTGGGTTCCCTGACCGCCCCCACCCGCTCTTCGGGCCCTAAATAACCTGAGGGTCGCGTGACCGACAGATGAGACCAGCCCCTACCCTGGTCCACAGACGAGTAGTCGGGAAGCGTGCGGACGGTGGACCTGGCAGCCGAAGCCCTCTAAGCCCACGGGATTCCGGAGCGCGGAGATCCCCCCTGTTTCACAAAGGAAGAGCCCCCAAGGGGGCTCTTCTGCATTTGGTACCCAGTGCCAGATACTGAGTATGGCCAACGGCTCTAGCCAGCCGCTTTCGCGAAGTCCTCGAGACTGCCGACATCGACTTTGACCCCAGGGCCCATGGTCGACGACAGCGACATCTGTTGAAGGTACCGGCCGCGCGATGCTGCAGGCTTCGCCCTAAGCAGCTCCGAGGAGAGGGCGGCCAGATTTGACGACAACTGGTCGAGGCCGAAGGAGACCTTGCCCAGTGGGACATGGACATTCCCGTAGCGGTCGTTGCGATACTCAATGCGCCCGGCCTTGAACTCGGACACGGCTTTGGCCACGTCCGGAGTCACGGTACCGGCCTTCGGGTTTGGCATGAGGCCGCGCGGTCCGAGGATCTTCCCCAGCTTGCCCACCTCGGCCATCATGTCCGGGGTGGCGATGGCGACATCGAAATCGAGCTCGCCGCCGGCCTGCAGTTTCTCCACCAGCTCCTTGCCCCCGACAATGGCGGCACCGGCCTCAGTGGCCTCTTTTTCCTTGTCCGCTGGAGCGAAGACCGCCACCCTGACATCCTTGCCCGTGCCGTGCGGGAGCGAAACGGTGCCGCGGACGAGCTGGTCCGCCTTCTTGGGGTCGATTCCAAGACCGAACACAGCCTCGACGGTTTCATCGAATTTGGCAGGAGCCAGCGTCTTCACCAGCTCGAGGGCCTCTTCCGGCCCATACGGGGTTTGCTTGTCGTAGCGCATCGCGGCCTCGCGGTACTTCTTGCCATGTTTGGCCATCGTCTCTCCTTGTGGTCCAGGCGGCCTCGCGGCCTCCCACTTGCGCCAGCTACCGCCGGCGCCGTTATACGTCGCCGGCTTCAGTCGGCGACCGTTATACCCATCGATCGGGCAGTGCCCTCGACGATCTTCATGGCGCCTTCGATGTCGATGGCGTTCAGATCGGGCATCTTGGTCTCGGCGATCTCCTTGACCTGAGCCCTGGTCACCTTCCCGACCTTCTGCTTGTTCGGTTCACCCGAGCCCTTGTCCACCCGCGCCGCCTGACGAAGCAGGGCGGCGGCGGGAGGTGTCTTCATCACGAAGTCGAACGACCGGTCTTCGTAGATCGAGATCTCGACCGGGATGATCTGCCCCCGCTGGTTGGCGGTGGCGTCGTTGTAGGCCTTCACGAAGTCCATCAAGTTGACACCGTGCGGGCCCAATGCGGTGCCGACCGGAGGGGCAGGAGTGGCCTGCCCGGCGGGCAGCTGCAATTTGAGCGTGGTTACAAGTCGTCTTCGTCCCATGATTCTCTCCGTGCCGATGTGGCACTAACTCTTCTGAATGTCCTCGAAACCGAGCTCGACCGGTGTGTCCCGGCCGAAGATGTTGACGAGCACCACGATCTTCTGCTGGTCGATGTTCATGTCCTCGATGACGCCGTTGAAGTCGGCGAACGGGCCGGTGACAACCCGCACCTGCTCTCCGACCTCCCACTCTGGCTTGAAGCGTGGCTTTGCCTTCTCCTCTTCCTCCTGGACGCCGAGGAACCGCTCGACCTCCCTCCGAGAGAGGGGTGTGGGCTTCTGTGCGTTGCCAGCGACGAACCCGGTGACACCTGGGGTGTTGCGGACTGCGTACCAGGAGTCATCGTCCAGGGTCATCCGGACGAGGATGTAGCCGGGGAAGACCTTCTTGGAAACGGTTTGCTTCTTTCCGCCCTTGAATTCGACCATGTCTTCCATCGGGATATGGACCTCGAAGATCCGGTCCTCCATGTGCATCGACTGGATGCGGGTCTCGAGGTTGGCCTTGACCTTGTTCTCATATCCCGAGTAGGAATGGATGACATACCAGTCGCCGGGCATGTCATAGGGGCTGGCCGATACCGGCGGCACCTCCTTGGCCTCAGCGTCGCTCGCATCGGTCACTTCGGGCTCGTCTGCGGCGACTCCCTGCTCGACGATGGGCTCCTCGGCCTCAACGGGCTCGATCTCGACGGTATCCACCTCGGTCGCATCGACCTCGGCTTCAGGTACCTCTGTCTCGGCGGTGTCGTGCTCGGCTTCGGGTGCGTTCACCTCAGGGCTTTCGGCCTCCGGCGCTTCTTCGAGCTCGGTGTCGACGTCGGAGGTCTCCATCTCGGCGGTCTCCAGGTCTGGCATCAGGATCTCGCCACCAGCCAGAACACGAATTCCTTCATGACGATGTCGAGCCCGAAGATCACTCCGGTCAGCACGGTCGATGTGATGAGGGTCACGGCACTGAATGCGACCATTTGTTCGCGAGTCGGCCAGGTCACCTTGCGAAGCTCTTGGCGGACCTCGTGCAGATACTCACGCAACCGGGCCCACAGTGATTTGCGCTCGGTGGCGGCAGGCTTGCCCTGAATGGCGGCGGCGCGACGGCTGGCCTTGTCACGGCCTGACTCGTTCTTCTTCTGCAGACGCTCTTCGCGTTCCTGCATCCGGCGCATTTCTCGGTTCATCAGTTCTTCCAGATCGTATCCACGGACAAAGGCTGGCAGGGGCGGAGGGACTCGAACCCCCAACCTCCGGTTTTGGAGACCGGCGCTCTACCAATTCGAGCTACACCCCTAGGGGGTTCGCGGGATGACAAAGTATAAGGGAAGGCGGGTGGTGTGGAAACTCCGGGTCTCATGCCAGACTCTTTCGATGCCGGTTCTGGAATTGGTCACCATTGTCGTCGACGAATACGACCCGGCCATCGAGTTCTTTGCAGGTGTCCTCGGGTTCGAGCTCGTGGACGACTCGCCGTCGCTCACCAACGATGGTCGTCCCAAGCGCTGGGTTGTCGTTCGACCCTCAGGAGCAGAGACGGGCATCCTTCTTGCCCGTGCCGACGGCGACCATCAAGGACGCACGGTTGGGAACCAGGTTGCCGGACGCGTCGGTTTCTTCCTGCGGGTCGACGACTTCGAGGCAGCCCGCGACCGGATGGTGAACGCCGGCGTGGAATTCGTCACGGAACCACGCAACGAAGACTATGGAAGGGTCGCGGTGTTCGTCGATATCTGCGGCAACCGCTGGGACCTGCTCGGTCCATTTGATACATGAGAGCACTACCTCATGCCGGATGAAACCAGTCCACCCGTCAGGGTTCCCCCCCGCTGGTTCGTACGCACGGCTTGGGTGGTCCATCGTGGGGTGTACCGGGTCACTGGAGGCCGCTTCGGTCTCTGGCCACCGAAGCCTGACAAATGGGGCACCATGCGCCTCACGACCACCGGGCGTCGAACCGGCCAACCGCGCACCGTCATCCTCGGCTACTACGACGATGGTCCCAATGTGGTCACCATGGCGATGAACGGCTGGGCCGACGACGAGCCGGCATGGTGGCTCAACCTCCAAGCTCACCCTGTGGCGAGCGTCGACCTCGTTGACGGCCAGCGCATGGTGAGAGGGAGGGCGGCAGAAGGGGAAGAGCGGTCACGTTTGTGGGATCGGTGGTTACAGATCGATTCGAGATTGGACGACTTTGCCGCCCTCAGGACCGGTGAGACCGCGGTCGTCGTCCTGGAACCTTGGGACGATGCCGCTCAATAGCTTCGTCATGTGATCGCAAAGGCCCGGACCGGGAAGGTCCCAAATCCACTCACCTTGGGTGGCACTGCGTAGAACCGGAATTCCCGGCCCACCAGTTGACCTAGTCCGGTCAAATGCTCGACGACCTGGATGCCTGCCGCGAGCAAGCCAGTATGTGCCGGCCGCCCTCCGCCCCGGGTGTCGTCGATGTTCACCGAATCGATGCCGACCAGGACGGCACCTCCGGCGACGAGTGCCTCGACGAGGCCGGCGGACACGAAGGTATGGCTGGGGTCGCCGTATGCGTCGGTGCCCCAATGGCGATCCCATCCGGTAGCGAACAAGACCGCCTTGCCAGTCAGGTCCAGACCATCCACCGCCTCCGGGCCGATCTCGGGCCCGGGTGCGTCGATGCAGAGCCCGGGTAGGTCGGCCACGTCGTCGAGGGCGAGCCCGGCCAGGTCGGATCCACCGTCGAATCGATGGAAAGGCGTATCGAGGTATGTGCTGGTATTCCCCACCATGTCGATTCGCCCGATGAGGAACTCGGTCCCGGGCTCGTAGTTCGCTCTGGAGTCGACCCGGGAGAGATGGTCCGACAAGACAGGCCCGGGAAGACCGGGATAGGTCACCATCCCCGCTTCGATGGTGTGAGACAGATCAATGAGACGCGACATCGGCCAAGGGTATCGTCACACTTTCACCTGCAACTCCTCGACGATTCCGTTTGCCCACCTGCGGATCTCATCCCAGTCCCGGAAATCGCCCTCGGGGACTTTGAGCGCGCTGACGATGGCCCGCTCGCCGAATCCGAGCCGGGACCTGTCGATCTTTCCTGCAAATACGGCGTGACCACGGGCGCCGGTCGTCTCCATCACGGCAGCCACGTCGACCGGGTCTTCATCCGGCTTCGGGGGGTCGCCGATCGGGCCGCTCGAGAACAGCCACACCGGGCGGGCGGCCAGCTCCCCGGCAAACCTCTCCACCAACTCCCGCATCGACTTCATCCAGTGACCGGCGTACACGGCGCTGCCGAGGATGGCCAGGTCGTATGCCTGCAATGCGATCACTGCCTCGGGATCGAGCACGTCGGTCTCGATGCCATGCTCGAGGAGAACCTCGCGGATGGCGCTACCGATCTCGGCGGTCGAACCGTGTTTGCTTGCCGTGGTGATCAGGGCCTTCATCAGGTCTGCCTTTCTCTCGACCTGATACAGGATTACGCCCTCGTCACCCGATTCGAACAGAGAACAAAGGCCCTATCGATCAGGATTGGGTGCGAGGGCGAAGCCGCCAGATGAGGACTGCGGCCGCCATCGACAGGATCGCGGCCGTCACCGCCACCGGGGTACGCCAGGTGCGGGCCACCGCCAGGTCACCCTCCAATGCCGACATGACCCGCCATTCGAGGTCGAGTGGGGCATTGAACTTCTCCTGCGACATCGCAGCCAGCTCCCGGGCGGTGCGGGACATGGCCGCATGACGCGCCTGACACTTGAGACACTTTTCCGCGTGGGCACGGAACGGCCGGGCCACCGGGGAGCCTTCCACGGCGCTATTGGCGACGAACGGCGCGGCAACCTCGCAGAAGACGTTCATGCCGACTCCTCCAGTTGACGGGCAAGCCGTGCCCGCGCCCGATGGAGTCGCACTTTGGCTGCAGACACCGAGATCCCCATTGCCTCGGCGATCTCGGCATGAGACCAGTCGTAAACGTCTTTGAGGACGACGACCTGACGTTGTGGCTCGGGCAGTGAGTCGAGGGCGCGACGCAGACGACCGCGTAGCTCCAGCACCTCACCGGCCACTTCCGGGTGATCGGCCCCCTGCGGGGCCGCAACTTCAACGAAGTCGTCGAGAGGAAGTCCGCTGTGTCGGCGAGCTCGTCTGCGCTGGGTCCAGGCGGTGTTGACGGTGATCCGGTGCAGCCATGTCGACAGGGCGGCGTCCCCCCTGAAATTGGGCAGTGCCTTCCAAGCCCGGATCAGGGCTTCTTGGGCGATGTCGGCCGCTAGGTGCGGGTCGCCAACGAGTCTTCGCGCCAAGGTGTAGACCTCGTCTCCATGCTCACGAACCAGGGCGCCGAACGCGGCTCTGTCGCCGGCCTGGGCCCGAGCAATGAGCTCCTTTTCCTTGTGTCGTTCGACCCTGGGCAATTCCATGGGGTTACCGCTCCGTCAGCTCGATTCGAGCACTCACATACTCGACTTCATCGTCGACGACTGCAACAACCGCGCCGTCGGCGTTCTCCTCGATGTTCACTGATACCGGGGTTGCCGGGGGCAGCGGGTTGCGAAACCGAATCCGGGCAGAGCGAAGGGGCGCATCACCGGGACCGAGCCGTGAGGCGGCCGCAATGGCCCATGCCGCCTGGAGAAGCCCATGGGCCACCACACCGGGCAGCCCGGCGGAAACTGCCGCATCGTGATCCCAATGGATGGGGTTCCAGTCCCTCGTCGCGGCGGCATAGCGGACCAGATCGGCCCGGGATGCGCTGATCTGACCGTCACCCGGGCCTCCGTCTTCGTGTGGAGCAGGTTCGGTCCTCTCGGTGACCTCTCCGCGATCCTCGAGGGCGGAGACCAGGAAAAGTGAGGTCGCTCCTGCCACCGGGCCGAGGTCGTCCGTCACGTCGACGTCAAAGCTCACGAAATCGACCTCACCCCTCGCCCGCACCCGGCTCACTTTGCCGGTCACATCCATCTCGGACTCGATGCCGATGCGCCGATGCCAGGTGAACGTCTGCTCGCCGTGGATGACCGATCGATCGGCCAGCTGGCGGAGCAAGTCGGAAGCGACGGCGAAAAGCAGGGCCGCCATGAAGCCCGGAGGCGCTGCATTTTCCCACCGTTCGGGATCGTCACCGGTCACCTGGACGAAGTCATTGACGTTCTCGACGCAGACGCGGAACAAATGCGGTCCGATGGAACGGTCTACGAGATCAGACGGATTCAAGTGATTCACGGTAACGCCCGAGGGGTCGCCCGTCACAGCGGCAGTCAGATTCGTTATGGTCCCGGCCGGGAACCGGCTGGTAGACAATGACTGGAGGTACATGAGACGCTATCTCAGAAGACTTGTGGTGCTGGCAAGCATCTTCGCTCTGCTCGGAGCGACCGTGCCGGTGGCCGCGGCTGCGCCCCCGGCAGCGTGCGAAGCCAGGAGCAACAACACAATTGCCAAGCTGCTCGAGTGTGTCGATCTCGGAGGCGTTCGGGAGCACCAGGCGGCATTCCAGGCCATAGCCGACGTCAACGGCGGCACCCGGGCATCGGGCACGGAAGGCTATGACGAATCAGCCGCGTACGTGGCCGAACGGATGGAGGCTGCGGGTTATACCGTGACCATCCAGCCCTTCGATTTCGTGAGGTTCACGGAACTCAGCCCGTCGATCCTGGAGCAGACGGCGCCCCTTCCGGGCGGTCCGCTACCCAACACCACCATGACCTATTCGGGAAGCGGCGATGTCACCGGGGCGGTGACCGTGCTGCCGGCACCACCAGCGGATGCAACACCCGGTTGTGAGGCTGGCGACTTCGCCGGCTTTCCTGGGGGCAACATCGCGCTGATCAGCCGGGGCGCTTGCACCTTCGCAATCAAAGCCACCAACGCCTTCAATGCCGGGGCCGTCGGCGTGGTCATCTACAACAACATCGCCGGTGCCCTCAACGGCACCCTGGGCAGCGCGTTCAACCTCGATATCGGGGTGACCGGCATAACCCAGGCGCTGGGCCAGCAACTGGCCGCTACCGATGGTCTGGTGCTGAGGCTCAAAACGGATACGTTGAGAGAGCCCGGCACCACGTCGAACGTGCTCGCCGAGAAGGCCGGGAAGAACGCGGACAACGTGGTCATGGTCGGAGCGCACCTCGACTCGGTCCCCGAGGGGCCCGGGATCAACGACAACGGATCCGGGTCGGCCGCGATCCTCGAGGTCGCGGAGCAGATGGCCAGGGTCAATCCACAAAACACCTTGCGCTTCGCCTGGTGGGGAGCCGAGGAAGCGAGTCTCGTGGGGTCCACCCTTTACGTGAACACCCTGAGCGATGAAGAGTTCGCCAAGATCGCCCTCTACCTGAACTTCGACATGGTGGGCTCGCCCAACCACGTCTTCTTCGTCTACGACGGCGACAACTCGGACGGAGTCGGCGCCGGGCCAGGCCCGGCCGGGTCGGCTCAGATCGAGACGAAGTTCGAGGACTTCTACAACTCGAGGAGTGTCCCGTTCAAGGGGACCGACTTCGACGGGCGGTCCGACTATCAAGCCTTCATCCTCAACGGCATCCCGGCGGGCGGGTTGTTCACCGGAGCAGAAGGCATCAAGACAGCAGCGGAGGTCGCTCTCTGGGGCGGCACAGCCGGCCAGCAGTACGACCCCTGCTACCACCAGGCCTGTGACACCTTCGCCAACAACAGCGACGTGGCGTTGCGTACCAACTCGGATGCCATCGCCTACGTCACGTTGAGTTATGCGATGAGCACCGAAGAGATCAACGGCACCAAGAGCAAGGGCAACTTCCCACCCTTCGAGCCGGCGGCCTAGGGGTCGAGCTGAACACAAAGCAGGGCGTCACGCACGCGTGACGCCCTGCTTTCAGAAGGTCGCGGACGCTAC
>JBEVJN010000095.1:0-14799 GCA_040510135.1 Acidimicrobiia bacterium | reverse complement strand
GCTCACCGTGCAGGCATTGCCGACCACCGGTGTCACCCTCCTCAAGACCTTCTTCAGCGCCGCGGGCGCTCCCTTCGAGGGGGCGGTCCCCGACCTGCAGTCTCCGGGTGGCATCTACACCTTGGAGTGGTTCCTGACTGCGGCCGAAGAGGGGCTCATACCCCCGGACGCGATCAGCTGGGACGAGGACCAGGCTCGAGGAGTCTTCCTGGCACAGGACGCGGCGATGATCCTCGACGGCTTCACAGTCGCCGGCGACCTCGGTGAAGAGCCCGGGTTCGATTACGAGACCGTCTGGAACGTCATTCCCGTCCCGGCTTCACAGACCGGGGCTCAGAAGGACGGCAACCAGATCTCCAACGCCCGGACCTGGTTCCTCACCAGCGGAACCGAGCATCCCTACGAGGCGAGCCTCGCGATGCGGTATGTCAATGAGACGCTGGTCGATGCCGCAGCGAATGGGTCGGTGCCGATGCGGAACTCGAGGCATCTCGAGGACCCCAGGTTGGATGAGATCTGGCCGTTCTTCAGCGATCCACTTCGGGAGGCCTACGCCGGGAGCGACTCGGTCCCGGCCGGGCTCAACGGAGGCGACGTCGAAGCCGTGCTCGAGTCGCTGTTCGGTGAGATCGTGGTCGGCACCGACAAGACCGCTCAGGAGCTGGCGGACGAGTACCAACCACAACTCGACGAGCTATAAGCGATACGACCTGCGTGCCCGTCCCGCTCAACCGGGGCGGGCGCGTCGGCCGCCCGGCTAGAGGACTGAGAGTGGACACATGACGGCCATCGCCGAGCAGGCCCGCCGAAAACGGGAGCAACGACCGTCCGACCCCAACAACAGTGTCATGATCGGCCAGGGCCGGTCGACCCCCTATCTGTTCTCGCTGCCAACGATCATCGTGGTCGCCGCAGTACTGGCGTTCCCGGTGCTGTACGGAGTCTGGGAGAGCCTGTTCCGTCCCGAGATCCTCGGCGCTCCCGAGGAGTGGGTCGGCTTGCAGAACTATGCCGAGATGTTCCAAGACGAGATGTTCTGGAGCTCCCTGCTTCGGACATTCATCTTCGTCGCCGGCTGTCTCATCGTCGGGACCACTCTCGGGCTGCTCTTCGCCTTCGCCTTGTTCCAGGTGATCGGACGGGCACGATTCCTGAGGTCCATCTCGCTGGGGCCGTACCTGATCTCGAACGTGGCCGCCGCCCTGATGTTCCGCATCCTGTTCAACTCCCAGTTCGGCCTGGTGAACGGCTTGCTCGGCCAGATCGGGATCGACGGGCCGTCGTGGTTGTCCCAGCCGGTCACGGCGATGCTGGTGGTCATTTTCGCCCAGGTGTGGACCGACCTCCCGTTGACGATCCTCCTCCTCCTCGGCGGGTTGATGACGATCGACAGGTCATACCTCGATGCGGCCCTCGTGGATGGCGCCACCGGCTGGACTCGAGCGAGATACGTCACCATGCCGCTGCTCACGCCCCAGATCGTGATCAGCACCGTCTGGCTCAGCTACTCGACGCTCACCGGGTTGGGAGTGGTCCTGGCGTTGACCGGGGGCGGGCCTCTCAACGCCACCACGACCCTCGCCATGGACATGTACCTGACCGCCTTCAGATCCTTGGAGTTCAACCGGGCCCTGGCCATCGCCACCTTCATCTTGGTGCTCAACGCCCTGCTCACCCTTTCCTATGTTCGGGTGTCCCGGCGGTACGAGGTCGCGCTCTGATGGTGGGCACGAAGGCGCGCGACCAGGCCGGGCCAACGGTGAGGGGTTCGAGTGCCGCCGGCGAGTCGGGTCGGGGCCGGTGGGTACGCCGGTTGGTGCTCTCTCTCCCCTTGATCGGGTTGGTGCTGTGGACCGTCCTCCCCTTCCTGGTCACCATCTCGGTCTCGTTCAAGACCAAGGGGGAGACGTTCGCCAACTACAACCTCATCCCGGAGAACCCGACCATCCAGGCCTATCAGCAGGTCCTGGCCGATCCCAACTTCCGTGCCGCTTTCTGGAACAGCGTCATCGTCGGGTTCGGCACCGCCCTGCTCACCATCTTGCTGGCAGTCCCGGCGGCGTACGCCTTCGCCCGTTTCCGGTTCCGCGGCCGGCACCTGCTCCTGCTCCTGGTGTTGCTCCCTCGGCTCGTCCCCAGCCTGGGCACCATGGTTCCTCTCTACCGTCTGGCGGCGGAGACCGGTCAGCTGGACAAGCTCACCACCCTGATCTTCGTGTACACGGGGTCGCTCCTCCCGCTGGCGGTGTGGCTCCTGGTCGGTTTCATCCAGCAGATCCCCCGCGACATCGAAGAGGCCGCCAGCGTCGATGGGGCAACACTGTGGCAGCGTCTCAGAAGTGTCGTGCTTCCGCTGGCCGCCCCGGCCACCATCACCATCGCCGCTCTGGCCTTTCGGGAGGCCTGGAACGAGTTCACCCTCGCCCTGGTCCTGACCTCGAGTCCCGGCAAGCGAACGCTCCCCTTCGAACTGTTCATGCTGCAGACCGGACAGGGCATCGCCAACTTTCCGGCCGAGGCCGCCTTCGCCCTCCTCACCGTGCTGCCCTTCCTGATCATGTACAACCGGATTGAGCGGTACATGGTGGCCGGTCTCGTCTCCGGATCTGCCAAATAGGAGGTCAATGATGAGCAGTCATCGCAGCATCGGTCTCGGAGTGGTCGGGTCGGGGCGGATGGGCACCCACCGCGCCCGCCTGGCCGCAGCCCATCCCGGGGTGCACTACCTCCGCGTCATGGACATCTCTGCCGAGGCAGCAGAACGACTCGCAGCCATCACCGAGGCGGATGCACATGGTGACGATCTCGCCGCCCTGCTCGATGACCCTCGCGTCGATGCCGTGATCGTCTCGCTACCCGAAGACACCCACGTCGAAGCGGTGGTGGCCGCGTGCGCCTCGGGGCGGCCGGTCATGGTCGAAAAGCCTTTGGCACTCGAGATCGCGGGCGGCTCGAAGATGGTGGCGGAGGCGGCTGCGGCCGGCGTCGACCTCCGGGTCGCATATTCCGCCCGCTTCCTGCAGAAGTACTTCGTCGGAAGAGACCACGTGCACCGGGGCCGGATCGGTCAGGTCGTGGGGGGATGGGCGCGGGTGTATTCCACCCGGGCCCAGGGTCTGGCAATCCTGCGCCGCAGCGTCAAGGCCACCCCGGTCATGGACGTTCTCACCTACCTGGTGGATCTGGTCGGCTGGTACGTAGGAGAGGACGTGGTCCCGGTCGAAGCTGTGGCCCGCGGCCACGGTGTCGTCTTCAGGGAGCACGGGTTCGATGTCGACGACGTCACATCGGCCACCCTCACCTACTCGGACGGGTCCGTTTTCGGATTCGACGTTTGCTACATGCTCCCCATGGGATTTCCCACCACTGGGCAGAGCATCCGGTTCGAGCTCTTCGGCTCCGAGGGAGCGCTGCTCATCGACGACGACCATCGCGAGCAGATCCTCTACACCGAACAGGGTCACCAAAACGCCTACGCGAGCGACCAGGAAATCAACCTCTACTTCCTCGGGAGCCAGTCGGCCGGAGAGTGGGCGGACGGGCGGATGTTCGGACGGGTCGCCGAGGAGACAAGGACCTGGCTCGACTATCTCACCGCCGGCACACCATGTCATCTCTCCACCGGCAAGGAGGCGCTGGTGACTCTTGCTGCCACCCTGGCCATCGAGGAGGCCTCCCGCACCGGTGAGGCGGTCGCCGTCGAGAGGCCCTGAAGGCAGGCTTCAGTCGAGGAGCGCCTTCAACGCGTCGAGGTTGGCCGGCTCCATCGCCCGCTCGCCACGCCCGATCTCACCAGCCAGCTGTAAAACCGCGTCATTGGCCGGAGTGGGCACATCAACCTCCCGGCCCTTGCGGACCACCGTCCCCGTGATGTGGTCCAGCTCGGTGCGGCGGCCCTTCCTCTGATCCTGGACCGTGGCCGTGGTCGCGTCTTTCCCGATGTGACCGTGCAAGACCCGGATCGCCCTGACCAGCATCTGGTCGCCCTCGCCGCTGAACTGCTCGGCGCTCATCCCGAAAATCGGCTCGAGACGGTATCCGAGCCCCTCCCCCACGGCGACGGACTCCCGTCCGATCCGCACCGAGATCTCGGTCATCCCCGGCAGCGCCGCCGCCTCCCAGTTCTTCAGCCCGAGCAGGGTGTAAGGGCCCATCGTCATCGAGTTGACGACGAGCTTGGACCACTTGGCTCCGAGGATGTTGCCGGTTACATCGACCCGGGCCGAGTGCCGGAGCAGGGCGGCCACTTCCTCTGCCCGATCCGTGATCGCTCCGTCGAGCTCGCCCACCGCGAACCAGGTCCCTTCCCTGGTGGTGTCGCGCTGAACCAGCCCCGGTTTCCAGATCTCGGCGGAGAGCTCGACGACGCAGGCGATGGTTCGCTGGCTTCCCAAGATCGGGGTGATCACGTCCTCGTTCATCCCGTTCTGAAGACCGACGAACACCCCGTCGGGGGCGAGGTAGGGGGCTATGAAATGACACATCCAAACGGTGTCGTACGACTTGGCGGCCAGGAGCACCACATCGAAGACCGGCCGCTCGCTGGCCAATTCGCCGAGGTGGAGCGCCCGGACCTTCACCCTCAGGTCCTTGCCGGCCATGACGACTCGCAGGCCGATGGTGCGCATCGCCTCCACGTGGGCGGGCCATTGGTCGATCAGGACGACGTCCTCTCCCGCCTCGGTGAGGTCCGCCCCGACACTGCTGCCGATGGCTCCGGCACCGAGCACGGCGATCCTCTTGCTCATTCCTTCCCTTCCAGCGTGTGCAGATCGATCTCGGCAACGCCACCACGACTGGCCACCCGGGCCGCCACGATGCGGCGGACTTCGTCGATGCGATCTTGGGCCAACAGTTCGTCGAGACGTCCTTCCTCATCGACGATCCGCACCAGGTCGTCGATCGCTGCCGGCATGAGGTGGGTGTGGCCGAACAGGCCGGTGGTCTGGAAGATCACCTCGAGCAGCTCCCTGGGTGTCGCCCCGTTGCGAAGGGCCGACCGCATGTGACGCCGGGACTGGTGCTGCTCCCCCGCCGCCAGCGTATTGCCCACTACGCAGAGGATCCTGGTCCGATCGTCGAGCACTCCCCGGACATACATCCCCCCGTAGATCGAGTCGAGCCAGGCCTGCAGATAGTCGGGATCGAGGGCATCGAGGGTGACGACCAGGTTGATGTGGTGCCGGGGTCGGAGGCGAAGCCCGGTCGAGATCCCGTGCCAGCCGTACTTCTCGATCAGGGCAGCGAGTCGGGGGTCGTCTCGGTCAGCGTCACTCCAGGTGGCACTTTCCTCCTCCAAGTTGCGGTTGGCGCCGTCGTCGCGCCGGGCGGACAGGTCATCTTCGATCTCCGACCGTCGCTCCAAAACCCGGAGATACACCTGCCCGGCGCCGGCCACGACCGACGGTCCGGTGTACACGTAGCACTGGAGGATGACCTCGAGGATGTCGGAGGAGCCGACGCCAGCGTTGAGGGCGGCTTCGATGGTCTCCCCCAATTCGTCGTGTCGCCCCGTTGTGGCGTATTGGCCGGTCAGGACCAGCAGCCTGGTCCGGGCGTCGAGCCCGGGCCGGCTGAGGAGCCTGGACAGATGAGTCCACGACAGCTTGGCGAAATTGGGGTCGAGACGCTGGAAGAGCTCACGAAGCCTGGCGGCGCCAGCCGGCATGACAGTTTCGATTGACGGGTCCTTCACCATTGGAGCATCACCTCCGCATTCTCCCCGAGCACCGCGGCCTTCTCCCCGTCAGACAGGTCACTGCCCTCGATCCAGCCAACCGGGTCGGGCTGGCCCATGTCGGCCGGAAAGTCGGTCCCCAGCACGACCCGATCGAACCCGACGACGTCGATCAGCCGGCGCAGATTGCCGTATCCGTGCACCAGCGAGTCGTACCACATCGAACTCAGATAGTCGGAGGGGGACCGGGCGATGTGCTCCCGGGCCTCGGGACGAACCTGATGACCATGGTCGAACCGGGCATTGGCCCAGCAGGCGTAGCCGCCGCCGTGGGCGAAGAGGAGTCGGAGACCGGGCAGGCGGTCGAGGATGCCCCCGAAGATGAGAGACCCGATGGCGATAGTGGTCTCGGTGGGGTTGGCGATGAAATTGCGCATGTGATATCGAGGGAGCGCTTCCTTGAGCCGGGAGGCGGCCGGATGGACGAAGACCAGGGCTTGGGATTGCTCGGCGGCCTCGAGCACCGGGAAGAGGTCGGGCTCGTCCCAGTTCAACCCGCCGACGTGGGTGCCGACGCTCACCCCGACCAGCCCGGCAGTGGACATCACCCGCTCCAGTTCCTCTACTGCGGCGGCGGGATCCTGCATGGGCAGCGTCCCGAATCCGGCGAACCGGTCGGAATGGTCGGCGACGATACCGGCGATCTCGTCGTTGACCGCCTTGGAGCACTCGATGGCGTCGAAAGGCTCGAGGTAGTAGCGGAAGAGGATCGGGTTCAGGGAGATCACCTGCCGATCGACGCCAACCGCATCCATCTTGGCGATCCTCTGCTCGATCGACTCCCAGTTCGCCGGGCCGCCCATCGTCACCCGGTAGTCGCCGGTCACGATCTCGGGACGACCCAGGGAGTCGGTTTCGATCCGGGACCCGAACCAGTCGGTCCCTTTCTCGGCGGCGGCGATGGCCGACCTGGGGAGGAGGTGGGCATGGACGTCGACCACCGAACGATCTTCGATGTCCGTCACGCCGGGGTGCCAGTCCAAGCCGCCAGCAGTCTGTCCATGTTTCCTCCAAGGATTAGTCGCCGCTGGTGCTGGGTATACCACGAACGTGTGCAGGAAAAGAGGGCGGCCTTCCCCTCATGCCCTGGGTTTCCGTCCGCTAAGAACCGTCCCACCTCGCCTAAAGAAAATTCCCGCTTGCGCCGATTACTTCCGAATGCGCGGAAGGAGTCGCCGGGTGATGTCGCTCGTCTTGGTCGCGCTGTCTTTCTTTGCCCTTGCCCCCGTCGCGGCCGCGGACACCGAAACCGAGGCCGAATTCCTGTCGGAGATCAATGCGACCCGGGCGGCGCACGGCCTAGGCGCTCTGCACCTCGACGACGCCCTGCGTTCGCACGCACGAAGCCACAGTGAAGACATGGCGCAGGCGGGCGAGATCTACCACTCCAGCGAGGCGGAGTTGACCGCCGCTGCTGGCACCGGCTGGTCAGGAATCGCGGAGAACGTCGGTCAGGGCAAGTCCGCCTCCTCGCTTCACGACGCGTTCATGGCCTCCCCCGGTCACAAGAGCAACATCCTGGGTGACTACAACTACGTCGGGATCGGGACCGACACCAGTGGCGGCTATCTGTATGTGACGGTTGTCTTCGTTGGGAGGGGCGACTCGACGGCGACCGATTCACCAACGGATGCCATTGCCAGCGAGACGTCTGGCTACAACGGCACTTTCGCCGACGATGAGGGCAACATCCACGAACCGAACATCGAGGTCATTGCAGCCGAGGGGATCACTCTCGGATGCAATCCCCCCGAGAACTCGCTGTACTGCCCTGACGACTCCGTCACCCGCGGCGCCATGGCTGCGTTCATCGCTCGGGCATTGGGTCTGCCCGCAGTCAACGGAGACCATTTCAACGACGATGACGCGTCGACGTTCGAGAACGCAATCAACCGGGTTGCCGCCGCGGGCATCACGCAGGGCTGCAACCCGCCCGAGAACTCCAAGTTCTGTCCCAATCGCACAATGACTCGCGGCGAAATGGCGGCGTTTCTCGTCCGCGCCTTTGATCTCCCGGCCTCTGCGACCGACTACTTCGGTGACGATCGCGGTCATATCTTCGAGGATGCGATCAACCGGTTGGGGGCAGCCGGGATCACATTGGGATGCAACCCCCCGGAGAACTCCAAGTTCTGCCCGGACGATCCAATCCGGCGGGACCAGATGGCGACCTTCCTGGTCAGAGCGTCGACCTGACGAGTTGAATCAGGCTCGGGTGGCGGTTCGCGCCGTCAGCAGCCTCGTCATGTTTCCCCCGAGGATGAGCTGGCGCTGGTCGTCGGTCAGGTCGGGGTGTGACTCGATGAATTCAACGGGCCGGGGCTCTCCCATGTCGGCCGGGTAGTCACTGCCGAGGACGACCCGGTCGGCGCCGACAACCTCGATCAGATTGCTAAGCCCTCGATGGCTGAACACCAGTGTGTCGAAATAGAGCCGGCGAAGGTATTCGGAGGGAAGGCTGGAGGAGTCTGCCTCGGCCCGGACCTGGCTGCCACGGTCGAGGCGGTCGGCGCCAAGACAGGCGTACCCCCCACCGTGGGCGAAGCAGATGTCGAGCTCGGGGAGTCGATCGAGCACACCGCCAAAGATGAGACTGGCGATGGCGACGGTGGTCTCGAACGGGTTGCCGATCAGATTGCGCAGGTGGTAGCGGGTGAGAAACGAATTGGCCCGGCCATGGGACGGATGAACGAACACCAGTGCCCCAAGATCTCTAGCCGCGGCTAGGACGGGGAACAGCTCGTCGGCATCCCAGTCGAGACCGTTGACGTGGCTCCCCACCATGACACCAACGAAACCGTGGACTGTGACGCACCTCTCCAGCTCGGCGATCGCTGCAGCCGGGTCCTGAAGCGGGAGGTAGGCGAGACCGGCGAACCGGTCGGCGTTGGTTGCGATCATCTCGGCGACGTCATCGTTCGCTTCCTTCGCCATCGGTACCCCTGCGTTGGCGTCGAGCTCGTACCAGTGCATCAGCGGGCTCAGCGAAAGGACATGCACATCGACCCGCATCTCGTCCATCGCACGAATCCTCTCCTCGGGTGTCTCGAGCGGGTTCGGCCAGGCGATAGCGAAAGTCCTCGCCCCTACCGAGCCCGTGATCCGTCCGCTGGTGTCCCGCCCGAAGGTGATGCCGTGACGTGCCTCGCCTCGCTCGGCCGATTCGGCGAGACGCCGGGGGATCACATGGGTGTGGATGTCGATTGTTCGCGGTCCGCCGCGATCCGGAGTCATGGAGCCAAGAAGTTAGCGACCGGATGTCGGGTAACGGACTACGCGATATCGGACCCACGCACTTAGGCTGAAACGATGACTGCGAGCCAGACGCCGCGACTGGTGAGGCCTAAGGATGACCGGATGATCGCCGGGGTCGCCGCCGGTTTGGCCGACCGCTTCGGAATGAGCCGTGGGTTGATGAGGCTCTTGTTCGTGCTCTCGTTGATCCTCCCCGGCCCCCAGATCCTGATCTACATCGTCCTCTGGGTGATCATGCCCGAGGAGGGCTGACCCGGGCTCTCGGATCAGATTGGTGGGGATAAACAACCGGACGGGAACCGCTTTCTCAATCTTCGTCGAACTTCTCGTGGCCCCTTACCACTTTCCTCGATGACGCGGTAGGGTCGCCTCGAGACCGTCGTGGGACGGCGTCACCCACGTCGCGACAACGTCGATGACGAAGGGAAGGCAATGAGGGGAAAGACCAGGGCCTATTTGCCATTGGCCATCGTGCTCGGCCTGGTAGCGGCCACAATGCCCACACAGGTGATGGCTGCCGGCGACGGAGTCACCATCAACGAGATCAGGGTCGACCAGAACGGAACCGACAACGACGAGTACTTCGAGCTGTCCGCGCCCGCCGGGCAGAGCCTTGCCGGGTTCACCTACCTGGTGATTGGGGACGGCACCGGTGGCTCCGGCGTGATCGAGGCAGTGGTGAGCCTGGACGGGCAGACCATTCCCGCCGATGGGTTCTTCCTCGTCTCCGAGACGACGTTCACCCTGGGCACCGCCGATTTGACGGTTGGTTCCGCGGGTCTCAACTTCGAGAACACCGACAACTTGACCCACCTCCTGGTGCAAGGTTTCACCGGCGCGAATGGCACCGATCTCGACACGAACGACGACGGAACCCTCGACTCCACCCCCTGGACCTCGATCGTCGACTCCGTTGCGATGGTCGGAACTGTGGCGAGTGAGTTCGTCTACAGCTCCACCGTGGTCGGGCCCGACGGCACCTTCGTACCTGGCCATGTCTACGACTGTGCCGACGGCTGGCTGATCGGGCCTTTCGACCCAACGGATGGCGATGACACGCCGGGAGCGGACAACGACGTCTGCCCGGCCCCACCCGACGACGTCCTCATCCACGACGTTCAGGGACCGGGCGCTTCGACGCCGTTACCCGGTGCGTTCGTCAGGCTGGAAGGGGTAGTGGTCGGCGACTTCCAGGGAAACAGCTTCGCCGGCCCCCAGCTGGGTGGCTTCTTCATCCAGGAAGAGCCGGCCGACTACGACGCCGATCCCGCCTCCTCAGAAGGGATCTTCGTCTCGGCCCCCGCCGCTCCCGAGGTTGCGGTGGGCGATGTGGTCAGCGTCACCGGTGTCGCCACTGAGGCCTCAGGCAAGACCCAAATCGGCAACGTCACCGCGGTGGTGATCACGGGCTCTGACCCGGACGCGGTGCTGACCACGCTGGTATCCCTCCCGGTGACCGCTCAGTCTGATTGGGAGAAGTATGAGGGGATGCTGGTGAGCTTCGACCAGGATCTCTACATCTCTGAATACTTCAACTTCGATCGCTTCAACGAGATCGTCCTCAGTACCGATCGTCAATATCAGGGGACCCACATCGCCGAGCCGGGTCCCGCGGCCAACGCGGTCGCGGCGGCCAACGCCCTGGCCCGTCTCACTCTCGACGACGGGCGCAACAGCCAGAACTCCGACCCGGCGATCCACCCCAACGGGGAGGAGTTCACCCTGACCAATACCTTCCGGGGCGGTGACATCCTCCAGGACGTCACCGGTGCGCTCGACTTCGGCTTCGGCCTCTACCGGATTCAGCCCACCCAGGGTGCCACCTACATCAACGCCAACCCGAGGCCGACGTCACCGGACCCGATCCCGGGGACCATCAGGGTGGCCAGCTCCAACGTGCTGAACTTCTTCACCCACCTCGATGACGGGGTCAACGACATCTGCGGCCCGACCCAGAACCTCGAGTGCCGTGGCGCCGACGACGCCGAGGAGTTCCAGCGCCAGCTGGACAAGCTGGTTGCGGGGATCATCGCTCTCGACGCCGACATCGTCGGTGTGCAGGAGATCGAAAACGACATCCATCCCGCCGAGGTCGACGGCAACCGGGCCCACGACCCGGTGCTCACACTGGTGGAGGCTCTGAACGCGGTGGAGGGCGCCGGGACCTGGGCTTGGGTCGGTGAGGCGACCCACTACAACGACTACCCGGTCCGCAACGACATCATCTACAAACCGGCCTCGGTGCAGCTGGAGGGAATCCCGATCGCCCTCGCCGACGAGTCGTTCGACAAATTCGTCCCCGGGGCCACCGAGCCTGTGGGCCGGCCCCCACTGGCGCAGACGTTCCGCCAGGTCGCGGTTCAAGGGAGCCACCAGCCCTTCACCGTGGTGATCAACCACTTCAAGTCGAAGAGCTCCTCCTGCGCTGCGCTGGGCGACCCCAACCTGGGCGATGGCCAAGGAGATTGCAACCTGACCCGGGTCGCCCAGTCCGAGGCCCTGCTCGACTTCGTCGACGTCCTCGATGACACCTCGAGTGGGGTGCTGGTCATGGGAGACCTGAACAGCTACGCCAGGGAGGACCCGATCAGCACCCTGAAAGCGGGAGGGCTGACCGACTTGGTGCAACGGTACGAGGGGCCCGAGGCCTACAGCTACGTGTTCGACGGCCAGTTGGGCAATCTGGACACCGCCTTGGCAACCCGGTCGTTGCTGAGCCGGGTGAAAGGGCTGACCACGTTCCACATCAACGCCGACGAGCCGGACATCCTCGACTACGACACCAGCTTCAAGCTGCCCGCACAGGATGCGCTCTACGAGCCACTCCCGTACCGGGTGTCGGATCACGACCCGGTGATCGTGGGTCTTTCGTTCGGGAACCCCGGCAACTAGCCGTTCTCGACTCAAGGCCCGGGACGCGGTCTGGCGCCTATCCTCGCCCGGTGACGTCCCTTCGGGGCATGCTCAACCGGGTAGGGGACCGGCTCGCGAAGGTCGGCGCCGACCCCGCCGATGACCACGAGACGCGCCTCCGCAAGGCGCTGCTGGTCCGAATCGCGGTCCTGATCCTGCCAATCTCGTTCCTGTGGGCCGGCCTGTACCTCGCCTTCGGTGCCTGGTCGGGCTCGGTGGCGCTGCTCTACGCGGCGATTTCTATCGTGTCCATCGCGCTCTTCGCCCGGACCCGCAACTACCGCATGTTCCTGCGCATCCAGCTCTGGGATATCCTGCTGGCGCCGACGCTGTCGATGATCGCCCTCGGCGGATTCCTCCCTGGCGGCTCGCCGGGCATCTGGGGCATCCTCGCCCCACTCGGCGCGCTGGTCTTCGATGGTGTGCGCGCCGGTGTCCGGTGGTTCATCGCCTTCGTCACCGTCTTCCTTGCCTCGGGGCTGATCGGAATCGCGCTGGGTATTCCCTCCCCGCTGCCCGAGTGGTTTTCCGGCATGCTGCTGGCTCTCAACGTCGTGGTCGGCGGGACGATCTTCTTCACGCTGCTCGCGCTGTTCGCGAAACAGCGCGAGGAAGCGTTGACGGCCCTCCAGTCAGAGCAGCAGCGTTCCGAGGACCTGCTCCTGAACATCCTTCCGGCCTCGATCGCCGAGCGCCTCAAGGGTGAAACCCGCACTATCGCCGACCATTTCAGAGCTGCGTCGGTGCTGTTCGCTGATGTCGTGGATTTCACCGCGCGGACAAAGGACCTCCCCGCCGCCGAGGTCGTCGGGCTGCTCGATCGACTATTTAGCCACTTCGACACCCTCACTGAGCGGCACGGTCTCGAGAAGATCAAAACCATCGGCGATGCCTACATGGTGGCCGCGGGCGTCCCGATCCGGAGGCCGGACCACGCGCGGGCGATCGCCCTGCTGGCGCTCGACATGGTCGAGTCGGCGGCGCCCGGCGGCCAATGCGGCGACCTCGATCTCCAGCTGCGGATCGGGATCAACTCGGGGCCGGTGGTGGCCGGTGTCATCGGGCGGCGGAAGTTCCTCTACGACCTCTGGGGCGATGCGGTGAACATTGCGTCACGGATGGAGTCCGCCGGCACGCCAGGCCGGATCCAGCTCACTCGGTGGACCTACGAGCTGCTGAAGGACGAGTTCGAGCTAGAGCCGCGTGGCACCATTGCGGTCAAGGGCATGGGCGAGATGGAGACCTGGTACCTGCTGGGAGGCCTGGTGACCACGCACGAAGCAGCGAAGCGTCAGCCACACGTTGGCTGACCGTGCCCCGGCCACAAGTCCCAACGTACGCTCGGCCTCCAACTGTCGCCATAATCGCTGCTGCCGTCGTCGGCGGACACTCAGCCCGTCACGATCCGGCTCGCGCCTTGAACACGACGAATTGAGGAGCGTCAAATGAAGACCCGACAGCTGGGGCAAAGCCGGCTCGAAGTCTCGGCCCTGGGCTACGGCTGCATGGGGCTCAGCGCCGGATATGGAGTGCCATCCGACCGGGACCAGGCAATCGACCTCATCCGTGCTGCTGTAGAGCGTGGGGTCACCCTCTTTGACACGGCCCAGGTCTACGGCCCACTCACCAACGAGGACGTCGTCGGCGAAGCTCTCGCCCCGTTCAGGGACCAGGTCGTGATCGCCACGAAGTTCGGATTCAACTTGGTGGAGGGAGAGTCACCGGGGTTGAACAGCCGCCCCGATTACATCCGGGAGACGACCGAGGACTCCCTCCGCCGGCTCCGGACCGACCACATCGACCTTTACTACCAGCACCGAGTTGATCCCGAGGTGTCGATCGAGGATGTCGCCGGAGCCGTGAGCGAGCTCATCGCCGCAGGGAAGGTGAGGCATTTCGGCCTCTCAGAGGCGGGCGTAGAGACGATTCGCCGGGCCGACGCCGTACAGCCCGTCACCGCTCTGCAAAGCGAGTATTCGCTGTGGTGGCGGGAGCCCGAGGAGGAGATCCTCCCGCTGCTCGATGAGCTGGGAATCGGGTTCGTCCCGTTCAGCCCGCTGGGAAGAGGCTTTCTCACCGGCAACATCGACGAGGACACAGACTTCGTGGACTCCGACTTCCGTAACACCCTCCCCCGCTTCGACCCCGAGAACCGAAAGGCGAACCAGGAATTGGTGAACCTGGTGAAGCGGATTGCGCAACAGAAGCGGGTAACCCCCGCCCAAATCGCCCTCTCGTGGCTGCTGAGTCGCAAGCCCTGGATCGTCCCCATCCCCGGCACCACCAAGCTCCACCGCTTGGAAGAGAACCTCGGAGCAATTGAGGTGGAGCTCACTGCCGACGACCTGGGCGATATCGAGCAGGCTCTCGAGAAGATCAGCATCCAGGGGCAGCGCTACGCCGAGGGTGCCCAACGCATGATCGACCGCTGATCCGGCGGCGCGATCCATTTCCGAAGGGTGGTGGTGCGGTCTCGACCCGCCCGAGAGGGAAATGGGCCCTCCTGAGATCACCTATTCGGGGTGACGAAGCCCGTGTACTCGAGAACTCGACCAATTAGTGGAGCACGCACCGACACACGAACATCCCAGCCATTGTCTCCCGCCGTCATCCTGGCGTGGTACTGAGGCGAGACAAAGTCCGGGAAAGGAAGTAAGGCGAGGAGTTTGACGTCGTGCTGGCGAAGCTCGAGTGAGGTCCCATCTGTGATCAGCTGAAAGCGAAAGCGAAAAGGGAACGCCTCCTCGACCAGTAGCCCGTCGTCATCCCATTGCCGTGTCTCCGTCCTATCGTCGTCGCCAAACCAGCGCACCCAACGCTCCTTCCCACCTTCGACCCGGACTTCGAGTCGAATCGGCACCGACTCGCCGGATTCCGGCCAGCCCGCCAGCCCA
>JBEVJN010000094.1:0-3352 GCA_040510135.1 Acidimicrobiia bacterium | reverse complement strand
TTGACCGACCACTACCGGGAGGTGTTCAGCATCACCCGTCTGTCCGATTTCATGACCATTTACGACGATGAGACGGCTGCAGTCGCGGCCGGATGAGGAGAGGAGCATCATGCCGACAGCCAATGTGACGATGAGCGTGCGGGAGGCCGCGCCCCGGGTACGGGTCATCGACATCGAAGGGGAGATCACGGGGTTTTCCGAGAAGGAGATCAACGCCGCTCATGAGGAAGCGGCCGAGGGGGGCGTCGACGCTGTCGTCCTCAATTTCGAGGGTCTCGAGTACATGAACAGTGGCGGGATTGGCCTCCTGGTCACCACACTGATCCGCGCCCAGCGCAGTGGGCATCGTCTCATGGCCTACGGCCTCACCGACCACTACTGCCAGATCTTCTCGCTCACGCGTCTCGACGAGGCGATCGAGATCTTCGACGACGAGTCGACGGCCCTGGCCGCCGTCTGACACGGCTCGACTCAAGCCCGGAGCATGGGGGATCCGCCACGGATCTGGATTCTGTAGCGCTCCCGTAACGCTACTCGTGTCAATATGAACGGGTGGCACAGACGACAGAGCCAATCGTGTATGAGGAGGGACCGGCCCGGGCGGGCCGCTGGGCATTGCTTGGCCTCCTCGTCCTCGCCGGGCTAGGGCTCTCGGCCGTACAACTCACGCTGGGAGATCGTGCCCTCGCGGACGACCTGTTCGCCGCTTTCGGATTTCTGATCTATGCCTCCATCGGCGCTCTGATCGTCATACGTCGCAACGGTCACCTGACCGGCTGGTTGCTGATCTCGATCGGCTTCGCGGTGTTGTTCGCCGACGGCCTCGCCGGTCTCTCAGCTGTATCCCCATTGTTGGCCGATTGGGTCTCGAGCTGGGGCTGGAGTCTGGTGTTCTGCTTGTTCGCCCTTCTGACTCTGACCTTCCCGTCCGGGCACCTGCCGGCAGGCAGCGGTCCGTGGGCCAGGGTCGGACGCGCCGCCATTTGGGTGCTTCCGATCCTCTTGGTGGCCACTGCCCTGACTGAGACCCTGGGCGGTGCCGAATCCTCCAGTGAGACGGCCAACCCGATCGGCTTTCTCCCCGAATGGATGGGTTATGCCGGCCTCCTCGGCATCGTCGCCATCCTGTTCGGCGGCGCGGTGTCGCTTGTGATCAAGAGGCGCCGGGCGGTCGCGGCGGAGCGGGCCCAGTTCACTTGGGTGGTATTCGCCTTCGTGCTCCTGGCCACCACCGTGGTCCTAACTTTCCTCTTCATCTTCATCTCGATCGGGGTCGGTGCCGGCGATCCCGGTGACGATGCGTGGGGCCCGGCTTACCTGATGATGATCCTGTTTCCACTCTCTTTCGGCGTGGCCGTCCTCCACTACCGGCTCTATGAGATCGACCGGATCGTGTCCCGAACAGTGTCATATGCACTGGTAGTCGGCCTGTTGGCGGGAGCGTTTCTCGGGGTCGTCGCTTTGATGTCCTCACTGCTACCTGAGGAGTCGTCGGACCTGGCCGTCGCCGGCTCAACGCTGGTAGTGGCTGCACTGTTCAACCCGCTGCGCAGGAGGGTGCAGAGTGGCGTGGACCGCCGTTTCAACCGCCAGCGCTACGACGCCCAGCGGGTCATGGACGTCTTCGCCTTCTCCCTCAGGGACCGCGTCGACCCCGAAGATGTGATGACCGGCTGGGTCGATGTCGTGTCGTCGACGATGCAGCCCGACTCCATTGGTATGTGGGTGCGAGACGACGACGAACCGCCCACGGCCGTCTAGCCCTTGAGAGCGGCCCGGGCGGCGTAGTAGCCGCACATCCCGTGCACCCCCGCCCCGGGTGGCGTGGCCGAAGAGCAGAGGAAGAGACCATCGCCGATCCGGTACGGAGCCGTCGCGCCGAGCTGGAACACCTTTTTCACCCCGAATCCGCCCCCGGCGATGTCCCCCCTTATGTAGTTGGGGTTATGGACTTCGAATTGTCCGGCGTTCATCGTGTGCCGTTCCATGATCAGGTCCCTGAATCCGGGGGCAAAGCGCTCCATCTGTGACTCGATCGCCTGGGTCATGTCCACATCGGAGCCTGAAGGGACGTGGCAGTAGCCCCAGGCGGTGTGTTTTCCCTCTGGGGCTCGGGTGGGGTCGAATCTCGACTGCTGCGCGACCAAGACCAGGGGTCGCTCCGGATGGCTCCCGGCATGGACCTGGTCTTCGGCTTCGGCGACCTCTTCCCAGGTTCCGCCCACATGCACAGTCCCGGCCAGCGGGCTCGATTCATCCGCCCATGGAATGGCGCCATCCAAGGCCCAGTCGACCTTGAACACCGCCGGCCCGACTTTCCATCCCGTCAGCCGGCGCCGGTCGCGAGGGCTGACCCGGTTGCCGCCGATTCGAACCGCGGCTCGTGGCATCACGTCCAGCACGACCGCGCGGCTGGTGGGAAGCTCGTCGAGGGAGCCGATCATGCGGCCGGTCTCGATGCTGCCACCCCCGTCGACGATGATCTTGGCTAGTGCCTCGGCGATGCGTTGTGATCCTCCACGGACCATCGGCCAGCCATAAGCATGGGCGGCAACTCCGAAAAGCAGAGCCACCCCACCGGTGAGCGGCGAGCTGAACGGGGCAATGGCGTGGGCGGCGAGACCGGCGAGAACACCTCGGGCCTCATCGGAGGAGAACCCCGAGGCGATGATCGATGCCGGTAACGCGCCCCGGCTGGCCAGCTTGACGAAGCTTCCCGGATTGTCGGGGACCAGCGTCATGGGTCCCAGAAAATCCTCCATCACGGCATCTGCCGCCTCGACCAGGGGGCCGAGGATTCTCTTGTAGTGGCGGGCGTCAGGGCCAAATCGATCAGCTGTGGCTTGGACGTCCCTGAGAATGGCACCGGCGCGGCCGCCGCCGAGCGGATGGGCGAGCGGGATAGTGGGATGGACCCACTCCACTTCGAGGCCCAGGTCGCGGAAAAACGGCGAGGCGACACCCAGGGGATGGATCGCCGAGCAGATGTCGTGGGCGAACCCGGGAAGGGTGAGCTCATCGGTCCGGGTCCCACCACCGATCTCGTGGGCCTGCTCCACGACGAGCACCCGTCGCCCCCGTCGTGAGAGCTCCGCCGCGGCGGAGAGCCCGTTGGGGCCGGAGCCGACCACCACTACGTCATATTCGACCATGCGCCCCTGATTCTGCCCGAGGGGCGTTACGACATGGTCACCAGCGGCCCGACCGGGTTCGAATCCTCCCGTAACGATGGCGGAACGCCCCCCTGGTCAACTGGTGACATCGGAGAAAGGACCGAGTTGACCGAGCCGAGGGACACTGAGAATTGGGCACAGCCGGTGGACGTATTCCACGTCGGGGAAGTCGCCAAGGG
>JBEVJN010000093.1:0-13448 GCA_040510135.1 Acidimicrobiia bacterium | reverse complement strand
AACTGTGCCGAGGCCACCGCGATCCACACCGCGGTCGCCGCCGGTGTGCGCAAGATCGACACCCTGGCCGTTGCCTGCATCGACGCTCCGGTGGTGCAGGGCTCCTATCCATGCGGGCGCTGTCGTCAGATCATGTCAGAATTCGGGGTCGAGACCGTCATCGTGGCCGCGGGTCATGGCTCCGAGACGAGGATCCACACCCTCGACGAGCTCCTGCCCTTCCGCTTCACCCTCTAGCGCCGCTCAGGGCCCGGGCCAGCTCTCCCGGTTCTGCTTTCGGACGACGAACCGGAGACCTGACCACGTCTCATCGACTGCAATCACCTTGTTGTCGACCATGCCCGTTTGGAGGAATAATTCGCGCAAGGTCTGCTCGGTCAGATCGGTCTCCACGCCCGAGCTCTTCTTTGGCCAGAACACCCAGATCGCTCCATCAGGTGGAAGGGCGGTGATCGCAGCCTGGAACCCTCGTTCGGCCTCATCGGAGCGCTCGGCGAAGATGATGAAGATATCGGCCGGGAAGTCGCCTCGGTGCACCTGGACATCCGGCGGCAGGTCGCCGAGGTCGAAGTCGTAGTAGTTGGGCATGTTGAGGATGCCCACCGTCATGCTCTCCTTGATACCCAGTTTCCGGATGAGCGGTGTGCCGCTGTAGCCCGCCATCAACCGGTCGGGATCATGTCCCGATGCTCCACCCTCCCGTCGGCGTGGATGGCGAACCGCCCTTCGGAGCGTGGATGAACCGGGTCACGACGTGACCAGGGCCATCCGCCGAACTGCGTGCGGTGGTAGTCGTCGACCGCTTGTCGTAGCTCCTCGGCCGAGTTCATGACGAAGGGACCGAGCTGGAACACCGGGGCTCCTATCGGTTGACCTTGGAGGAGGAGGAAGGCGGCCGGCCCGCCGTGGTTCTCGATGCGGGTCTCTGTCGCGGGATGGAGCCTCGCCCCGATGTTCGCGCCGAAACGGGTCGAGCTGACGCTGACGTCGTCTCCCTGGACGCAGTGCAGCATCCGGTTCACGCCCGCCGGCGCGAGCGGCAGCTGCCAGCGGGCGCCCGGTTCGATTGTGATATGCCAGATGGCGAGATGGGAATCGCTTCGAGAGCCCCACGAGTCGGGTGGGGGTGAAGGCGGTCGATTCGACTCGATGGAACCTGCCATCACCTCGATTTCGACACCAGGGGAAGGGGTGATTTTGGGGATGTCCTCACCCCACAGCATCCCGAAGTACGCCGGGACCATCTTCGATTCCGGTGGGAGGTTCAACCAGATCTGGAACAGCTCCATCGGGTTGGGCCCGCTCGGGTCGAGAAGGGGGAACATCTCGGCATGCATGATGCCGCTGCCGGTGGTCAGCCACTGCACGTCCCCCTGGCCGTACCGGGCAGTGGCGCCAAGTGAGTCGGAATGGTCGACATAGCCTCGACGGACCACGGTCACCGTCTCGAACCCTCGATGGGGGTGCTGGGGGAAGCCGGGCACGACATCGCCGTGGTACATGCTCCACCCGTCGAGATAGGAGAAGTCGACCCCGATGTCGCGTCCGCCGAGTGATGCGGCCGGTCCCAGGTCTTCGTTCCCCGCCGGGTAAGCATCGAAGTGGTGGACGGTGAAGATGAAGGGGTCGAGGCCGGGCCAGGGGAAGCCCAATTCGACCAGTTCGATGACGGGTTCTGCCGTGATGGCTCTCCTTGCCGGTTGCGGGAATCCTACGACGGTGGCCGTGTCATCAACCAGTAGGCGGGGCCGCCGGGCATCAACTCGACACCCTGCCGGTCGATCTCGAACCCGGCTCGCAGGTAGAACGGGACCGCCTTCTCATTCGACGTTTCGAGATAGCAGGACACGCGGTCGCCATCGGCCATACCGATTACCGGCTCGAGGAGTCGGGTCCCGACTCCGAGACCCTGTGCCTCCGGGCTGACTCCGATCACCTGGAGATACCAGGGGCGCTTCTCGGTGGGGAAATGGGCGTCGATCGTCGAGCCGAACTTCAAGAGGTCTCGGAAGGACCCCGGGGCATACCGGAGGACCGAAAGGAGCATGGGCAGAGCACGCAGATTCCGTCCCAGTGACCACGGGTAACGCCCCGGAGCCTGCCAGGCAGCGACACCAAGCATGGCAGTCCCATCCGTGGCCACCCAACAGTTGTCTTCCGCCTGGCTGTCTCGAACCGGGGCACGCATGAACCCGCGCAGCGCATCCCGACGCGTGTAGGGGTCGGGAAACAAGTGGCTGTAATCCGGCGTGGTCTCGAAGCTCCGAGAGAGCAGTTCCGCAGCCTGATCGACGCCATCGGACCGGAGCTTCTGCACTCGGACTGTGTCTCGCTCCATCCTCACGGCTACCCCACGTGGGGCTCGATCAAACAGAAGGCAGGGTCGGGGTGGCTAGCGATCAGACCCTTCGGGCACCTCCTGGAGGATCCAGGTGTTGCCGTCAGGGTCGGCGATCTCGGCGAATGAGTTGTACCGGGCGCGGGCGGGATCGCGCCCCGGCTCCCACCCGTTCGGGCCCATGTGCCGAATGTCGCCGACCTCGACTCCGCGGCCGACCAGCTCGGCGCGTGCCGCTTCGATGTCGGTGACTACCAGGTGCAGACCGCGCACCGAACCGGGGGTCGTGTCGACTATGCCCTTTCCGAAGGTGACCGAGCATGCCGAGCCGGGTGGGGTGAACTGCAGAACGCGGAAGTCGTCGTTCGGCTGGTGATCGACGTCCAGGCCGAACCCCATCTTCTCCTGATAGAAGTGCTTGGAGCGGTCCACGTCCGCGACCGGAAGCAGAACCAGCTCGAGCTTGAAGTCCACGTCAGCCTCCGTCCTGTCGTTGCCAGTGGCGGGAATCTCCCGAAACGTCCTGGGGCCAATCGCTCACCGGCTCTCCAAGGCCTCGATCAATTTGGGGAGGACCTTGTGGACGTCGCCGACCACGCCGAGGTCTGCAATGGAGAAGATGGGGGCGTCGGCGTCTTTGTTGATGGCGATGATTGTCTTCGAGTCCTTCATCCCCACCAGGTGCTGCATCGCGCCCGAAATGCCGCAGGCGATGTACACGTCTGGCTTGACCGTCTTCCCGGTCTGGCCCACCTGCTTGGCATAAGGGACCCACCCTGCGTCGACGATGGCGCGCGTGGCTCCCGTCGCCGCCTTGAGCTGCTTGGCCAGCCGTTCCACCAGTTCGTAGGCCTCCGGCGAACCGAGGCCCCGTCCTCCCGAGATGACGATCGATGCGTCTCCGAGTTGGGGGCCTTCCCTCTCCTCGACGTGAGACTCGACGATCGTCGCCTCTGTCGTCCCGGCCTCGGGTAGCTGCAGCTTCTCCACCGGGGGGACTGCGCCGCCGATGGCCTCGGCAACGAACGACTTCGGCCGCGCCAGGACGATGTAGGGGCCCTGGGAAGCGCTTGCCGTGGCGATCTGGCTCCCGCCCAGGATCTCGTGGTCCGTCTCCACCCCACCACCGTTGAGACGGACGTCGCTTGTGTTGGAAAGGATCCCTACCCCCAATTTTGCGGCGAGACGCCCGGCGACGTCACGGTCGTTGTATGCCTGACCGAGGAGGATCAGGTCCGGGGAGCCGGAGGCGACTCGTTCCGCGAGCGCCGTCGCCACTGGGGCCGAGGGGAGACGGTCGCCGCTGTCCAAGTGCAAGACCGACTTTGCTCCATGCTCGCCGAGCATGGCGAAGATCGTTTCTGAACCGGGGCCGAGGAAGATGGCGGTGACGTCCCCGAGCTCGCGGCCCTTGGCCAGCAACTCGAGGCCCAGCGCGGTGGGTCTCTCGCCTTCCTGTTCGATGAAAACCCACACCGAGGCCACCTAGATCACCTTCCTCTCGGCGAGGAGGGCGACGATTGCCTGATGCGCCTCCCCGTCGTCCTCGATCTTCCGCCCGCCACTCCGCTCAGGGGCGTCGACGATGGCGAGCACGAGCTGCTCCGGGGCACGCTCCGTCCCCAGATCTCCCATCGAGAGGGTCTCGATCGGCTTCTTCTTGGCGTCCATGATCCCCTTGAACGTCGGATAGCGAGGCTCGACCACACCCGCCGTTACCGACACCACTGCCGGCAGATCCGAGGTGACGACGTCGTAACCGGCCACCGTCTGGCGGTGGATCGTCACCGATCCTTCGCCGGTCTCCACCTCGGTTGCATAGGTGAGCGCTGGCACCCCGAGAAGCTCGGCCACCATCTGGGGCACGACACCGGAATAGCCGTCGGTCGACTCGGTCCCGGCGAGGACGAGATCGAAGTCATTTCGCCCGATCGCGGCCGCCAGGATCCGAGCAGTCGTCAGCGCGTCCGATCCCCTCAAGGAGCCGTCCTCGATGAGGATCGCCGCGTCCGCGCCCATCGCCAGCGCCTGTCGGATCCCCTGACCGGTGCCGGACGGGCCCATGGTGACCACGGTGACCGTTCCGTCGGTGGCCTCAGCGATCTGCAGACCCATCTCCACCCCGTAGCGGTCGGTGTCGTCGAGGATCTGCTCCTCGGGGCGAATCAACCAGTTGCTGCCCTCCTCGAGACGATAGGGGGTGGCCGGGTCGGGGATCTGCTTGACGCAGACAATGACATTCATCCGCGGACCTTCATCGATCCACTCCTTGGGGTCAGGTGCCGGGCGATGGTAACGAGCACTCACCGCGCGCCTAATTGGGACCGACGGTGCCCTATGGACAGGCCTCTCCCAACTACGAGGCTTCGATCCGCTCGATGAGCAGATCCTTCGGCTCAGGTGGCGTCTCGGAGATCGTCCAGGCTGCCGAGAGAGATGTCTCCTGGGCCTGCCAGCGGGCAGCGTTGTTGTAGGCGACCCGGGCCAGTGGTTGGCCGGCTTCGACCCGGTCTCCGAGCTTTGCTTCGAGGGTGATGCCGACTCCGGTGTCGATGGTGTCCTCCTGGTGCTCCCTTCCGGCCCCGAGCCGGGTGGCGACCACCCCGATGGTCAGGGCATCACAGCGGGTGACAAAGCCACCTATAGGGGCGGTGACAACCGCCTCTTCCGAACATGTTGGGAGCAGACCGGGGTCCTCGATGAACGAGGTGTCTCCACCCTGCGCCTTCGTAACCTCGATCAGCTTCTCGAGGGCCTTGCCCGAGTCGATCGCGTCGACGAGGGCGTCCCGCCCTCCGTCGATGCCGGCCAGCTCCATCATGACCTCGCCGAGGGCAAGGGTCAGCTGAACGACGTCCTCCGGGCCCCGCCCTCTGAGCACGTCGATCGATTCTCTCATCTCGTTGGCGTTGCCTACCTCCCGCCCTAGCGGCTGGTCCATCCCGGTGATCAGAGCGATGGTTCGTACCCCGTGTCCGACGCCGATTTCGACCATCGTGCGAGCCAGCAATCGCGAGCCTTCAATATCCTTCATGAACGCGCCACTTCCGGTCTTGACGTCGAGAACGAGGCCGTCCAGCCCTTCGGCCAGCTTCTTTGACATGATCGACGAAGAGATGAGTGGCAGCGAGGGGACCGTAGCGGTGGCGTCGCGAAGGGCGTAGAGCTTTCGGTCGGCCGGGACCAGGGTCTCGGTCTGTCCGGCGAAAACCATGCCGTGAGTGGAAACAACTTCCCGGAATCGGTCGGGATCGAGCCGGGTGGTGAACCCGGGAATCGTCTCCAGCTTGTCGAGCGTCCCTCCGGTATGCCCCAAGCCGCGTCCTGACATCATCGGCACAACCACTCCGACGGAGGCGACCAGCGGAGCGAGGGGGATCGAGATCTTGTCCCCGACCCCGCCGGTCGAGTGCTTGTCGACCTTGGCCGCACCGATATCGCTCAAGTCGAAGACCTCTCCCGAGTGGAGCATCGCTCCCGTCCAGGCGGCGAGCTCGCCGGCGCTCATCCCGTTGAGAAAGATGGCCATTGCCATCGCCGCCATCTGATAATCCGGGACCACCCCATCGGTATAGGCCTCGATCAACCACGCGATGGCCTCGGGGGTCAGCTCCCGGTGCTCCCTCTTGGCTTCGATCAGCTCGACTGCGGTGAACGCCATCCAGCGGGACGTTATATGCAATGCGCTAGGCGGCGTGCCCGGATGACGCAAGCCCCCTCAGAGTAATCTCGACAGCTTGGCGGAAGACGTCCTCCCCGGCGTCAGGGGAGTCGGTCAGCCAGCCCGAGAGCGGGCGCCGGGCGGCGTGGGTGAGCTCCAGGCTTACCGCGCCGTGTGCCGCCGTCCACAAGGTGTACGCCGCGACCTTCGGGCTCTCGACGTCGATCGTCCCCTGCTCCATGGCCTCGTTCACGGCATCGGACACGAGCGAGAAGGTCGACTCCAGGAGATCGGATCGCACCTCGGGCGGGGGATCGAATCCGATGACGCGCTCGAACATCAACGCGTAGAGGGCGGGATTGGCGACGGCAAATCGGCGATACGCCAGCCCTAGTTGGAGGATCCGGCGCAGCGGATCCTGTGAGTGTTGGACCTTCGACATGGCGAGGTTGAGATTCTCGAACCCGGCCGCGTAGACCGCGTTGAGCAGGCCCACCTTGTCCCCGAATCGTGAGTAGACGCACATCGTCGACACATGGGCCGCGGAGGCGACCCGGCGCAACACCAGGGCCTCCGTGCCCTGGTCCGCCAGGAGACGGATCGCCGCCTCGATCAGCTCGGCCCGGACGGTGTCAGGTTCTCGGATCGGGGTTGCCATACTCAATAACGCGCAGTATAACGAGTGTTATAGCCGAAGCGAGAAGAACCATCACAACCTGAGGAGAGTCGTGGGTCGCAGGACGAATCTGGCGCTGGCGGTGTTGCTGGTCACGGCGGTCGTCTCGGGTCTGGCCAGCCAGGCGATTGGAGTCGACTGGCCCCTCGACACGGCGGTCATCCACGGTGCGGTCGCCCTCGCCATCCTGCTCCTTTCCCCGTGGAAGACCGCCATCGTGCGACGAGGGCTCAGGAAGAAGCGTCCGGGGCGGGTCTTCTCCTTGGTGCTTCTGGCAGTCGTCCTGATCACACTCGCATCGGGTCTGCTTCATGCCCATGGTGAGATCTCACGCATCGGCCCGCTGACGGTGATGCAGATCCACGTGGGTGGTGCCGTCCTGGCGCTTGGCCTGGCCATCGACCACTTCCGACGTCATCCGGTCACGCCACGCCATTTCGATGTCGACCGGCGAGCGTTCCTGCGTACCTCGGCGCTGTCGGCCGCCGCTGCCGGCATCTGGCTGGCGTGGGAGGGGACCCTCCAGGCGCTGGAGGCCCCAGGGAGTGAGCGCCGGTTCACGGGCATGCATGAGAGAGGCTCACACGACCCGGCAGGCCTGCCCACCACCTCCTGGCTCGATGACAGGGTGCCGACGATCGACTCCGGTGAGTGGTCGGTGGTGGTCGCGGGACTGGATGTGACGCTCGCCGAAGTGGAAGCGATGTCCCAAGACACCTTCCCGGCAATCCTCGATTGCACCGGTGGCTGGTACTCGGAGCAGGGGTGGACCGGGGTCAGGCTCGATCGATTGATCGATGCCGGCGATAACCGCAGTTTCGTCGCCTGGTCGGCGACCGGGTATGCCCGAAGGTTCCCGATCGCCGACCTGGAGAGCACATGGTTGGTGACACGTCTCGGCGGCGAGCCCCTGAGCCCGGGACACGGTTTCCCGGCCCGGATCGTGGCGCCGGCCAGACGTGGGTTTTGGTGGGTGAAATGGGTGACCCGGATCGAGCCCTCACCGGTGCCATGGTGGCTTCAGTCGCCGTTCCCACTCACCTGATCGGCTCAGCCCCTCTCCACCGGGACATTCACCAACGATCCGTACTCGGTCCATGACCCGTCGTAGTTCTTGACGTCCTCGTGTCCGAGTAGCTCTGTGAGCACGAACCAGGTATGGGACGAACGCTCGCCAATGCGGCAGTAGGCGATGATCTCGCCGCCGGTGACGCCGGCCCCCTCGTAGAGCTCCCTCAGCTCGTCGACCGACTTGAAGGTCCCGTCCTCATTGGCCGCTTTGCCCCACGGGATGTTCTTGGCGCCCGGCACATGGCCCGCCACGTAGGGCTGCTCCTGGGGGAGATGGTCCGGAGCGATCTTCTCACCGCTGAACTCCTCCGGTGACCGAACGTCGACGAGCGTGGCCTGTCCCTGCACGTCGAGGACGCGGTCCCGGAAGGCGCGGACCTCGGGTCGCTCGGGCCCCGTGATCGAGAAGTCGGTAGGCGTGAGCTCGGGAAGCTCCGACTCGAGGGGCAGCGACTCGATCTGCCACTTCTTGCGGCCCCCGTCGAGCAGCTTCACGTTGTCGAAGCCGCGGTACTTGAGCAGCCAGTACGCATATGCGGCAAACCAATTGTTGTTCCCGCCGTAGAGGACGACGGTGGTGTCCGGACCCACTCCGGCCGCGGACAACAGCCGGCTGAACCCCTCCTGATCGAGGTAATCGCGTCGGGTGGGGTGGTGGAGATCGTCGGACCAGCTCCAGGCGATGGCGCCTGGAATGTGGTCCTTGTCGTAGACCGTGGCGTCCTCGTCCACTTCGATGACCCGTAGGTTCGGGTCACTCAGATTGGCCTTCAGCCAATCGGTGGTGACGAGGGCGTCGGGATTTGCATAAGTCATGTGCTCTTTGGCTCCTGATGAGATTCGACTAATGGAGACGACGCCGTAAGGGTTTCGCTCTCGGGCGGTGGCGTCGTTACGAGCGCTGACGAAGTGTCAAGTCTGCGCTCGGGCATGCCACCCGAGAGCTGTCACAGAGACACATGCAGATCGTCGTACGAGACACAAAGAGACGTTATCCGCGAGGTGATGCCGAAGTCAATGTCACGGTCAGCGGGCCAGGCCATCGAACTCGCCAAGCCCCAAAGCCAGGTTGACGTTCTGGATCGCCTGCACCGCTGCACCCTTGAGCAGGTTGTCCTCGGCGGCGACCACGACCGCGTTCAGCCCGTCGGCGCTCGTGTCGAACCCACCGACGATGACGCCGGGCTGATCCGCCCCCTCCCTCAGCTCCGGGATCGCATCCCGGATCTCGATCAGGGGCTCGCTGTCGTACTGCTCCTCGAACTGTGTCCTGATCTCCTCGATCGTCCTGGGTCGGTCCAGCGGGACGTGGGCGGTGATGAGGAGACCCCGGAATGCCGGGTGGACATGCGGGATGAACCGCATGGGAATGCCGAGATGGCGGACTGCTTCCTTCTCGTGGGTATGTCCTACGAGCTTGTAAGGCACCAGGTTGTCCCGGAGCCGCTCGGGGTCGTTGCGCGGGCCGGGGGTCGTTCCCGCCCCCGAGTACCCGGAGACCCCGAACACGGCCGGCACACCGGATATCTCGGCGACGAGCGGGGCGAGCACGATCTGGGCGGCGGTGGCATAGCACCCGGGGTTGGCGATTCGCCGCGCCCCCTGAAGCTTGTCCCGGAACAACTCGGGGAGCCCGTAGGCCCAGGTGTCGTCGAACCGATGATCCGCCGAGATGTCGACGACGACGGTCTCTTGGTGGATGGCCTCGACATATGGATCGCCGGCGCCATCGGGGAGGGCCAGGATCGCCACATCCAGATGCTGGGCGCTGAGGTCGTCGGGGCCGATCGACTCGAACACGACGTCATCAATCCCCGGCACCGGCTGACCGGCGAGCTCCCGGGACCCGGCGAAGACCAGCTGAAGTGAGGGGTGACCGGAGATCAGGCGAATCAGCTCGGCCCCGGTGTGGCCGCGTGCGCCCACCACACCGACCGAGTGGCGCTCACCCATCGTCATCGGCAGAGAACGAAGGGGGGAGCGCCGCGATCGTCTCGACCCGGGGGGCGATGCGATCGAAGTCCGTCTCACCCTTCCAGAAGACGGTCCATGACCCCCGCTTCACTGAGCCGTCGGCCTCGTCGGAATAGAAGGAATTGAACCGATTCTCGGTGCGGGATCGCCAGTAGAGCACAGGGTGATCGGTAATCAGCTGTGCCCACACGGTTCTGGCCAGGCCCTCACCGCGGGCATCCTCGAGGATGGCAAACTTGTCCAAATAGGAGATGTCGCCGACGCGAGACACGATCGCCCCGGCGCGGAGGCTCTCGGACAAATAGGCGCTCTCGAAGTCGAGCCCGCCCCACCACCCCTCCTTCAGAGGTCTCCCGAACGCCTCCTCGACCAGCTTGACCACCTGACTCTCGTCGATCGCGCCGGGATCTGTGACCCGTTCGATCAATTCGCCCTTCCGAACCAACGTTCCAGACCCGCCGTGGGTGAACAGCTCCTTGACCAAGCCCGTTGGGGTGGTGATCGAGACTGAGGTGGAGAGCGGTGTGTCGTCGAGCAACCGCTTGATCTCGGCCAGCTTGAGCCGCATCCCCGAGTGGACCCAATCCTGCGCCATGAGGTGCTCATAGTCGGAGGCGAGGTTGATCGACTCGATCGGCCGTCCGTTGTCGTCGAGCAGGCCGCCGACATCGACCAGGAAGATGATCTTCAGTGGCTGAACGGCGTGGACGAGGGCCCTGGTCGCCGCATCGGCGTTCATGTTGACGATCTGACCGCCCGGGGCGACACCGAGACAGGTCAGGATGGGGATGGCCCCGGAGTCGACGATGGAGCGGATGAGGGCGATGTGCACCTCGGTGGGCTCTCCCACCAAGCCGTACTTGTCCCGGTCGACATAGTCGGCCTCGAAGGCGCCGGCCGTGAGACCGTGGGCGGCGACCCCCTGTTCCCTTATCGCCTCGACGAGAAGGATGTTCTGCTCGATGAACGTGTTGCGGGCCGCATCGAGCACATCGGGCTTTGTGACCCTGAGCCCATCGATCCTTTCACTCTCGATCCCACGCTCGTCGAGGGCACGATCGAGTTGGGTCCCCCCGCCATGGATCACGATCGGAGTGAGCCCGACGGTGTGGAGGAAGGCGAGCGCAGCGGCCGTCTCCTCGAGGTGCTCGGCGAGGATGGCGCCGCCGATCTTGATGACAGCGAAACGCGAGCGGTCCACCTCGGAGAAGCGTTGCAAGTAGGAGCGGATCTCCCTCCCATCACTCATGTTGGAGAGCAGATGGACGATGGTTTGGCGCACGTCCCGGTTCGGCGAAGCGGGGACCCGGTCCTCGCTCATTGACCGATCAGGGTTGTCATGATCGCCTTCTGAACGTGGAGACGGTTCTCCGCCTCGTCGTAGGCGATGCAACTCGGTCCGTCGAATACATCGTCGGTCATGATGACGTTGCGTCTCATCGGGAGGCAGTGGCTGACGACCGCGTCGCTGGTCATCGCCATCTTGCGTGAGTCGACGATGAAGTCCTGGTACTTGTCCCGAATCGGCTTCTCCTCCTCCCACCGCCCGAAGAAAGGGAGAGCCCCCCAGCTCTTGGCGTACACGACATCGGCTCCTTCGTAGCCGGTCTCGATGTCATGGGTGACGGTGACGCTGCCTCCGTTGGCGCCGGCGTCGCGGGTTGCGATGTTCATGTACCGATCGTCGAGCAGGAATTCTTCCGTCGGGCAGAGCAGGGTGACATTCATCCCGAACTTGGCTGCGATCATGAGTGCTGAATTGGCGACGGCCGTATTCAGCGGCTTGGGGTGATAGCTCCAGGTCAGCAGGTATCGCTTGCCGTCGAGCGGCCCGAGACGCTCTTGAAGGGCCATGACATGCGCCAGTTCCTGACAGGGATGGGTGATCGTCTCCATGTTGATGACGGGGACGTCGGCGTGGGAGGCGAAAGCTTGGAGGATGGTGTCCTTCCGGTCCTCCTCCCAGTTCTCGAACTTGGGGAACGCCCTGATCCCGATGAGGTCGCAATAGCGGGAGAGGACCTTGGCCGCCTCTTTGACGTGCTCCTCGGCGTCATGGAGCATCACCGCCCCGTCTTCGAACTCGAGCGGCCACATCCCGCCGGAGGGGGAGAGCACGACGGCGTGGCCCCCCAGCTGATTAGCGCCCACGTCGAATGAGGTGCGGGTGCGCAGGGAGTTGTTGAGGAAGAGCAGGGCCACGGTCTTCCCCTCGAGGGCCTTGCCATATGGAGAGGCCTTGAGACGGCGCCCCTCGTCCACCATCGACTGGAGCTCGGTTCGGGTCCAATCGAAGGTATTGAGGAAGTGGCGCATCGTCGCAGTTTGATTGCGGAGACCGCGAACTCCAAAGGAGGGGGTTTACCGGACCTCCATCGGATATCCCTGCTCCACCCAGGCGTTGTTGCCCCCGGTGACGCTGTGGGCGTCCCGATAGCCGAGTGAGTTGATGTAGAGGACCCCCGGTAAAGAGATGTTGCCGCGGGCACAGACGGTCAACACCGGGGTGTCGAGATTGGCGGGCAGCCGGTCCTGGTTGTCGGGCAGCTCCATCAAGGGGATGTTGACGGCTCCCGGGATGTGCCCCTGGGCGAACTCCTCGGCCGAGCGGACATCGACCACGACTGGCCTCTCCGCCTCCCATCTGTCGTGTGCCGCCTCGACATCGACGGTTAGGTGTGGGTTGTGCCGGGTGTGCTCGATGATGGCGTCGAAGAGCTCTTCCCGGCGGCTTTTTGACCGGGGCAGAGGGGTCGGAGCCAGCCCGGGGATGTGCTTGGCCATCGACGATGCGTACTTGAAGGCGTTGTCCGGGAACATCACGACCACCCTTGTCCCGGGCTCGTCGGGGATGGTGGCCAGGGCGCCGGCGAGAGCCATCCCCGAGCTAGGCCCGGCGGGGATGCTCTCCTCACGGTTGAGCCGCAGCGTCAGGGCGTAGGCATCCTCGTTTCCGATCTCGATCATCCCGTCGTACTCGTCGGGGAGGAAGAACTCGGTCTGCTCGAGCTGGCGGATGCTGCGCACCCCCGGGATGTCATGACCCTCACCCGGGTGGACCCCGACGACCTGGATGTCTGAGCGCTGCTCTTTCAGGAACCTGCCTGTCCCGGTGATGGTGCCGCAGGTTCCCATCCCGGCCACGAAATGTGTGACCGTCCCATCCGTCTGGCTCCAGATCTCCGGACCGGTGGTCCGGTAGTGGGCATCGGGGTTGGACGGGTTCCGGTATTGGTTGAGCATTAGGAAGTCGGGCTTCTCGGCGATCTCCGTTGCCCGGGCGATGGCCCCCTCGGGGGCCCAGGGCGCAGGGCAGAGGTCGTCTTCCAATTCCTCGACGGTGGCTCCGAAGAACCGGAGCATCGTTCGCTTCTCGATCGGGATGGCGCTCGATAACGGGGTGGTGAGGTCATAACCGAGGAGGTTGCCCATCATGATCAGACCGAGACCGGTGTTGCCCGACGTTGGCTCGACCAGGTCCTCGTCGGTGAGCTCGCCCTGCTCTCGGGCTTGCTGGATCATGTTGGAGGCGATTCGGTCCTTGACAGATCCGAACGGGTTGTACCACTCGAGCTTGGCGTAGACCTCGGTGTGCTGGAACGGGACGACGTGGTTGAGCCTGACCATCGGGGTCGGGTTCTCGGCGTTCGAGAGCAGCCCGAGCATCGAGTCGTAGATGCGGCGTGAGTGATCGTTCAATTGCGCTCGCCTGTTGCCACTCTCAAGGA
>JBEVJN010000092.1:0-18286 GCA_040510135.1 Acidimicrobiia bacterium | reverse complement strand
GGGAGCTACCAGGGCCGACACCGTCCGGTCGAGGCTCGCCGTCAGGGACGCACACACTTCACGACCTCCGTCACCGATGCGATGCCGTCGCAGCGAGTCACGGAGGTCGATGAAGTCGTGGAGGAGGCTTCCCCCGGAATCAGATGGCGTCGGCACCTCTCTCACTGGTACGGATGCGTACCACGTCTTCGACCGGCACGACGACGATCTTGCCGTCGCCGATCTCGCCAGTGTGTGCCGCCGACTCGATCGCCGCCACCGCCGGCCCCACCAGCTCGTCGGTGACGATGACCTCCAGCCGCACTTTGGGCACGAACTCCACTTCGTACTCGGCGCCCCGGTAGACCTCGGTCTGGCCACCTTGACGGCCGAACCCGGAGACATCACTCACTGACATCCCGGAGACCCCGGCGGTCTTGAGCGAGTCCCGCACCTGCTCCAGCTTGAAAGGCTTGATGAAGGCGATGATCAGTTTCATTCCACAGTCCTTTCGACCCCAATCCTCTCGACCCCAATCCTCTCGATCACCGGCCGTAGACGTGTCGTCGCTTCTTCTGGCTTCATCGGTTTCTCCAGTCAGTGCCCGGCCATGGTGGCGCTGCCGCTGCTGTACGCCGTCTCCGCGTGCTCGGACAGATCCAGACCGCTGTCCTCGACGTCTTCGGAGACCCGAACACCGATCGTGGCCTTCAGGGCAAGCATGATCACCGCCGTCACCACGAAGCTGTAGACCATCGTGGCTGCATTGGCGAGAGCCTGCACACCGAGGAGCTCGAGCCCACCGCCGTAGAACGCCCCGGCCATGAAGTCTCCGCCAAAGAATGCCGGATCGGCGAACAGACCGATGGCCAGTGAACCGACAAGGCCTCCGACGAGGTGGACCCCGACGACGTCGAGTGCGTCGTCATAGCCGGCCTTGGTCTTCAAGCCGACGGCGAAACAGCAGATGATGCCTGCGGCCAGCCCGATCCAGATCGGCGACATCCCGGCCACGAAACCGGCGCCAGGGGTAATCGCCACCAGGCCGGCCACGATTCCAGAAGCCACACCGAGGTTCGTGAAGTGGCCGTCCCGGAACTTCTCGACGAACCCCCACGACAGCCCGGCTGCTGCGGCCGCCAGGAAAGTGTTCATGAACGCCTGCACCGCCACGCCATTGGCGGCGAGGGCCGAGCCTGCGTTGAATCCGAACCAGCCGAACCAGAGGATCCCGGTCCCAAGCATCACCAACGGCATCGAATGCGGGGGGTGGCCCTGGCCTGGCCAGCCTTTGCGCTTGCCCAACACCAGCACCGCGGCGAGTGCCGCGATACCTGCGTTCACATGGATGGCAGTGCCGCCTGCAAAGTCGAGCGCGCCGCGCTGTCCGATCCAGCCCCCATACACCCACTTGAAGACCGGGCTGAACACCAGAAGCAACCAGACAGGGGCAAAGATCGCCCAAGCCGAGAACTTGATGCGATCGGCTACCGCACCGGAGATCAGGGCCGGCGTGATCACCGCGAACATGCCCAGGAAGGCGACTGTCAACAGACCCGAACCGCCGTCTTCACCGGTAATGCCAAAGCCACGCAGGAAGGCCATGTCGAGGTTGCCCAGGAAGGCTCCGTCACCCGATTGCGCCAACGAGTAACCCACCACTACCCACGCAATCGGGATGATGATCAGACACCAAAAGTTCATCATCAGCATGTTCAAGACGTTTCTCGTCCGGTCCATGCCTCCGTAGAACAGGGCCAGACCCGGTGTCATGAACAACACCAGGGCCGAAGAGGTCAGCACCCACGCCGCGTCACCAGTATCCATCAGCACTCCTCCCAGCCGGGGTTGGTTGTGTTGCCGGGCATCGTTCCGAGACTCTGTTTCGGCAGTGTTTCTGCTCCCCGAACAGGTCGTTAACACGACCGCACTCGACGCCTAGTGACGATCTGGTTGGCGATCTGATTTCGTCAGCAGATATCCGCGGGAGCGGACAGCGCGGATCTGGAGATCGAGTGGTACGAGAACAGGTCTCAGCCTCGTCACCACGACACGCAGATTGCTGGCCGTTCCTTTCCCCTCCGGCCACGCCGAGGCGAGAAGCGCCTCGGGACTCACCACCGTTCCGAACCGCTCGATCAACGCTCTCATGAGTTGACCCTGGATCTCAGACAGATGTGTGCTCTCTCCTCGATGATGGAGCGTTCCGTCGTCACCGACATGGGGCAACCCCGATGAGACCCGCGACTCGAGGACCCTGCGGGCGTTTCGGTCTTCACGAGAAACGGGCAGACGCACCCAGTCCTCGACTATGTCTGAGATATGCGGCGGGTCGGCATGAGGATCGATCAGGAGCAGGCGAGGATGCTTGATCTGAGCCAGCTCGATACGGAGGGCCTCATCGGAAGGCCATCGAATCAACGCCACATCCATGGTCGAAACGTAAAGCCCGCTCCTTCGACATGTGCTGCCGGGTTCTCTCGGGTCCGTCATGGCCGTGATCCCTCCGACGATCGCATTCACGATCGGGATCGAAGCTCTGCTGAGTTTCCTCGGGGCCGGCCTCCAGCTACCAGACGTCTCATGGGGCGTGCTGCTGGGGAAGCACAGAGGCACATCCGCCAGGCGCCTCACCTCATGCTCCCCGGGCTCTTCCTTCTGGTCGTGACCGCGGCTCTCGTCGTCCTCGGCGAGAGGGCCCGGGCACGCGTGCCGGAATGAGAAGGGCTCGCGTCACCTCGAGCAAGCCTGGGATCTATTCCTCCACGAGCCGGAAGAACCGACGGATGTCGTCCAGCAGGAGGTCCGGCGCGTCGTAGGCCGACCAGTGGGAGCCGCGGTCATACTCGTTCCATGACACGATGTTGCTGTGGTCGCGCTCGGCGAAGCGGCGGACGGGTCGGAAGTCGTATGCGAAGCTCGCCAGGCCGATGGGCACTGTCGTCGGCTCGCTCGGGTGCTCGGCATGACCGTCCTCGTAGTACATCCGGCCCGAGGATGCCCCGGTGTTGGTCAGCCAGTAGATCGACACGTTGGTGAGGATCTGTTCCCGGCTCGGGGCGTCCCCGAACAGCTGACCGCTCCACGCCAGCTGTCCGGCCGGGGAGTCCGCCAGCGCATGGGCGACGTTCTGCGGCTTGGTGGACAGCAACGCAGAGAAACCAGACATCTCGTCGTTGAATGCCTGCAGGAACTGCAGGTTATGAAAATCGTCTTCGCCGAGGCCCTCGAACTCGGCGGGGTCGCCGGAGGGGAACGAGAAGATCTGCGTGACGTGGACTCCGATCACGTGGTCGGGCGCGATTCGGCCCAGCTCGGGCGACACCAACGCTCCACCATCGTTCCCGTGAGCCCCGTATCGGTCGTAGCCGAGCCGGCGCATGAGCTCTGCCCAGGCTCGAGCGATCCTGTAGCGATTCCATCCGGCCTCTTGGGTGGGACCGGAGAATCCGTAGCCAGGGATCGATGGGATCACGACGTGAAAGGCGTCGGCGGGGTCGCCGCCGTGGGACCGGGGGTCGGTCAGCTCGTCGATGTGACCCAGGTACTCGACCACGGTGCTCGGCCACCCGTGGGTGAGGATCAGGGGCGTTGCGTCGGGCTCCGGGGAGCGAACGTGAAGGAAGTGGATGTTCTGACCGTCGATGGTCGTGGTGAATTGGTCGTAGGAGTTCAGCTTGGCCTCCCAAGTCCGCCAGTCGTAGCCATCGCGCCAGTACTCGACAAGCTCCCGCACGTAGTCGACTGGCACGCCGTACTCCCATCCCGGGGGGACCGGGCCAATCTGGACGCCGGTGCCACGTTGCTCCAGCGGGAGCTCGTTGGCCCACCGGGTGCGCTCGAGTCGGTCGCGGAGATCGTCTAGATCGGCCTGGGGGATGTCGATGCGGTAGGGCTCGATCTCATGGTTTTCGAGGTCGCTGGGCATGGGAAACCTCCTTCAAATCGGAACGTACTGTTCCGTTCCAGGATAACAGAACGGAATGTTCCGGTCCAATGCTAGTTTGGTGCTTATGGACCACCCCGACCAGTCGTTCAGCGGTCGGCGAGCCCAAGCCGCCCGCAACGATGCACGGATTCTCGAGGCAGCTCGCCAGGTTTACGTCGCTGATCCAGACGCCCCCATTTCAGCGGTGGCTCAGGTTGCAGGCGTGGGCATCAGTGCCCTGTACCGGCGATTCGCCAGCAAGGAGGACCTTCTCCGGCAGCTTTGCGGCGATGGACTGAGACGCTATCTCGCAGAGGCCGAAACCGCCCTGGCTGACGACTCGGATCCGTGGGCATCGTTCGCAACCTTCGTGCACAACATCGTGGACGCGGACACCGCATCGCTCACGCTGAAGCTCGCCGGCACCTTCACTCCCACCGAAGATCTCGCCACCGACGCCCTCAGGTCCCAGGAACTGAACCTCCAGTTGGTCGAGCGCACGAAGGCCGCCGGCGATCTTCGTTCCGATTTCGATGTCAACGACCTGGCACTGATCATCGAGCAGATCGCCGCGATTCGCGTCGGCGACGAGGAACGAACCCGCCAGCTCCGCCGGCGATATGCGACTCTGACTCTCGAGGCCATGCGCGCTCCGGGCGCTGCTCCGCTCCCCGGCCCGGCTCCGACCTGGGAGGAGCTCAGCGCACGCTGGAGTTAGCTAGCTCCGGCGGTCCGAGCGGGCGACGATCGCACGCTGGACCACTATGAACACCAGGAGCAGCCCTCCGATGATGATCTGCGTCCACGACTGTTCGGCGCCCATGAACGAGATGATGGTCTTGATCGTCCCGTAGACGAAGACACCGACCATCGAGCCCAACACATAGCCGCGGCCTCCCGCCAGGACCGTTCCACCGATGACGACGGCAGCGATCGCGTCGAGCTCGGTGCCCACGCCGTTGCGGGGATAGCCGGCGCCCGAGTATGCGGTCAGCACGAGACCGGCGAGACCGCCGCACACACCCGAGATCACGTAGACGGCAACCGTCGTGCGCGCCACCTTGAGACCCATCAGCGCCGCCTGCTGGTTGCCACCGATCGCGTATGTCGTCCGGCCGAATCGGGTGAACTGCATCACCCAGGCTCCGACGAAGACCACCAGCAGCGCCAGTATGCCGGTCGGCGTGATGTACCAGTCGCCAAGCTGGATGCGTGTCGACTGAAGCCACAGCACCTCCGTGGCCTCGACTTTGATCGAGGAAAGACTCACGACGAAAGCGAGGCCGCGGGCGAGGAACAGGCCGGCCAAAGACGCGATGAATGGCTGGACGTCGAAGAACTGCACCAGCACTCCGATGAGCAGGCCAACCAGTGCGCCGGCGAGCAGAATCGCCGGCAGGGCGACCGCCAGCGACGTGCCCGCCTCGAGCAGCTTCGCCAGCCAGATGCCGGTGAATGCCATGACGGAGCCCACAGAAAGGTCGATGCCCCCGGTGACGATCACGAAGGTCAAGCCGACAGAAAGGATCAGCAAGTAGGCGTTGTCGAGCAGTAGTGAAGAGATGTTTCTCGGGGTGATGAAGTCGCCCCGAACCAAGATCTCCGCTCCGACGAAGAGCAGGATCAGGATGGCAACTGCCGCGAGCGTCGGGAGAAGCGACGCACGCCGGCTCATGAATGTCTCGTAGGACCCGGCCGGTTTTCGAGTCGTCGTTCGGGCGGTGTCGACGCTCGTCATCCTGCAACCTCTGCATCACTGGGCTCAGCGGTCCGGCGGGAGCGCGCCGCATTCGTGACGTCGCGGGCGAGGCGATGAAGACGCGGCGACTGGATGATCACGACGACCACGACGACGATGGCGAAGAACACCGGGCTCTCCGCCGACGGCACTCCGAGGAAGAGCATGGTGGACTCGAGCGTCTGGATGATCAACACGCCCACGACTGTGCCCGCGAGGCTGAACTTGCCACCCATGAGCGACGTACCGCCCAGCACGACGGCGAGGATGGCATAGAGCTCGATGAACTGGCCCGCCGCGTTTGCGTCGGCCGCCTTGATGTTCGACGCGTAGATGATTCCCGCGATGCCCGCGAGCACGCCGCTGGCGGCGTAGGCACTCCAAATGATGCCGCGGGAGCGCACCCCCGCGAGACGACTCGCCTCGGGGTTGATACCAACAGCCTCCGTTAGGACGCCGAGCGCAGTACGGCGCTCGGTCAGCCCGACTACCGCTACCGCCGCGACCCAGATGAAGAAGGCGAACGGCAACAGAAGGTATCCGGTCGAGATGAATTCGAACGGGGTGCTGTTGACGGTTGTGATGAAACCCTCTGTGATGAGGAGTGCCACCCCACGGCCGGCGAGCATGAGCACCAGCGTCGCGATGATCGGCTGTATGCCCAACAGGGAGACGAGAAACCCGTTCCAGGCGCCGAGCAGGAGCGAGGCCAGGATCGCGACCACCACGGCAACCATCACCACGCCGGGGTCGCTCGGATCGGTGGAGCCATCGATGATCGTGAGCGCCACAGCTCCAGAGACGGCCATGACCGCTCCGACCGACAGATCGATGCCGCGTGTGGCGATGACGATCGTCATCCCCAACGACACCAACATCAGTGGGGCGCTCTGGCGGAGGATGTCGATCAAGGCGCCATAGAGGCGGCCGTCCCGAACGGTGATGCTGGCGAACTGCGAACGAGCGACGGTGTTGATCAGGATGAGCGAGACCAGCGTGGCAACCGGCCAGAAAAGCCGGTGCTTGGTGACGCTCCTCAAGCTGCGCTCCCCTTGCCCTCATTGGCTATGAAGTCGATCAGGCCGTCCAGGTCGAACCTTCGCGAGTCGAGCTCACCAATGGACTTGCGGTCTCTCATGACGACGATCCGCTGGGCGAGTCGCAGCACTTCCTCGAGCTCCGACGAGATGAAGATCACGGACAGGCCTTGCTCCGACAACTCGGCGACCTTGCGCTGAAGGTCCGCTTTGGTGCCGACATCGATGCCACGAGTTGGCTCGTCGAGGATCAAGAGCTCGGGCGCGGTGGCGAGCCAGCGCGCAATGAGAACCTTCTGCTGGTTGCCCCCCGACAGGTTGCCGGCGACCATATCGGGGTCGGCGGGTCGCACGTCGAGCGCCGCCATGTACTCCGAGACGACCGAGTCCTGCTTCTCCCGGCGGATCTTGCGGAACCCTTTGCGAGCCTGGATGCCGAGCACGATGTTCTCGGCGACGGTCAGGTCGGCCACGATGCCCTCTTCGCGCCGGTCCTCGGAGGAGAATGCGATGCGGCGGTCGATTGCATGGCGAGGCGAGGTCATTCTCGCCGGCGCGCCCACTACCTCGATGGTTCCCGAGTCGGCCCGGTCGGCGCCGTAGAGCAGCCGCACCAGCTCGGTGCGGCCGGAGCCCAGGAGCCCGGCGATGCCGACGATCTCACCGTTGAACACGTCGAGGTCCGCAGGCTCGAGTACGCCGCGCCTGCCCACGCCGGTCGCCTTGAGGATCGGCGCATCCGTGCGGTCGATCGCACGCGCCGCGGTCGAGGAGATGGCCTCGAGGGCGTCGAGCTGGCGACCGATCATCTTGGTCACCAGCTCTTCCCGTGGCAGGTCTTTGGCGAGGTATTCGCCCACGAGTTTGCCGTTGCGAAGAACCGTGACGCGGTCGGCGATCTCGTAGACCTGGTCGAGGAAGTGGCTCACAAAGATGATCGCCGCACCCCTGGCCCGCAGGTCGCGGATCACAGTGAAGAGTTGCTCGACTTCGCCGCGATCCAGGCTGGATGTCGGCTCGTCCAGAACCAGGACCTTGGCGTCGAGCACCATCGCGCGGCTGATCGCGACCAGCTGCTGAACAGCGATCGAGTGGTTGGAGAGCAGCGATCGGGTGTCGATCGAGATCCCCAGACCATCGAGATGCTCGGCTGCCAATCGATGGACGGCCTTCCAGTCGATCCGTCCGCGCTTGCGGGGTTCGTGGCCCAGCATGACGTTCTCGCCCACGGAGAGGTTCGTGCACAGGTTGATCTCCTGGTACACGGTCGAGATGCCGGCCGCCTCTGCATCGAACGTGCTGCGGAAGACCTGGCTGGTGCCGGTCACGTCGATCGATCCGCTGTCGATGGCATAGACACCGGTCAAGGCCTTGATCAGGGTGGACTTCCCGGCGCCGTTCTCACCCATGATCGAGTGCACCTCACCCGGACGAAGAAAGAAGTCCACGTTGTCGAGAGCGAGCACACCAGGAAAGCTGATGGTGATTCCCCGCATCTCGACGATGGGGGCACTGGCGGTGTCCGCGAGCAAGGTCACACGTTCACTCTCGATCTGTGATGAGTGCCGACCGGGCGCCGGTGACGAACCGGCCCCCGGTCAAACACTCGCAAGCTATCTACTCGGGATGAACCCCGCGCAGATCAGTACAGCCGATCGGGAAGGGCCTCTACGGCCTGTTCCTGGGTGAAGGTCTGGTCCTCCACGTAGTTCTTCTTTTCGACGTCCTCACCGGCGAGCACGCTTGTGACGAAGCCCGCAGCAAGCTCACCAAGGAGCGGGTTGCACTCCACGATGTAATTGATCTTGCCATCGATGAGAGCCTGCATGCCGTCGTGGACAGCGTCGATCGAGACGATCTTGATGTCCTCACCCGGAACGCCGCCCGCGGCCTCGATGGCCTCGATGGCACCAAGAGCCATGTCGTCGTTGTGGGCGTAGACCAGGTCGATGCCGTCGACACCGTATTTCTGAAGGAAGCCCTCCATCACGGTCTTGCCGCCGTCTCGCGTGAAGTCACCCGTCTGCGAGTCGATCTTTTCGATCGCGGTGCCGGCGGTCGCTTCGTCGAAGCCCTCGGCGCGGTCGTTGGCGGGAGCCGACCCGGTCGTGCCCTCTAGCACCACCATCTTGGTCGGGGTGTCGCCGAACTCTTCAGCTGCCCACTCACCTGCGTAGACCCCTTCCCGTTTGAAGTCGAGGCCAACCCAGGTGGCGTACAGGTCTTCCGGAGCCGTCACAGTGCGGTCCTCCAGAATGACTGGTATCTCGGCGTCCGCGGCCTCTTGCAACACGTCTTCCCAGCCATCCTCGACAATCGGTGCGATGACGATGGCGTCCACGCCCTGGTTGATGAAGCCCCGAACCGCGGCGATCTGAGCCGCCGGGTCGTTGTCGGCCGCGTTGAAGATCAACTCGAACCCGTTCTCTTCCGAGAAGGCTGTCTTCATCGACTCGGTGTTGGCCGAGCGCCAGCCCGACTCGGACCCGGTCTGGGCGAACCCGACCGTGACGAGCTCTCCGGACGCTTCTCCTGCGGTCGTGGCGGCGCCCTCACCGCCGGCGGTGGTGTCGCTCGATTCGCCGCCTCCGCAGGCGGCGAGTGCCACGGCGAGCACCGTCAACAGAACCAGAAACTGCCGCTTCCGGTCTCTCAGTGATCTCATATGTTCCTCCTCATGGTCCGGGTTCTCTATCTGTCGTCTACGCGACGCTCGTGGGATGACTCTCTGGGTGTGTGTCGTTGATGATCTCCTCCTGTGCCGGTGTCAATCAGCGGGTCTTTGGCGGTGTCAGAGGCGGTATGTTATCGTTAACGGGAACGCTAACATATGGCCGGAATCCTGTCTACCTGCCTCCGTTTGCACCTTGTGAACGGTCCCGTTATCGATAACATTCTGTCCCGATCGGAAACCGTTTTCCCGAAGTCGTCCCGTTCCAAGAGGAGCTAGCAAATGCTGGGGTCGCGCCACAGAGTCACCATCAAAGACGTGGCGGCGCTTTGTGGTGTGTCGACACAGACGGTGTCTCGCGTCATCAACAACCGCCCGGATGTGGCCCCCGATACGAGAGAGCGGATCGAAGGCGCTATCGCGTCTCTGGGATATAGGCCCAGTGCCGTGGCTCGGACCCTCGTTGCCAGACGCAGCAACGCGATCGGTGTGCTCCTTGCAGGAATGGGATACACCGGCACCGTTTCCACCTTGCGTGGCATCATCGATGAGTCAGCCAACCTCGGCCTCACTGTGCTCATCGCCGAACTTCCCGAAGGCGACAGCCTCGACGACCCTCGTCCTGCCGTTTCAGCCCTGGTCGAGCGTCATGTCGACGGCATCATCATGTCGGTTCCTGCAGTCGGGCACGCGGTGGACCGCATCAAGGCGGTGCTGCCCGACCGTCATGAACCGGTGGTGTTCGTCAAAGCCGGTGTATCGGATCGATACTCCAGTGTGTTGGTCGACAACGCCGCCGCGGTGGAGGAGGTCGTTGACCATCTGGTATCGATTGGCCGAACCCGGATTGGGCATATCTCCGGCCCCGCCAACTGGCACGAGGCGCGCGACCGCCGCCAGGGATGGCAACGCTCGATGGACAAGCACCGGCTCGAGGCCGACCTCGTCCTGTGCGAAGAGGGGGATTGGTCACCCCAAAGTGGGGCGGTGGCCATGAGCGCCCTTCTCGACCGCGTTCCGGATCTCGACGCTGTGGTAGCCGCCAACGACCGGATGGCGATGGGGGCGATGCACACTTTGCGAAGTCGAGGACTGCGCATTCCCGACGACATCGCGGTCACGGGCTTTGACGACATCGAAGAAGCGGCTTGGTTTGCACCGCCGCTCACCTCGGTTGAGCAGCCACTCGCCGAAATGGGAAGACAGGCGGTGCGAAGGCTGTGGGCCGAGTTTGATGGCAGTGCCACCGGACCGATCGCCATCCCGCTCCGCGCCGAGCTGATGATCCGCGAGAGCACGATCGGCGCGAGCTAGAGGGGCAGTCTCACTCAGGGAGGATTCTGGCCTTCACTCGTTCGAACTCATCGTCGGTGAGGACACCGGAAGCCCTGAGCTCGCCCAGGGTCTTGAGACGATGCAGCCGAACGTCGATCTCTGACTCCTCCGGGGCGGCTCCCGGCTGGATGCGGTGGTGGTCGGGGGATTCGGTCATCTTGACCCAGAGGTTGTGATTCATCTCACGGACGACCGGCGGGCGGATCCGCATCATTGGCCTCCAGCCGGCGATGCGATGGAGGCGGCCACCGCGTCGGCGTCGAGCCGATCATGGACCACCACGCGCCCACCAGTGTGGGCGACGGCGCTCCTCAGATGTCGCGCCCAGGTGTTCTCCCATACGACGAGAATCCCGGTGGTATTCGGTTGCAGCTTGCGTGCCGCCTCTGCGATGTCCTCGCCACTGAGCAGCCACATCACCTCGCCGATCACCTCAGCGAAACGCTCAGCGATCGCCGGTTCGGCGTCGACCAGCTCGACAACGTCCAGACTTCCGTCATCAGCCTTGTTCACCAGGAGCAGGTCGAAGATCGAGACGATTTCCCGATCGGCGAGATCTGCCAACGCCTCGGCGATCTCACCGTCGAACGACCTCTTGGGGAATTCGAGCAAGGTGAACTCGACCGGACCCATTGTCTCGACGCGTTCGGTCTGATCCATTGCGTCGAAACCTACCGAGCTAACCGTTCGACGCGACCACTTCGCGCCAGTAGGCCTCGAGCCGGTCGGCGACCTCGCCCGGTCGGCTCAGCGCGACCATGTGGCCGCCCTCGATCACGTCACCATCGAGTCCGAGACGCTCCTCGGCGACCCTCAGCTGGAACACGGCCGGGAACAGACGGTCGTCCCGACCGATGAGAACGCGGGTGGGGACGTCCGGCCACGAGGCGATAGGCCAAGGCTGTTCCATCGGCGTCATCGACTGCTCCGGGATGTGGTTGGCGGCCTCGTCCACAACCTCGGGCGGGACGTCGTGCATATAGAGCGCGATCTCGTCGTCGGCAGTCTCGGGCGGCAGGCCCAAGCTCGCGTAGTAGGCCCGTTCCGCTTTCTGTTGCCCAGTGTTCCCCCACCATGCGTTACCCGTCTCGCCGGTCAGCGGGATCATCGCGTTGAGGAGGACGATGAGATCGACCGGCACCCGCTCCGCGACAAGCGGGGCGGTGAAACCCGCGAGCGACTGGGCGACCAGCACGATATCGCGCCGTCCCCCGATCGCTTCGACGACCGCATCGGCGTACTCGACCCAACCGGCGCTGTCGTCACCCGCGGGCAGCTGGACGGGCACGACCTCGTGGCCGCGCCCCTCGAGCTCCCGGGTGAGTCGGTGCCACTCCCATGGCTCACCGCCGGCGCCCGGGATCAGGACGTAGGTGGCCATCGTCAGCCACTCACACGCTCGAACGACAACCAACGAAGCGATTCGAAGCTGATCCGATGCTCACCCGATGATGAGACGATCACGATCAGGACGCTCCCGCACGCTGGGCAGCGGACCACGTCGCCGGCCCCACGAAAAACCATCACGGAACCAAGCAGGCTCACCGTGCCGCAGCCGTCGCAACACCCTGATTGACCGGTCATGTCTCGGCCGAAGACTTCTTGAAACAGCCCGCCCAGGGCGTTGCCATCGATGTGGGTGTCACTCGTCATGATGTTCTCCTATATGTCCCGACCCTTCGATTCGCCGACGCGCTCAGATCGCATAACGCAGCCAATCGTCCTCCCAACGCTTCTCGGCCGCCGCAGGCTGAGGGTCACCAAGCCCAACCTGCGGACCGCCCGGGGCGAGGAAGACGCCGCCCACCTCGGCCACCTCGGCTCCCGAAAGGAGGAAGAAGCAGCTTCCCGTTCCGGTGTACGGCGCCGGTAGGCCCGTTCCCAGGATCCGCGAGGAGATCACCGCCGCGGCATGCCCGCCCTGCGCTGATGCGAATACCCCGGCCTTGGGCAAAGCCCGATCGCCCCCGATCGGGACGGAGTTCACGTCGCCCACCGCGAACACCCCCGCTGCCTCCGAGGTCTCGAGGGTCTCCGGGTCGACCGACACCCATGGCTTCCCCTGAGTCAGCCCTGACTTCACCACCACTGCCGGCGCCCGGTGGGTCGGCACCACAACTGCCAGGTCGGCGTCGAGAGACGACCCATCATTGAAGTGGACCTGGCGGCCCGAATCCTCGACCCGGGTCACCTTCGTGTCAGTATGCAGCCTGACACCGCGGGAGGCCATCAGCTCGCTCACCCGCTTCGCCGATTCAGGTCCGGCCACGGCGAGCGGAGCCGGCTCCGGGATATAGATATGGATCTCGGCCTTGATGCCTGTTCTCCGAAAATGCCACTCGAAGAGGAGCGCCATCTCAAGCGGTGCCGGTGGGCACTTGTAGGGAGCGCCGGCGATACCGATGACCACCCTTCCGCCCTCGAATCGATCCACCGCCTCGCTCAGGAGTACCGAACCGGCGTGGTCGTAGAACGAGTGGGCGTCCGAGGACCCGGGCACGGCGTCCAGGTCGTAGACCGCGCCCAGCGCCACGACCAGGAAGTCGAAGGGAAGTTCATGAATGCTGGTGTCGACCTTCCGACTCTGGAGATCGATGGCGACGATCTCCTCTGACACCACCTCGACCCCACGCTCTGCGAGGGTCGTCAACGGTCGGCTCACCCCTTCCCGGGACCTCTGCCCGACCACCATGAGTGGGTTGGCTCCACAGAGGAAGCTCTTGTCGGCGCGATCTACCACGGTGATGCGATGCCCATCGTCGAGTAGCCGACGTGCGGCGATGGCCGCCTGGGCGCCCCCGAATCCACCCCCGAGAACCAAGACGTTGGCCATCACCGGCCAGCCTATCTCCGCTTGACAGCTCATTGATACAACCGTATGGTTGTATCAATGCAGATCGCTCCTCCCAACTTCGACCGCATGTTCGGCGCGCTTGCGGATCACACCCGCCGCGACATCGTGCGCCGCGCGATCGATTCCGAGGAGGGGGTCGCCGAGCTGGCAAGCCACTACCCGATGAGCTTTGCGGCGGTGCAGAAGCACGTCGCCATTCTCGAACGGGCCGGCCTGGTCACGAAGCATCGCATCGGGCGGCGCAAGGTCGTCCGCACCAACGTCGAAGGGATTCACATGGCGCGCCGGCTGCTCGACCAGTACGAGGAGCTGTGGCGTGGCCGGATCGACCGCATGACCCAGCTCGTCAACGAGTACACAAGAGAGGAAGACCAATGACCGTGACCACCATCCACAAGGATCCGCAGACGCTGAGCCTGACACTCGACGCCGAATTCGACGCCCCACCCGAACGCGTTTGGGAGCTGTGGTCGGACCCGCGCCAGCTCGAGCGCTGGTGGGGCCCGCCGACCTACCCCGCCACCTTCACGAAGCACGACCTGCGACCCGGCGGCCGCGTCGAATATCACATGACCGGACCCGACGGCGACCAGCCGCACGCGTACTGGGATGTCCAAGAGGTCGATCCCCCGCACTCCCTCGCCGTCCGCGACGGCTTCGCCTCCGAGGACGGCTCGCCAAACACGGAAATGCCGGCCAACGAATTTCGCGTCACGATCGAGGGGGTCGGCTCCGGCCGGACCCGGATGTCGATAGTCAGTACCTTCCCCAGCACCGAGGCCATGGAGCAGCTCCTCGCCATGGGCATGGAGGAGGGCCTGACCCTGGCCATCGGCCAGATCGATGCAATCCTCGCTGAGGACGCGGCCGGCCAGCCGTCGCGAGGCTGACGAATGGCGGAGTCAACGCTCGCCCGCCTGGCCGGCACCTGGGAGTTCGAGCCTTTGGTCGGGGGCGGATCGGCGGGCACCGGACGGGTGACCTTCGAGTGGATCGGGGGCGGAGAATTCCTGCTCGGGCGATCCGTCGCGGAGTGGACCGACCCCGGTTGGGTGGAGAACGCCCCGAAGACCATTGAGACGGTCATCGGCTTCGACGACGCCACGCTCGAAGTCATCCAGCTGTATGCGGACGACCGAGGCGTGAATCGGATCTACCGCGGATCCTTGACTCCCGACCAGTGGTACCTGGAGCGGGCGGCCCCTGACTTCCACCAGCGGTTCGTCGGCGAGTTCCGCGACAACGGGCGGACGATCGACGGCCGATGGGAATCCTCGCCGGACGGAACCGCCTGGGAGCTCGATTTCCCGATCACATACCGAAGGAGCGAAACGACGTCATGACAACCGCCCGTATTGAGAGCGCAACCAGTTCACCGATTCCCAAATCCCCACCGACCATGGGAGGAGCAACACGATGACCCTGACCGAGCAGATCACCCGAAGCCTGGCGGCGCCGGGGGCGACCCTGAGTTACGAAGCCCGCCCCGGCTCGCCGCATGCCACAACCCTGTTCCTGATCGGCTCGCCGATGGCCGCGGCCGGCTTCGTCACCCTGGCGGGCCACTTCACCGACCGCACCGTGATCACCTATGACCCCCGGGGAAGCGAGCGAAGCCAACTGACCGAACCGACGACGCCGCCGACACCCGAGCAGCACGCGGACGACATGCACCTGATCATCCAGGAGTTGGCGGGCGGGCCGGTCGATCTGTTCGCCAGCAGCGGCGGTGCAGTCAACGGGCTGGCACTCGTCGCCCGGCACCCCGAGGACGTGAGGACGCTCGTGGCGCACGAGCCCCCGCTCCCGACTGTCCTTCCCGACGGCGAGGCAGCGCTGGCGGCCGCTCGTGCGGTCAACGAGACATACCGGCAACGCGGATGGGGCGCGGGGATGGCCCACTTCATCGCAGTCGTCAGCCATCGAGGCGAGTTCGCGGCCGATTTTGCGCAGCAGCCCGCACCCGACCCGACGATGTTCGGTCTCCCGGTCGAGGATGATGGGTCACGGACCGACCCGCTCCTCGGCCTGGCCCTGGTCGGGTCCATCGGGTACGAGCCCGACTTCGAGGCCCTGCGCGCCGCATCCACCCGTATCGTCCCGGCCGCAGGCGCGGACTCGACGGGCGAGATGGCGAACCGCGGCGCATATGCCGTGGCTGAGCGTCTGGGCGTCGAGCCGGTGGTGTTCCCGAGCGACCATGGCGGCTTCCTTGGTGGCGAGTACGGCCAAATGGGCGAGCCGGACGCGTTCGCCGCCAAGCTCCGGGAAGTTCTGGCGGAAAGCTGATTGGATCTGAACAGTGTTCAACCCCTCGCCTGGTGGAGTTTCTCGGGGAACTCACTCACCTGCTGGTCCCCCACTCGATAGTCGTACATCCACGACAGCGACTTCTCGGTCACCGCGTATCGAAACACCAGGCGCAGCATGACATCGCGAAACGCGCTGCCGACCGCTCCGGGGGTCTTGGAACTGCTGCTTCGCGCTCCGTGGGCGACGATGCGCTCCACCCGACTGCGTCGAGCGGCCTCGAAAGCCGCAAAGGCGGCTGCTGTCGGACGCCCCGTTTGCTCCGCATTCCCGAGATACAGGCCGAGGAGAACGGCATCCTCGAGGGCCATCGACGCCCCTTGCCCCGAGCTCGGGGCGGGTGCGTGGGCCGCGTCGCCGATCACGATCATCCCATCCCGAAACCACACGGGCACGTGTCCAAGGTCGTAGGTGTTGTCTGCGGCCAGCTCGAGCCGGCCGCCCCGGATCAGAGAAGCGACCGGCGAATCGTCATCGTCGAACAGGGCTGCCAGCTTCGCCTGCCACTCTTCATTTGTGGTGGTCGCTCGCTCCTTCTCTGAAATTGCAGGACGGGGAGCATTGACGAACCACACCACGTCGCCGGCCGGCGTTGGATGGGCCCCGAAGAAGGCTCGCCTCCCGAACCAGAAGCGCCAAGCTTCTGCCTCCAACTCCACCGGGACCACTCCGCCCGAGGTGATTCCCCCGAAGTTGGTGAGCCCGACGTACCGTCCCTCAGGTGCATCATTGTCGATGAGTCGCCTGACGACGCTATGGACACCATCGGCGCCGACAAGCACGTCTGCCATCTCCGTGGCTCCATTGGCGTATGTTGCCCGAATCTGGCTGCCGGCCCTGATCGCGCCAGTCAGGCGACGGCCGTGATCGACCGCGATACCCCGGCGCTCAGCCTCTTCGACGAGATTTAACGCCAGTCTCGACCGCTTCATGGTGAGCGCCGGCGTGCCGTCGGCCAGCGGCACTCCAAGTGGCAACTCACCGAGCGCCTTGCCCGCCGCGTTGCACATCACGTTGCGCCGCGTGGAAAATCCCGATTCGACAGCGCAGTGCAAGGCAGAGACCGAGGCGAGTGCATCGAGTCCGTTGGGAGTGATGGTGAAGTAGGACCCGATCTCTCCATCCCCACGGGGATATGCCTCGGTCACCCTGGCTTCCAGACCCACCTTTTGCATGGCCATGGCGGCGACTGGGCCAGCTATGCCTCCTCCGACAATCAGGACCTTCATGTTGATATCCTTTCCCACGACTTTAGAATATCGTGATTATCGAATCTTTCGATTTTGGAAGGATATTGGAATGAAGCGGAATCGTCAAGCCATCGTTGCGGAGCTGGGCACCGCCATGCAGGCGTACCAGCGAAGCAACGCCGAGTTCGACGATGAAGTCGGTCGGGTCCTCGACCTCAACCCAACCGACCTGCGTTGTCTCGACTGGCTGATCGGAGGGCGAATGACCGCAGGCGAGCTCAGTCGAGCCACGGGGCTCTCTTCCGCTGCCACCACCTCGATGATCGACCGGCTCGAACGCAAGGGGTTCGTACAGCGTGTTCGCCAAGCAGACGACCGGCGCCAGGTCCTCGTTGAACTGACCGAGGACGGCAACGCCCGGGTCTGGCGACTCTATGGCCCTTTGGTCGAGGAGGGAGCAAGGCTGTTCGAGCGGTTCACCCGCGCCGAACTGGAAACCATGCTCGACCTCCTGAAGGGGATGCAGGCACTCGCGGTCGAGCATCGCGATGCGCTTCGTGGCCTGGTGCCGACTTCTCCCCCACGCCCACGTCGGTCGACCTGACCGGCCCGACCCGTCTGCCCCGGCCGCGCGCGGGGCCGGCGGGTCCCTCGATGCGATTTCGACGCTCCGCCCATGGCGGCGTGAGCAACGAGGTGTCACAGACTGAGCTGCTGTCTTGTCGTTATTGGGTACAGGCAGTTCGTCAATGAAGGAGTTTGACCATGAGAGACTTCGTCGCAGGAGCAACAGGGGCGATTGGAAAGCAGCTGGTGCCGCGTCTGGTGGAGGCGGGGCATGAGGTTCATGTCATGACGCGCAGCGAGTCGAAAAAGGCGATGCTCGAGGAGCTTCTCGCTGGGCTCGAGGCGTTACTCGCTCCCGACGCACAGTTGACCGGCGACGGCGGCGGCGAGGTCCCCTCGATCAAGGTCGATTCGGGGGCGCAGCCGTGTGGCGCGCACAGTTGTCGACGTGATCCCGCAAGTCACCCGTCGTCCAGGAGTGTCGCTGCGTCCATGGAGGTCAACGGCGACCCTGGAGCCGTCCTTCTAGACGGACAACAGCGATTGATCGGGATCGACACAGAACTCCGTCTCGCCACCGACGATCTGGATCATCCGCCCCTCCGAGCGGCGCGGACCGCTTTACATGGATTCCGGCCTGTCAGAACGCAAGCTTCTCACAAGCGATCAGACGTTGG
>JBEVJN010000091.1:0-21675 GCA_040510135.1 Acidimicrobiia bacterium | reverse complement strand
CGGCAGGAGCCAGTGCGGCGTATCTCACCGTGAGCGAGACCTGGCCGGTCGAAGTGCGGGCCAAGGCGATCGCTGTTTTCTTCGCCATCGGGACCATCGCGGGTGCGTTTGGCCCCGCCTTCTACGGCTGGCTAATCGGCGACGGCACCGATACCACCGGGCTCTTCATCGGCTACTTGATCGGCGCAGCGATCATGATCATCGGTGGGGTTGTCGAGATCATCTACGGAGTTGCTGCAGAAGGAAGATCGCTGGAGGACATCTCGAAGCCGCTGACCGCGACCTGAGTCTTCGCTTGGCGAGCTAAACACAGCACACCGGGACCTAAGCGATGAGCGAGCGCTCCAGCCAGGGGCGTGATGCTGGGTGGACCCGATCTGGGGCGACCACCGCGCTGAGATCTGCCCCGACCTCGAGCGGCAGCCAGACGGTGAAAACGGCCCCTCCTCCCTCCTCGGATTCCATGGTCACCGCCCCACCCTGAGCTTCGGTGAGCTGGCGGGCGATAGTGAGGCCGAGCCCGCGCTCGCCGGTCCCGTCTCCGCGTTCGCGCTCATGGTGACCCTGCCAGCCCCGCTCGAAGACACGGGCATGGAGATGTGGTGCCAGACCCGGTCCTTCGTCGATCACCGCGAACCAGGCCCAGCCGTCGAGCCGGCCCCAATCGACGCCCACCGACGAGCCCTGCGGAGCCATCCGCACTGAGTTGCTTAGAAAGTTGCCGATGGTGGCGCGCACCGCCGCCGGATCAACCGAGGGCACCGTCAAATGAGATGTTCCGATGACCTCGACATTGACTCCTCGGGCTCGGGCCGGACCGATGTGCTCAGCCACCGCCGCCTCGGCCAGATCAGCGAGGTCGACCGGCCCGCTTCCCTGCTGGACCGCGAGCCGTCCGTGGCCGGCGAGATCGTCGACCGTTCGTGCCATCCTGGTCACGGCTCGGCGGGCGGCGTCGATGTAGCCGGCGGCACCAGGCTCGGTCTTGGCCTCGATGGCGGCCAGCTCGAGATTCGTTCCCATCACAGCGAGCGGAGTGCGCAACTCATGGACCACTTCCTGGGTCCGGCTGTGACGCTCGACGTCGGCGGCCTCGACTTCGGCACGGGCCCCGACGACGACGCGTCTCACCCGTCCGGAAACGATCCACGCGACGACGAACGCCGGGATCAAGCCGAGTACCGGTGCGAGAAGACCGGAGTCGATGAGGCCATCGATGGTTCCTTCCTCGGCCAGGACCACCAACGCGACACCGTCCCCGACTTGGGCGATGCCGGTACGGGCGTCAGCCCACGGCTGGTGAGTCACCAGCAGGGCGACGGTCACGACCATGACCACCAGAGCGATGAGCACGGCGGGTGCCATGAGCACGATCACCAATCCAATCCTGGACTTGGTCACGTCGCCGCCCGCAGCATGTAGCCATGACCGGGAAAGGTGACTATCGGAGCCTCCACGCCCGCAGTCGAGAGCTTGCGGCGCAGATTGGAAAGGGTCATCCTCACCGTGTTGGTGAACGGATCGGCGTGCTCGTCCCATACGTGCTCGAGGAGCCGCTCCGCGCTGTGCACCTCCTCGGGGTGGAGGAGGAACCAGCGAAGCAAGGCGTACTCCTTCACGGTGAGAGCCACTGACTCACCGTGGAACGTCACTTCATGGCGGGCAGTGTCCATCTCGATGCCGGCGTAGGTAATGACCGAGCTACCTGTCGAGGTGTCACGTCGGAGCAGCGCTCGGATCCGAGCACTCAGTTCTCCCAGCGAGAACGGCTTGACCAGGTAGTCGTCTGCACCCTCGTCCAAGCCGCGGATACGGTCGTCTACACCGCCGCGAGCAGTGAGCATCAGGATCTTGGGTATCGGACCCAGGTCGTAGGACCGTCTCGGGTCGGCGAGTACCCGCCGGCACACATCGAGGCCGTCCCCATCGGGGAGATTCAGGTCGAGACAGACGACATCGTACGAGTTGACCGAGGCGAGGCTCATCGCCGAGGTCGCCGTGGGCGCGATGTCGATGGCGTAACCGTCTCGGCGAAGGCTGTCGGCGATGGCCGAGGCCAAATCGAGCTCATCTTCGACCACGAGGATTCGCATCAGACCGGCATCCGGGGACCGGCTGGGACGCGGGTCAGCGCGCTTGAAGGCTGGCTAGGAGTGAAGGTCATGGGCAACGCGGTAGGCGATCAGCGTTGAAACGACCGTGTCTGGATCGCAGTTCCCGAATGGTGCAGTTGAAAGAGGCCGATCCCACATCGAAAGGATGTCGGACGCGCCTATAGAGAACGTAAAGAGACCGAGATGTTGGTCGCGCCGCCTGCAGTCAGGAAACTATGTGGCGTACCGCTTCCGGGTCATCGTTGCCGAGCCGGCATGAACCGCCACGTCGAGGAACAAGCCGATAATGGCTCCGAGAATTCCCCACGGAGCGGCGGTCCCTCCACCGGCGACATAGCCGACTACGTAGAGGGCGGTGGTCCATGGCAACAGGATCAATCCGGCCAACGGGAGGATCCAACTATCGCCAAAGGCACGCTCGACCCAATCGGTCAGAAGCCACAACGTCACCACCGCCAGACGCGGACTGACGCCCAGAAGTATCAGAAACAGACAGCCCACCCGGTCTCCTCGCCCTAAGTGATGACATTCAACCCGGGGAGGACCGAAAATCAAGCACGCAAAGTGGACGACGTCGCCGGCAACGTCCAAAATCGATGAGATGGGATTCCTTCCGATCGAAGGCGCCCTCCTTCTCGAACGAGTTGAGATCTGCCGCGTAGTGTGACGTCAGGTGCGGATCGGCACCGAAGATGAGGCCAACCCCAACGGACAACTGCGAGGTGCACGTGTGATCGATGGGCTCCAATTCGCCAACACGGTGAGCCGCGGCGGTGGCATCACCGCTACAAGGGCAGGGTGACCTGATGACGGAAGCCGACATGCCGGGCGGCGCACCAGTGCCCGCCGACGGCGCGCCAGAAGGGGGCGGTCGCATCCTGTTGACGCTGATCCTCGTGGCGGCGGTCGCCAACCTGAATCTGTCCGTGGCCAACGTGGCGCTGCCCTCGATCGGCGCCGCTTTCGACTCGTCGCAGACGGTCCTGAACCTGATCGCCGTCGGCTATTCCCTGGGACTGGCCGCATCAGTCCTCTACCTGGGTGCGGTAGGCGACAGATATGGCCGCAAGATGCTTCTGCTTCTGGGGGTGTCGCTTGCGATACCGGCGAGCCTTCTCGCCGCTTACGCCCCGAGCGACGAGATCCTCTTCGCGGCAAGGCTCATCGGGGGTGTCTCCGCTGGAATGGCCTTCCCCACCACTCTCGCCCTGATCACCGCGCTGTGGTCCGGGCCGCCGAGGACCAAGTCGATCGCGCTCTGGTCCGGGACCGGCGGCGCGATTGCATCGCTAGGCCCCCTGGTCGCCGGCGCCCTCCTCCTTCAGTTCTGGTGGGGCTCGGTCTTCCTGATCACATTGCCGCTGGCCGCGATCGCCCTTTACATGGCATATCGCTTTGTCCCGAGCCACGTCAACGAGACCGTCGAACCCGTGGACAATCTGGGCGGAATCCTCTCCATCGTGCTGGTGTCGAGCCTGATCCTCGCCATCAACTTCGCACCGGTTCAGAGTGAGGAGACCCTCGTGTTCTCGCTCGCCATTGTTGCCGTCGCTTCCGGAGCTGCCTTCCTCATCAGGCAACGGCGGACGGATAGCCCCCTCTACGACCTGGACATCGCCAGGCGCCGGATCTTCTGGGTCGCAGCTGTCGCTGGGATAATCGTCTTCGGATCGTTGATGGGTGCGATGTTCATCGGCCAGCAATTCCTGCAGAACGTGCTCGGTTACTCGACGCTCGAGGCGGGTGCGGCGATCCTCCCAGCGGCATTGCTGATGGTTGTCGTTGCTCCCCGCTCGGCGAAGCTGGTCGAGCACAACGGCGCCCGGGCAACACTGCTGCTTGGCTACCTGTTTTGCCTCTTCGGCTTCCTGACCATGTTGTTGCTGTGGAGTGAGGGGATCTCGTATTGGCAGGTCGGGCTCGGGTATGCGTTTATGGGGATCGGAGTTGGGTTCGCGGGCACGCCGGCGTCCCACTCGCTGACCAGCTCGGTGCCGGTGAAGCGAGCAGGGATGGCTTCAGGGACCGCCGATCTCCAGCGCGACCTCGGTGGAGCCATCATGCAATCGATCTTCGGAGCCTTGCTGACCGCCGGCTATGCAGCGGCGGCGGTGGCAGCAATCGGCTCTTCACCCGAACAGGCTGAGATAACGTCGTCGGTTCAGAGCCAGCTCACCAAGTCGTTCGCCGGAGCCGAGGCTGTGGCCGCCCAGTACCCCCAATATGCAACGGAGATCACTGCGGCCGCAAAGACTTCGTTCCTTCAGGGCGATCAATGGGCCTACATGGCCGGCATCATCGCCGTCCTCTTGGGAGCGGCAATCGTCTTCATCCGATTTCCGAAGAAGGACGAGGAGGAAGCCCTCCTCGCAAGTTATGCCGCCGAGGACTCCGCAGCCTGACCGGCGCAGACTGCAAATGGAATCCGTGTGGTGGACCATGTCGTGATCGTTGAACGCGGTGGTGTCGTCCAGAACACGTGCAGAATGGTGCGAGCACGGATCGACACGGTCCGCGAGTGGAGTTCAGGGAGTGGAATGATCGAAAGACGCCTCACCACCGGATGAGCAGCCAACAGTCAGAACGCTCTGACGAATCATCCGCCGCAGGTATCGAGGAGGTGTCGGCTGGTGTACCAATCCGTGAGCGTTACGGCCTCATGTTGCTGCTCATCCTGGGGGGATACGTCCTCTCTGGCATTGGCACTAGTCGTTTTGTGCTTTCCCTCGATTCGATCATCTGGGTCACTTTGCTCCTGGCCGCGCTGTGGTCGCCTGGCGTGCCGAAGAGACTTCGGAGGGTTGGGCTCGTGGCGACCCTCGTCGTCCTGTTGACCACTATTTCCCTCGGGCTGGTTGCTTCGGAGATCGCGGATGGTTGGAGACTGTTGCTCGTCGGCGTAGCACAACTCACTGCGATGCTCGCCATCCTCAACAGGATCGCCCGCCACGAACTCGTGACATTTCAGACCGTCATGGGAGGGGTGGCCGCGTATGCATTGATCGCATTCGTGATGGCTGCGGTATTCCACAGCCTCGAGCTCCTCACGGGCACGAACTCTCTCAACGGCGTGGGCGCCGCGGGTGATTACATCTACTTCTCGTTCGTGACCCTGACCACCCTGGGTTACGGGGATATCACCCCGGCCACAGAGATCGCCAAGCGACTGGCGGCCGTCGAGGCGTTCGTAGGACAGGTGTTCCTGATCACTCTCGTAGCCCGCCTGGTCTCGCTATGGGGTCGCCGCGTCCGGCGATGAGTAGCGATCCGACCCCTACTGATTCATCACCTTGGCTTTTTGCGCCGCGAACTCCTCGTCGGTAAGGACACCCGCCTCATGGAGCTCGCCCAGCTGCTTGAGCTGCGCAATCATGTCGTCGGTGCCGGAGTCAGCCGGCGCCGGCGGCGGTGGCGGGGCCTGCTGCTCATATTGAGCCTCATTCTCTTCGGACCATCGGTTGGCCTGACGCCGCGACACCCTGTTGGACACAGCAGTGGCGGTCCCTGCAACAACTGCGGTACGGGCTACACCTCGAATCAATCCCATTGTTCTATTTCCTTTCGGGATCAGGCCTCGGCGGCTTCGAGCTCGTCGAGGGCAGCGATCAATGCGTTGACGGGGATGCGCCCTGAGGCGACCAACTGAGCTCCACTCTTCCGCAGCGCCGTGGCGAATGGCGCCGCCCAGGTGTTCTCGTAAACGAGGATGGCGGCGGCAGACCCAGCTTCGAGTGCGGCACCCGCTTCCGCATGATCCTCCTCATCGAGCAAGCCAGACGACGCTCCGGCGAACACCAACAGGTCGTTGCTGCCGTCTCCGTCGAAGTCGGCGATGTCGATCTCGAGGACGTTCCCGGCATCATCCTTCTCCACGAAGGCGAAATCGAGGATCCGGATCAGACCTCGGTCGACGAGATCGAGTACGTGTGGAAAGGCCTCGCCATTCGGTGGCGACCCGGCGGGCCACTCAACGATCAGATAGTCGATCGGCCCCATCATTTCTTCGCTTGCGGTCATAGACGTCCTCTCGTTTGCTGTCCCTCGAAGACAGACTGTCAATGCGATCCTACGATCCTCCATCGTCCCGAGCGAATGCGAGTTTTCGTCTAGATCAGGTGATGCCGGGCAGATCCGACAAAGATGATGCTGCTCGAAAACGAGGAGTGGAATGACCGGACCCGAGAACACCCAGCCCATCGAACCGGGGGAAGACACGGCCCCACCGGTTTCGCGCCCCGAGAAGCGCATGGAGATCATCACGGTGGCGATCCTGGCGTTTGCCGCGCTGTCGACGGCGTGGAGCGGATACCAGGCATCGCTATGGGACGGCATCCAGTCGAGCAACTACACCCAGGCATCAGGGTCACGCACCAATGCCGCCCAGCAGCGCACCGCAGCCAACCAATTCCGTCTGGCCGACTTGAGCGTGTTCGAGAACTACATCGACGCGGTCCTGCAGGAAAACCAGGTCGTCGCCGACTTCTATTTCGAGCGGTTCAGGGACGAGTTCAGGGTCGGCTTTGACGCGTGGATGGCTCTCGATCCACTCAACAACCCCGATGCGCCGCCGAGCCCGTTCGCCATGCCCGAGTATCAGCTCTCGCAGGACGCCGAGGCGGATCGTCTGGAGGCACGCGCAGATGAGTTATTTCAAGTCGGAGAGGATGCCAACACCATCTCCGACATCTACACACTGACCACGCTTCTCTTCGCTGCCGCGCTCTTCTTCGCCGCGATGGCCGAGCGGTTTGAATACTTCAGGGCCCAGGTGACCCTCCTCATCATCGCCGGGATCGGTCTCGTCATCGGGCTCGGAATCGCCTTGGATCAGCCGATCACCAGCGGTTGACGCGGTGCAGCCTCACGGAGTGATCACGACCTTGCCCCGGGCATGGCCGTCCTCGAGATAGCGGAGCGCTTCTGGGACCTCGGACAACTGGTACCGCCGGTCGACGATCGGGGTGACCTTCCCGTTCTCGAGAAGGGCTTTCATGAGTTCGAGGTCGGTGCGATTGTTCGCCTTCCACATGAAGATCCCCATGCGCTTGCTCCCGGCCATGGAGACCGCGCCACCGACCAGGAACGCCTGAACGAACCCGGACAGGCCCCTTGCGATGAGGACGTATCGCCCTCCCGATGCGAGGGAGCGCCGGTAATGCAGGACTGAGTGCTGATCGACGATGTCGAGGATCAGGTCATAGCGATGCCCGTTCTTGGTGAAGTCCTCGCTGGTGTAGTCGATGAGGTGGTCAGCCCCAGCCGAGCGCATCACGTCGAATTTCTCGCCGTGATCCACCCCGGTCACCTCGGCGCCGAACGACTTGGCCAGCTGGATGGCGAAAGGCCCGACGCACCCTCCTGCGCCATTGATCAGGACCTTCTCTCCCGGGTTGATCTCTCCCTTGCCGAGAAGGCCCTGGAGCGCCAAGACGCCGGAGTGAGGAACCGTGGCCGCCTGCTCGAAAGTCACCCCCGACGGCATCGGTGTGAAGGCTCTCTCCGGCGCGCAGACATACTCGGCGAAGGCGCCCTGGCCGAAGTCGAACATGTCCGCCCACACGTCATCCCCAGCCTCGAGCGTCGTCACGTCTCGCCCAACGACCGCGACGCGACCGGCGACATCGAGGCCCATGCGGCCGCTTCTGGGCCGGCGCAGCCCGGACCCCACACGGGCAATTCGCGGCTTCCCACTCAGGTAGTCGAGGTCCGCAGTGTTCAGGGAGGCGGCGTGAACCTTCACCAACACCTCGTCGTCCCGAGGCACGGGAATATCGATCGCCCGCAATTCGAGGACCTCGGTCGAGCCGTACTCCTCGCGGACGATGGCCTTCAAAACGGCGTCCTGCTCGACGGCACCATCAGATTGTGACAACGACCTTGCCCCGGGCGTGCCCCTCGCCGACGTAACGGACGGCGTCGGGTGCTTCTATCAGGGGGTATGTCCGGTCCAGGGCCGGGGTGAATTTCCCGGCCTCTACCATCTCACCAAGAACCCGGAGGTCGTCTTGACGTTCCGTCGCCATCAACGGCAGCAATCTCTGCTTCACGAATGGCGAAAGCAACGCCACCGGGACGATGCGGTCGGCAGGCCCGACCCATGCTCCCCCATTCTCGCCTCCGACGATGACCAGGGTCCCATCTGGCGCGAGAGCGCGCCGAAGCTGGGATAGCGGGCGGTTTCCTGCGTTGTCGATGATGAGGTCGTATCGATCAGCGATGTCCGCGAAATCCTCGCGGGTGTAATCGATGATGTGGTCGGCCCCGATCGATTTGACGAGATCGATCTTCGACGTGCTGCACATGCCGGTGACCTCGGCTCCAAACGCTTTGGCGAGTTGGACCGCGAACGTGCCGACGCCCCCTCCGGCGCCGATGATCAACACCTTGTCGCCCGGCGCCACCCGCCCCTTGTCACGCAGGGCCTGGAGCGCGGTCATGCCTGAGATGGGAATGACTGCAGCCTCCTCGAAGCTGAGATTGGTGGGCTTGAGAGCCAGCTTGTCCTCTCGGGCAGCCGCATACTCGGCGAATGAGCCTTCGCAGGTGCCGAAGACCTCATCTCCGGGTTGGAAACGTGTCACGTTGGCCCCGACCGCCTCGACCCGCCCGGCAACGTCACGTCCCCGCACCGGGTACTTGGGCTTGGTCAGGCCGTAGCCCATGACTCGCACCAGATAGGGCAGACCGGTCATGATGTGCCACACACCCGGTTCGACTCCTGCTGCTTGAACCTGCAAGAGCACCTCGTCGGGCCCGATAACCGGTGGATCGATGTCCCTCAACTCGAGCACCTCGGCCGAGCCGTACACGTCCTGCACAATTGCCTTCATCATGTCCACTCCTCGTACGTTGTAAGTCGTATGGTGTAAGGTAGCTCGTACGACGTAAGGTTGTCAAGTCCCATACAGTCTTACCTCGTACGATTAGATTGGGAGATCGATGGCAACCCAGACAGAGCCGAGACCCAGGGCCCGCGACCCCTTGACCCGGGAGCGAGTCCTGCGCGCTGCGGTCGATCTGGCCGACCGGGAAGGCATCCAAGCCCTGACCATGCGCAACCTGGCCCGCGAACTGGGCGCCGAGGCGATGTCGCTGTATTACCACGTGGACAACAAGGAGGCGGTTCTCGACGGCGTGGTGGAAGTGATCATGGACGAGATCAACAAGGCCGTCGGCTTGGTCGAAGGTCCCCCAGCGACCGAGGACTGGAAGGTTCTGATGCGCAAGAGGATCCTCGCCGCCAGGGAGGTATTGATCCGCCACCGATGGGCTTCTCGGGTTATCGAGACCCGCACGACGATCAGTCCGTCGACGATGCGCTACTTCGACGACTTGCTCGGTGTGCTGCACACCGGAGGCTTCTCATATGACCTTTCACATCACGCCATGCATGCCTTGGGCAGTCGGGGTCTGGGCTTCACCCAGGAGCTGTTCGAGCCGGAGAATGCCGACGAGGGTGATGAGGACTTGACGGAGGCGATGGCGGAGATGGCCGATCAGTTCCCTCACTTGACCGGGATGATGATGGAGGTCGCCCACGAGGATCCCGATTCGACGCTGGGCTGGTGCGACGACCAGTTCGAGTTTGAGTTCGGGCTCGATCTGATTCTCGAGGGTCTCGACGCCATGCGCCGACGGTCTGAGTCCTGAACTCGATCGCGCTCTAGTCACCCGCGGTGAGGTCCGTGGGTAGTCGGTCGAACCAATCGAGCACGGCTTCCTCATAGGTGATGCCGAAGTCGAGAGTGGCCAGTGCATAGGGATCCCCCAAGGCCTGCACCTCCTCGAGTTGGATCCGATAGGCGCGTAATCGCTCGGAATGGATCAGGCGATGCTGTTCGAGCATGGTTGCCAGTCGGCCACTCGGTAGATGGCGGCCGAACGCCAGTGTGAGCAGGAGTGGAAACCGGATCGTTTCGTCCCCGGGTATCTCCTCCACCCAGTCGCGGAAGGCAGACCGGCCTGCCGAGGTGATCGTGTAGGGACGCTTGTCCCGGCTCCCTCTCTCCCCTGCCGCGACGAGTCCTTCGTCGCCCATGCTCGCCAGCTCCCGGTAGACCTGACTTTGGGTCAGCGACCAGAAGTCACCGATGCGTTGCTGGGCGACTGCGACGAGGTCCCATCCGGTCATCGGACCTTCGTGCAGGAATCCGAGGAGGGAGGCTGCGGTGGCATTGAGGGAACGAGGCATCTGTTCGTCTTTCTTACCTCTTGACATGACACAATGGTAGGTCGTAATGTTCCTATATCACATGTCATTGTGATATATCCGACGAAGGAGTGCAACCATGCAGACCCTCACTCCCACGACACATCGTCAGTGGGTGCTCAAGATCGGAGGATGGGCAGCCGTCGTCGGTTCTCTCCTGGGAATGGTGGGGAATCTCCTCCATCCTCAAACTCCGATCAGCGATCCGTTTGGCACGGCCGAGGTGATCGCCGGGTCGGGCTCTTGGATCCCCCTCCACCTGATCATCCTCGTTGGGATCTTCCTGATGCTCTTGGGCCTCTACGCCCTGTTCCGTTCGATCACGGGAACGCTCCCGCGGGTGTTGGCCGAGTTCGGGATGCTCGCAGCCGTGGTCGGCGTGACGGTGGGCCTTGTGTTGGTGATCACGGATGGGGTCGGAGCCCGACAGTTGGCTGAGGAGTGGGCGCTGGCGCCTCCGGATCAGCAGGAGACCGCGCTCCGCATCCTCGCCGCCAACGAGACCATCAACTTCTCCCTCGCCAGTCTCTTCAACCTCGTGTTCGCCGGCGCCACCTTCGTCCTGTTTGGGCTGGCTGTCGCGGTCGGTGACGACTTCCCGAAATGGTTCGGGTGGGTGGCGGTGGCAGCCGGGGCTCTATCGATCGGGGCGGGCCTCGTCCAGGCCTTCGCCGGCGAGCCAACCAATGCGTCGAGAATCCTCACCATCATTGGGCCGACAGTCATAACGATTTGGCTTCTGTCAGTTGGCACATCCTTGATCCGCCGCGCCGGCGAATCTTCAACAGAGGGAGGTATGCCATGAGACCAACTTCGCGAATGATTGCCTTCACGCTTTTTGCGATCGTCACAGTCGAGTTCGGTGGCTGGTCGTTGCTGGGCATGCTGACCGGTCAGGGAGCCCTCACCGACTTCGAAGAGCAGTTCTTCCGGGCTGGACACGCCCACGCCGGCGTCCTGCTCACCCTGGCGCTGATCTTCTTCGTGATCATGGACCGGACCGACTTCGGGGCCTCGCGCCAACGGCTGCTCGGGCTGACCTTGCTGACGGGGATCCTTCTCCAGTCGGGTGGGTTCTTCGTCCACATGCTCATCGGAGCAGAAGGCGCGGCCTCGACCGGGACGCTCCTGACCCGCGCCGGGGCGGTCCTTCTCGCGGTGGCCTTGATCGGTCTCGGGATAGGTGTCCTCAAGGCTGAAGGCCGAAGGCAGAGTCTCGAAGGCTCCCATTCCTCCGTCTGACCGGCAAAGGTCGTGATCGAACAATTCGATGCCGTGGTGTCGAAATGCATCGAAATCATTCGTCTCTAGGAGGACAGGCCACACAGGGTGGCCGTGCGAAAGGAGACGCAAATGTCGAAGTTCGTGTTCGTCTATCACGGCGGCAGTGCCCCGGAGTCGGAGGAGGAGGGCGCCACAGTCATGCAGGCGTGGAACGACTGGCTCGACGGTCTGGGCTCGGCCGTAGTCGACGCAGGGCATCCCACGGGTGCCTCGGCCACGGTCGGCTCCGATGGGTCCACCTCCTCGGGTGGTGGTGCCAATCCGGTGACCGGCTACTCGATCGTCAGCGCGGACAGCCTCGAAGAGGCACTTGTCCTCGCCAAGGGCTCCCCACAGCTGGCATCGGGAGGGACCATCGAGGTCGCCGAGACTCTCGACATCATGTGATGGCCGGCTGGTGCGCGGGCCGGTCAGGCTGGCCTGCGCACCCGGCTGAGGGGCACGCGGTCGGTCAGCCCAGAGGGGTGAGGACCGCGATCTGGTGGCCGGATGCTCCTTCGACGAGCTGATAGCAAATGCGCTCTTGGGGCCGACCGTCGTACGACCACGTGACGTCGACCCATACGCTGCCCGGAGCTTCAGCCATTAGGACGACCTGTTTGTCGAGCGTTTCCACGCCGTCGTATTGGTCCCAGGAGGAGGCGAAGAACTGCTCTGTCTGCTTCGAGTCGCTGACCGCGATCACGTTGTCCGGGAACACGATCAGTGGCGGAACGGAATACAGGTCCGCGATCACCTTCTCATCCCTGTCCAGCAGGGCCTCCACGTAACGATCGAAGAACTGCTCGACTTCCTCGGTGGAGCCTGACATGACCATCACCCAACGGGATGGTGGCACTGGCTGATCCATAACATCGTCGGCAACATGAATGAGCCGATGAGGAGCCCATGACCTACCCCGACCCGATCTACAAGGGACAGCAGCCCGAGAACTCCGCCACCATCTCGAGAGCCGACAGCGCCCCCGACCTGGTCCGCACCAGCGGGACCGAGGTGCATTATCTGGCCACCGGTGACACGACTGGAGGATTGTTCGGACTCTACCGGTGGTCGATGGGCCCGGGCCGGGGAGGGGCGGATCCACATTTCCACCGGACCATGGCTGAGTCTTTCTACATCCTGACTGGCACGGTTCAAGTCTATGACGGGAAGGAGTGGGGCGACGCCGAAGCGGGGGACTTCGTCCACGTTCCTCCCGGAGGGACCCACGGCTTCCGCAATGAGTCCGGAGCGCCGGCTTCGATGCTCATTCACTTCGCTCCGGGGGCACCCCGAGAGAATTACTTCGAGGGCCTCAACCACCTGGAGGCGATGTCAGCCGAGGAGCAGGTCGACTTCTTTCGCGCTCACGACAACAACTTCCTGACCTGAGCCAGGTGGCAGTTGACCCGCCTTCAACCAAACCAATCGAGGACGCGCTGCGCACGAAGTGTGATCCACCGGCTGGGCTTGCCGTCTCCGTCATCCATGTCGAAGTGCACCTCGCCGGGGTAGGAGTACTCCATGGGCCAGGGCCCGCCATCACTCCGTCGCTTGTGGACGAGGTCGATCGCCTCGGCGCACCGTTCATCGGGAACGGCGCCGGCAGTGCGTAGATAGTCGAGCCCTCTGAGGACGTCGTAGTGCCACCGCGTCGGGAAGAAGAAGTACGTCCACGCCGGGTTGACCACCTCGCCGGTCGAAAGACGACGGAACATGCGACGCTCGAGTAGGTACTCCTGACCCCTGAGCCGCGCCTCCGTCACCTCAGGGGTGCCCGCAGAGCGTTCGTGCTCGAGAAAGCCCTCCAACACATTGATCGTCGTATCGAACGACGATCGCGTGGAGCCGCGTTCTGCTTCGCAATTCCACCCTCCGTCGCTCTGCTGCTCGCCGAGGAGCCTGTCCACCAGACCCTGGACGTCCTGGCCGAAGTACGAGCCGAGAGCCACGACTCTGCCGTTGATACAGGGTTCGACTTCGCCGACGAAGAAAGGGTTGTCGGACCACGGATCTTCTGGATGGTCGTCCCAGATGACCCTCTCGGCGACGAGGCCAATCGCACGGAGTGCCTGCTCACTTCCAGGGTCCAATCCCATGGCGTGCAGCAGCAACAGGGTGTTGATGGTGGAAGTCCATTCGGGAAAATAGGTGCCCCCGGACCATTGTCCATTCGGCCCCTGAAGGGCGAGGATTTGGGCGCCCCATCCGTCGGTTGCCACCCTCGAGCGTTCCGCGGCAACGACGTCTGCGGGCTCATCGGTGAGATCTCTCATCACCTGCCATCGGATCGAGGGGTCGGAGTCGAGTAGCCAGTCGACCGTGTCCGGGGAAATGTCAGTCGCAGCCATGCCATCGACTGTACGCCCGGTAGAACCCTCTCACGATCCGATGATGGATCGGCTTCCGGAGAACGGAGATCCGGCCAGGCCAAACCCGCCTGCGCACCCGACCAGCATCCGTTACTTACGGGCGGCGATCCTCGCCATCGCAGCTTCCCAACCGGCGTCGAACGACTTCCCCGACTCGTCGAGATCGACGACCAACGGGGCATGGTCGGACGGGGTGGGCTTTCCCTTGCGGGCTTCCCGATCGATCTCGGCCCAGATCACTCGCTCTGCCACCGGCCGGGTGACATAGAGCAGGTCGATCCGCATTCCCTGGTTGCGTTGGAACATGCCGGCTCGATAGTCCCACCAGGAGAACCGGCCCGGTTCGGGACGACAGATCCGAAAAGCGTCGACCAGGCCCCACTCACGCAGGCGTGCCAGCGCCTCCCGTTCCTCCGCTGACACATGGGTCCCTCCATGTGCCTTCTCCGGATCCCACACGTCCTCGTCGGACGGAGTGACATTGAGGTCGCCACCGAGGACCACCGACTCGTCCGGCGAGACCGCGTCGTTGAGCCAAGCATGGACCCGGGCCAGCCAGCGCAGCTTTCCTTCGAAGAACGGTGAGCCCAATTGACGGCCGTTCGGGGCGTACAGGCTGACGAATCTGATCCCGGCGCATGTCGCGCTCATCATCCGCGCTTCGTCGAACGGGTCGAAGTCCTCAGAGGCCTGCCCAATGGCGCGACTGTCGCGCACTGGGCCGTCACCGAAATTGGAGATTACGTCGGAGATCCCGACCCGGGAGGCGATGGCCACACCGTTCCAACGTCCCTCACCGTGATGAGCCACTTCATAGCCGGCCGCCTGGAGAATGAGATGAGGCACGTCCTCGTCGGCCAATTTGGTCTCCTGCAGGAGAAACACGTCGGGCGCAGCCCGGTCCAGCCACTTCTCGACGGCTTCGAGTCGAGCCATCAACGAGTTGACGTTCCAGGTGGCAACGCGCACGGCTCCAATTGTGGTCGGGTCCCGCCTGGATGCGCGAAACGGTCAGTCCGAGGCGAAGGTCCCGGTGACGATCTCGCCGGCGGACCGGTAGGTGCCCATCACGACACCGGTGCTCGATATCTTGCTATCGACCAGCTCGAGCCCGGCGGGGATGGTGCCTCCGGCGAAGAGGCGCTTGCCGGATCCGATGACCAGGGGGAAGGTCCAGAGGCGGAACTCGTCGACGAGGTCGTGACCCAACAGCGCCTGGATCAAATTCCCGCTGCCATAGATCACCATCTCCGGGCCGTCCTGCTCCTTGAGGGCGGCGAGGCCCTCGGCGGGATCGCCATCGATGAGGACCGAGTTGCTCCATGCCAGCGTGGGTTGACTGCGCGACGCGACGTATTTGGTTGCTTCGTTGAAGACCCGGCCGCCCGCTTCCTCGGGGGCATCGGGCCAAGACGCGGCCATGATGTCGTAAGTCCGGCGACCGAGGACCATCGCGAACGGCTTGCTCGTCGCTTCGCCCATGACGTCGTCCGCCTCCTCGTTCCAGTAGGTGACCGACCAGCCGCCGTAGCTGAAGCCGCCACTTTCGTCTTCCTCGGGTCCGCCCGGGGCCTGCATCACCCCATCCAGCGTCAAGAAGGTCTGCACGATCAGCTTTCTCGTCACGATGTCCTTTCGATCCGGTGCCTCCCGATCACTGCCACCTCAGTATTAGACCGCAGGTGGTGGCCGTTCTCATCGGCGACGGTGACGAACGGATTCCGCTGGTGGCTGATAAACCACGCTCTTGCGCCCCGCGCGCCCACGCTATATCGTGCGATTCCGTCCAGCAATCGATTGCGCAAGAGATGACATTGTGAAGGCAGCTAGCCGGCGGTCCCATGACATACTGGTCTGCGTGACCTCGATCGGCGCCACGGATCGGCCCCACGGGGTGGGCGCGTGACCCAGAGTCAGGTCGGCATCGACACCGCGCCCGGGCAAGCCGCCAAGCCCCTGGTCGCCTCGGTCCGAGATCTCAAGGTCTACTTCGAGGCGAAGGCGGGCGTGGTACATGCCGTTGACGGCGTGTCCTTCGAGATCCGTGATGGCGAGACTCTCGGTCTGGTCGGGGAGACCGGCTGCGGCAAGAGTGTGACCGCTCGCTCGTTCATCCGTCTCGTCCCCAGCCCCCCAGGGATCTATGCGGGCGGGCAGATCGACTTCTGGTCCACCGAGTCACGAAGGAACAAGAGCGGACCGATCGACCTCCTCCAGATCCCCCATAAGGAGATGCTCGCGATTCGCGGCGATCGGATCGCGATGATCTTCCAGGACCCGGGCAAAGCGCTCAACCCGGCGTTGTCGATTCGGAGCCAGGTGGCCGAAGTCTTCTATCAGCATCGTTCCGATGAGATCCTCGAGCCTCTCGGCGAGAATGTGCCTCGTCTCATCCGCCGCGCCGCTCGACAGCAGACCAGCAACTTCGAGAGATTTCTGTTGAAACTCCCTCCGTGGCGGACCAAGGCAGCCCGGCTCCGAATGCGGGTTGACGAGCTGGTGGCGCAAGCCCTCACCGAGACTCAGATCCCCAACCCTCGCACGATCATGGCCAGCTACCCCCATGAGCTGTCCGGCGGGATGAAACAACGTGTTCTCATCGCCCAGGCCCTGGCCTGCAATCCCGACCTGCTCATCGCCGACGAGCCCACCACCGCGCTCGACGTGACCATCCAGGCGAGGATTCTGGAGCTGATTGCCGAGTTGAAGGAGCGTCTCGAGACCTCGGTGCTGTACATCAGCCATGACCTATCGCTGGTCAAAGAGATATGCGATCGCGTCGTAGTCATGTACGCCGGTCGGATCATCGAGACCGGGACGACCGAGGAAGTGTTCAGAGCTCCGAAACACCCCTACACGAGAGGTCTCATGGCGGCGGTGCCTTCCGCCCACCACCGGCGTGGCGAGCTTGCAGCAATCGAGGGGACGGTGCCCGAGCTGGTCGACCCGACGCCGGCTTGTCGATTCAACAGCCGGTGCCCTTTTGCCGTCGAGATATGCCGGACCGTCGATCCAGAGGTGGTCGCGGTCGGTGGAGAGCACACCGTTGCCTGCTTCGCCTACAACACGAGTGATGGCTCCGTTGTCCTGCCCATCCTGGAAAGGCGGGTCTCGTGACCTCGCCGAGCGCCCAGCAACCGGTGGCGGCTGCACGGGCGGTGATATCGGTGCGCGGCGTGGAGAAGCATTTCCCGATCAAGGAAGGGACCCTGCAAAGGGTGGTCGGCCAAGTCCGGGCAGTGGATGGTGTCTCGTTCGAGGTGCGTCCCGGTGAGACCATGGGTCTCGTCGGTGAATCCGGATGCGGCAAGACCACCCTGGGTCGCTGCATCAGCGGCCTGGTTCCGCCGACCGGCGGCAAGATCTTCTTCAGGCTCCCCGACGAGGACGCGGCCAGGCTCGATGAAATCGACGCCATCCCCGAGCCCGACCGAACAGCGGAGCAACGCAAGGAAGTGGAGCGGATCGACGCGAACCACCGCGTCGACGTGCTCTCGGGAAAAGCATGGCGAACCTACCGGCGAAACTGCCAGGTCGTTTTTCAGGACTCGTTCAGCTCTCTCAATCCGAGACAGCTCGTCAAGGACCTCGTGGGCCGCCCACTCCAGGTCCACAAATTGGCGTCAGGTCAGGAGCTCAACGACCGTGTCGTATCCCTGTTGGAGAGCGTCGGTCTCGGTCGCCAGCATCTCTACCGGTACCCACATCAGTTCTCAGGAGGGCAGAGGCAGCGGATCTCGATCGCCCGCGCCCTCGCCCTCGACCCGGAATTCATCGTCCTCGACGAGCCGACCAGCGCACTCGACGTGTCGGTGCAGGCGCAGATCCTCAACCTGCTCCACGAGCTGCAAAAGGACCGTGGCCTGACCTACTTGTTCATCAGCCACGATCTAGGTGTCGTGAGGTTGATGAGCGATCGGATTGCTGTCATGTACCTGGGGAAGGTGGCCGAGTACGGCACCGCCAAGGAGCTCTTCGAAGACCCCCGCCATCCCTACACCGAAGCGCTGCTCGCCGCGAACCCCGACATGGCCTCGGAAGAGTCGGTCATGAAGGGCCTGAAGGGGACGGTGCCCAGCCCCGCCAACCCCCCGGAGGGCTGCCGATTCCACACCAGATGCCCGGTGGCCACCCCTGCCTGCGGGTGGGAGGTGGACGACGCGGTTGCCTGGCTGCAGGCCCATGAGGCGTTGCTGGCGGGTCTCACCGATGTCCAGCGCCGATCGAATTTCGACGCCACCTTGGTCTTTCAGAACGATGACTCGGCATCTGCCGTCGGCCGGGCATTCCATGACGGACATGTCCCACCGGCCATGAAGGCGGCACTGGAAAAGGTGTCCACCGAGGGGAAAAACGTGGATATCAGCTTCTTCCCGGTGCAACCGGTCTGGCTGGAGGACATCGGTGACGCCCATCTCACCGCCTGTTTGCTTCACACTTCACAAGGAAAAGAGCCCTGGCCCCCTCAGCCGGTCGCCGAGAGCAACAATCGGACCGCGGCCAATCCGAGCAGTGCGAGCACGACGAACTCGAACGCCCGCTGATTGAGTCTCCTCCCTATGCGGATTCCGACCGCGGTCATGACGGTGATCGGGATGATTGCCCAAACCGCCTGCTCGAAGCGCTCTGGAGTGAAGGCTCCGAGGATGATCAGAGTCACCAGCTGGATGACTCCGAATACCTGGAAGGTGAGGCTCATCATGTGGATGAACGAGGAGCGACCGAGCCTTATCGAGTGCATGTAGGTGGCAAGGAGAGGACCTGCTGTCCCGGTGGCACCCAACAGCCCTCCACCGATCAGACCCATTGGGGCAGCCAAGCGACGGGCGGCGACTCGCCCGAGAACGAAATTTGGTGCGGCCAGGTATCGCCAGATGTAGCCGAGAATCACGATGGCGACGATCACCGACAGGATCCGATCGTCCACCTCGGTGAGGAGCCAGGTGCCCGCGATTGTCGCCGGGACGCCGACGACCAGAAACGGAATCATCACGAAGCCCGTGCCCTTGGCTCCCGATCGGTGCTCCCATAGCAACCAGCCGTTAGATACCAGGTTCCCAAGCGACAGCACCACCACCGCAAGTTCGACGCTGGCGATGCCGGCTATGAAAGGCACGGCCAGGAGTGGCCCGCCCATGCCGGCCACACCCTTGATCAAGTACGCCCCGGAAATCACCAGGATGACGAGGACGGCTTCCGTGGTCATCGCTCAGTCGAACCGTGTGGCCGCTCGCTTGGATCGCTGTGGATTGGCAGCCGACCTACTCTGATGCCTTCGTGAGATCTGGCGGGTTGAGCTCCAGAGCACGGAGAAGACCAAGCTCGTCCCCGAAGTACCAGGCCTCGGCGATGACCCCGTCCTCGACACGCCAGAGACCGACCTCGATCACGTCTATGTTGCGACCTGTGGCCGGGATCCCGTAAAGCGATCCCGTGTGGGTCCCGACCACGCGAAATATCCCCCATACCTTGTCGTTCTTGGCGGTCAGGTCGAGGAGGATGTTCCGACGATCCCGCATAGAGTCGTCATCCATCCCCTTCGGCCCTTCACTGTCCCACATGTCGCCGATATGGGTGAAGCCGGCCCGGTGGCGTTTGAATCCGGGAGCCAGGAAAGGCCCGCGCTCTGAGACCTTCGCCACCCGGTAAGCCGCGACCACGGCAAGGGCCTTTGCCTCCTCCTCGCTGCAGGAGCAGTCGCTCGTGCCGAACATCGAGATGTGAGGATGATCCACCAGGGCCACGATCAGAGCTCCACGATGGGTCGCACTGCCTCACGGGATTCGAGAGCGGCGAAGGCATCCCCAACGGACTCCAGCGGATAGACATGGGTGACCAAGGGACTCAGGTCCACCTTTCCCGACCGCATGAGAGCAATCATCGCCGGATAGGCGTTGGGGCTGGATCGGATGCCCATGAGATCTATCTCGTCGAGGGTGAGGCCGTCGACGTCGATCTCGGACGGCTTGCCGCCGGTCAGCCCGAGCACGGCGATCCTTCCGCCACGGCGAACCGCCCCGATGGCCTGCGCCGGCACGTCCGGGTTGCCCGTGCAGTCGAATACGTAGTCGACACCACGCCCCGAAGTGAGACGGCGCACCCCGGAAATCGGATCTTCCCTCTCGTAGTCGACCACCTTCTCACAGCCCATCTTGGCCGCCAGGTCCAGCCGGTTTCCCCTCCCGACCATGATCACTTGCTCAGCTCCCGAAGCGGAGGCCACCGCTGCCGCGAGTAGCCCGAGGAGACCCGGTCCGAAGACGGCGACGCTCGACCCCGGCACGAACTCGACCCGTCGCAGGGCATGCACCGTCAGCGACCCCTGGTTCACCAAGGCTCCCTCCAGGGGGCTGACGGAGTCGGGAAGCCTGTGAAGCATCTGAGCTGGTCTGACGGCGAATTCGGCCAGCGCACCCGGAGCGGTGTGTCCGTAGAGCCGATAACCCGGAGTACCTGCCTTCTCGCACAGGTTGTACCTGCCCTGACGGCACATGGGGCACCGACCACAGCCGACGTGGTTCTCGGCAACCACCTTGTCGCCAGGCTTCAAGTCCAGGTCGTCGAGACCCTCGCCGAGCTCGACAACCTCGCCCGACCACTCATGGCCCATGACGAAGGGCAATGACGGTGGCCAGCCACGTTGCTCGAAGGCTCCGTGGACCATCTTGAGATCGGTGCCACACAGACCACAGGCCTTCACTCGAAGCAGGACCTCACCAGGTCCCGGCTCGGGAACTTCTACGTCTTCGACCGACAGGTCATTCCATCCCTTCAACACCGCAGCGCGCATCGTGGTCACGAACTCTTCCCCTCTGGCGCAGCCCGTTCCGTCAGGCCCTTCGACACCTCTTCAACGGCGCTGACGATGTGCTCGGCCACCGCGTCGATGATCTCTCTCGCCCGCTCCTCGGTGATCGAATCGGGTGTCCCGTACCAGCCGGCACCGGCCACCTCCCTGAAATCTCTCATGATGGGGAACACGTCACGACGCCGGAAAAGGGCATGTCCATCAGTGGCCCGGTCGATCGAGTCGCCGGGAACCCTCTCGTCGAGCCTCACCAGAGTGGGATCGTGAGCCAGGATCGCAGCTGTCTCCATCGACCCGGCGTGGGTGAACTCCATCTCGTCGGGGAACAGTGTGTTGGTGACGACATGAGACTCGGCGACGATGACACGCAAAGGGAGCTTCTGTTGGGCCCGGTCGGCGCCCAATCGGATTGCGGTCGAGTTACCTTCGTGCCAATTCACGACGATCACCCTCTCCACCCCGGCACGAGCGAGACCATCGCAGACCTCTACGATCAGGGTTGCCAGAGTGTCCGGACTGATGCTCAGCGATCCCGGCCAGGGAAGGTGGTAGGAGGCCACACCCACCGGGGAGATGGGTACCACCGGGGCCTCGAGTCGCTCGCCCACTCACAAGGCGATGGTGAGAGCGGCCCAGGCGTCTGTGCCCAACGGGAGATGCCCCCCATGCTGCTCGATGCTCCCTGTCACCAGCACCGCCGTTCCCCGACCCAGCGCCTCCTGCGCCTCCGGCTGGGTCATATTGGCGAGAAGCATGTGCTCGCGGCTCAAGTCCCGGTCTCCGATCGTGACCGTCGGGTCCTGCACAAACGGTTGTTCAGAGACTAGCCCTGCGGATTTCGACTGTCAGTTCCGGGCCGGAGCCGTCGAGCCCCTGACCACGAGCTCGGGCGTGGCGAGATGAGTCTCC
>JBEVJN010000090.1:0-35460 GCA_040510135.1 Acidimicrobiia bacterium | reverse complement strand
GCCGCTCCCCCGGCCCGTTCCACCCGCGCCTTGATCGACTCTGCGATGCCACGCCGATCGCCGGCGACACTGGTGGGCTCGAACCCCTTGCCCTGGTCGGTCACATACACGATGAGCTCATTGTCCTCGGCCTCGAAGTAGAGGGAGATGCGCTCAGCTCCAGAATGCTTGGCAGCGTTGACCATCGCCTCGTTGGCAGCGCCGAGGAGGGCCCGTGTGTCCTCGTTCAACGGATGGTCTCCGACTACAACGACATCGATGGGCACCTGATGATCGGCCTCGATCCTCCGAGCAGACGCCTTGAGGGCGGTGGAGAGGAGATCGGAGCCATCCAGAGGCACATTCCCGTAGAGCCAGTCTCGTAGCTCGGATTCCTGGTGACGAGCCAGCATCGACATCCGGGCCGGGTCGTCGCTGCGCTGGATCAATGCCAGGGTCTGCAGCACCGAGTCGTGGAGATGGGCCGCCATCTCGGCGCGCTCCTCCTGACGGATGCGCTCGCGCCGCTCGGTGCCGAGATCACTGGCGAGACGGGCGACCCAAGGCCCGAAAGCGACCAGGATCCCGAAACCGGTGAGTGCTACGGCGAGGACCACCGGCCCGATCCCGGAGATGGGACCGACGCTCGACGCGAACACGGCAAGCCCCCCGATCAGGAGCGCTACCCCGAACAGCATGCGGAGACGTCCGGGTCGATCGACGCTCGGGTCCACCAGGGCGGCGAGGGGGCCCGGCATATTCCGATCGGTCAAGGCGGCCGTGCCGAAGGCGAGGGCACCCACGGTGAGAACCAGGGCGTTCGACGGCCACCATCCCAGCGCTCCGAGAAAGAGCATGACACCGCCGAAGGCCAGGCCCAGACCGACCGCTTGGTGCGTGGCCACCGGTTCGGGATGGGTGTCCTCGACCCGGTCTAGCGCCATGAGCCACAACGCCAGGTAGACGAGCACCCCGAGACCCCAGACCATGCTGAGTGTGACGAAGGCCGCGCGCACGAAGGCATCACTGACTCCAAGGGTGTCGGCCAATCCCCCGGCGACGCCTGCCACGATGCGATCGCCGCCACGGCGCCGGAAACGGAGCTGCCCGATTTGAGTCACGATGAAATGATCGCGGCGGCAGGCCTCAACCTCAATAAGGGACCTCCCCGAGAACCTCCGGGATTTCTCAGGGTCGTCCCCGATTGAAGATGCGGGGCCGAAACGGTCGAATCAGGGGAATGGAACAGACCAACACAACCGATGCCCCCGAGGCCCCCATGATCACCCGGGAACTCGTCCGCCCCCGTGATGGCCGGATCGTGGCCGGAGTCGCTCAGGGGTTTGCCAACCGCTACGCCCTGCCGGTGCTCTTGATCCGGGCGATCTTCGTCCTGCTCACCTTTGCTGGCGGCCTCGGCGTCGCCCTCTACGCGGCCGGGTGGTTTCTCATCCGCTCGGATGACGAGGTCGACACGCCGGCCCAACGGATCTTCTCGGGCGCATCGACGACCAGATCCTGGCTCGGTATAGGTCTGGTCTTTCTGGCCATCCTCATCCTTCTCGACAACTTCACCTTCCTCTCCACCGGCATCGTTTGGTCGGTTGGACTCCTGGTGGTGGGTGTCCTCCTCTACACGGGCGATCTCCCGCGCCTGGTGCGAAGCGAAGAGGGAACTAACGAACAGGAGGGAGTTCAACAAATGACAACGACTGAGATACCTGTGACCGCCACGGTTGAGCCCGTGGCACCATCCGGGCCCGGCGACGCCGGCGGTGGCACCCCTCTCACGCCCACGCCCACTCCTCCCGTTCTGCCCCCGCCTCCGCCCAAGCCCAAAGAGACCTCCTATCTGGGGCGTATCACGATCGGCGTGATGCTCGTCAGCCTCGGCGTGCTCGCCATCCTGGACAACATCCCGGGACTCCTCATCGAGCCCCAGCCGCGGCACTACATCGCGTTGGCGACGGTCGTCATCGGATCGGGTCTCATCGTTGGTGGCTTCGTGGGCAGGGCCAGGTGGCTGATCCTGATCGGCGCCCTGCTGGTGCCGACGTTGCTCTTCTCCCCGGTGTTCGAATACGAGTGGAACTCCGAAGAGTTCGAACGAACCGTTTCCCCGGACACCTTTGCCGAGCTCGAGGACAGCTACGCGCTCGACGTCGGCAACCTGGTCATCGACCTGACCGACCTGCCGTGGGACGGTGAGACCATCGATCTCGAGGCCCGCGTCGACGCCGGCGACATCGTGATCTGGATACCACCGGGAGTCGGGCTCGAAGGCGAAGCGTCGGTCGACGTCGGCCATGTTGGAGCGTTCGGCCGGGAGTCGTCGGGGCTGGGCGGCCCGAACCTTCAATTCGACACCCCGGGACCCCAGGGGACGGTGGTTCTCGATGCGACGGTCGATCTGGGCAACATCGACATCCAGATCGTCAGACGTTGAACCAGAAAGGAACTTGAACCATGAAATCACACAGATTCGACGCCATCTCCTTCATCTCCGGGCTGGTCGTGGCCCTTGTCGGGCTCGTCTTCCTCGTGCCTCAGACTCCGGTCGACTTGATCGATGCTGTCACGTCCCTCGGAGCCTGGTTCTGGCCGGTGCTCCTCCTCGCTGTCGGACTTGCGGTCCTGGTCCCGGTGTTCGCGACCAGGTCGTCGGCCGAGGATGACGAAACGACCCCTTTGCCCGTCTCAGGTCCGGGAGACGAACCCGGCTAGAGCGTCTCTTCGATGAGTCGGGTCTTCAGATCGGCGAGGCGTCTGGTCACGGACACGTGATACACGTGCGGGTTGACCAGACGCTTGACCCCGGGGTCGAGGCGCTCGAGATCCGACACCCGGCGCTTTCTCGCCTCGGCGACGACAGCAGGGTCATCGGAGGGCGCCGCGAGGGTCACCGGCTCCAGTAGCTCCTCAGTCGCGGAGACACTCGACTCGTCGAGAGTCCGGCCAATCCCGCTCTCGCGGTGATGACGGACCTCGAGTGGGAAAGCGAGGGTCTCCTCGGCCAACGCCATGAGGTCCACGGTGGCGAGCCCGCGTTGGTCGTAGAGACGATGGACCCGTTTGCGCCCAGGATTCATGATCTTGGCAGGGGTGTCCGACACTTTGATCGCCGGTCGCCATTCGCCCCGGTCGGTGATGGCTACCAGCTTGTAGACACCGTCGAGGTAAGGCCGGCCGTCTGAGGTTGCCATCTTGGTCCCCACTCCGTAGAGAAGACGACGGATCACACGGTCGGGATCTGCCCCATACCGAGGAGCTTCATCTGCGATCTGGGTGAGGATCTGGTAGATGGTCAGCTCGTCGAGACCGCTGGAAAGGACGATGCGCACCTCTTCGAATCCGGCCCTGTCCAGCATCTGCGACGCCAGAACCGACAAATGAGCGAGGTCACCCGAGTCGAGCCGGATACCGATCGGGCTATGACCTCTGCCCCTCATCTCCTCGAAGACTGCGATCGCATTCGGGATTCCCGACTCCAGGGAGTCGATGGTGTCGACGAGCAGAATGCACTCGTCGGGGTACATGTCGGCATAGGCGCGGAATGCCCCCAGCTCTCCTTCGCCCAACGCCATGAAGACCTGCACCATCGAGTGGGCGTGGGTCCCCTGCGGCATTACCCCCATCTCGTGGGAGATTCCGACGTTGGAAGATGCGTTCGCTCCCCCGATCAAGGCAGCCCTGGTGGCCGCGATGCCTCCCTCGTCGGGAGCACGGCGCAAGCCGAACTCGAGGACGGCACCACCTCTCGTCGCCTCGACCACCCTCGACGCCTTGGTGGCGACGAGAGTGTGAAAGTTGAGATGATTGAGCAGCGAAGTCTCCAGGATCTGGGCCACACCGAGCGGTCCTTCGACGACCGTGATAGGCACGTTGGCGTGGACCACCCTCCCTTCGGGCATCGCCTCGTAGCGCAAGGCATCCCAGCTGACCTCGCTCAGCCACTCGATGAAATCGTCGGAGAAGATGCGATGTCCCTCGACCCGGTGCGCCCTGAGGGCATCACGTTCCTCGGCGCCAAAGCGGGCACGGTCGGCCCACCTTCCCAGCCAGCCCCAGCCGGCACTGATGGCGTAACCCGCCTCGTGGTCGCCGTAGTCGGGGTAACGCCGGAAGAAGTGCTCGAACCGGGCGTTGCGTTCGTGGAGCCCGTGCCTGAAGTACAGCTGGGCCATCGTCAACTGGTATTGATCGGTCAGTAGGGCGCCCCGGGAGATTCCCATGGCCCAAGCCTATTGCCCGCTTGTAGCCTGCCGACCGTGATCAGCTATGACTCGAGCACCGCTCTCATCGTGGTCGACGTCCAGAACGACTTCGCCGACCCGAACGGGAGCCTCTTCGTCCAGGGCGGAGACGCCGTAGTACCTAGAGTCAACATCGAGGTGATGCGTGCCCTGTCCGCGGGTGCCTTCGTGGTATACACCCAGGACTGGCACCCCGAGTCGACCCCGCACTTCGAGAAGGACGGGGGCATCTGGCCGGTGCATTGCGTCCAGGGCACATGGGGGGCGGAGTTCCACCCGGGCCTCGAAGTGTCGGGTCCCCTCGTTCAGAACGGGGCCAACGGCGAGGACGGCTACTCGGGGTTCACGATGCGCGATCCGGTGACCGGTGTGGAGACTCCGACAGCTCTGCGCGGGATGCTGGATGAGCGGGGCTGCCAACGGGTGGTGGTTGTGGGCCTGGCTCTCGACTGGTGCGTCAAGGAGACCGCCCTCGATGCGGTCAAGGACTACGACACGGCGGTGATACCGGATGCCACCGCGTCGGTGGACCTCGAGCCAGGAGACGGTCAACGAGCGATCGAGGAGTTGCGCAAGCACGGCGTGACCATCGACTAAACGGGTTGAGGCTCGGTGGTATAGGCCTGATACAAAGTGCGGACAGCGACCAGAACCGCCAACACCCCGAAGAGGGCAGACAGGACCCTGCCGTCGACACCGAGGGCGGCCACTGAGGCGAGGACCGCACCAACGACCCCACCCGCTCCCACCATGACGGCTTCCCTAAGACGCACGCGGCGGTTCTTTCGGTTGATGATCGTCGCGGCGACCGAGGTGAGGATGATGGCCAGCAGCGACGTGCCCTGCGCCTCGTGCTGGGTGAACCCGAGCAGCAACACCGTTGCCGGGACGATGACGATGCCGCCTCCGACTCCGGCCACGCCGGCCAGAAACCCGGAGAAGAGACCGATGCCCACCGCGATCAGTCCCAGCGTGAAGTCGCTGAATCCACCCGCAAGAGGCAGCGGGTCGGTGCTGAAGATCATGCGGATTCCGGCGGCAAGCAGCACCAGGCCGAAGAAGACGCTCAGGGATCTGGTGCTGAGGCGATTCATCAGCGAGGCACCCAGGATCGAGCCGATGACTCCGCCGACTCCAACGAGCACCCCGAGACCCAGATTCACTTCGCCGGAGAGGGCGAAGGTGACGGCCCCTGCGGCCGCAATCGGAAAGATGCTGGCCAGGGAGGTGGCGTGGGCACGATGACGGTCCATGCCAACCGCCACGAGCAGAGGGACGAGGACGATGCCCCCGCCGATGCCAAATCCTCCCGAGAGGAGGCCGGCGGCGAGGCCGATGACGACGAATTTCCAGCGCGGCACTGCCGCAGCCTCGATCACCGGGGCAGGTTAGGGGCGGGCAGCCCCGGGTCTCGCTGCCCGCACCTTCAATCGACGACCGGCGACACTCGTTCCGTCGAGAGCGGTAATGGCGGCATTTGAGGCCTTGGGAGCCATCTCCACGAAGCCGAATCCGCGTGACTTTCTGGAGTCCCGATGGGTGACGACTGTCGCCGAGTGGACGCTCCCGTGGCTGGCGAAGATCCGCTCCAGGTCCTCCCCGGTGACGCTGAACGGCAGATTGCCCACGTAGATCGACTCGCTGTCGCTCGAGCGCATTTGCCGCTCGGATCTCCTTTGCGTGTCGACGCTCGGCCCTGCCGACGGTGTCCCGGGGGCCGGTCCGGTCACCATCGGGGACACGATCCCCAGCGACCGCCGCAGCCTCTCGGCGCTCTTGACCTGGCTCCCGTCGACCAAGGAGACCACCATGCCACTTGCACCGGCCCGAGCGGTGCGGCCCGAACGGTGCACATAGGCCTTTTCGTCCTCCGGGGGGTCGAAGTGGATCACGCTGGCAACTCCGTCGACATGGATGCCGCGGGCCGCCACATCGGTGGCCACGAGCGCCTGGGTCCGACCGGTGGAGAAGTCCTTCAATGCCCGGGTTCGCTGCTGCTGAGATCTCCCACCGTGGAGCGCAACTGCGGTGACCCCGGCGCCAGCCAACTGCTTGGCCAGCCGATCGGCCCCGTGCCGGGTTCTGGTGAACACGATCGAAGGACTGGCCGAGGAGACAACCCTGGCCACATGGGCGGTGCGATTCGCCCGGTCCACCTTCCAGAAATGGTGCTCAGCGCTCAGGGCAGCTTCATCTTGCAGCTCGGACTCATGCCTCACCGGGTTGCGCTGGTATCGCTGGGTGAGAGCGGCTACGTCTCGATCGAGGGTCGCCGAGAAGAGGATCGTCTGGCGGGTTGGTGCGGTCATGTCGAGGATGCGTTTGACCGCGGGTAGAAATCCCATGTCCGCCATCCGGTCCGCCTCGTCAACGATTACCAGGTCCACGTCGCCCAGGTTCACGACTCCCTGGGCCATGAGGTCCTCCAGACGCCCCGGGCAGGCGACCAGCAGGTCGATCCCTTGTTGGAGACGGGAGCGTTGCGGCCCGTAGGAGACACCGCCGTACACGGCAAGCATGGACCGTCCGACTGCTTTGGCGAACGGTTGGAGCTCGGTGAGGATCTGGTCGGCCAGCTCCCTCGTGGGTGACAGGATCAGTCCGCGGGGGCGGCGGCTCCTGCCGCGTGCGAGCCGGACCAGCGCGGGGAGCCCGAAGGCAAGGGTCTTGCCCGACCCGGTCGGAGCACGACCGGCGATGTCATGCCCGGCGAGGAGATCGGGGATGGTCATCGCCTGGATGGGAAACGGGCTGGTGATCCCGCGACGCTCGAGCGTCTCGGTGAAAGACTCGGGCAAGCCGAGTTCGGCAAAGGAAGACATTGGATGTTCTCTCCGCCCCGTGTCCCGGGGCTGTGGTCAGTTTGCGATCTCCCTCGATGCGACCCGGGAACGGATCGGCGCGAGATCGGCAGAAGAGGCGGCCTGACCGGATGAGAAATACTGCCGTTGATCACCGTGGAGCGTGTAGACGCTGGCCTCCCGGTCGGTGCGGCTTCGCCACGTTAACGATTCGTGGGGGCTATCTGCGGCAAACCACACTCAATGGGAGAATCAGCCGAGGTTGCCGAAGTACCTGGTCTTGGGCTCCACGTACTCGTGGATGCCTTCCAGCCCCGACTCCCGGCCCAGACCTGACTGCTTCACGCCTCCGAAAGGGGCTTCCGGGGTACTGGGGTGCCAGTCGTTGATGCCGATCATCCCGAACTCGAGCGCTTCGCTCACTTTGAAGGCTGTGGCCAAGTCGCGGGTGTAGACGTAGGCCGCCAGGCCGTAATCGGTGGCGTTGGCCACGGCTATGGCATCATCGACGTCGTCGAAAGGAATCACTGGCATGACCGGACCGAAGATCTCCTCCTCGTGCACCGGGACCCCGGGCTTGACGTCGGTGAGCACCGTGGGCTGATAGAAATAGCCGTCGTGGTCCGGGCGGTCTCCCCCGGTGAGCACCCTGGCACCCTGGTCGACGCTGGCCGAGACCAGATCGACCACCCGGTCCCGCTGCCTGGCATTGATCAGAGGGCCGACAGTCGTCTCCGGGTCCAGACCGTTGCCCACTACCTGCTGTTCAGCCGTGGCAACGGCGCTTTGGTTGAACTCGTCGACAACCGAGTCGTGGACGTAGAACCGCTGAGGAGCGATACACACCTGGCCGTTGTTGCGGACCTTGGTCCGCATGGCACTCCGGGCCACCGCCGCGATGTCGCCTGCGTCGGGAAAGACCAGCACCGGAGCGTTACCTCCGAGCTCCAGCGAGAGACGGGTAACGGTCCTCGATGCTCCGTCCATGAGCAATCGCCCGACTCTGGTCGATCCGGTGAACTGGATCTTCTTCAGACGTTTGTCGTCGAGCATGACCTGGCCCATTCCCTCAGGGTCGCCGTTGATGACGTTGAGGACCCCTTCGGGGAGCCCGGCCTCGGTCAGCGCGTGGGCCACCAGCATCGCCGAGCGGGGTGTGAACTCCGAAGGACGGCTGACGACGGTGCATCCTGCTGCCAGCGCCGACGAGATGGCCCTCGTCTGGTTGTAGACCGGGAAATTCCATGCCGTGATGACTCCCACCACCCCCAATGGCTGGTAAGTCACGTCGATTCTTCGGCCGGCCAGGCGGGAGGGGATCCAGCGCCCGTAGAGACGTTGCGCTTCGCCGGCTGCCCAGCGGAACTGGTTGGGGGCGGTCTGCCACTCCCCTCTCGACTGGGCAAGCGGCTTGCCTGACTCTTCGGTGGTGATGCGGGCGAACTCATCGAGATTGGACTCGACGACGGCGGCCGCCTTCTCCAGGATCGCCCCCCGATCGTATGCGGTCAGTCCTGACCAAGCCGAAAATGCCTCCGCTGCGGCATCGATCGCAGCGCTGGCGTCCTCCCCATCCCCAAATGGGATTTGCTCGATCACGTCCTCGGTGGCCGGGTTGACCAGATCCCAGGTCCCCCCACCGAGTGCATCAACCCACTCGCCGCCGATCCGCTGTCTGAACTCGATCATCCCGCCGAGGTTACCGACTATCACCATGTTTCAGGATGGAGAGGGGGTGGTATGCGGCGCGATGACCAGGGTCGGAGGTCCAGGAAGACCCCGGCCTCCGAAGAGAGGAAGGAAACACCATGTCCGATACTCATTCAGGTCGCGCCCGTCGTCGTGTGACCACGATCGGCGCCACTTTGGCGCTGATCATCGCGGTGCCGGTTGCCGTGATCGCCGCCCACTCCTTCGACGACGTGCCCGACTCGAACCAGTTCCACGAGTCGATCGCGTGGATGCAGGAGAATGGGATCACGATCGGCTGTAACCCGCCGGCCAACACCCAGTACTGCCCCGAGGACAATGTGTCCCGGCAGCAGATGGCGGCCTTCATGCGTCGTCTGGCCCAGACCGACGGAAGCGCCGGGATCGGTGTGACGGACCCGGCAGACACGGTCACGGTGAGCGGCACGACGTATGTCGAGCTTCTCACGCTTGAGGCGACTGCCACTGCCGAGGCCAACGTGACCCTCAACGGGCACGTAACCCTGGGCAAGCCAGAGACAGCGGGTTCATATCAAGTGATCGTGGCCCGAGACAGCTGCACCGGCACCGTGGTCGGAGCAGGCGGCTGGAGCAGCGATGCGACGGCAGAGTCCGCCACCGTCGCGGTGACCGCGTCGGACGTCGCAACGGGAGCGACGACCTACGTTCTCTGCGCCGCGGAGACGGTCGACACGTCGCCCGATGCGACAGCGAGCCTTCGTGGCCTGACCGCAGCCTGGGACGCCACAAGCTGACCGACACGCGACCGCTTTGGGGGCCGGGCTGCGCGCCCGGCCCCAAGTCGTTGCTAGGTCCGTAGCCAGACGGAGGTATCGGGGGGTAGATGCCCCTCGATCTCATCGCTGGAAACCAGGATCTCACCATCCGGCAACGGGAACGGGTCGGCTCCGAAATTCACTATGACCCGGATTCGCTCCCGGTCGAAGACGAGTAGATCGTCGGTGGATTCGACCCATTCAAAGGCTTCGATTCCTGCCAGATGCTCAGATCGCAGGCGGATCGCGCTCCTATACAACTCCAACGTCGAAGCCGGCGTCGCCTCCTGTGACTCCACCGAGAGTGCGGCCCAATCCTCGGGCTGGGGAAGCCATGAGCCGTCAGCACCGAAGCCGAAAGAGCCGCCTTGTGCCGTCCAAGGGAGTGGAACCCGGCAACCGTCACGACCTTTCATCGTCTGCGCAGACCGAGCCCAAGTCGGGTCATCGAGCACCTCGGGCGGGAGGTCGTGCACCTCGGGGAGCCCCAACTCTTCACCCTGGTAGATATAGGCCGAGCCCGGCAATCCCAGCATGAGGAGCACCGCTGCTCTCGCCCGGCGCAGGCCGCGCTCGGCATCGAACAGCGCCCGGTCGCCATCGAGCAGCCAGTCCCTGGCCTCAAGGGTCTGGGGCAGCCCATACCTGGTGACCTGTCGCACGATGTCGTGATTGGAGAGCACCCATGTCGGCACCGCCCCCACCGTGGCCGAGGTAGGGACCGCAATCGAGATCGCCGACCTCATGGCCTTCGCTTCCCACGATGACTCCATGAACTCGAAATCGAACGCCTGGTGGTACTCGTCTGGGCGCAGATAGCGAGCCAACCTCTCCCAGCTCTCCACCCAAGCCTCGGCAACGAGGATTGCTTCGGGATACTCGTCGACGACCGCACGCCACTCACGCACGATTTCATGCAACTGATCCCGATCGGAGTATGGATGGAGGTCACCGCCCGGAACCCTTTTCGTCTTGTCGACCTCTCCGATGTCGGGATAGATCGGGTCTTTCTCGAGGCCATTGGCCACGTCGACTCGGAAGCCGCTCGAACCCCGATCCAGCCAGAACCTGATGATCTCGACGAACTCGGCACGCACCTCGGGATTGGCCCAATTGAGGTCGGGCTGGGTGGGGTCGAAGAGATGGAGGTACCACTCACCGCCGGGCGCAATGGTCCAGGCGGGCCCGCCGAAGATACTGGTCCAATCGGTCGGCGGGTCAGCACCGTCCGGTCCGCGCCCGGGACGGAAGTGATAGCGGGCGCGGGACGGGCTGCCCGGCCCCGCGGCGAGAGCCTCCCGGAACCAGGCGTGCTCGGAGGAGGTGTGATTGGGGACCAAATCGAGGAGAACCCGAAGCCCGAGACGGTTCGCCTCCTCGATCAACTCGATCGCCTCGTCGAGGGTGCCAAACCGGGGGTCGATTCTCCGGTAGTCGGCGACGTCGTATCCGCCGTCGTTCAGCGGCGACACGTACCAGGGGTTGACCCAGAGGGCGTCGACCCCCAAGGAACTGATATAGGGAAGCCGCGATCGGAGTCCTGCGATGTCGCCCGTCCCGTCGCCGTTCCCGTCGGCGAAGGAACGCAGATACACCTGGTAGACGACCGCACTGCGCCACCAGGCCTGGGACGACGACACGGCCTGGATATCGCTAAGCGGTCCAGCCGAAGACCGACTCACCGAGCGTGATCACCACCCACCAGAAGGCGACCGAGGCGACCGGCATCGCCAACGCCCATGACGACCTGGCTCGAAAGAGTCGGATGGCAAGCCACAGACCCAGCAGCCAACCTGCGTAGAGGACGGCGATCCCCCACAGGGGTGCGACCAAGCCGGACGCCAGATAGGGGAATATTCCGGTCCCGAGATAGAGGATGAGGCCGATCAGCGCCAGGACACGGCCCGCGGGCCATGTGGCGGTCGTAGGAGTGGTCATCGTCGATCAGGCTAACTCCGCTCTTGTAGTGGAGGCGTCGAGCGAAGCGTTCGGGTCAACAGGCCGGCTGTACCACGACGGCTCCCAGGAACCCGGCCCATTCATGGGGAATCTTATCGATCCACTCTCTCACACCCAGGTCTTGAGGTGGAGTGACCACGTCGAACGGGCCGTCGAAGCAACGTCCTAACAAGTAACTGGCTCGATGGACGTGATAGACCGAGGTGACCGCGATGAGGCGCGACCAACCTCGTTCGCCGGCCAGTCGGCCTATCGCCCGAGCCTCGCCGGTGGTTGTCACCTCGTCTGTGACGGGACAGACCACATCGAAGGTGGCCTCTCCTTCACATAGATCCTCGGCATATTCGTAGTCGGTCCCATTGGGGATCACCAGGCTCGGGGCGACTCCGTTCTCCATCAACTCCACGGCGGTGTCGAGACGTTGGGTAGCTCCGGCGAACAGCACCACCGCGTCAGCACGAGGCACCGTGGTTGCATCCTGGGTCGACGGGAAGACGAACCAGAGAAGGGTCAGGAGCAGGCCGGCCGCCCCCACCACCGCAAGGGCAAGGACCCACACCAGAAATCGGGGAGCCCGTGATCGTTCTGTAGTGGTGATCTTCGTGTCGGTCGCCAAAGCCTGCCTCTCCATGTTGGGCGGAGTTGCGGTGACGCCCGCAGTTCACCTCTCACCCGTCGCAAGCATGATGCCCGGATTCGGGCCCAATACTCAGCTCACAGAACCCGCGACCAGCTATCCGAACTGGCCGGGCTCACGCACCAGGCCGTCCGGGCCCCAGAGGTCTACTTGAGGCAAGCCGGCGATCCCCAATGTCTGTGAGAGCTCGCCGCAGTGATATGCATCGTGGCTGAAGAGTCGCTGCAGAATCGAGGTTCGTGAGTGGGCATGGCGCTTTTCGTTTTTGGTTCGTTCGAACGTATCGCCCAGCATCTCCGGGGTCCATCGCTCGAGACATCCCTCCACGATCCTCCAGGTCGTCTCGAGTGCTTGCACCAGCTCAGCCGCGTCCCGTGGCTTGTCTTCGTCGTCCTCCCATCCGGGCCCACCCGGATCGGCGAACGGCGTCGTCTCTGCGCCGGGCTCGCCGATGACGCCGCACAGCCAGTAGACCCGCACGCCCGCGATGTGACCAACGATCGCCCACAGCGGGGCTCGCGTGGGGTCGGGTCGCAGCGCGAGCTGCCCGCCGGACATGCGTGCCACGACGTCGGTGAGACGCTTGTTGTATTGGGGCCACCGGTCGTAGAAGAGGTGTATCGACATCTCTTGTCTCTGTGGTCAGTTCTGATGAGCCAGGACTGGCCCGGCACGCCTCGCGAGAATAGGGAGATGGGCCCGACAGACCGAGACCATCACGCCGTCAACTCGCAACGGCCCATTTTGGGCGCTATCTGGTGACTAGCGTCGACTGATGGAGACTGCAGCAATTTTGGCCGCGGCGCTGATGGGTGTGCACGCCGTGTTCCACATCGCCCTGACCCTGGGCGCACCCGCCCGTTATGCCGCGTGGGGCGGATGGCACGAGGGTGTTCTCCCGACGAGGCTGCGTGTCGCCAGCGGCATCGTGGGAATCGTCGTCTACCCGGCGCTCATGATCTTCGTGCTCGCCACCGCAGGCGTCGTCGACGCCAACTGGGTCCCCGGAAGGGGGAAAATCGGCATGTGGGTGTTGACCGGCGTCTTCGTCTTGGCCACGCTCGCCAACTTCGCCTCGCGTTCGAAGCGGGAACGCCGATGGGGTTTCGTGTCGGTCACAATCGCCATCTGCTGTGCGGTGGTTGCGCTGTCGCTCTGAGGCCTCGTCTTCAACCGGACATGTGGGACGAGAAACGGTCGAAGTCACCGTCGTGACCGAGTGCCTGGCCCAAGCTGTGACCACCTCTCGCCACAATGAGCCAGCCTTGATAGGTTGGCTGGCATGCGACTGACCAGAGAGCTACTCGAGCAACTGGTAGGCGAGACTTCCTGGCACTGGCAATACGGTCCGGACGGATTGGCGAAGCGCACAAGCAACTTCACGCCGACAGAAGTCGTGTTCAGAGGCATGACGGCGGCTCATCCCCTCTCGGAAGACCCATCGGATCCAGTAAACGAACTCGGTCCGCAGCAGACAACGATGGTGGTGCGCGACCACGATCGTCGGATCGACCTGAACGATTTCATCGACGATGCCGAGCTTCTGGAGAGGCTTTCGATTCAGGAACGAGCGGCTCTCGACTCCATGGAGCCGTGGGAGGCTTCCACATATCTCAACCGGCTTCGATACGAAGCGGCAAAAGAAGACGCCCTGCTGCTCATCGACTTCATCAACGCGATCGCCGGAGCCGGCTACGCAGAAGGCTACGTCCACGCCAACGAGGAGGTCGAGAATCACGGCGGCGAGCCCCGATACATCAAAGTCCCATGGCTAGAGCGAGACGAGTACGAAACGTGGGAACAATTCCACAGGCGGACCAACGATGCCCACGACCGAACCCAAACCGCGAAACAAGTGCAGGCTGACGACTTCCGCAAGGTGTTCGACGATCGTGTCCGATCGTTGCTCGGCGACGCCACCGACCAGTCTCCGGTTACCAGAAAGCAATTGGCGGAGATAATCGGCGTCAAGCTCAACTCGAGCATCGTCGGCACGTTGTTGCCACGGCCCGACCAGCCGTCGAAAGGTCGGTATCCGGCGGTCTGGAATTGGGGAAGCGTCAGTGACTACGCATGGACAAAGGCTCTCCAACAACACTTCATGAGCTTGGGTGACGACCGACACAAGGCGAGCTACGTCTCTAAGCGGATCATCGCCGAAGAGATCCCGGACGCAGAGCCCGATCCGGAGGTCAATTCCGATATCCCGGTAGACGCCCGGATATCGACGACATGACCCCGAGCTCGGAGCGTTCCTCGGAGGGACTTCGAGCAATGCGATCGTCCGACTGAGCGCTGCCATCGGTCTCGGTTGGAACCCCTGGAGTCGGTCGGTTGAACACCTGGGTGCTTCTCGACGTCGAGACGCAGCTTCGGTGACGATGCACGCTCCGCTCGAAGCCCTCGCCGAAACGCTCGTCGCCCGACGACGACTCAGCGTGCGCGTTCCCACGAGCGACCCCGACGCAACGATCGAGCCTCTCGCCTGGGAGATCGACGAAGCCACGAACGGAGAGATCACGGTCGCCCGACTCGTCGACGGCAACGGCTACGTCGAGATAGAGCTACGAGTCGACGGCTAGAGGCCCGCGAGAGCCACGAGAATCGCCTCTACGCGATCGAAGAGCAGTGGGTCGACACATAGGAGCGCGGCACTCCGATCGAGACGATCTCGCGCGATCTACGCGCTCTCACGGGGTCACTCAGTGGTTCTGTACGCCACTACCGTCATTTACCTGAGAGAGCATCGGTGAGCGATATCCACACGCACGTCCCGAGCGCGGCTCGCCGTAGCTTCCGGCCACTGGCGGTCTCGTTCGCGCTTGTCCTCGGGTTCATGGTCATCGAGGCGATCTTCGGTTTCCTAACCGGGTCTCTCGCTCTGATTTCGGATGCTGGGCACATGGCGACGGATGCCCTCGGACTCGGAATGGCATTGGCCGCGATCGTCGTCGCCGACAAGGCAGCCACGACCCGCGGGCGGACATACGGGCTCTACCGACTGGAGATCCTCGCTGCACTCGCCAACGCGATCCTCTTGTTCGTAGTGGCCGCCTACGTCCTCTACGAGTCGGTTCAGAGGTTCCAAGATCCACCCGACGTAGCCACAACGGCGATGCTGGTCGTAGCCGTGGGAGGGTTGGCGGTGAATCTGATCGCCTGGCGGCTGCTCCGGGCAGGAGCCAAGGAGTCGCTCAACGTCAAGGGCGCATACTTCGAGGTGATCGCGGACCTTGCCGGATCCGTTGGAGTGATCGTCGCCGCTCTCATCATGATCCTCACTGGCTGGCCGTACGCCGATCCACTCTTTGCTGCTCTGATCGGAGTCTTCATCCTCCCTCGTGCATGGACTCTCGGCAGTCAGGCGCTACGAATCCTGACCCAGATGGCACCGCGAGGACTCAACCTCGATCACCTTCGCTCTGACCTGCTCGCCATTGCTGAAGTGATTGACGTTCACGACCTCCACGCCTGGACGCTCACCTCAGAGATGGATGTGGCCACCGTCCATCTGATGACCACTAAGGATGCAGACCCGCATCCCGTGCTCGACGAGGCGAGAGACCTACTTCAGACCAAGTACGACATCAGCCACGCAACGCTTCAGGTCGAACCCGGAGACCACCGAGGCTGCTCCGAAGTCGCCTGGTAGGGCACACGGGGGGAATCCCCTCAAAGGCCGGAACCAGCAGCGAAGTCGAGCGAAACTCAGCACGCATACGGTCGCGGCGAAACCATGTTCCGCGTAATACGTGTCGATCGTGGTGATCGCTCTCGACCCCCCAACCTGGCCGGCGGTGTTTAGGCAGAGGTTGCGTCGACCCAGCCGCGCTCTTCGTAGGTGCGGTCGAGAGCTTCGAGCGCCGACTCGATCGACGGGCTCGACTTCGACGATCTGATCTTCCCCGGCGACGAAGGCGAGCTGATGCACGACTCGACATGGCACTCGACGATCTGGAAGCCGACCCGAGACGCGCTAGAGCTTCCCGGCTTCACGACGAGGCATCTCCGCAACTTCGGGGCGCGCCAATTCCTCGAAGCGGGCGCGACGATCGAAGACCTGCGCAAGCTGCTCGGGCACCAGGACATCGAGACGACCGCTCGCTATCTCACCACCGACGACGATCGCCTCTCGTCGCTCACCGAGCGAGTTGGCGAGTCGAGACGCGAGAGCTTGCGTCGCCGTTCCGTCGCTGGCGACGTATCGAGGTAACCCGCTCCCACCCTCGAAACGAGAGAAACCGCCTGACCAGAGGCGGTTTCTTCTTGTGGGCCCGGCAGGACTTGAACCTGCAACCAACGGATTATGAGTCCGCTGCTCTGACCGGATTGAGCTACGGGCCCTAGTTGTCCAATTATCACAGAATGTTTCGCGGGTTGGCTCCGGCGTCAGTCGAAGGCCGCAGGTCACCGAGCATTCAGACATCGGTAACGCGAGGGGGTTAGGGTCTCGCCCAGACCTAAAGGAGGGTCATTGCATATGCGCAAATCAACGTTGGTCACCTTGCTCGTCGTCGGGGCACTCCTTGTACCGGCGGCGGTGTACGCCTCACATCAGTTCACCGACGTGCCGAACAGTCACACGTTCCACAACGCCATCGGCTGGTTGAAGGACCACAACATCACCGTGGGTTGTAACCCGCCGGCGAACACTCAGTATTGCCCGGATGACAACGTGACCCGCGGTCAGATGGCCGCCTTCATGAAGCGTCTCGCCGAGAACAACGTCGTGGACGCCGCAACCCTGGACGGGAGAGATTCCGCCGAGTATCTGGCAGTGACGACGGCCCAGAGTTTCGATTTCTTCGATGGCACTGGGAACATCGCACTGCCCGCTGCTGGGACTCCAATCGTTGAAACCGCGATCAACGCAGCGGTATCCGGCCACTTGTTGGTTTCGGGGCAGGCTTCGGTGGGCAACTCCGCGAATTTGGGATCCTTCTTCACAGTGTGGCTCGAGTTGGACGATGGGGCTTGTGGGATCACAAGTGTGACACCCAACAACAGCGCCCCCGGTGGGACCACGTACGCAAGCCCGAGCTTCGCAGGGGACGATTTCTCGACAGCCGTGAGCAGTGTGGTGCCCGTGGCCGCCGGGCCACATACGGTGACGCTGTGTGGTGCGAACACGAGTGGGAGCGGCGCGAGCTTCAACGCGACGGTCGTTGCCCAATTCCTCGGTGAAGGCTCTTCGACCGGCCTCGCTGGTGTTTCCTCAACTGGAGGAGACGGGGGGCCTAACGGATAGGCTCAACTCGCAGTCCAGTCACCTTGGGGGGGCACTTCGGTGCCCCCCCAAACGTCTTCGTGGGTCTGCCTTTCTCCGCGGCGAGACTGCAGAATGATGGACTCATGACTGACCAATCGACAAGATGACAGGCGAGCAGATGACTGTTCGTTGGGCGTCGTGCGGTGCCACGAAGGTCTTGGTCATCGCGCTCGTTCTCTCGATAGCCGCCGGTAGCCAAACAGCTCATGGACAGACCACATCGATGGCCATGGGTGAAGCTCTCGTAGCCGCCTCGCCTGAAGCTGCGGCGGAGGCTGGCCTAACTGTCGTCGCCGAGGTCGGTTTCGGTTGGACTTTGGTGGAAGCGCCGGCGAGTGACATCGTTGGTCTCGCTGCTCACACCGGCTTCGAGGTTGAGCCCAACTACGTCTACCAGCTCGCCGACGAACCGTTGTTCCCGGATCAGTGGTCCTTGGAGAATACGGGTCAAACCGGGGGCAAAGTCGATGCCGACATCGACCTCCTCGACGCTTGGACATGGACCACTGGTGCACCGGACGTGACGGTCGCCATCCTGGACACGGGCGTGGGGCTCGCCCACTCCGATCTCTCACCCAACCTGTGGGCCAACCCTGGAGAGGTTGGCGGCAACGGCCTCGATGATGATGGCAACGGCTATGTCGATGACGTACGAGGCTGGGACGCTATCGACAACGACGCCAATCCGAGCGATACAGAGGGACACGGCACCTTTGTCGCCACTACCGCGGTTGCGGCGCTGAACGACGTGGGCATGGCCGGAGTAGCTCCGAGCTCGACTCTCATGGCGATCCGGGTGTGTGACAACAACGGTTGTCCGCTGTCCGCCGTCCTCACCGGGCTCGCCTATGCCATGGCCAACGAGGCGGACGTGGCCAACATGTCGTTTGGAGGAAGCTTCGGGCTGTCGTCCGGATTCGAGGATGCGGTTCAGGCCAACGTTGACGCCGGGGTCGTCGTTGTGGCGGCAGCCGGAAACCAAAGCCGAGACAACGACCTGATCCCCTTCTATCCGGCCAGCTTCGATATCGACGGCCTGATAGCGGTCGCCGCATCCGACCACGACGATCTCATGCCCTCGTTCTCGAACTATGGGGCCATTTCGGTCGACCTCGCTGCTCCCGGTCAGGATGTCGTGGGGGGATCCCTACCCAACGACTTTGCCGTCGGATCCGGGACGTCATTTGCTGCCCCTCATGTGACCGGTGTGGCTGCACTGGTGAAAGCTATGAGACCGGACCTCGATCCCCCCGACATAGCCGATCTGATCCTTCAGTCCGTCGATCGGTTTCCGACCTTCTCCGGCCGCATGGTCTCCGGGGGGAGACTCAACGCCGGCTCCGCGTTGGAACAAGCCAATGCACCGGTCGCGGTCGCGGTCGCTAGCCCTCGGACCGGCACCCTTCCATTTACGGTGCAGTTGAACGGCTCGCGGTCGTTCGACCCGGTCGGTTCGATCGTGTCGCGGTCCTGGAAGCTTCCAGATGGCTCTGTGGTCAAGTCGACCAACACGTCTTGGAGCCCGCGTGCCCCGGGCCTTTACAAGGCGACACTCACCGTCGTTGACAACGACGGCCTCCTTGATAGGTCGACGGTGTCGATGACGGCAGCACTTCGCCCCGGAGGCACCTTTACCGACGACAACGACAGCATCTTTGAGGGTGCAATCGAAGCGATAGCAGCGGAGCGAATCACCCTTGGGTGCAATCCACCAACGAATGACCACTACTGCCCCGACGATCTGGTCACGCGAGGGCAGATGGCCATTTTTCTCGTGCGAGCCTTCGACTACATCGACAACGGTGGTGGGAACCAGTTCGTTGACGACGAGGGCAGGGTCTACGAAGGCGCAGCCGATCGGCTCAAAACTGCCGGAGTCACCCAGGGTTGCAATCCCCCGACAAATGACCGGTATTGCGGTGACGATTTCGTGACCCGCGCTCAGATGGCCGGATTCCTCGTCCGTGCGCTCGGACTGACCGAAGACGGCGGTGGGGACCTCTATGTCGATGACGACAATTCGATCTTCGAGCTGGCCATTGACCGACTGGGAACCGCGGGGATCACCCAGGGTTGCAATCCACCGATCAATGACCGGTTCTGCCCTGACGAAAACGTGACCCGGGGGCAAATGGCAGCTTTCCTGATGCGTGCCCTGGGATTGACACCGATTCTTCCGCCAGATCCGCGCTAAACACTGGTTGCTGCTCTAACCCGATAGAGCCACGGGCCCGATCAATTTGGAGGGTACCGACCACGACCCCCTGCACGGTCAACCGATGGAATTCAGGATCTATCCGCAGCTGCTGCCTCGGCCCTCGCCCGAGCGCGAGCGTGGTACTCGGAGAAGCTGGGCCTCGAGCCAGTGGAAGACGGTGACGAGCTGTTCTACGACACTGGAATGGCCGCCTTCGGGATCTACCCCTCGGACAACGCCGGCACGAACAAGGCAACCTACGCCCGTTTCGTTGTGACCGATTTCGACGCAGCACGGTGTGAGCTTCTCTCCCGAGGTGTTGCCTTCGAGGAATACGACTTTGGCGACGATTTCCGGACCGTGGAGGGCGTGCTCGTATCGCCCGACGGAGAGAAGACTTCTTGGTTCAAGGACTCGGAGGGCAACATCCTCGCTCTGGGCTCGGTCTCTCTGAGCCGAGGAACCGTGAAACATCAGGAGTGCGTGTATCGCCGCCCTCGTCAGGCCTAGAGATCAGTGCTCAAGTATTTCATACCTGAATCGGCGAGCACTATCGCCATGGACTGACCCGAGTGTCCCCCTCGCAATATCGACTCGGCGGCTACCAACACGTCCCGGAAGCAAACCCGGCGAGGGCCTAATTCCCGCCCTTTCGAACAGTGCGGGGAGCTAACTCCATCCACTCGATCACCTGTTTTTCCCGACACAAGCCTTCGACCGTTTGATATGTTTCTGAACTGTTCCGGCGTCTCGGCCGAAAGGGGCCCTCCATGAATGTGTCGATGACCGTCAATGGGCGATCGGTGTCGCAGGAGGTAGAGCCGAGAACGCTCCTGGTCCATTTCATTCGCGAGGATCTCAACCTGACCGGGACCCACGTCGGTTGCGAGACCGGCTACTGCGGCGCCTGTACGGTGCATCTCGACGGCAAAGCGGTGAAGTCATGCACCATCTTCGCTGTTCAGGCCGAGGGGGCCGACATCATGACGATCGAGGGGCTCGCCAGCAACGGCGAGCTTCATCCGGTTCAGGAGGGCTTTTGGGAGCGCCACGGCCTCCAGTGCGGTTACTGCACACCCGGGATGATCATGTCGGCAGCGGCTCTGCTTGCCGACAACTCCAACCCGTCGGATGACGAGATACGTCACGGGATCGAGGGGAATCTGTGCCGCTGCACCGGCTATCACAACATCGTCCGGGCGGTGGAGTACGCCGGGGCCAAGATGCGGGGTGAGGAGCCGCCGGCTCCGGATTGGGAGGAGGCTCGCTGATGGCTACTACGAGTGTCATGGGAGGGTCGGTGCGCCGGCGCGAGGACCCGGCCCTCATTCAGGGCTACGGGGAGTACGTGGACGATCTGACTCGCACGGGCATGCTCCAGGTCGCCTTCGTCAGATCGCCGGTGGCCCGAGGGAAGATCACGTCACTCGACACCGACGCGGCCAAGAAGATGCCCGGCGTTGTCGCCGTCTACACCCATGACGACGTCGCCCATCTCGGCCCACTGGTGGCGCAGGTACCGATCGGGAAGCTCCGCCCCCTGCTCGCCGATGGTGAGGTCAACCATGTCGGTGAGGCGGTGGCCATGGTCGTCGCCGCAGACCGCTACGCGGCACAGGACGCCGCCGATGCCATCGACGTGGATTACGACGTCCTTCCCGCCGTGATCGACCTGAAGAAGGCTGCGTCAGACGAGGTGAAGATCCACGACGAGCTCGACTCGAATGTCCTCCACACCTGGACCTATCACGGTTATTGGGAGGCGCTTGGTCTCGAGGACCAGACGCCGCAGGTCGATGCCGCGATGGAACGGGAGGACGCGGTCGTGGTCAGCCTGGAGATGACCAACCAGCGTCTCATTCCTGTCGCCATCGAGCCCCGCTCGGTCATGGCCGAGTACAACAAGGGTTATGGCCACTTCACCGTCTTCAGTTCGACTCAGGTCCCTCATGCCCTGGGTGGAGCCCTGGCAACCACCTTCGGGATGAAGACCACCGCAGTGCGGGTCATCGCACCCGAAGTCGGCGGTGGGTTTGGCTCGAAGCTGAACGTCTACAACGACGAGATCCTGGTCGCATTCGCTGCCAAGGAGCTAGGGCGCCCGGTGAAATGGACGGAGACCCGCCGCGAGGCGGCCGGGTCGACCATCCACGGTCGGGGCTGGGTCGGAACCGCCACCCTGGTCGGGACCAAGGATGGTGAATTCCTCGGCTACAAGCTCGACGCCATCGCCGACATGGGTGCCTACACCCAGAACTTCACGGTGGCCATCCCGCTGCTGGGACTGTGGATCGGATCAGGTCAGTACAAGATGCCCATCTCGTGGACCGTGGCGTGTGTCGTCACCAACACGATGACCACCGACGCCTATCGTGGCGCCGGCCGGCCGGAGGCAATCTACTACCTGGAACGGATCATCGACGCCTTCGCACATGAGATCGGGATGGACCCGTTCGAGGTGCGACGGAAGAACTTCTGGCAGCCCGACGAGTTCCCCGCCACGATGGGCTGCGGATTCGCCCTCGACTCTGGCAACTACGAGGCAGCTGTCGACAAGCTGATCGAGGCGGCCGACTACGTGGGGATGCGCAGACGACAGGAAGAGGCCCGAGCCGAGGGCCGACTCGTAGGAATCGGGGTCGGCTCCTATGTCGAGGTCTGCGGGTTCGGTCCTGCGATCCTGGCCGACATCGGTTTCTCTTGGACCAACTATGGGCTCCCGGCATCGTTCAACGGATCGGGGCTGGTCCGGGTCAATCCGGATGCGACGGTGACCGTGGTCATCGGCACCGGGCCCACGGGGCAAGGACATGAGACGACTTGGGCCCAAATCGTGGGCGATGGCCTGGGAATCCCCGTGGATGACATAAGCGTGCTTCACGGCGACACCCGCGAGCATCCGATGGGCATCGGCACGTTTGGCAGTCGCTCCATTGCCGTCGACGGGGCCGCCACGTTCGAGGCGACGAAGAAAGTCCAGGAGAAGGCGGCCAAGATCGCTGCCCATCTACTCGAGGCGTCGGCCGAAGACATGGTGTTCGCCGACGGCGGAGCACATGTGGCCGGGTCACCGGACAAGAGCGTGGATTGGGCAGCAATAGCCAAGGCGGCGTATCAGGCCCACACCAGCCCTGATGACGTCGAGAGCGGGCTCGAGGCGCACACATCGTTCAGCCCGGGCAACGCCACGTGGCCGTTCGGCACGCATCTTGCCCTGGTCGAGGTGGACCCGGACACGGGCAACGTCGAGCTCCTGGAATACCACGGCGTCGACGACTGCGGTCACGTGATCAACCCGATGATCGTCAGCGGACAGATCCATGGCGGAATCGCTCAGGGAATCGGGCAGGCCATGTTCGAGGAGGCGATCTATGACGAGAGCGGCAACATGCTCACCGGTTCGCTTCTCGACTACCTGCTGCCGACAGCGGCCGATCTCCCATCCTTCGACCTCAGCCGCACGGTCACGCCGACCCCGGTCAACCCGATGGGGGTGAAAGGGGTGGGAGAGGCCGGAACCATCGGCTCCGCCCACACCATCGTCAACGCGGTGGTGGACGCCCTCTCCCCGATGGGCGTGAAGCACGTCGACATGCCGGTCAGACCGAAGCGCGTCTGGCAGGCGATGCAGGAAGCGAGGGTTTGACATGTACCCGCGACAGTTCGAATACGTGGCGCCCTCCTCACTCGACGAAGCGTTGGGAGCTTTGGGCGAGGGTTCGAAGGTGATGGCGGGCGGGATGAGCCTCATACCGTTGATGAAGACACGGCTCTTCTCCCCTGCCGTCGTCGTCGACATCGGGCGCATCCAGGGTCTCGACGAAGTAAGCGACGCCGGGGACTACATATCGGTCCCGGCCCTGGTCCGTCATGCAGCCACGGCCTCAGACCCCCTCATCGCCGCCCATGCGGCAGCCCTGGCCACCGCGGCTTCCCTCACCGGCGACGTCCAGGTGCGCAACCGCGGCACGACCTGCGGATCGCTCGCCCACTCCGATGTCGCTGCCGATCAACCGGCAGCGGTTATCGCGCTGGGTGGCACCATGATCGCCCGATCGGCATCAGGCACGAGGGAGATCCAGGCGTCGGAGTTCTGCGTCGATGCGCTGACCTCTGCCCTCGAGCCGGACGAGATCCTGGTCGAGATTCAGCTCCCCAAGATGGGTCCGGGCGAGGCATCCGCTTACGACAAGCTGGGGAGACGCGGCGGGCACAGCGACTACGCCGTCGCCGGCGCGGCAGCCTGGGTCAAGAAGAGCAACGGCACAGTGGAAGAGGCCCGGATCGGTCTGACCGGTGTGGGTACCAAACCGTCGCTTGCGCTGGGCGTGGCGAACGCAATCGTCGGTACTGATGGCTCCGACCAGGCGGTGAAGGCCGCAGCCGAGCACGCCCTCGAAGAGGTCACTGTGCTCGAGGACCTCTACGGGTCAGAGGAATACAAAGGCCATCTGGCCAAGGTCTTCGTAGCCCGCGCCCTGAAACAGGCCCTCGCCGCGGTCTGACCTCTGATCGATGTTCCAGACGCAGGGAGCGACCCGGTAGGGTCGACTGTGCGCGTCAGAACGGGTAAAGCACCGCTTCGCGCTAATTTCGGGCTGGGAGGTAGACAACTGAGATGAACGTGCCATGCGAGCACTTCGTGGACCTGGTTCCGGTCGAACCGACGTCCGACGTTTGCGAGGCGTGTGTCGAGCTCGGGGACAGCTGGGTCCATCTGCGTGCTTGCCTCACCTGCGGCAGGGTTGGCTGCTGTGACGCTTCCAAGAACCGGCATGCACGAAAGCATTGGGAACGAGAGAGCCACCCGGTGATCCGGTCTATCGAGCCCGGTGAGACCTGGAAATACTGCTTCCCCGACGCCGCCGTGTCTCGATGACCGACGTCAAGCCGGTCATCATCGCGGTCGACGACGAACCGGAGGTAGTTCAAGCAGTGCAACGGGATCTGCGGGCCCGTTACGCATCCGACTACCGGATCGTTTGGGCCAGCGGGGGGCAGGAGGCGATCGACACGCTCCGCTCGCTGGCGCTGCAGGACACGCCCGTAGCCTTGATCCTGGTGGACCAGCGCATGCCGGGGGTCACCGGGATCGATGTATTGAGGGAGACACTGGAGCTCCACCCTGCGGCCAAGCGCGCCTTGCTCACGGCGTATGCCGACACCGAGGCTGCTATCCAGGCCATCAACGACGTTGGGCTCGATCACTACATCATGAAGCCCTGGGACCCACCCGAAGAAAAGCTGTACCCCATCCTCGACGATCTGCTCGAGGACTGGGTGGCCAACTACCGGCCCCGATTCGATGGCGTGAGGGTGATCGGGCAGCAATGGTCACGTGCCTCCCACGAGCTGAAGGCATTCCTCGCTCGCAACCAGATCCCCTACCGATCGATGGACATCGAGTCTGACCCGCAGGCTTGGATCCTCACCGAGGAAGCCGGGGCGACCATGACCGATCTCCCGATAGTCCTCCTCGGCGAGGGGCCGCCGCTGTTCAACCCGACGCCCGCGCAGATCGCCGACCGCGTCGGTCTGAAGACTCACGCCACCTCTGAGGTGTACGACACGGTCATCATCGGAGGCGGGCCGGCAGGGCTTGCAGCCGCGGTCTACGGGGCATCGGAGGGCCTGGGCACTCTCCTAATCGAGGGAGAAGCGCCCGGGGGCCAGGCAGGGCAGAGCTCACTCATCGAGAACTACCTCGGCTTTCCCAAAGGCCTCAGCGGTGGCGATCTGGCTCGCCGGGCCACCGCCCAGGCCGAGCGTCTCGGCGCGGAGATCCTGGTGCCCGGCACGGTCACAAACCTCACCAGGAACGACCCGTTCATCGCTGTGCACCTGGCCGACGGCAGCGTTGTCACCTGCAAGTCGATGGTGGTCGCGTCCGGGGTCTCGTATCGGACGTTGACCGCCGAGGGCTTGGAACCGCTACTCGGCGCGGGCGTGTACTACGGCACGTCCAACATCGAAGCCGCCAACCACAGAGACCAGCCGATGTTCGTGGTGGGTGGAGGGAACTCGGCGGGTCAGGCTGCCCTCTTCCTTTCGAGGTTCACCGACTCGGTGACGATCCTGATCAGGGACGACGATCTCACTTCCACGATGTCGAAGTACCTGATCGACAACCTCGAGGCCAACCCGGCAGTGCACGTCCGACCAAGGAGCCAGGTCGTCTCAGCCAGCGGGGATACCCACCTGACCGGCTTGGTCCTCCGTGACCGGCAAACCGACCAGGAGGAGCAGGTCGATGCGGGAGCGATCTTCATCTTCATCGGGCAGACGGCTCACACCGACTGGTTGGCCGACGTCGTCCAGCTCGACGAGCGGGGCTTCATCCTGACCGGTGAGGATCTCGGGCCATTGAAGGGATGGAACGTCGACCGCGATCCCCTTCCTCTCGAGACGAGCGTGCCCGGGATCTTCGCCGCCGGCGACGTGCGGCACGGCTCGATCAAGCGGGTCGCGGGTGCCGTCGGTGAGGGCGCCACTGCAATTCGGTTCGTCCATATCCACCTGGCAGCGCTTTGAGCGACATCGCAGAGGTCCTGCGGGGACTCCCTTATTTCTCCGATCTCCCGCAAGGACTACTCGATCAGGTGTGCAGGGAGTCGCAAAGTATCGATGTCGACGCGGAGACAACCATCATCGAGGAGGACTCCCTCTCCGAGGACATGTTCGTGATCGTCGAGGGAGAGCTGCGGGTGACTAAACAAGGGACCGACCGAGAGGTTGTGCTCGCCACGCTGGGGCCGGGTGAGGTGGTTGGTGAGATAGCACTCCTCGACAACGCTCCACGGACAGCCAGCGTCACCACGATCTCGCCCTCATCTCTCATTCGGATTCCCGCCAACGCCTTCGAAGACCTGATCGAGGACTCCCGGGTGGTGCGGCGCATGTTCCGAACCGTCACCTCCCGCCTGCGGGGTATCGAAGACACCCTTCGCCATGAAGAGAGGATGGCGGCTCTGGGCCGAATGGCGGCTCAGCTCATGCACGAGCTGAACAACCCGGCGGCGGCTGTCGGGCGGAGCATGGCCCGTGCCGAAGATGTCTACGTGGCTCTCGGGGACGCGACGGTCCTGCTCTCAGGGATCGGCGAGCTCTTGGCCCGGCCCATCCCGGTGCCGGAAAAGCCCCAGTTCACCGATCCCCTGACCAGATCAACACTCGAAGACGGCGTGGCGACGTGGTTGGAAGAGCTTGGCGTTGGCGACGCGTGGGAGATCGCCCCGGCTCTGGTCGCGGACGGATGGGACATCGATCTGCTCCAAGAGACCACCGAAGGGCTCGACGCCGAGACCACGACGAAGTTCGTGCGCTGGCTGGGATTGCGCGTCCTGGCATCCCAGTTGATCAACGAGGTCCGGATCGCCGCCGGACGAATCTCCGAGCTGGTCCGGGTGGTGAAGAACTACTCATATCTCGATCAGGGCCCAGTGCAGCTGATCGATCCCACCGAAGGGATCCGGGACACCCTGATCTTGCTCAAGCACAAGTTGCGGGGCATCGAGACCGTGATCGACATCGAATCGGAACTGCCATCGATCGAAGCGTCGGGGCGAGATCTCAATCAGGTCTGGACCAACCTCATCGACAATGCCGCAGACGCGATGGACGGTTCGGGAACCTTGAAGATCGGGGCGGCCCGCGAGAACGGAGCCGTGGTGGTCCGCATCTCAGACACCGGTCCGGGGATCGATCCCGAGGTCCAGCAGAGGATCTTCGACCCGTTTTTCACCACAAAGGACCCAGGGCAAGGAACCGGTTTGGGGCTTCATACCGTGCACACCCTCGTTACCCGGATCGGTGCCGAGATCTCGGTCGATTCCGACTCATCCGGCACCACCTTCACCCTCAGCTTCCCAGCGGCCGGCGAATAGGAGCTTCAGGGGCGCCGGAACGGCGCTTTGGCCCGGGCCACCAGGACATCGCAGGGCGCCTCGGCGACCAGACCCTCGGCCACCGTCCCCAGCAGGACCATCCTGGTTGCGCTGGCCCCCCGGCTGGCCACGATCACGAGATCCGCCCCTCTTCTCCTCACCGCCTCCTCGACGGTCTCGGTGGGAGGGCCGTCGACGACCAGTGTCCTGATGTCGCCATCCCACGCAGCCGCGAACTCCTTCATGCGCTCCTCGGCCATACGGAGACGTGACCCACGTGACGCCTCGAGCTCCTCGTTGAACAGACCTGCGCTGGCGAGCATCGTGTCGAATCGGGACGGCATCGAGTACAGGGCTGTGGTGTCGGCCTCAGGGAACAGGGACAGGGCCCGGTTCACTGCCATTCGGGAGTGCTCGGAGAAATCCACCGCCACTATGACTTTTCGATAGGGCACTCGTGGTTGTCGTCGCACCAGTAGCGTGTCCGTGGTGGTCTTGCGGGCCACCCGCTTTGCCACCGGGCCCACCGAGAAAGCGTTGATCGACGAGGACCCAACCACCACGAGCCCGGCCGCCTTGCCTCTCGCGGTCAACTCCCATGAAGGGGAGCCTTTGACCACCTCCAGCTCGACCTCGACCCCGGTCTTTTCTCTGGTCCAAGCAGCCAGCTTGGTGGCCTCGCTCGTCTGGTACTCGCGCATCAAACGAGCCAGGGAGGGCTCGATCATCGCCTCGGCGACAGGCTCTAAGACGTGGAGCAGTCGCAGCGGCACACCGGATGACTTGGCCATCATCCCGGCCCGCTCGGCTACGCGCCGCCCCATGGCGGTCAGATCGACTCCGGCAACGACGGCCCGCAACGCTCCTCCAGGAATGATTCGACTCTAGCGGTGGGGGTCTCAGAGGCTGTCGCTCTCGTGAGCCGCGTCGAAGACCTCGGGCCAATCGAGGGCTTCCTTCAACTTGGCCAGGTAGGCGTCCCGACCGATCACGAGCGCCCCGAGCGACTCGAGATGTGGTGTTTGCCACTGGACGTCGAGCAAGCGACCCCCGCCCCGATTCATCACGACTACCAGATGCACGAGGGCCACCTTGGATGCATCTCGCACTTCGTGGAACATCGATTCGCCGGCGAAGAGCCCACCGATCGCGACCCCATAGAGACCGCCGACCAGACTGCCCTCGTTGTCCCACACCTCCACTGAATGGGCCCACCCGAGACGGTGCAGCATCGTGTAAGCCTCGACGAAGTCCTCGGTTATCCATGGGTCTCTCCTTCTCGAGTCGGCGCAACCACGAATCACCCCCTCGAAATCGGCGTCGACCGACACCTGGAAGCGTCGCGTCGATTGACGCAACGACCGGCTTATGTGCAGCCCCCGCACCGGGAGTATCGCCCGGTCGACCGGCGACCACCACCCGAGATGCCCATCGGGGAGGCCCATAGGGAACAGGCCCTTGCGATAAGCCTGGAGCAACGTGCCCGGTTCCAAGTCGGCCCCCACAGCCACCACGTCACCGTCATCCGAACTGGGGTCGGGAAGGTCGAACCTTGACGGCATGGGCTCGATCGGCACCCCCCGATTGTGTCAGAGAGGGACAATTGATGTCCGTAGGCTTGATCGATGCGCGCCCTGATCTGTGACCGCTACGACGGCTTGGACGCCCTTCGCATTGGCGAGATGCCAGATCCGACACCGCCTCCAGGAGCCGTGCTGGTCTCCGTGAAAGCGGCGGCTGTGAACTTCCAGGACCTCCTGGTCGTGGCCGGTCAGTATCAGATCAAGCCAGAACTTCCGTTCGTCCCGGGCAACGAGTTCGCTGGCGTGGTCGAGACGGCAAATGGCGTGGGCGACTTCTCCCCTGGTGACCGGGTGGTCGGATTCGTCGGGACGGGAGCCATGGCGGAGCGCGCCACCGCCTATGTGGGTGCCATCACCCGTCTTCCCGATCACATCGGCTTCGTGGTCGGGGCCGCCATCCCTGTCGCCTACGGGACCTCCTATCACGCTTTGGTCGACCGGGCCCGCCTCAGGGCCGAGGAGACGCTGCTTGTGTTGGGCGCCGCCGGAGGCGTCGGCATCGCCGCTATTCAGATCGGCAAGGCGCTCGGGGCCAAAGTGGTCGCAGCGGTCTCCTCTGACCAGAAGGCCCGCGTGGCAGAGGACGCCGGCGCCGACGAGGTCATTCGCTATGACGATGTTCCCCTCCGTGACGGCATTGCCGCTGCGACGTTCGGGGAGGGAGTGGACGTGGTCTATGACCCCGTGGGTGGCAACGCGACCGAACTGGCTCTCCGATCAATCAACTGGAACGGCCGTCTACTCGTTGTCGGTTTCGCTTCGGGTGACATCCCCCGAATCCCTCTCAACCTGACCCTGGTCAAGGGGAACTCGATCGTGGGCGTGTTTTGGGGCCGGTTCAACATCGAGGAGCCTGTCAAGAGCGCCGAGAACAACCAGATCGTGATGGACTGGGTAGCGGACGGCACGCTCAGCCCTCTAGTGCAGAAGATCCTCCCCCTGGACGACGCTGTTCAGGCCCTGCGCTGGGTCGCCGAGCGGAAGGTGGTCGGGAGGGTGGTGGTGACACCATGACCCGCCCTGCTTGCCGACGCGAGTGACGGACCTTTCGTGACCGACTTCGCAGTGATCGGCGGTGGGATCGCCGGCGTGTCGGCCGCAGCCCATCTCGCCCCACATGGCTCCGTGACCCTGTTCGAAACTGAACGCGCGCTCGCCTTTCACACAACTGGGCGGTCCGCCGCCATGTTCGTCGCCAACTACGGCGCCGAGGGCTCGCGCCCTCTTGGGTTTGCGAGCAGGGGGTTCCTCGAGAACCCGCCGGAAGGCTCGGTAGACGCCCCGATCCTCTCGGATCGTGGTCTGCTCTGGATCTCGGATGAGAATCGACTCGACCGTCTTCGCACTATCGCAGCCGAAGGTGATGCGCTTGGCGCCGGGTCGTTGCTGGTCGACAGCGACGAGATATTGCGGCTCGTGCCGAAGCTGCGGCCAGATCGGATCGCTGGGGGACTCTACGAGCCGAACGCCCTCGACATCGATGTCGCTGCTCTCCATCAGGCCTTCGTTCGAATCGCAAGAAAGGCCGGTGCCGAGCTGCGAGTGTCATCGCCAGTCATCGGGCTGGCCAAACTGGCCCAGGGATGGCGGATATCCACACCGGACGGCGACATCGAGTGCACTGCTGTGGTCAATGCGTCCGGGGCCTGGGGCGATGTCCTGGCGAGGCTCGCAGGAATCGAGCCGGTGGGTCTCCAACCGCTGCGCAGAACCGCTTTCATGGTTCCCGGTGACCACGCGTACGCCAGATGGCCGTTCGTTGTCGATGTGGAACAGCTCTTCTATTTCCGTCCCGACGGCGCTCAGCTGCTCTGCTCACTCGCCGAGGAGACGCCCTCTCCGCCGCTCGACCCCAGGCCCGACATCGCAGACGTCGCTCTCGCCATCGACAGGATCAACGGGGCAACCACCCTCGACATCAGGTCGGTGAACTCGCAATGGACTGGATTGCGCACCTTCGCACCGGACCGGGAGATGGTCATCGGAGAGGAGCCGACCGCACCAGGCTTCTTCTGGCTCGTGGGTCAGGGGGGCACCGGCATCCAGACCGCCCCCGCCTATGGCGCCCTCGTAGCCAGCCAGGTGCTCGGCTCCCCCCTTCCTCCTGATATGTCTGGGTTAGACCCGGCCGTCACTTCTCCGGCACGATTTCGTTAGATCAGTTCTCGGTGCCTTTGCGTTCCAACCACGCCGCGAGCGGTGTCGGAAGGCGAGCGGTGCGGCTGCCCCAGTCGTAAACCACGGCGGTCCCGGCGAAATGGTCGTGCCAGGCGCGTCGCTCCCGGCCGAACAAGATCCCGAGCAGTCCAAGACCCAAGACGATAAAGGAGAGCGGGTAGGTGACCGCCCGGATCAACGACTGGCGGCTGTGAAGGGCCACTGACCCTTGGGAGTCCACGACCCGGAGGCCCATGAACGTCTTGCCGAGGGTCTTGCCGAATATGGCGATCGAGAGCCATAGATAGAGGAGCGCCCACACCACGAATCCGACGATGTACCACAGCCCCCGAGTCGGCTCGATCTCGACCGGGCTGACCAACTCGATCAGGTACGTGGCGCCGGCCACGATCACTGTGAAACCGGTGGTCACGATCAGGATGTCCAGCAGCAATGCGATGGTGCGGGTCAGCGGGCCCGCGTAGCGGCCGGTCCGGACCCCGCGGTCCTCGGTGTTGTCGTCCACCCAATCGACCAGAGCACCAGGCCCGGTGGGGAAGTTTTGGACGTCCCGTCGGAACAGGCGGTTGATGCCCTTGGACAGGATCTCGTCGATCCCCACAATGGGCCTGCGGAACATGTCGAGCGCCGACCCGGTGAGGTGACTGGTGCTCTCGGCCACGATTTCGGGGATCCCTGCCCGATCGATCAAGGCCTTGATGTCCACCCGCTCCATGAGCGCGTCGATATCGGCCGCCTTGAGCAGCTCGTCGATATCAATGCGTCCGATAAGGCGCTCGACATCGATGCGATCGAGCAGCGAATTGATGTCTATGCGTTCGAGCAGGGCGTTCACATCGACATGCTCGAGGACCATGTCCGGGTCGACGACGTCGAGCACCCGTTCGCTCGCTCCGCGGGCAGCGCGCTTGAAGAAACCCCGCTTTTCCTTGTCTTCGGCGATCGGCTCCGCGCTCACTCAGGAGACGCTAGCCGGTGACCGCCCCCGTTTCGGCCGAACCAACGAGGCGCGCATACTTGGCCAGAGCACCGGTTTCGTACCTCGCCGGGTGGGGTGACCAATGGGCGGCGCGCTCTCTGAGCACCTCGGCGTCCACAAGGACATCGAGACGGCGAGTCGGGACATCGACCCGGACCCGGTCGCCCTCCTCGACCCAGGCCAGAGGGCCACCTGCTTCCGACTCGGGGGCGACATGACCGATGCAGAGGCCGGTGGTGCCGCCGGAGAACCTCCCGTCGGTGACGAGCAGCACCTCTTTACCCAGACCGGCACCCTTGAGCGCGGCCGTTACTTGGAGCATCTCCCGCATTCCGGGTCCGCCCTTGGGTCCCTCGGTCCTGATCAGGATGACGTCGCCAGGCTTGATCTGGTGGTCGAACAATGCCTGGATCGCCCCCTGCTCGCCGTCGAAGACCCTCGCCGGGCCTTCGAACACATCGAGATCGATCCCGGCCACCTTGACCACGGCGCCACCGGGGGCCAGGTTGCCCCTGAGGACCGCGATGCCACCCTCGGTCGCCAGAGGTGTCGACGGTGGTGCGATCACGTCCTGCTCCCGGTTGAAGACGATGGCCGACAGGTTCTCGGCCATGGTGCGACCGGTCACCGTCAGGGCTTCTCCATCGAGCAATCCTTCGTCGAGCAGGGCACGCAACACGATCGGCACTCCCCCAACCCGGTCCAGATCGACCATGTGGTATCTGCCGAATGGCTTGAGATCACCGAGATGAGGAGTGTGCCGGGAGATACGGTCGAAGTCCTCCAGCTCGAGGGCCACTCCCGCCTCATGAGCGATGGCGAGGAGATGAAGCACCGCATTGGTGGAGCCACCGAGGGCCATGACCGTGGTTATGGCATTCTCGAATGCCGGTGGAGTCATGATGTCCCGGGGCCGGACGTCATCGTCGAGGAGCCCCATCACCGCTTCGCCCGACCGCTCCGCAAAATCGTGGAGGCGTGGGTCGACCGCGGGGATCGAGGCGGACCCGGGTAGCGACATCCCGATCGCCTCCCCAACCGAGGCCATCGTGTTGGCGGTGAACATCCCGGCACAAGATCCCGCGCCCGGACAGGCGGCTCGTTCGATCTCGAGCAGCTCTTCGATCGTGATACGGCCTTCGGATTCGGCGCCGATCCCCTCGAACACGTCGACAATGGAGATGTCGCGGCCGGCGTAGTGGCCGGGGAGGCTCGAGCCCCCATAGAGAAATACGGCCGGAAGGTTCAGCCGCGCCGCGGCCATCAACATCCCAGGGAGCGACTTGTCGCATCCTGCGATGGCGACGAGCGCATCGAATCTCTCCGCGTGCATCACCAACTCGACAGAATCAGCAATCACCTCACGTGAGACCAACGACGCCCGCATCCCCTCGTGCCCCATGGAGATCCCATCTGAGACGGCGATCGTGGAGAAAACCAACCCCACTCCCCCGGCCGCCGCCACGCCAGTCTTGGCATGCCTCGACAGCTCGGGGCCGGTGAGGTTGCAAGGAGTGACCTCGTTGCCGGCGGAGACCACACCGACCTGCGGCCTGCCGAAGTCCTCCTCGGTGAGGCCGACGGCTCGCAGCATCGCCCGCGCCCCCGCCTTGGCCGCACCCTCCGTCACCTCTTGGGATCTGATCTTCTGTGCCATTGGCCAGGCATCCTAAGACTTCGAGTTTTTCCCGAACGCGAAAGCGACCACAATCCGGGCATGGCAACCATCTATTACGACGCCGACAGCGACCCCGACCTCATCCGAGCCAGGAAGGTGGCCGTCATCGGCTACGGGAGCCAGGGCCACGCCCATGCCCTGAATCTCAAGGAATCCGGGGTTGACGTGGTAGTGGGGCTCCGAGAGGGCTCGCCGAGTTGGGCCGAGGCCGAAGGGGAGGGTCTTCGGGTGTTGACACCGGAGGCCGCGGCCGAGTGGGCGGACACCGTCATGATGCTCGTCCCCGACCAGCTGATGGGAGCCATCTATGCCGAGTCGGTGGAGCGCAACCTCGATTCCGGCGACACCCTGCTCTTCGCACACGGATTCAATATCCATTTCGGCGAGATCGTCCCTCCCGAGGACGTCGACGTGGCGATGATCGCCCCCAAGGGCCCAGGGCATCTGGTCCGGCGCACCTACGCGGAGGGATCGGGCGTGCCGTGCCTGCTCGCAGTTCATCAGGACCCATCGGGCAACGCCCGCGCCCTCGGGCTCTCCTACGCCTCGGCGATTGGCGGGGGCAGGGCGGGCATCCTAGAGACCACCTTCAAAGAAGAGACCGAGACCGATCTTTTCGGCGAGCAGGTCATCCTGTGTGGTGGGATTTCCGAGTTGATCAAGGCGTCCTTCGAGACACTGGTCGAGGCCGGGTATCAGCCGGAATCGGCCTACTTCGAGACGCTCCACGAGCTCAAGCTCATCGTCGACCTCCTCTATGAGGGGGGTCTCTCCTGGATGCGCTACTCGGTGTCGGACACGGCTGAATACGGGGATTACACCCGTGGCTCACGAATCATCACCGACGAGACCCGAGCGGCGATGAAAGAAGCCCTGGCCGACATCCAATCAGGCGCCTTTGCCAACGAATGGATGGCCCAGGCCCGAGAGGGAGCGCCATTCCTCTACGAGCAACGGGCGGCGAACCGAGCCCACCAGATCGAAGACGTAGGCAGGGAGTTGCGCAAGATGATGCCGTTCATGGAGCCGAAGACCGCCCCGTGACCTCGGGCGGCTCGAGTCCGCCAATCTCCAGAGACGGTGTCGACGACGACGCGGCCTGTGTTGTGCCGGATGTCCCCAATTGAGGCACCGCCACGATTGTCTGTGCGTCGGGGGGCACGTCTGTTACCACCATCGCCCCGAACGGAAGCAAGGCCAGCCGTGCCAGCTTCAGGTTGGCGATACCGAATGGGATTCCGATGATCGTGATGAAGAAGACGACGGCTAGCAGAACGTGGAACAGAGCCAGCCACCAGCCGGCGATGATCACCCAGATCACGTTCCCGACCACGGACCACACAACCGACGCCCCCGGCTCGGTCACGACGGTCCTCCCGAATGGCCACAAGACGTAGTTCCCCAGCTTGAAGGACTGGATGCCGAGCGGGATGGTGACGATCAGAATCAGCCCGAGCAGGCCGCCGATGTAGTAGAGGATCGCCATCCAGATCCCGCAAAGGATCAGCCACAGGATGTTGCCAACGACCGTCAACATGGTCTGAACCTAACCCGTCTTCGCCAATTCTGCGCTGATCC
>JBEVJN010000089.1:0-4727 GCA_040510135.1 Acidimicrobiia bacterium | reverse complement strand
ATGCCCCGGTATGCGGCGATCCGGGCAACGGCGTCGTAGAACCGGGTCGAGGTGTCGTCCCACGGCGACCGGTATCCGGGCGGGGCGTCGAGATCGAGCGTCCGCACCGCGATCTTGGCGACCTGCCCTCGTTTGAGCGGGGCGAACGGGCAGAAATTCCGATTGGCCGGAGGGTCGCAGCCATCGACGATCCCGAGTGCCGCGAGGTGGTTGGCCAGGCTCTCGGCGGCTCCTCCCCATATCCCTTCGTCGTCGACGAACCGATCCGGTGCGGATCCAGGCGGGGGAATGGTCCCAGCGCGGACCCCGACTCTCACCAAGATCTTCGCGGCCTCGACACGTCGAGGGTGGTGTCTAAGAGCTTCATCTCGGGTCAGGAAGCACCCCTTTGCCCCGGGCCTCGCGGCCAAATATCCTTCACCAGTTCGCGTCGGGAGTCAGTGGAGGTTGAACGTGCCGGAAGAGTTCTTTGCCGACGTGCCGGGGCCGATCGGATTCGCCGCCTCCGGTTCGAGTGACGACCTGGCGTTTCGGGTCTACGCCCCTGATCGGATGGTGCTGGGGAAGAGGATGGAAGACCATCTCAGGATCGCCGTCTGCTACTGGCATTCGTTCAACTGGCCTGGCAGCGACGTGTTTGGCGCCGGCACCTTCGACCGGCCCTGGCTGGGGACGAGCGAAGACCCGATGGCGAGTGCACGTCAGAAGATGGACGCGGCATTCGAGTTCTTCACCAAGCTCGGGACGCCGTTCTTCTGCTTCCACGACGTGGACATCGCTCCAGAGGCCGACACCTTTGCCGAATCGGCAGCCAACCTCGAGGCGATGGTCGACTACGCCGAGAAGAAGATGGCCGAGACTGGCGTCCGTCTCCTGTGGGGCACCGCCAACCTGTTCTCGCATCCGCGTTACGCCGCCGGTGCATCCACCAATCCGGACCCCGGGGTGTTCGCCTATGCCGCGGCTCAGGTGAAGCACGCCCTGGAGGGGACCCACCGGCTCGATGGCGCCAACTACGTGCTCTGGGGTGGCCGCGAGGGATACGAGACGCTGCTCAACACCGACCTCAAGCGGGAGGGGGAGCAGTTCGCCCGATTCCTGACCATGGTGGCCGAGCACAAACACAAGATCGGGTTCACCGGGACTCTCCTCATCGAGCCCAAGCCAGCGGAGCCGACCAAGCACCAGTACGACTACGACTGCCAGACCGTCCACGGGTTCCTCGAGCGCTTCGACCTCGTCGACGAGTACAAGGTCAACATCGAGGGCAACCACGCCACGCTGGCCGGGCATTCTTTCCATCACGAGGTGGCCTACTCGGTGGCCAACGGGATCTTCGGATCCATCGACGCCAATCGCGGTGACTACCAGAATGGATGGGACACCGACCAGTTTCCCAACTCGGTGGACGAGTTGTCGCTGGCCCTGTACGAGATCCTGCGAGGTGGAGGCTTCACCACCGGCGGTTTCAACTTCGACACCAAGTTGCGCCGCCAATCGATGGATCGCACCGATCTATTCCACGGCCATGTCGGTGGGATCGACACCCTGGCCCGAGCCCTGCTCGTAGCGGCCGACATGGTCGAGTCGGAGACCCTGTCCGGCCCTCTCGAGAAACGATATGCGGGATGGTCGGCCGATCTTGGAGCGTCGATCCTCGCCGGCGACGAGACCCTCGAAACTCTCGAGGAACGGGTGTCGGCGGGTGAGATCGATCCCACGCCGGTGTCCGGGAACCAGGAACTGCTCGAGAACCGGGTCAACCGGGTCATCTGGTCCTCGGGGCGTTGATCCGTCGCCGTGGATCATGCTGAGGGATGAAGCATGAGCCTCGTCCTCGGAATCGATACCTCCACCACGTCGACCAAGGCGATCCTGGTGGATGAGTCCGGCGACGTGAAAGGCGCGGCCGCCGCTGGCTACGGCTATGAGACCCCCCAACCACTCTGGTCGGAGCAGAGACCTGAGTCGTGGTGGGAGGGCACCATCGCTTCGATTCGCGATGTGATGGAGGCGACCAAGACGTCGCCTGCTGACGTCGAGGCGGTGGGGCTGACCGGGCAGATGCACGGCTCGGTGCTCCTCGACGAGGAGGGCGCGGTGGTGAGGCCCGCCATCCTCTGGAACGATCAAAGGACCGGGCCGCAATGCGACGAGATCCGGCGCCGCGTCGGGAAGCAGAAACTGATCGAGATCACGGGGAACGACGCCCTGACCGGGTTCACCGCCCCGAAGTTGCTGTGGGTGCAGGACCACGAGCCGGACAACTGGGCACGAGTACGCCAGGTGCTCCTCCCCAAGGACTACGTGCGATTCCGCCTGAGCGGGGACTACGCAACCGACGTGGCGGACGGATCGGGAACGATCCTCTTCGATCTGCAGATGAGGACATGGTCTCCCGAGGTTGTGGATGCCCTCGGCATCAGCCCGGATCTGCTCCCCGCCACTCACGAAGGGCCCGGGGTGACCGGAAAGGTGAGTACTGACGGATCAGCCGCGACCGGTCTCCTGGTCGGCACCCCGATAGTGGCGGGCGGAGGCGACCAATCGGCCAATGCCGTCGGTGTCGGAGCGATCGCACCGGGTGTCGTCGCTTTGTCCCTCGGCACCTCCGGGGTCGTGTTCGCCACCACCAACGGCGTGGCGGTGGAACCAGAAGGCCGGGTCCATTCCTTCTGCCATGCCGTCCCTGACCGCTGGCACATGATGGGGGTGATGCTGTCGGCAGCCGGCAGTCTGAGATGGCTACGGGATGCAGTCGCCGCCGATCTCTCGTTCGACGACCTGGTGAAGGGAGCATCCGAGGTTCCCCCCGGGAGCGACGGGCTCCTCTTTCTTCCCTATCTCACCGGGGAGCGGACCCCGCACCCCGATCCGCTCGCCCGCGGGGCCTTCGTCGGGCTGACGGTGCGGCACGACCTGCGCCACCTGACCCGCGCGGTGATGGAGGGTGTCGCCTTCGGGCTGCGAGACGGTCTCGATCTGATGGTCTCTGCCGGATTGGCCGCACCTCATCAGATCCGGGCTTCCGGGGGTGGGGTCCGCAGTGCTCTTTGGCGGCAGATCCTGGCCGACGTGCTCGGCGCCGAGATCGCCGTCGTGGGCACCGAGGAGGGGGCCGCCTACGGAGCCGCTCTCCTGGCGGCGGTCGGAGTCGCATGGTTCGAATCAGTGGAGCGGGCGACGAGCGAAGTCATCGATGTGGACCCTGTGGCCGCGCCGTCATCGGATCGGGAGGCCTACGCCGCAGCCCACGCTCGCTATGCCAGCCTCTACCCCGCCCTCTCCCCTTCGTTTCACGCCCTCAGCTGAGAATCAGCCGATCCCGCGGGTCCGGTACTCCGCAGAGACCAGGTCGGTCAGCTCTTGAACCGAGGTCTCGCTCACGGGGGTGTCGAAGGTGATGCGGCCGTGCTGGACCAGATTGACCCGGTCACACATCTCCACGACCTGGGCGAAGTTGTGGGCGATCAGGATGATCGAGACCTCGCCCTTCTGTCGTAGACCCTTGATCAGGTCGATGATGATGGCGCTCTCCTTGGCCCCCATCGCCGCCAGAGGCTCATCGAGCAGGATCACCTTGGCATCGGAGTAGACGGCCCGGGCGATGGCCACGGCTTGACGCTGGCCCCCGGAGAGGAAGCCGACCTCGGTGTCGACCGAAGGGATGCGCACTCCCATGTCCGCCAGATGGGTCCGCGCCAGATCCCTCATCTCCTTCTTGTCGAGGAACGGGATCGGGCGGTGCACCGCCTCTTTGTTGAGGCTCATGTTGGCGTACACGGGGAGCTGGTTGACCAGGGCCAAGTCCTGGTAGACCGTCTCGATCCCAAGCTCTCGTGCATGGGAAACGGAACGCAGCTTCGTCTCCTCCCCGTCGATGAAGATCTGCCCCTGATCGGGCTGGGTGAAACCGGTGAGGATCTTGATCAGCGTCGACTTGCCCGCACCGTTGTCACCGATCAACCCGAGGACTTCGCCTTTGGCGAGTCGGAGGTTGATGTCACGCAGTGCGACGACCGGACCGTAGGTCTTGCCGATCCCCTCGGCTCTGATCGCTTCACCGTTGGAGGGAGAGGTCATAATCGGGCGCTCTGCGATCTGATCCGAGCCTTGTTCGCCAGCGAGTTGAGGATCATGGCCAGGATGATGGCCGCGCCAAGCACCATGGTGAAGGTGAAGGCGCTCACCCCTTCCAGATTGAATCCATCGCGCAGGATGCCCAGGACCAGTGCGCCAAGGAACGCTCCGATGATGGTCCCTGAGCCACCAGTCAGGGCGGTGCCGCCGATTACGGCCGCGGCCACCGATTCGAACACCTTCGCTCCGGCCACACCGGCTCCGGGGTCGAAAGAACCCACCCTGATCCCCTCGATCACCCCGGCGAAGCCGGCCAGCATGGCGGCGAGTATGAAGTTCCGCATCTTGATCCGACGGCTGGGGACACCCGCCTCCGACGCTCCGAGCGGGTTGCCTCCGACTGCCACCGTGTACACCCCCCATCGGGAGTGATTGAGGATCAAGTGCATCCCGATCACGATGATGATCACCCACATCAACCCTGAGAAGTTGGCGCCTCCGAAGATCTCGGCCCCGGCTGCATCGGACGGGACGCGCTTGGGGAACCCATTGGAGATGTTGAGGGTGAACCCGTTGATGACGAACCCCATGCCCAGGGTGACGACGAAGGACGGGATCCCGAACCCGAGGCTTATCGCCCCATTGAG
>JBEVJN010000088.1:0-22269 GCA_040510135.1 Acidimicrobiia bacterium | reverse complement strand
AGGGGGATGAAGACTTTGCGGCTGTAGGTGACGATGTTGCCCCGACCCTCGTCACGCAGCGCACGGGCGTGGGCGAACAGAGCGGTGTCGTCGACGTTCCCTTCCAGATAACGAAGGGCCAGTTCGGGATCAGGTGTGGGGTGGGTCAGTGCTCTGCTCGTTTCTTGCTCAGGCTATGCCCGATGAGGAGGCTTCACTCATGCCCCCGTCGACGGGGAGTATGACGCCGGTCATCCAATCGGCGGCATCGGAGGCAAGAAACACGATGGCCCGGGCGATGTCCTCTGGTGTCCCCAGTCGGCCAAGGGGGTGCATTCCCGCGGCCGCCGCCTCGTCACGCCACAGCATCTCCGAGAGCCTGGTCTTGACCACCGCGGGGGCCACGGCGTTGACCCGGATCGATGGCGCCAGCTCCAGCGCAAGCTGTCGGGTCATATGGACCAGGCCGGCCTTTGACACGTTGTATGCGCCGGTTAGCGGGCTCGGCCTGAGCCCGCCCACGGAAGAGACGTTGACGATGGAACCGCCGTGTTTCTCCATCGATGCCCGGTAGGCGGCTCGGACCCAGAGCAGCGGAGCTCTCAGGTTGACCGCCCAGGTCTTGTCCAGAGCCCCGAGATCGACGTCCATGAGCGGTCCTGCGGATGGATTGGTGCCGGCATTGTTGATGAGGATGTCGCAAGAGCCGAACCGCTCCATGGTCGCCGCGACTGCCTCTTCGGCGGATTCCTCGGAATCGGCACGGGCCGGCAACGCAAGCAGTCTCTCGGAGTCCACTCCCGATCTGATCAACTCGGCGGCTGCCGCTTCGATATTCTCCGGTTTTCTTGATGTGATCGTGATACCCGCGGCGCCGCTTCTGGCGAACTCGGCAGCCGTCGCCTGGCCGATTCCACGGCTGGCCCCGGTGACCAGCACCACCTTCCCCTCAACCGAGACTTCCACGATCCCCCTCGAACCGGAAGAGACGGCTCAATGGCCGCCCCTCCTCACTCCGCCGTACTTCATCTTCGTGTCGGAAATCGAAGCCGCCGGCCGGTCATCGTCCTTCACGCCGGCGTCGACGATTTCGCCGACGAAGAACGTGTGGGTTCCCAAATCGATCGCGTGTCGAACTTCGCAGTCGACCCAGGCCAGTGATTCCTCGAATATCGGTGCGCCGGTCATACCCAGGCGAACCGGCCTTCCGTTGAGGGTGCCGTCCTCCCTGGTGGCCGGCTTGGAGAATTTTACGAAGACCCGGGTGTCGTCGGAGGGCCACAGATTCACGGTGAACGACCCTCCCTCGGTGATCAGTCGGTGGGTGACGGCTTTGTTGTCGACGCCAACTCCGATGAGCACCGGTTCCATCGAGACCTGCGTGACCCACGATGCGGTCATCCCGTTCCAATCGTCCCCGGAGGCGGAGCCGATCAGAGCCAGGGCGTTCGGGATCTTCCAGGTGACCTTGTTGATGAGTTCCGGGTCCACGTGACTCGCATGGGCAAAAGCGGTTCCGACACCCTAATCTCAGTCGAGTGCGCATCCTGATCGCCACCACCGGGGTTCTTCCACCAGCCCCGGTGGCCGACTTGTGCCGGCGTCTGCACTCCGATGAGGGGAGTGTCACGGTCATGACCGTGGTGAGGGTCCCCCGTTCCTTCCTCGAGGCTCTTGACGACGACGTCCGCCGGTCCTTTCTCGACGACGCACCGATCGGCTCTTCGGACGCGGAGACCAAGGCAGCGCGCTACCTGGAGGAGCGGGGCCAGAAGGCGGTGGAGCCAATCGTTGCCGCGCTCCACGCCGTCGGGCTAGACACCGATGTCCGATTCGTCGAGGGCGACGACCCTGCCGAGGCGATCATCAACACGGCCGACGAAGCCGGAGCCGATCTGGTCATGATGGGCGCCACCCGGCGTCTCTTCACGGAAGAAGCCTGGCGGAGTGTGTCGGCCCGCGTGATGGACAAATCGCATCTGCCCGTGCTCCTCGTGCCCGGCACCCGCTTCGATGACACTTCGGAGATGCCTGCTCTGGAGCTCTAGCTGCGGCTCGCTCGCTGCAGACGTCACGAATACGTGCCATCACATCACGAATCATTTCTGTCACACCCGTTTCGTAGCGTCTCCGACATGAGAGTTTCTCCATGGTGTGAGCACAAGCCGGTGTGGGTGGGGCGGGTCGCCGTGACCGCCTGCGGCGACTGTGGCACGATCGATTGGTTCTCGGACGGCGGGCCAGTAGATCACGCCGAGGCAATGGCCTACCTGTTCGGTAGCTACGACCTCATCGGTCGCCTCGACGCGCTGGGCGGACCAACGTCGAGCGTCCTCGCCTACTCTGCCCCGAACGCCCGGAAGCGGAAGAATCTGGACGCGCTGCCCAAGCACGTCTGGCTCGAAGTGGGACCTCGTCTCTGGCTCTCCCACGACGGGGAGGTCCTCTTGCTGGCCACCGATCACCAGCTGCTCATTGAGAATCTGACCCGGGGCGCCTGAGCGATCAGGCGGATGCCGGTTCCACGAACTGAGTCTTGTAGAGAGAGGCATAGAGCCCGTTGGCCTGGACCAGCGAGGAGTGGTTGCCACGCTCGACGATCTCCCCCTCGTCGATGACCAGGATCTGATCGGCGGCGCGCACGGTGGAGAGGCGGTGGGCGATGACAATCGAGGTCCGGCCCTCCCGCACCTTCTCAAGGGCCTCCTGGATCAAGGCCTCGGATCTGGAGTCGAGATGGGAGGTGGCTTCGTCGAGAACGAGGATCTTGGGGTCTTCCAGCAGCACCCGGGCTATGGCTATCCGCTGTTTCTCACCTCCCGAGAGACGGTACCCCCTCTCCCCGACGATCGTCTCGTAGCCGTCGGCCAGCTTCGAGATCATGTCATGGATGTTGGCGGCCCGCGCCGCCTCCTCGATCTGATCCTGTGTGGCGTCAGGCTTCGCATACCTGAGATTGGCGGCGATCGTGTCGTGGAAGAGGTAGGTCTCCTGCGTCACTACTCCGACCGCCGCCGCCAGGTCGCGCAACGCTACCTGCCGCACATCGTGCCCATCCACGAGCACGGACCCCTCGGTCACGTCGTAGAGCCTGGGCAAGAGATATGAGATGGTGGTCTTGCCCGCTCCGGAGGGACCTACCAGAGCGGTCAGTGTCCCCGGTTCGGACACGAACTCGACATGGCGGAGGGCCCAGTCTCTAGTGCTGGCATGGGACACTGGTGCATCGGGCGCTGTCCGTCTCCATCGCCTCACCGCCTCGAGACCTTCAGGCCCTTCGCCCTGGTAGCGGAAGGAGACGTCGGCGAACTCCACCTGCCCACTGACGGGGGCCAATTGCTCCGGTTTCGCCGGATCGGGGATGTCGGTATCGAGGTCGAGGACTTCGAAGACTCGCTCGAAAGAGACGAGCGAAGTGGCGAACTCGACCCGCGAGTTGGTGATCGCCGAGAGCGGTCCGTACAACTGGGCGAGCAGAGCCGAGAATGTGACGATGGCGCCGACCTCGATTTCACCCTGGATCACCAACAGGCCACCGACCCAGAAGACGGCCGCTGTTCCCACGGCAGAGACCAGGCCTAGCGCGGCGAAGAAACCCCTGCCCACCATGGATCTCTTCACTGAGGTGTCGCGGACCATGGCGGCCTGCTCGCCGAATCGCTCCGCCTCTTGATCCCACCGGCCGAATAGTCGGACGAGCATCGCTCCGCTCACATTGAATGTCTCCTGCAAGATGCCCGACATCCGGGCCTCATGCTCCATGAGCCCCTGTGTCACCCGTCGCAGCACCCTGGCCACCCGCCGAGCAGGTATCACGAAGAGAGGTAGGGCGGCCACGGCGAGAATGGTCAGGCGCCAGTCGAGGCGGATCATGACGACAAGGACGAACACCACCGAGACGATGTTGGAGAGGATGGAGACGAAGGTGCCAGTGATGGCGGACTGGGCCCCTTCGACATCACTGTTGAGCCGGCTCATCAGCTCCCCGGTCTTGGTCGCGGTGAAGAACCGCAGCGACATCTTCTGTAAGTGGCTGTACAGCTCCCGTCGCAGATCGAAGATGATCCCCTCCCCGACGTTCGACGACCACCAGCGCTGAGCCACTCCGACCAGGGCGCTGATCACCGGGACGAGGATCATGCCCAGGCCGAGAACGGTCAGTTGGGCGATGTCTTTTCTAGTTATCGCCTCGTCGATGAGGAGACCCATGAGGATCGGCGGCACCACGCCCAGACCGGAGATGATGAGGATGGTGACCAGGACACCGATCAACCCGCCGACATAGGGCCGGCCGTAGGACCAGACACGTGCGAGGAGAGCCCGATCGACGTCAGGGCGGTCCCGGTCCTCGTCGTATTGCAGGTAGCTCCACCAGCCACCGGAGTGATAGATGCGCGGCCTCCAGTCGGGCCAGCGAAGGTTATCCGGGGGGAGCCCCTAGCTCCGAGAGTGGGACGAGGTCGAGGACCATTTGCTGGAGCGCGGCCAGGGCGACATATGACCTCCCGAATAGCTCGTATCTGTAGTCGCCGTCGAACCAGACCATGGTCGTGCCGTTCGACGCCTCGAGGGACCAAACGGGGCGGCCGGCGACCTTGGCGACGGCGCAGACCTCGGTACTCCTCTGCGCGAAACGCTCACAAGAGTTGTCAGCGCCGGGAGAGGCGACATCGGCGGCCACCTCGGGATCGACGGAGACACTCATGATGATCATCTGAGCCACCGAGCGAGACCTGGTGTACGGCTCCGATGACCAGATGCCGAAGGCAGCGACCGGGTCGTCGGCAAAGTCCCCTCTCTCGTCGAAAACGAGCTGGGACGTCACGTATTCCGACAGATAGGGGGTCGACGCCGGGAATTTGATGTCGGGAAGGAGTGTGGCGATCTCGGCGCGGCTCGCCTGGATGAACAGATCACCACCGCGACGGGCGAACACCGCCACCTTCAGCGCCGCCGGATCGGCCGGAGACCCGGCACCGAGGTCGTCGTTGAACCACTTGAGGACTTTGGCGTCCACGACGACCGGGACCGTCGTAGCCACGGTGGTCGTGGTCACCACCGTCGGCTCACCGATCCACCCCGAGCTGCGCTGGCCGAGGGAGGTGAAGGGCGCGTCGCCACACGCGGTCAAGACGAAGACCGCGGCCAGAACCGTTGCCATCCGGGTGAGGCTGCGCAAATTCCCTCCGAGTCGCATTGCCCCCCACTCGGCGAGGGGACGACTTCTCCTTGTCAACGAGCCTCCAGGCTCGCCGGTTCCCCACAAATGAGACGATTCTCAGCCGGAGTATGGATCCATTGACGGTAACACCGGGTTCCTTATCCTCCTGGTTGTGCGCCGATTCACCCTCGTCACCGATTCCCATCCCGGTCACCCTGCACTCGACGTCGCGGTTAGCCATGCCGTATTGGGGGCTGTCGCCCGTGGCGAAATCGACGGCCTGATCCGCATTCACGTCCCGGAGCCCGTGGTGGCCTTCGGGGTGATCGATCGTGTCCAGCCCGGCTACGCGGAGGCTGTCCGCGCTGCACAGGCCAACGGTTTCGGAGCCGTCGAGCGTCTGGCTGGCGGACGGGCAGCCGTATTCCACGAGCAGACCCTCGCCTTCGCTTGGGCCATCCCAGAGGACGATCCGAGAGCCGGGATCACCGACAGGTTCGAAAGCGTGGCCGAAATCATGGTGGATGCCTTCGAGAGCCTCGGGATCGATGCGCGCATCGGCGAGCTCCGCGGCGAGTACTGCCCGGGCAAATGGTCGGTCAACGTTGGGGGACGGGTCAAGGTGATGGGGGTCGGCCAACGGCTGGTTCGTGGGGCGGCTCACGTGGGAGGTGTGGTCGTTGTCGACGACGGAGAACGGATCCGGGATGTCCTGATACCTGTCTATCGGGCACTCCAGCTCGACTGGGACCCGCGCACCACCGGAGCCCTCGCCGACCGAGCCCCCGGGCTCGACAACAGGAAGGTGTCCGATGCCATCATCACCGCCATGTCCAAGCGCTTCGACCTCGTCCCCGGCGAAATGCCCCCCTCCGTGCTGGCCAAGGCGGACGGCCTCATTGCCGATCATCTCCCACAAGTGGCGTGATGCGGGTCCTCGTCCTCAACGGGCCAAATCTGAATCTGCTCGGTACCCGCGAACCCGACGTGTATGGAGATACCACGCTGGAGGGCCTCGAGTCCCTCATCGAGGGCTGGGGTGCGGACCTGGGCATCGAGACCCGGTTCATTCAGTCGAATCACGAGGGCGAGGTCGTCGAAGCCATCCATGAGGCTGACGGCGTAGATGGACTGATAATCAACCCGGGAGCTCTCACGCACACCTCGAGGGCGATCGGGGACGCCATCTCGTCGGTTGGCGTGCCGGCGGTGGAGGTGCACATCTCCAACATCAGGCAGCGAGAGCCCTGGCGCGCAGAGTCCCTGGTCGCGCCGAGTTGCGTTCGAACCATATTTGGGCGCGGTGTGGGCGGCTACCAGGACGCATTGCGACATTTGCAGAATCGGGCAGCGACCCCCTTCGAGACGATCTCCTACGGACCGCATCGAGACAATGTCGGTGACCTCCGCCGCCCAGACGGTAAGGAGTCGGGACTGTTGGTCTTCATCCACGGCGGGCTCTGGCGACAGGAGTACGAGCGAGACTCAACCGAGACGCTGGCGGTGGATCTGACCGGTCGTGGGTACTCGACCTGGAACCTCGAATACCGGAGAGGACGCGAGGGAGGCTGGCCCGGGTCCGCTCACGATGTCGTATCTGCGATCGACTTCATCATCAGAGAGATGCCCGGTGTGCCGATCGCGATGATCGGGCACTCCGCCGGGGGTCACCTCGGTATTTGGGCGTCGGCCCGCAGGGAGGATGATGTCCGACTGTTGGTTGGTCTGGCGCCGATCACTGACCTCGCCGCGCTGGCCAAGTCAGGCGCGGTCGGATCCGGGGACGCCCAACGCCTGCTGGACTGGGGTGCCCCGGCGACGGTGGACCCCGTGGCCGGCAAGACCCTTCTCGTTCATGGAGAAGATGATGAGATCGTCCCGGTGTCACACTCCACCCGTCTGTCGACAGCCACCCGGGTCGAGGTAGTGCCGGGCATGAGTCATTTCCCCATGCTCGACCCCAATAGAGAACATTGGCTACCAATAGTGGCCGAGCTGGGGAAAGCTCTCGTCTGAGACAAACCGAGTTGCCTCAGTTATCCACAGGTCGGTAGGGTCTGGGCCGGACTGTGGTCTTCCTGCGCAGAGCGCGGGTTCTCGAGCCCACAGTGGAGTCAACTTCAGATGCGTTTGAGACGCCTTTCGTTTATCGCTGGATGGGCGGCAGTCGCACTGCTGGCGGTAGCCGGCTTTGCGGCGTTTGGTACTTCGGGCAGTACTCAAGCCGAGCCGGAGTTCGACGCGACCGAACCGGGTCTGGGTCACAGCACCGGAGCTCAGGCAGGATTCAACTTCGCGGTGCTCGCCGGCCAAGGGGCGGCTGGCGACAGCGCCGCCGTCACTGCCACCACAGTCGCGGCCGAGCAGGCGACTTCCCCCGGAGACCAGTCGACCGGGACCATCGCGTCGGACGCGTCCGGATGGCTCTCCCAGGTCCAGGTTCGCGCCCTCGTTGGCGAGTATTTTGCCGCGGAGGATGTCAACAAGGCGGTCCGTGTCGCCTGGTGTGAGTCCCGCTTCAACCCGGATTCGACCAATTTGCGCACCGGTGCGGTCGGACTGTTCCAGCATCTCCCGAAGTACTGGGCGGAGAGGGCGGAGAACGCAGGATTCCCCGGTGCCGACCCAACCGATGCCGAGGCCTCGACCGCGGCTGCGGCCTGGGCGGTTTACAACGAGGGCGGCTGGGACACGTTCGCCTGCCGCGGTTGAGCAGGCCCGGCAGCCCAGATGAGCGGTCGCAACGTCCTTGGTGGCGATCTGGATCCCTGTGGCACGGACCCGCTCACCGGGTTCTTCCGCGACGGTGACTGCACCACAGGCGTCGAAGACGTGGGAAGCCACACGGTCTGCGCCGTGGTGACCGTGGAATTCCTCGACCACCAGCGCGGAATCGGCAATGACCTGACCACGCCGATGCCCGAGTATCGATTCCCGGGACTCTCCCCAGGCGACAGATGGTGTGTGACCGCGGTGAACTGGCTGAGGGCGCATCATGACGGAATGGCCGCTCCGGTTGTGTTGGCTTCGACTCACGAGAGGGCGCTGGAGGTGATCCCGCTCGAAGTGCTCCAGGAATACGCGGTCGACGTCCCACCCGACCTGGGTGCCCTCGACATCTGAGCTTCAAGACGGGTGGCTCACCCGAGTGGACTTCGGCGAACCGGTACGATTTGCGTCGTGAAAAGGCGGCTAGGTGCGTTACTCGTCACTTCTGTCGTGATGCTTGCCTGTGCCGCGGTGCCACCGGAGCGCGCCTCTCTCCCTGATGTCGACGCGGCCCTCGATCCACCGGCCCAGTGCGCATTCCTGGTCGGCGAGCCACAGGGTGTCCTGGTGCAAGAGGTGAGCCCCGATTCGGCTGCCGACGGCCTCCTGATCGTCGGCGACCTCATTGTCGCCTTCGACGACGAGCCGACTCTGGATTCCGAGTCGCTGCTCGCCGCCCTGGGGGAGAAAGACGTCGGTGATGTCGTCGAGCTCTCGGTCCGGAGGGGCGACGAGGAGACACAACAAACGCTGACTCTGGGCGACGCCTCGGGCGAACCGCGGATCGGGGTGATGATCAGGACTCAATATGAGGCTGTCGAAGCGGCTGACGTCGACACCGAGGTGGAGCCGGGGCCACTGACTCGTCCCATCTCAATCGGCGGTTTGATGTACCTGTTCGACGCCGGGCGCAATGTCTGGGAGCGGACCGAGGTCGAAGTCGCAGACGATGTCATTTGGGTCGCCACCACGGCAGGTCTCTATGCGATTCAGGACGAGGTCATCACCGATTTGGTCACGGGCGAGGAAGTACCCCATGACGGGTTCCAGGGGTGGGAGCCGATCCGGGTCATCGGGTCGGCGGGCGAGGATTTGATCCTGGTCGTGACTCAGGAGGTGCCCGACGACCCCGAGCGGGTGGCGGTCGGTGTCTCGCGGTTCAACCCATTCACCTCGGAGACTCGTTGGGCGCAGCCCGTCGTCGAGGGATTCGGCATTCCCATCTCAGCTTGGGGGTCTCCTGACGGCGAGACGATCGCGGTCGTCGGTGTGAACGAGGGCGGCTCGGAGGTGACCGGAATCGACATATGGAATGGTGACGGCGTGCCTGCCGGGATGGACGACCTGGTTTCCCTGGGCACTCCTGTGGGTTGGATGGACCCCGAGTCCTTGCTGTTCAGAACCGAGACCGAGGTCGCATCTCTGCTGACGGTTCCCGGCGGCAACGTCGAGGAAATCGCGCTGGAGCCCGCAATCGGTGGCCTCCCCCTGTTCCCGGTGGGTGACGGAAGCGGCGTCCTCGCCCTCGACGACCAGTCGCTCGTACTCGATGACCTGAGCGTGACCGGGGATCTGAAGGTCCTGGCCGAGAATTGCAGCTTCGATAAGGTCGGAGAGCCTGGCTGGAGCCCCTAGCTCTCCTCCCCGTCGATCCTCTGCGGGTTGTTGCTCGTAGACGCCACCTCTCGCCCGGAGCGCTCCAAGGCAACACGCTGGCGCTCTCCGGCCACCTCGTCCGACACCGCCTGCCATCCAGTCGGCTCACGCATGGTCTGTGAACCGGGGGCGCTCTCCATGATCTCGGCCACCTCGTCACCAGAGATCGTCTTCTTCTCTTCCAGGACGGCTGCCAGTTCGAGGATCTTGTCCTGGTTGGCCTCGAGCAGTTCATTCACCCGTTCGTACAGGGCTTCGAGGCTCGCTTCGATCTCGGAACGCTGCTCCCGGAGCGCGATCGACACCGGGCTCGCCTGCCCTCCCATCCCCGACTCGCGCGTGTTCATCGCCGAAGCCAGACCCGAGCCCATGCCGAAGGACCCTTCCATCAGGGCGGCGACGGTCGAGGCAGAAGACAGATCGCCGGACACTCCGGAGCTGTTGTCGCCGGCGAAGAACAGGCGTTCACCTGCGAGTGAGGCGAGGGACACCATGATGTCGGTCTCCATCTCGGAGCGCCATTGGGTGAACCTCTCTTCCTGTCCCATCGACTTGACCATGCCCAGTGTCGAAGCTCTCTTCTCGATCGAGACCATGTCGATCCGTCGGTGAGCGCCGAGCAGATGGGCGGTCACGGCATGGCATGCCTCGTGGATTGCGACCGCATGGCGTTCCCGCTGGATGTAATCGACGTCCTCAGGTGGTCCGAGCTCTTTGAGGGACTTGGCTTTCCAGATGTCCTTCCATTCGATCGCCTCTCTGTCGTCGCGGACCGCGATGATGAGAGCCTCGTTGACCATGTCCTTGATCTTGGCCCCTGAGTACATCGGAGTCACAGTGGCGAGACGTTCGATCTCGTCCTCGGTGAGATGGTGCTCCACCTTTTTCAGGTACCCGACAATGGTCTGTTTGCGCCCCTCCTTGGAGGGATAGCCCATCTTGTAGATCCGGTCGATGCGGCCCGGCCGGAGCATGGCCTCGTCGAGAGCATTCGGCATGTTGGTGGCCATGATGTGCAGAAGCCGGTACTTGGGTGGCGGCTTGGCCCGGAATCCGAGCAACTTGCGAAACTTGTTGGTGATTCCGCGCGGCTTGGCCAGCCCGTTCATCTCGGTGAGCAGAGCCTGGAGCACGCCCATGCCCCCGCCACCCCCCATCCCGCCCATGATGATGCGGTCGACGAATCCCGGCCGCCGCTCTTCGACGGCGGGTGCTTGCTCGCCGGCCCAATGCGTCATCAGCATGTCCTGTGTCTGCGAGGAGATGTAGCTGAACCCGTTGCAGGCGAATCCGCCGTAGGACATCGCCGCTGCTCCGAGCTGACCGGTCGGTGACCCCATCTGCCCTCTGGACCCGAGCGAATCGGCTTCGTCGAAGAAGACGATCACCCCGCCGTGGCGGAGGCTGAGTTTCCGTAGCTTGCGGTAGAGCCCCTTGACCTTGAGGAGGCCGATGCCCATGAACATATTGACGAAGGCACCAGGCTCGACGAATACGTACGGCCGCCCTGTCTCCCCGGCCACGGCCTGGGCGAGCAGGGTCTTTCCGGTTCCGGGTGGTCCCCACAAGAGAATTCCGCCTGGGATGTAGCCACCCTTCTCCTCGATCTCGTCCGGCTTCTCCAGGAAGGCGATGTTCTCCCTGATCAGGTCGAGGACGTGATCCTGGCCCCAGACATCGTCGAAGCGGGTTGTGACCTCCTCGGGAAGGATCACGTCGGTACCGCCCCGGGACAGCAACCAGAAGATCCCGATGAATTGGATCGCCACGAAGAGGAAGCCAAAGGAGAGTTGGAGAATGAAAGGGAACGCCTGGGCGAAGAGCCGGGGCGCCGCGACCAATGCCTCCAGTGGCCCGTTGACTTCGGGGACGAAATAGTCGATGAGCAGGGCGGCCACGAAGATGTAGATCACCCTGCGGATGAAGCGACCCACCCGGAATCGGGTCCACGGCTTCATGTGGGCGTGGGTCCAGCGTTCGATGCCACCGAAGAAGCTGTCCTGCCAGAACGAGTTGTAGGCGGCTGACCGCTCGGACAGCCAATAATGGATCTGCCGAATCAGCTCCAGCAGGAAGAGGATTCCCAGCGCCATGCCTGCCGTGGTCGTGAAGAACACGGCAGCGGCTTCCCAGAAGCTGATGAATCCGACGTCCTCGCTACTGGCGATGATGGCGCCGATGATGACGGCAAGGAGAACGAGGATCTTGATCCGGTCCCACGTGTCGGCCCGGCGCCTGGTGGCGCGTATGTCCCGCTGCCTGGTGTTCAAGCCCTCTTGTTTACGAGCCATGAATCGACCACTCCCTCGATCGCGTCTTGATTGGCGATGAAACATTCACGATTGCACCCCGCGATCATCGAATAGATGCGCGTGTCGTCCTCGTTCGATACCGAGATCAGATAGGCGACTCCCTGGCTGGTAGCTGCCTCATCCTGGAAGGCGACCAACACTCTGACCCCGTCGAAGCCGTTGCCGAAGCTGAAGTCTTCTTTGGTGATCTCCTCGCTGTTGGAGAGCCCGTAATACGGGAGGACGGATTGGGTGAGCATGGCCCGGGAGAGGAGGTCCTTCTCCACTTCACCAACTTGCCGCACCGACATCGACCCGATCGGGTAGTCGGCATCGGCAAGGTCCGTCGACACATTGGAGACGTCGCGTACCGGCCCACCGTCGAATCCGACACTGCTTATGGCCGGAAAACTGAATCCCTGGACCTGTTCGTCGAAGGGCATGTCCTCGAGCTCGGACAACTCAGAGAGCTCATAGACGTGCCATGACTCAGGGATCTCGAAGCGGCTCAAGCGCTCATCGTCGGTGAAGGTCACGACACCGCCCGATTCCCCGCCGGAACACGCCGCGAGCAAGAAGAAGAAGCTCGCTGCGGTCATCAACCCAGAGCGGGTGGTGGCGATCCTTCTGATGGCCACCAGCCTAGAGCCGGTGCCGAGTTTATTGGCCGGAACCGGGATGTTTGCCGCTATCTTCCGCACCCGTGAACCCCCTTACGAGGCATCTGGTCCTCCGAGCCGAAGATGCCCGTTACGAGGTGCCTCCGGAGATGGTCGGTCACGTTTCCGGGTATGCCCGTTGGTCGATGATCGACCACACCACGCCCGGTGCGGTGCACACCGGGTTCGGGGTGAGCCATCTCGCCGCCGATGGGCGGGTCGAGGTGCACGTCCACTCGTTCGAGGAGTCCTTTTACGTGCTCGATGGCACGGTCATCGTGGAGACGCCCGAGGCAACGGTGGAACTGGTGCCGGGTGATTACGGGATGGTCCCGATCGGCATGCCCCATTCCTGGCGGAACGAATCCGATCAGGAAGCGCGATGGGCAGATTTGATGACGCCTCAACCTCGCCCGTGGTTCGACGGGGACACCTACTTCGTGCCCGGGTCGCCCGAACAGAAGCCGATACCGGTCGATCCCCGGGACCCGAGGATCCGCTCGTTCGGGCACATCGCGCCGGAGAACATGGATCCAGGCAAGCAGAGCCAGGATCTGCTGGCGGTGTCGGCGAGCATGCGCACCGCCTTGCTCGTTTACACCGGCATCACAGTCAAGATGATGTCCGACACCGACCTCGGCGCCCAGCTGTCCACCATGTTCATGGTCCAGTACGACCCTCGGGGTGGCCCCGGATTCCACGACCATCCCCTCGAGGAGACCTACTACATCCTCGATGGCGAGGTCGAAGCTTGGTTCGATGGCGTGCAGTACCTCCTGAAGGCGGGCGACGTCGCCTTCGCCGGGGTAGGTGCGGTCCATGCCTTCAACAACGCCACCGAGACCACGGTGCGTTGGCTGGAGACGCAATCGCCAGGCCCTCCGGCGCGCCATTCCTACCGTTTCGCCCGGGACTGGGACTATCTGACCGAGCGGCTCGGCGAGGGATGAGCTCAGACCTGGGTCAACGAGAGCAAGTCGTAGGCGACGCCATGCCCAGGCACCTCGGCCCGACAGGTCAGATATTCGTGCTGGGGTAGTTCTCGAGCCGCCACCTGGACCCGGTAGTCGACTTCCCCTGGCAGACGAAAGACCACCTCAGCTTGATCGTGGCTGGAACGTCGGTATTCGACGACGGCCAGAACGTCGAGCCCGGTCAGGCCCTTTGACTCGCGCAGAAAGGCCTCGGCGGCCTGCACCAGCCGGGGATGGATGCTCCTCCCCCGATGATGGGCGAGATCCAGCCTCCCCGCTTCGTACTCTGCGACGACATTCGCTGCGTCCTCTGGCTCGACGCGGCCGAAGTAGTCACCACGCGGGAGCACCAGGACGTTTCCGGCGAAACGATCCCCTCCGATGTGGGAGACCTCCCAGGTCTGATCGGGCCGGAGCTGTGACATCGCTCGATAGAGCGGTCGTCCTTTGTCGGCGCAACAAATGTCGTGTCGGCCGTGAGTGCAGACCAGGTAGATCGGGTCCTCCACCGCCTGGCCGAATTCGGGCATTTGGCCCTCGCCAAGTCCGGCGATGTCGAGACCGGCGAGCTGCGAGGGGTCGGAGTAGGGGGCTGAGACCATCGAGGGCGGACGTTGGTCGTCGCCTGAGCTAACCAGGTAGCAGACCAAAGGGTGATCCTCCGCGGTCCGCCTGCGGATGAGCAGGACCCTGATCCCGAGTCTGCGGGCGGCGGCGACGATTGGGCGGGCCCTGGCCGGGAAGGCGCTCTCGGTGACAGCGTCGGGTCCCCACGCGCCCGGCTGCTCGAAGAGCATCCATGCGGAGACCAGAGAGGCGGTGGCGAACAGAGGCTCCTCTCGCGTGATGGCTTCGGCGGAGCAGCGAGGGCGCCCCGGGATCACTCGATTACCTCGAGCAGTCCTTCCACGATCAAACGTCGCACCAATACGAGACGGCTGGATCGATCGAGATATGGGGCCAAGTCAGAGACCAGAAGTCGATCGTGTTCGAGGATCGCTCGGAGGGCCGACTCGAGCCATGCCGGCATCCTCAACTCACGATCGCCGAGGAGCACCGAAATCTCATCATCGGCCGACGCCAGCACACAGATCGCCCCTTCCCGCTTGTGAACAAGGGACTCGTCGGTGAGATCATCGAGTGCGAGCAGCTGATGGATCTGCCCGCGGAGCACGGGCTGACGGGTGGTCAAAAACCTTCGGCGGAGAAGCTCGGTGATGACAGTGGCGTCGGATTTGGCGATGAGGGCACCGAGATCTGCGAGGCGCTCCTCGACCAGCTGCGGCAAGTTTTCGTGGTGAGAGAAGCGGAGAGGCAGAGGATCACCGACGATCAGATCCCCCTCGGCCAGCTTCATCGCCTCGCTCAGCACCGTGCCCCAGGTGAGACTCAGGATGCCCACCGTGACGTGGACCGAGGCATCCTCCTGTGTGCTGGCGGAGTGCGGGAACCCAACCGGGATATAGAGAGAGTCGCCAGGCCCGATGGCCGAATCGATGAGGGGTGCTCTGGTGGGGGGCAGGTCGTGCCGTTCGTGGACCTTCCAGCGTTTGGTGCCATGGGACTGCAACACGAAAACGTCGTGCTCGTCCTCATGCGGATCGAACCCCTGTGAGCCGGGCGGGGTCACGTAGGCGTTCGCCTGCACGGGATGTCCGAGAGACTTTTCCAGCTGCCGGCAGAAAAGGGCCAGGGGTTGCCAGTAACGATGCATGCCCTGGAAGACCAGCGTGGCGCCGGCGGCGAACTCGCGGTATACCGCCTTGGCATCCATTACTCCGGTTGCAGCCTCGGAACCGGTACGGGTCGTCTTTGTGTAGCCGGAAGTCGGAAGCGTGTCCCCGTCCCTGACGAGTCTGAAGGCCGGCAGGCGCAGGCCGTGCGACGAGACGATGCGATCGACGTCGTCAAGCGAGAGCAAGTCGCCAAACCCGCGATCATCTTCAGCCCCCCGGAAGAGCGGCCGCTCTCCCCACAACTCCTCCTCGAAGCGGATCGGATCCCCGACGCACCGGGACAGGGCGTCGGGGATCTCAGATCCGATTGGACTGAGCCCGGAGTGCAGGGTCAGCTGTCCTGGGAATCGGTGTCGGTGGTGTCCACTCCATCCGTGTCGGTGGTGTCGACGCCGTCGGTGTCGGTGGTGTCGACCCCATCGCTATCGGTCGAGTCCACTCCGTCAGAGTCCGGATCGGTCGTGTCGCTATCCCGGGTGGTCGCCGTCGGCCCGGAGGCTCCGACGGTTCGGATGTCGTCGTCGCTCAGAGTCCGGGGACTCGTCTCGGCCTCGCTCATCTCATCTCTCCTCGATCGGGGGCGTGATGCCCGAAACTACACGGGACCACCTACCCCGAAGTCGCAGGGGTCTACGCAGACGCTTCGACTGCGGCGTTGTCACTCGTTGCCAGCACGAGTTGACCGTCGCAGGAGATGTAGACCACGTCGATATTGGCGCCGGCATCGGCCACCCTTCGACCGATCTCGCCCAGCTCGCCGGGGCGGTCCTCGAAGCCAACTTTCACTACTTCGTTGTCAGCGCCGACCTGGATGCCCGCGTCGGTCAAAGCCGACGTCGCCGCGGCCGCGTCCTCGACGAGTATGTGCACCTCGCCTGACCCGGCCGCGCCTGAAATGCCGTCGATGTTGACGCCGGCGCGTCCGAGTGCTTCGCCCATGTCGGCCAGGGCCCCGGGGCGGTTCTCCAATGAGACTGTCAGATCGCGTGCCATGAATGCTCCTTTCTGACTGCCGAAACCTACGCCGATGGGTTGGTCTACGGTTGAAAGATGGCCACGTGGGACGACGTCCGCCGGATCGCACTCGATCTCCCGGAGACGTCCGAACGGACGAACCGGGGAGTACCGCAATGGCGAGTCAAGGACAAGGCCTTCACATGGGAGCGCCCCCTGCGCCAAGCGGATTATCAGGCGCTGTTGCACGCCGCTCCGGATGGACCGATAGTGGCGGTTTGGGTGGATGATGTGGGGGTCAAGGAAGCGCTCCTGGCCGATGACCCGGACGTCTTCTTCACGACACCTCATTTCGATGGGTACGCCATTGTCCTGATTCGTCTCGACGAGATTCCGGTGCCCGAACTCGAAGAGCTGATGATCGAGGCTTGGCTTGGTCGCGCCCCGAAGCGACTGGTCAGCGATTATCTGGAAGCATCCGAGTAGCGCAACCCAGGGGTCTGATCGAAGCAGTTGCTCCCGGTCGGACTCGTCGGTGAGCCAAGAGCCGGCAAAGCGTTGTTGGATCCGCCCGAGCCAGGCATATCATGAATCTCATGTTTGCTCCAGCACCTGCCGCCCACTGATTCGGCCTTTTCCCGCCTGATCAAGCCCGTCGTCGTGACGACGGGCCGCGTAGCTGCAGTCCTTCCGCTTGGAGCCCCTTCCTGATGACCCTTCAGTCGTCGTGGGTCGAGATCGCTTGTGACGAGTCCGGGTTCTCCGGGTCCAACCTCCTCGACCCCGCCTCGCCTGTGATCACCCACGCCAGCGTCGACCTCGCCCTACCGGAGGCCGCTGAGGTGGTCGCCGTGCTGCGATCCAGTCTTCACCACCATTCCGAGTACAAGTCCACCCAGTTGCTGAGACCCGAGCAGCGGCACTCGCTGGAGTGGTTCCTGACTGCGCTCCGCGGGCGTGCACACGTCAACATCATCGACAAGACCGCGTACGTCGCCGCCCGGGTGCTCGACTTGTTCACCGAGGACCCTTCGTACGGTGCGGGCACCAGTCTGGGTCGGGATCACTCCCAGGCCGTACTCGCGCTTCGGCGACGGAGTGGGTTCCTGGCGGCGTTCGTGGACCTGACCCGGACGAAGCGGGTCAGGCATATCGACAACGACGCGATCGATCGATTCTTCGCGACGATGCCGGCGGATGTGCCAGCACTGCGGGAGGTGACGTCGGCCCGGGTCCAGGAAGTGATGAGTCGGTTGATCGATGAGGATCCCGCATTTCCACCTCCGCTGGAGCCGCTGGTGCCTGCACTCGCCGAGACGCTTTTGTTCTGGAGCGCTGGAGAGCGGTCGGTCGCCGTGGTGCATGACGAGCAGAGCGCGCTGACCCGGGGCCGGGTGGCTCGGTTGGGGTCGTTTCTCGCCGAAGCCGTGTCTCCGGCCCCTCCTCCGTTGCGCTCGTTCCGACAGGTCGATTCCAGGGATGACCCGCGGATACAGGTGGCTGATCTGCTTGCCGGGGTCGCTCGTCGGGGAACGCCGGAGCTGAATGAGTTGATTGCGCCGTACCTTCGCGCCGGCGCGGACAGGAAATCCTCGGAGTGTGATCGTCCTCTATAGCGCCGCGATACATGCAGAATCATCGCCGCGGGTATCGATCAGCCCGGTTTGCGTCCCAAGAGCCAGGTCATCCCTTCGCCCTCCGCTTCGGCAAGGACCTCGAGTTCTGCGAAGGCTTCGCTCAATTCTCCGGGCAGGGCACGGAATCGACCCGGGCCGGCACCCACTTCGCTCAGACTGGCGACGGCGAGCAGGCCACCCGGCGCCAGTCGTTCGATCAATTCTCGATCCAACCTGGGTTCTCGGTACATGTGGCAGACCACCAAATCGACGGTTGGCCCCGGTGGCAGACCATGGTCGAGATCCCACACCTCGAAGAGGCATCGGTCGGCAACACCGCGGCGGGATGCCAACTCCCGGGCCACGTCCATGGCCACAGGGGAGACGTCGACACCGAGCACCTCCATGCCTCGAGATGCCAACCAGACCGACAGCGCGCCACGGCCACAGGCCACCTCGAGTGCCCGCCCTTCGATCGGAAACAGATGCTCCACCGGAGAGAACAGCTCCGGCAGCATGGGCTCGGCCGCGGCCCGGTCCGTGTCGACATATCGCTCATCCCAGCGCCGGCGATCTTCCTCGCTCACACGTGGACGATAAGGTTCGGCGCCGACAGCTGGAGAGCCTGTGGCAGCTTCCGATCCCGTGTCCCTCATTCGTCCCGAAGATCGTGTCGAGGGTGACCAGACGCCGGGCATGATGCGCGAGCAGGCAATGGCTACCGACGAACTGTGGGCGGGCTTGGTGCGGACCGAGCCACACACGGTCTCGGGCTGGCACCACCACGCCGGCCACGAGACGTCGATATACGTCGTCTCGGGAGCTTTGCGAATGGAATCAGGGCTGGGAGGTGAATCAGTTGTCGAGGCCAACCCTGGAGACTTTCTCTATGTGCCCAGGGAGGCGATCCACCGCGAATCGAATCCAGGCGATGTCGAGAGTCAGATCGTGGTGGTCAGGGTCGGCCAGGGCCCAACCGTTGTCAACGTGAGGACTGCGTCGAACTCTCAGCCTTGAAATTGCATCTGGCTCGTAGAGAGCAACGCCGAGTTGACGACCGCAGTCGACTGATACTCAGCGATTAGGTCGAGGAGGTCCCTGGCGGCGAACGCGACGTCGGGTTCAGCTTCGGAGTGTTGGCCCTCGACCGTGATCAAGGCGTTGACCGTCGTGTAACGAGCCGCGCTCTGATCGCTCTGTCTCCAGCACCAACGACGTGCGCTTACCAGCCCGGCGTCGTCGACAAAGACGACTTCGCCTGGTTCTGGGCTCGTGGGCACGTCGCTGCCTAGGTCGGTGAACCGCTCCTGCCCATCGGCGAACCGCACCGAAGTTGTCCCGGTAACCGACGACTGATCGAACACCGCCACCGGCAGCCGCCACCGGATGCTCACCATGTTGGCCATATCCACCAGCGGATTGATCGACGGGATATCTCCTTGCTTGGTCAGGCGTCGCAAGAGCGACTCCGCAGCACTGCGGTATTGGGTGGGTTTGACTCCAAACCCACTGAAAGTTGCTCGCCACGCACTCAGGCTCGGAATCTCGGACAGAGGCCGTTCACCGATCTCCAGCCTCGTCTCCTCCTGCTGGATTCGGTACCGCTGGGCGAGGGCTGACGACGAGACCGTGTTGTCGAGCCCGCTGGCGTATATGACGCCGCCACGTGTTCCCGGAAAGGCCGACATCACGTCGACGGAGTAGCGGAACCCGACCATGAACCTCAGTGTGACATCATCGGCGTCCGGATTCGGCAGCCGCTACCGCTTCTGTGTAGCGATCCTCCCAACGATGCACATCGGCATCCTCCAGCGGGCCGACGATGCCTCTATCGAGAAGCTCGATGAGCTGATCGAGACAGACGTGGTAGCCGGCTGCTGCGTCCGTGGCGACATCTGCGCCCTTGCCCAGCCAGGTGGTCAGGGTCAGGAGGGTCCCGACGGTGACCGGCTCGAGCTCCCACCGGAGCACGTCCGTGTCCCAGGTCCACTCGAACACGCGGTAGGGATTCCAGACCAGGATCTTCCCGTGGAGGACCGGCTCCTCGATCGCATACCTCTCCACCTGTGCCGGCCAGAACGGCAATTTCAGATCGGCACCTGCTCGCCGGTCGCCGACCATGTCACAAGGCATCCAGTGCCTGAGGTGTTCCGACTCGGTCAGAGCGGCCCACACTTTCTCCGACGGGTGCCTCAGTACTCGTTCGTAGCGAAGCACCCACTTGTCCTCATCGCGCAGGACATCCGCCAATGGTTGGTCTTCGACGCTCATATGACCTCCATGTCGTCGAGATGACGTTCGAGGGCGTCGAGCCGATCGGTCCATACCCGTCGATAGGGATCGAGCCACGCATCCAATTCGACCAACGGCTCGAAACGAACCCGGTACATCCGGCGCTGGGCGTCGGGTCTGACCGCGACCAGCCCTGCCGTCCGGAGCACCCGCAGGTGCTTGGACACGCCCGGCTGGGAAATCCGCAGCGCTGACACGAGATCGCCCACTGGCCGCTCTTCATCCCGGAGGAGCTCCAGGATGCGGCGGCGATTGGGATCGGCCAGGACCTCGAATGTCGTCATGTCCAGAGCTTACCACAAGGGTTATATAACCAGACTGGTATACATCCACCCTCGCGTAAGACACAACAGATACCCCCGCAAACCACCCAGCACCACCCCTAAACCCAGCACAACACCATTACCAAACACCAAAGACATCACTTGAAGTCACGGGACTGCACGGTCTGCACCCCGATCGGCTCGAAGTCCCGTGCGACGATGTTGGTAACCCCATCGTGGTACTCGAGACGGCCATGGATGACCAGCGCCGGGCTCTTGCGGACGACCTGACGGTGCCGGGCCCAGACATCAGGCAACACGATGATGTTGAGCAGCCCGGTCTCGTCCTCCAGGTTGAGGAAGTAGACGCCCTTGGCGGTGGCCGGTCGCTGACGATGGGTGACGACGCCGGCGACCTTGATCCGGGAGCCGTTCCGCTCCATCGCCAGGGCCTCGGCGGCGGTCAGGCACCCGTCCATCTGGTCACGGACAAAGCTCATCGGGTGCCGATTCGAGACCCCGGTCGACCACAGATCCGCCCGATGCACCTCCTCGGGAGCCATCGAGGGCAGACGCGGGGCATCCACTCCGGGTGAGAGCGCCAGACGCTCGGGATCGATCTCAGCCAGAGCGCCGGCCGCCCACATCCCCTCCCTGCGGCCGAGCCCGATCGATTCCAGCGCGCCAGAGGCAGCGAGACCCTCCAATGCCTCCACTCCGAGCCCGGTCCGCGCCGCCAGATCCTCCCCCGAGATGAAATCACCGCCGAGGATCCGGCCGGCCTCGATGCGAGTCACTTCCTTCTCCCCCATGTTCCGCACGTAACGCAACCCCATCCGCACCCCGACCGGGGGCCGGATCGGATCATCGATCATCCCCCTCCCCCGCCGCCAGCTCTCCCCCAGATAGCTCACGACGTCGTGGGGATCGGCTTCGACAGCCTCGATGGTGCAGTCGTGCCAGGAGACGTTGACGTCGGGAGCCAGGACCACCACGCCGTGCCGTTGAGCGTCCTGAACGAGTGAGTTGGGGCTGTAGAAGCCCATTGGCTGGGCGTTGAGAAGCCCTGCCAGATACTCGGCCGGGTAATGGAAGCGGAGCCAAGCCGACATGTAGACGATGTAGGCGAAGCTCACCGAGTGGCTCTCGGGAAAACCGAAGGAGGCGAAGCCTTGCAATTTCTCCCAGATCTCGTCGGCAGCAGCGCCGACGATCCCATTGCCCGCCATCCCCTGGTAGACCTCGTCCCGGAGCCTCCCCATCGCCTGTTCAGAGCGTTTGTGGGTCATCGCCTGTCGGAGTCGGTCGGCCTGGCCCCCGTCGAACCCGGCGCAGACCCGGGAAAGCTCCATGAGCTGCTCCTGGAAGATGGGGACACCCAGGGTCTTATTCAGGATCTCCTCGGTCGAGGGATGGGGGTAGACGACTGGCTCCTCCCCATTCCGCCGCCGCAGGTAGGGGTGCACCGACTGGCCCTGAATCGGGCCGGGGCGGATCAGGGCTACCTCGACCGCAAGGTCGTAGAAGGTCTTCGGCTTCATCTTCGGCAAGGTCGCCATCTGGGCGCGGGACTCGATCTGAAACAAGCCCACCGTGTCGGAGCGGGTGATCGAGCGGTAGATGGCCTGCTCTTGAGGGATGGCCGCAAGGTCGATGTCGATGCCGTGGGTGTCCTCGATCAGGTCGTGGGCCAGATGGAGAGCGTTGAGCATCCCCAGACCGAGCAGGTCGAACTTGACGATTCCCACTGCCGCCGAGTCGTCCTTGTCCCACTGCAGGACCGTTCGCCCCTCGAGGCGGCCCCACTCCAGGGGAACCACCTGCCAGAGGGGCCGATCGGCAATCACCATCCCCCCCGAGTGGATCCCGAGATGCCGGGGAAAACCGTCGAGCCGCCAGCAGATGTCGTAGATCATCTC
>JBEVJN010000087.1:0-24658 GCA_040510135.1 Acidimicrobiia bacterium | reverse complement strand
CTGGCGGGCGATGGCGCGCGGCATCGCGCCCCTTAGCAGGCGGGCCGACCGCCCGCCACCTCAGGCGCGCGGCGCCCCGCCCGCCGCAACCCCTTCCGGCGCCTGCGGACTTCCCCTCGCCGGAAGGCCTGTGCTATGGCCCCAGGCCAAACATTCATCCCAATAGACCGCCAGCCCTCCCCGGCCGCCGCCCGCCAGCGGTCGCGCGGCTGGCCACGCCCGGGTGGCCCGAATGCCGAAGCGGACAGACATCTCCTCGATCCTGATCATCGGAGCGGGGCCGATCATCATCGGCCAGGCCTGCGAGTTCGATTATTCGGGCACCCAGGCCTGTAAGGCCCTGAAAGAAGAGGGTTATCGGGTCATCCTGGTGAACTCGAATCCGGCGACGATCATGACCGACCCGGATCTCGCCGACGCCACCTACATCGAGCCGATCACCCCTGAGGTCGTGGCCGAGATAATCGCCAGGGAGCAGCCCGACGCCGTCCTCCCCACGCTCGGCGGCCAAACCGCTCTCAACGTCGCCTCAGAGTTGGCTCGCAGAGGGATCCTCGAGCGTCTCGGTGTCGAGATGATCGGGGCCGGCCTGGAAGCGATCGAGCGGGCCGAGGATCGCGGACTTTTCAAGGAGACGATGGAGAAAGTGGGACTCGAGGTCCCGCGAGCCGGATATGCCCGATCGATGACCGAGGCGGTGAAGATCGCCCATGAGATCGGGTTCCCTGTGATGGTTCGACCCTCGTTCATCCTGGGCGGGGGCGGCACTGGGATTGCGGCCGACGACGAAGAGTTCATCGAGGTTGCCCGCAACGGGCTTGCCACTTCCCCGGTGTCGGAGATACTCGTCGAGGAGTCGCTGGAGGGTTGGAAGGAGTTCGAGCTCGAGGTCATGCGGGACCACAAGGACAACGCGGTGATCGTTTGCTCGATCGAGAACCTCGATCCCATGGGGGTTCACACCGGCGACTCGATCACCGTGGCGCCGATCCAGACCCTGTCCGACCGCGAGTACCAGGACATGCGGGACGACGGGATCGCGGTGTTGCGGGCGATCGGAGTCGAAACCGGCGGCTCCAACGTTCAATTTGCAATCGATCCGGCAACCGGGCGTCGTCTCGTGATCGAGATGAATCCCAGAGTGAGTCGATCCTCGGCCCTCGCCAGCAAGGCGACGGGATTTCCCATCGCCAAGATCGCCGCCCTGCTCGCCGTCGGATACACCCTGGACGAGATCGCCAATGACATCACCGGTGCCACGCCGGCTTCCTTCGAGCCTGCACTGGACTACGTCGTGGTCAAGGTGCCGCGCTTCGACTTCGCCAAGTTTCCCTCGGCTTCCACCAGGCTCGGCACTTCGATGCAGAGCGTCGGCGAGGCGATGTCGATCGGCAGGACTTTCCCCGAGGCCCTCCAGAAGGCCCTTCGCAGCATGGAGAACGGGCGTCACGGCCTCAACGCCGATCCGGGGGAGCAAGCCCTGCTCGACACGGGCGACGAGGAATTGGGCCGCGCCATCGCCATCCCCACCCCGAACCGGATCTTCGCCATCGCCGAGGGCTTGCGGAGGGGATGGGGCGTGGCCGAGGTCTCCCGGCTCAGCACCGTTGACCCTTGGTTCGTCGACCAGATGGCCGAGATCGTCGAGGTGCGATCGGATGTCGAAACAGCCCGCTCCGGAGATCGTGACGTACTGAAGGAGGCGAAGCGATATGGCTTCTCCGACCGTCAGATCGCCCATCTCTGGGGCGAAACCGAAGCCGAGGTGCGGGAGACTCGGGCCCGGCTGGGGGTGAACCGGACGTACAAGACGGTGGACACCTGCGCCGCCGAGTTCGAGGCCAAGACTCCGTACATGTACGGGACTTTCGAAGAGGAATCGGAGGTGCCACCCGCTGAGCGGCCGCGGGTAGTGGTCCTCGGATCGGGTCCGAACCGGATCGGTCAGGGCATCGAATTCGATTATTGCTGTGTCCACGCCGCATTCGCCCTGCGCGACGCGGGCTATGAGACCGTGATGGTTAACTGCAACCCAGAGACGGTTTCCACCGACTACGACACCTCCAACCGGCTGTATTTCGAGCCCCTGACCATCGAGGACGTGTTGTCCGTCATCGAGGCCGAGCGTCCCGAAGCCGTGATCGTGCAGCTTGGAGGGCAGACTCCGCTCAACCTGGCTCGTGCGCTCCAGGACGCCGGTGTCCCCATCGCCGGTACCTCCCCGGCATCGATCGAGCTGGCCGAGGATCGTGAGCAATTCGCCGAGCTCTGCAAGAGCCTGGGCCTCCGCCAGCCGCCGGCGGGCTCGGCTTCGTCGGCAAGGGAAGCGGAGGACGTGGTGGACCAGGTCGGTCTGCCGGTCATGGTCAGGCCTTCGTTCGTGCTTGGCGGCCGCAAGATGCGGGTGGTCTACAGCGTCGAGGAGCTCGCCGACTACGTGCGGGAGATGTACGGCGAGGCCGACCCGGAATTGACCGGGGCGCCGATCCTCATCGATCGTTTCCTCGAGGCGGCGGTGGAGATCGACGTCGACGCCGTCTACGACGGATCCGAGCTCTTCCTCGGTGGCGTGATGGAGCATGTCGAGGAGGCGGGTGTCCACTCGGGCGACTCTGACTGCGTCACCCCGCCGCCGACGATCTCCGACGAAGCACACAAGGAGATCCTTCGGGCGACATCGGAGTTAGCGGCCGCCCTCGACGTGCGGGGCTTGATCAACCTCCAATTCGCGGTCAAGGGAGATGACGTATACGTCCTGGAGGCGAACCCTCGCGGGAGCAGGACAGTCCCCTTCATCAGCAAGGCCACCGCCCTGCCGCTGGCACGCATTGCGGCCAGGGTGATGATGGGCAGCTCTCTCGAGGATCTTCGTCGGGAGGGAGTGGTTCCTGTCTCGGCGCAGCGCCCCAACTTCGTCGCCGTGAAGAACGCAGTTCTCCCCTGGAATCGATTCCCCGAAGAAGACTCAGTGCTGGGACCGGAGATGCGGGCCACTGGAGAGGTGATGGGGATTGGGCCCGACGTGGGGGTTGCCTTTGCCAAGGCCTTGCTCGCCGCCGGGCACATCCTGCCGACGCGGGGCCGGGTGTTTCTCTCCTTCGCCGACCGGGACAAGCCGATGGGCCTGGCCGTGGCCCAGGCCTTCACCATGTTGGGGTTCGACCTGGTGGCGACTCATGGCACCGCCCGCTACTTGAAGCATCACGCCATCGACGCCGAGCCGGTCCACAAGGTCGGTGAGGGGCCCAGGGACATCGGGCAACGCCTCGAGGACGGAGAGGTGCAACTCGTGATCAACACCCCTCGTGGCGGCAAGGCGAGATCGGACGGCAGAACGATCCGGATTGCGGCTCGAACCCACTCCATACCGTGTGTCACCACGATCCAGGGCGGGCTGGCAGTGGCGCGCAGTTTGCGCGCCGGGCCTGGCGCCATCCAGCGGCCGAGGAGCCTCCAGGAATGGCATCAGACCGTCTGAAGTCGCGCCTGGGCCCGATCGAGCTGCGTAGCCCATTGATCGCCGCCTCGGGGACGGTCGGGTCGGTCTGGGAGTGGGCAGAGGTGGCTGATGTCGCCCCGTACGGTGCCGCCGTAGCCAAGTCGGTCGCCCCGGTGGAATGGGCGGGCAGGGCCGCACCTCGTCTCGCCCCGGCCGGGCCAGGGATGCTCAACGGGATCGGCATCCAGAACCCTGGAATCGAGGCCTGGGTGGAGAAGATGACCCCACTGATCGGTGGTCTCGGGGTGCCGGTGTGGGGCTCCGCAGTGGGGGAGAGCCCTGACGAGTTCGCCATGGTGGCCAAAGGGCTCGTCTCGGCCGGCGTGCAAGTCGTCGAGGTCAATCTCTCCTGCCCCAACCTCGATGATGGGCGCATGTTCTCGCTGGATGCCTCACGTTCGTCCGATGTCATCGCTGCGGTGGCCTCGACCTGCGAGGTGCCGGTCGGGGCCAAGCTTTCGCCCAACACCGACGACATCGTGAGCGTGGCCACCGCCTGTCTGGAGGCAGGAGCCACCTTCCTCACCCTCACCAACACCATTCCGGGGTTCGGCATCGACCCGCGCACAGCCCGTCCGCTGCTCAGTGGTGGGGTCGGCGGCTACAGCGGCCCCGGGCTCAAGGCCATCTCCCTTCGCTGCGTGTACGAAGTCGCCCGCGCCCTGCCCGCGGCTCCCATTGTCGGCTGCGGGGGTGTCATGACCGGAAACGACGTCATCGAGTACTTGTTGGCTGGCGCATCGGCCGTGGCCATCGGCACCGCCCATCTCGCCGAGCCCCGCGTCGGCAAGCGGATCGAGCGTGAGCTGAGCCGCGAACTGGAACGGCGCGCGCTCAAGGTGCCGGACATGGTCGGAAGAGTTGTGCCCTGGTGAGCTTGCTGGTGGTGGCTCTGGACGTGCCCAGCGGGGAAGTCGCACTACGTCTCGCCCGTGACCTCCATCCCTATGTTGGTGGTTTCAAAGTCGGCCTCGAGCTCTTGATGGGGGAGGGCCCCGGGGTCGTATCGCACGTGGCCGCCCTCGGTGCTCCGGTCTTCGTAGACGCCAAACTCCATGACATCCCGAACACGGTGGCCGGAGCGGCGGCCCGTCTGGGCTCCATCGGCGCCCGCTGGGTCACCGTCCATGCGTCAGGGGGTGAGGAGATGATGCGGGCAGCAGTCGAGGGGCTGGCCGTCGGCGCCGAACCCGGGGCCGGGATTCTTGCTGTCACCGTTCTCACATCTCTCGACGAAGCGACCCTGAAGGCAATCGGTTTCGGCATGGGAGTTGCTGAGCACACCGGGGCGATGGCTCGTCTGGCTGCCGGCGCCGGCGCTGAAGGCGTGGTCTGCGCAGTGCCCGAAGCGGAGTCGGTGAAGGCACTCGGGCTCGATCTGATCGTGGCCACTCCAGGGATCAGACCCACCGGCTCGGAAGCGGCCGACCAGAGGCGGGTCGCCACCCCGGCCGAGGCGATCGGAGCGGGGGCAGACCTGCTCGTGGTGGGCCGCCCCATCACGGCTGCCGCCGATCCCATTGCGGCGGCGGAGACGGTCTCGCAGGAGATCGAGGCTGCGGTTTCGGCCGCCGGCGCTGGCCACGCTGGCTAGGGTTTTCGTTCGTCGAACGAGATGAGGACATGGCCCAACCACCCCAATTGACCGATGAGCAGAGAACGGCGGCGCTGGCCAAGGCGGCGGAGGCGAGAAGGGTGCGCGCCGAGGCAAAGGAGCTGCTGAAGACGGGGACGCTCCGTCTGTCCGAGCTGATCGAGAAGGCCGACAGTGATGACATCCTCGCCGGGCTGAAGGTGGAGCGAGTCATCGCATCCATGCCCGGCACCGGGAAGATCAAGGCGAAGCGCATGATGGAATCGCTGGGCATCGCCGAAAACCGAAGGATCAGGGGTCTGGGAGACAAGCAGAAAGAGGCTCTCCTAGCCGAGTTCTCCTGAGGTGGTGGCCGCCCGGCTTCTCGTCGTCTCCGGGCCGTCGGGCTCGGGAAAGTCGAGCATCGTTCGAGAGTTGATCGAACGCCTCGGCATCGAGTTCTCTGTGTCGGCGACCACCAGACTGCCCCGCCCCGGCGAGCGACACGGCGTCCACTACAACTTCATCTCACGACGAGATTTCGAGAGCATGATCGAGCACGACGAGCTTCTCGAGTGGGCCATCTACAACAATCGCTACTACGGGACGCCTGCAGGCCCCATCGAGGAGACCCTGGCCGACCAGCGCGACATCCTTCTCGAGATCGAGATCCAAGGAGCCCGCCAGGTGAGAGACAGGAAGTCGGACGCGATCATGTATTTCATCGCCCCTCCGAGTCTCGAGGAACTGGAGAGGAGGTTGCGCCGCAGGGGCGACACCTCCGATGAGGACATCGAAGACCGCCTCGAGATCGCAAAATCGGAGATGATCGAGGCGCCCGAGCTTTTCGACCACATCATCGTCAACGACAATCTCGAGCAGGCGATATCGGAGCTCGAGGCGCTGATTACTGCTCGTTGATCGGGTACTCTGTGGCTGCCCCCTTCCCGTAAAGGATCCCATGAAGATCGAACAGGTCATCGACCAGATCGGCAATCGCTTCGCGACGGTCGTCGTCTCGGCTCGCCGAGCCCGCCAAATCAACGGCTATTTCCACCAGCTCGGAGTCGGGTACGGTGAGTTCGTCCCGCCCCAGGTCCACTCGTTGTCGCGCAAGCCGTTGACGATCGCCATGGAGGAGATCGCGGAAGGCAAGGTCTCGGTCGACACCGTAGAAGAGTGATGCTGCAGGGCCGCCGCGTCCTTCTCTGCGTCACAGGCGGCGTCGCCGCCTACAAGTCCGCTTACCTGGCCCGGCGTCTCGTCGAGGCCGGCGCCACCGTGCGAGTGGAGATGACGGAGTCTGCCCTCGAGTTCGTTGGCCCCCAGACGTTCGCCGCCATCACCGGAGAGCACCCCTTCACGTCGCTGTTCGCCGCCGATCTGGTCTCACCGCACACCGAGTTGGCCCGTTGGGCGGATCTGGTGATCGTTGCCCCTGCCACCGGGGCCACTCTCGGTCGCGTCGCCAACGGAATCTCGGAAGACCTGGTGAGCGCCACCATCATTGCCACGAATGCCCCGGTGCTGCTGGCACCGGCGATGCACACCGAGATGTGGGAGCATCCCGCCACCGAGCGAAACCTCGAGACCCTGCGTGGCTTCGGCTATCACGTCATTGGCCCTGAGGTCGGATCTCTGGCTGGGGGAGACATCGGGACCGGCCGGGTCGCCGAACCCGAGGAGATCGTTGCCGCTGCCGGGGACATCCTCCGCGGGGAGGGCGACGGCCGAAAGCTCTTGGTGACTGCGGGAGGCACCCGCGAGCCGGTCGATCCGGTGCGCTTTCTGGGCAACCGCTCGTCGGGGAAGATGGGCCACGCCATTGCTGACGCGGCGGTGCGACGTGGGTACGACGTGACTCTGGTGACTACCGCCGAGCTCCCCACCCATCCGGCGGTGAAGCTGATCCGTGTGGAGACTGCCGAGGAGATGTTCGCCGCGGTCGCGGGCGTCGAGCCCGATATCGCCATCATGGCAGCGGCCGTCGCCGACTTTCGGCCGCGATCTGCTTCGGAGTCCAAGATCCCCAGAGCAGACGGGCTTCCTTCGATTGAGCTCGCCGAGACCCCGGACATCCTGGCGTCGGTCGTGCAGCGCGATCCCAGGCCATTCACCGTCGGGTTCGCCGCGGAGACCGGTGGCCTGGAGCGGGCGGTGGAGAAGGCGCGGAAGAAGGATGTCGACATCCTGGTCTACAACGACGTCACCGAGCCCGGGTCGGGATTCGGCACCGATACCAATCGGGTAGTCCTGATCGATCGGTCCGGGGGCAGCGAGGAGCTCCCACTCCTCGCCAAGGTCGAGGTGGCCGAACGACTCCTCGACAGGGTGGCCGCCGACCTCGGGGAACAGGGTTAATCTCGCTCCCGCATGAGAAGCTGGTATTTCACCTCCGAGTCGGTCACTGAAGGCCACCCGGACAAGGTGGCCGACGCCATCTCGGACTCGGTGCTCGACGCCGCACTGGTCAACGACAAGATGGCGCGGGTTGCGTGCGAGGTCTTCGTCACCACCCGCCTCGCCGTTGTCGGTGGTGAGATCAGCAGGGGAGCCAAGCCCGACGTCGCCGCCATCGTCGACGACACGGTTCGGCGCATCGGTTACGACGGCTTCGATCCGGGTTTTGCGACCGGTCAGCTCGAGATTCAGGACCGGGTCCAACAGCAGAGCCCGGACATCTCCGAGGGTGTCGATCGTGAGCTCGGCGCCGGTGATCAAGGGCTCATGTTCGGCTTCGCCGTCGATGAGACCACCGAGTTGATGCCCATGCCGATCGAGCTCGCCCACCGGATGGCCGAGCGTCTCACCGAGGTGCGGAAAACCGGCAAGCTGGAGTACCTCCGGCCCGATGGCAAGACGCAGGTGATGGTCCGTTATGAGGGTGACCGCCCGGTGGCAGTGGAGAAGGTCCTCATCTCCGCCCACCACGCCAAGGACAAGGACCAGGGAGAGATGCGACAGGAGGTCTTCGACGCCGTGGTGGCGGCGGTGATACCCGAAGACATGCTCGATCCGGACCTCGGATTCATCTTCAACCCGTCGGGCCGATTCGAGGTCGGGGGGCCGGTGGCAGACACCGGCCTCACCGGCCGCAAGATCATCGTCGATACCTATGGCGGCTACGCCCGTCATGGTGGAGGCGCCTTCTCCGGTAAGGACGCAACCAAGGTCGATCGCTCGGCCGCTTACGGCGCCCGCTGGGCGGCCAAGAACATCGTCGCCTCCGGCATCGCAAGGAAGGCCGAGATCCAGCTCTCTTACGCCATCGGTCAGGCCGAGCCCTTCTCGATCCATGTCGAGACTTTTGGTACCGAGGAGGTCGCACCTGAGAAGATCGAGAACATTGTCAGGGAGGTTTTCGACTTCAGACCGGCGTCGATCATCGACCACCTCGACTTGAGGACACCGATCTTCGCTGGGACGGCCGCCTACGGGCATTTCGGTCGCCCAGAATTCTCCTGGGAGCGTCTCGACATGGTCGACGCCCTCAGAGGGGCGGCCGGTCTCTGAGTCGACCGACGGCTCGCGTTGTACCCAGTGTCCCGACGTTCGCGGTCGACAACGGCTTTTGGTACGACATCCCCGATCATCTTCGAGGCCCAGTGCAGGTCGGCTCCATTGTCAGGGTTCCTCTGTCGGGACGGAAGACGCGGGGTTTCGTGGTGGAGCTTGGCGGCGAACGAGCGGGGGCGCTCAAGGAGATAGCCGCTCTGTCGAGTGAGATCCCGGTCTTCGACCCCGCTTTTCTCAAGACGATCCAATGGGCGGCGACCCATTACATAGCGCCATTCTCTGTGTTGCTCGAGCGCTCGACGCCACCGAACCTCCCAACTTCGCAGACGCCTGAGAAGGCGCCCGGTCACGTCAGCCATCCGGTCGGAGCACATCCGTTGCTCGGCGTCACCCGCGAGATCGCCGCCGGCCGCCGCCGCCCGGCCACTGCGGTGATCGGGCCGTGGCAGACGCTCGACTGGCTCGACACCGTGCTCCCGGTGCTCGAGGCGGAGAAGTCGGTGATGATCGTCGTGGCGACCGAAGCGGAAGCGCATGCGGTTGGGAATGGTGCCCGGGATCTCGGCTTCGAGGCCACGGTCGCCGCCGGGGAGGTGGCGGGGGATCTAACCCGGGCGTGGACCGACAGCCAAGGGCCGGGCCGGCTGATCATCGGGACTCCTCGGGTCGCCATGTGGCGCGTTCCTTCACTGGCTCTTGCCATCGTGCTCGAGGAAGGGCGACGAGCGATGAAAGATCGGCAGACACCCACTCTTCACGTCAGAGAGGTCATGTCGACCAGGGCCCGGGTCGAAGGATTCTCGTTGGCATTCCTCGGTCCCACCCCTTCTCTCGAAGTCCTGGCTTCGGGGCCCGAGGTCATCATCCCTTCGAAACGGGCATGGCCACTGGTCGAGATCGTCGACCGGCGCGACGACCCACCGGGGTCGGGCACACTCGCGGACAGAACGGTGGCAGCCATCCGGGCGACGATGGCCGGTGGCAGGAAATCGTTCGTGTTCACACATCGCCGGGCGTCGGACTCATCCATGCGCTGCGTCTCCTGTCGACGGGTGCGAGTCTGCGAAGGGTGCGGATCCCGTTCGGGCCGCGAGGCCACATGCCGCCGTTGCGGCCGGCCGACCGGCCCTTGCCCGAGCTGTGGCGGAACGGTCTTCGAGGAGATGGGATCTGAGCCCGAACGCCTGATCAAGGAGATCAACCGGCGTCTGGGTCGTGAGGTGGCCGGCCTCCATCCGACCGAATTGCCGGTGGCAGTGGGAACGGAACGCGATCTGTCCACTCTGAGTTCGGTGCCACTTGCGGTGGCTGTCGACGTCGATGGCCTGATGCTCGGCCACAATTACCGGACTTCTGAGGAGGCGCTTCGCATCCTGGCCCGGCTCGCCAACGTCGTCGAGGCGGGCCACGGGAGACGCATGATGGCTCAGACATCCCTGCCCGACGCCCCTCTGGTCACGGCGCTGCGGCGAGGGGACCCGGTTCCATATCTGGAAGGGTTGCTCGTGGAACGGGCCCGTCTCGGATTGCCTCCTGCCACCGAGATGCTGGCGATCGAGGTCCGGGGTGAAGAGGGGCCATCGAGGTTCGACGCCGACCTGAGGTCACTGTTACCACCCACCGTGCTGGGCCCTGCCCCTGCTGCCCAGGGCTGGAGATGGCTCCTCCAGGGCTCGCTCGGGGCCCTCAAGCCTCGGTTGCGCCCACTCGTCCAGCGCTGGCGGGAGGCAGGAGCGACCGTCCGCATAGACGCCGACCCGATCGACCTGTGACACATCAAGAGGGGATTTAGAGTCACACGCCACCATGGCCGTCTACCCGATCCGCACATTTGGCGACCCGGTGCTGCGTCTCGAGACCAAGCCGGTGATCGAGATCGACGACGGGGTGAGAACCCTGGTCCAGGACATGCTCGACACCATGTACGAGGCGCCCGGCGTCGGGCTTGCCGCCAATCAGATTGGTGTCCCGAGACGAGTAGCCGTGTTCGACGCCCAAGACGAACTGGGACCCAGGGTGATGATCAATCCGGAGATCGTCGAATTGAGCGGCGAATGGGAGTACGAGGAAGGGTGCCTTTCGGTGCCCGGCCACTGGTGGGAGATCAAACGGCCCGGATTCGCCCGAGCGCGTGCCCTCGATCTCGATGGGAACGAGGTCGAATACGCCGGCGACGGCCTGCTCGGGCGAGTCCTCCAACACGAAATCGATCATCTCGATCAAAAGCTGCTGATCGACCGGCTCGACAAGCCGGTCCGCAAGAAGGCCCTGCGTGATTTGAGAGACGAGGCCCTGGGGCTGGCCACACTCGAGTGAGCCGGGTTGCCTTCCTGGGGACCCCGGAAGCGGCGTTGCCCACCCTCAGATCCGTGGCCGCCATGCACGAAGTTCCCGTCGTCATCACCCAGCCGGATCGCCCCCGTGGCCGGGGCCGTCAAGTCACGCCTCCTCCGGTCAAGATCGAGGCGGAGGGTCTCGGATTGAGGGTGACACAGCCGACGACTCATAATGAGTTGAGGCAGACGCTCGAGTCAGTTGAGGGGTTGGATGTCGCGGTGGTGGTGGCCTATGGCCGCATCCTGAGACCCGAGGCGCTGTCGATTCCCGGCGCCGGGATGCTGAACGTGCACTTCTCCTTGCTGCCCCGCTGGCGGGGAGCCGCACCGGTGAGCAGGGCCCTCATGTCCGGTGATCCCATGACCGGCGTGACCATCCTTCGACTCGACGAGGGTCTCGACACAGGGCCGGTAATCACGGCACAGGCGGTGGACATCGACGATGAGGAGACAGCAGGGGAGCTGACCTCACGTCTTGCCGAGCTCGGAGCGAGGCTGATGACCGAGGTCATAACCCCGTACCTGGACGGCACCCGCGAGCCGATGCCACAGAGCGATGAGGGGCTCACCTATGCATCCAAGATCGAACCGCATGAACGAGTGGTCAGGGTGGACGGCAGGCGGATCGAAGAGGCGAACCGGGTGAGAGCCCTCTCACCCGATCCCGGGGCCACTCTTGTCATCGACGGGGAGCGTCACCAGGTATTGCAGGCTCGGGCCCATGAGATGGCCCCGGAGATAGGTCGCTGGATGGACGTCGAAGGCGTGCCTGTCGCCGGGTTGAGCGACGGGGGAATGGAGCTGGTGACACTTCTTCCGGCCGGCAAGCGTGAGATGTCGGGCGGATCGTGGCTTCGCGGCCGTCGTCGCAGTAGCGGGACCATCGCCTGAGCAGGGCCGCGGACGGAACATAGACTCGCTCCATGGCCGCGCTGAAGATCGCCCCATCACTGCTGGCAGCCGACTTCAGGTGCCTGGAGAAACAGATCCTGGCGGTCGAGAAGGAGGCGGACTGGCTGCACATCGACGTGATGGACGGGCATTTCGTGCCCAACATCTCCTTTGGGATCCCGGTCATCGCGGGCATCAGGCCTATCACCAGCCTCCATTTCGACTGCCATCTGATGACGACCAACCCGGACGCCTACCTGACCGACCTCGCCGAGGCGGGAGCGGATTCGGTGACGATGCATATCGAGGCGATGCCCGACCCCACCGACGCGGCGAAGCAGGCGCGTGAGATCGGCTTGGGATTCGGTCTGGTGTGCAACCCTGCGACCCCGTTCGCCGCGGTGCGGCCTTTCATGGAGCTAAGCGATCTGGTCCTGATGATGTCGGTCGAGCCCGGATTCGGCGGCCAGGGCTTCATGCCCGAGGTGCTATCCAAGGTGGCGGAGGCGAGAGAATGGGTTGAGGACCGTGGACTGGGGACCGATATTCAGATCGACGGTGGAATCAACTTCGAAACCGCTCGTCAGGCCGTTTCGGCGGGAGCCAACGTGCTCGTGGCTGGGACGACGATTTTCGGGGCGGATGATCCGCCGACGGCTGCTGCCGAACTGAGAAGGGCAATAGAAGGCAAATGAGCGAACGAGTCCTCATCGCGGACGACGATCCGGACATCCTCGCCGTGGTCCAGGTCAACTTCGAGCTCGAGGGGTTCGAGGTGGAAACCGCAGTCGACGGCGAAGACGCCCTGCAAAAGGCCACTGCGACACCCCCGCACGTGATCGTCCTCGACATCATGATGCCGCGCATGGATGGGCTCACCGCCCTCCACAGGCTGCGCAGTCAGGCCTCCACCGGGAACATCCCGATCATCCTCCTCACCGCCCGGGGTCTCCCCGAAGACCGAGTGCGTGGCCTCGAGCTGGGAGCCGACGACTACATAACCAAGCCGTTCGACATCAACGAGCTCGTTGCCCGGGTCCGCGCGGTCGTTCGCAGAACGCAGGCTGCCCGCGACCTGTCGCCCCTCACCGGTCTCCCCGGCAACTTCAAGATCACCGGGGAAGTGGAGGAGAGGATCTCGTCCGGTCGCGACTTCGCCCTCGTCCACGGCGACCTCGACAACTTCAAGGCTTTCAACGACCACTACGGGTTCATGCGCGGCGACGAAGTGATCCGCTTCTGCGCCAAATGCTTCAACGACGCCTCCGACAGCCTGGGTATCGCCGGTGCCTTTGTCGGGCATATCGGTGGCGACGATTTCGTTGCGATCATTCCCCCCGAAGTCTCCGAGTCCTTCTGCAAAGAGGTCATCGAGCGATTCGACGACGGGATCCTCGATCTCTACGACACCGCAGATGCCCTCCGCGGGTACATCGAGGTGATCGACCGGCGCGGGGAGCGGTTCGCGTTCCCCGTGGTATCTCTGTCCCTGGGTGTAGCGTCCACGGACGTGCGCGAGATCTCCACACAGTGGGAGGCGTCGGCGATTGCGGTGGAAATGAAGGAATTCGCCAAGAAGCAGCAGGGCTCCACTTACCGCATCGATCGACGCACGACTTAGTGGCGGGCCGCTGAGTGGGCGATGCCCGCCACATGCGACGAGCGATCGAGCTCGCCGCACCCCACCGGACCCATCCCAATCCGAGGGTTGGCGCTGTCTTGGTGGACGTTTCGGGTCAAGTGGTGGGAGAGGGTGCCCATCACGGAGCGGGCCAACCCCATGCCGAGATCGCTGCCCTCGACAAGGCGCAGGACAAGGCGCGAGGGGCCACTCTCTACGTGACATTGGAGCCTTGCAGCCACCAGGGTCTGACCCCACCCTGTTCCCCGGCAGTGGTGGAGGCCGGGGTACGGAGAGTCGTCATCGGGGCGATCGACCCCGATCCCCGGGTGTCCGGAGGGGGGATCGCCTGGCTGAGGGGGGCCGGGCTCGAAGTCGAGACCGGGATGCTGGAGGACGACGCAAGGGCCGTCGACCCTGCCTATTTCCACCATCGGCGGACCGGGCTTCCGCTGGTCACCCTGAAGAGCGCGATGACGCTGGACGGCTCGGTCGCCGCAACCGACGGATCTTCACAATGGATCACCTCTGAAGAGGCGAGACTGGATGCACACCGCCTTCGCTCGGTCATGGACGCCGTGGTCGTCGGTGCCGGGACATTCCGCGCCGACGACCCTTTGCTCACCGCCCGCATCGACGGCGTCGAGAGGCAGCCGGTTCCGGTGGTCGTGGCCGGCCGTCAGTCCCTCCCTATTGAAAGGCAGATCTGGGAGCGGTCCCCGATCGTGATCAGCGCCCGACCGCTCGGTGTCCCCGCTGGTGACGTCGTGGTCGTTGGAGGCGAAGAGGAGTGGCCCGACCCCGTGGAGTCGGCGCGGGCATTGTCGGATCGCGGGCTGCTCGATGTCCTCCTCGAAGGGGGTCCGCAGCTGGCGGGGGCGTGGTGGAGGGCCGGAGTGATTTCCCGGGGGGTGATCTATGTCGGGGCGCAGGTGGCCGGGGGACGCGGCATGGCCCCGATAGAAGGAGATTTCGCGACCATGGCACAATCCAGAGGTGTGAATATCAAGGACGTCCGGATGGTTGGGCCTGATATCAGAATCGAGTTCGATTAGATGTTCACAGGGATCGTCGAGCATCGGGGCTCAGTTCTCTCCGTCGAGACCGCCGGCGGGGGAATGAGACTCGTTCTGGACACGGGTCCTCTTCCCCGGATCGAGCTCGGTGGATCGATCGCGGTCAATGGCGTGTGTCTGACCGGGGTCGAGACCGGGGATGGGCGGATCGCAGTCGATGTGGTGACAGAGACCATAAGCCGTTCAACCCTCGGTGAGCTGCGGCCCGGCGACCCGGTCAACCTGGAACGACCGATGCGAGCGGACGGCAGGTTCCACGGGCACATCGTGCAGGGTCATGTCGACGGGGTCGGAGTCATCGTCGCCGTGGAGCCCGAGGGTCAGGGCAAACGGATTCGACTGAGTCTCCCCGATGCTCTCAGCCGTTATGTCATCGAGAAGGGCTCGATCACTGTCGACGGCGTCAGCCTCACCGTGGCTTCCGTTGAGGGTGAACAAGTCGAGATCGCCTTGATACCCCACTCACTTGAGGTGACCACTTTGGGTTTGCGTGCCGTCGGGGAGAAGGTCAACCTTGAGGTCGATGTGCTTGCCAAGTACGTCGAAAAGCTGCTGAAGGCGGGATCATGAGCTTCTCCCCGATCGAAGACGTCATCTCAGCCGTGGCGCGCGGGGAGATTGTGATCATGGTCGACGACGAGGATCGCGAGAATGAGGGCGACCTGATCATCGCGGCCGAGGCCGCCACGCTCGAGCAGGTTGGTTTCATGCTGCGGCACACCAGCGGCATCATCTGTCTGCCAGTCATCGGCGAGAGGCTCGACGAGCTCGACCTACCGATGATGGTGGCCCGCAACACGGACGTCCGGCGAACCGCCTTCACCGTGTCGATAGACGCCCGCGAAGGCACCACCACCGGCATCTCGGCCTCGGATCGTTGGAAGACGATCCGAGCGGTGATCGATCCCGACACGAAGCCACATGACCTAGCCCGCCCGGGCCACATGTACCCGCTGCGCTACGAGCCAGGCGGGGTCTTGAAGAGAGCGGGGCATACCGAGGCGGCCGTCGATCTCGCCCGGATGTCGGGGCAATACCCGGCAGGGGTCCTCGCCGAGGTGATGAACGATGACGGAACGGTGGCCCGGCTCCCCGAGCTGGAGCAGTTCGCCGAGGAGCACGGACTGCTGATCGGGACCATCGCCGACCTGATCGCCTTCCGGCGCCGGGAGGAGAAGCTGGTCGAACGGGTCGTCGAGGCACGCATCCCCACCGAGTACGGCACCTTCACCGCAGTCGGATATCGGTCGCTCGTAGACGACCGCCAGCACATGGCCCTGGTGATGGGGGACCTGGGCGACGGTGAGTCTGTCCTCACCAGGGTCCACTCCGAGTGCCTGACGGGCGACGTCTTCGGCAGCCTGCGGTGTGATTGTGGCGACCAACTGGATCAGGCAATGGCCCGTGTCGCCGGTGAGGGCCGCGGCGTCGTCCTCTACATCCGGGGCCACGAGGGACGGGGCATCGGGTTGCTCCACAAACTGGCGGCATACAAGCTGCAGGACGAGGGGTTCGACACGGTGGACGCCAACGTGAACCTGGGGCTACCGGTCGATGCACGCGACTACGGGGTGGGCGCCCAGATCCTCTACGACCTCGGCGTACGGTCAATGCGGATCATGACCAACAACCCCACCAAACGCGCCGGGATCGAGGGATACGGTCTATCGATCCTGGAACAGGTCCCCTTGTTCATCGACGCCAACGACGAGAACAGGGATTACCTGCGGGCCAAGGCCACCCGCCTGGGACACCAAATGGATCTGGGCCAAGGGGCATGACCCGAACGATCGAGGGGGAACTCGACGGCACCAGTCTCCACGTGGGTGTCGCGGTGGCCACCTGGAACCGATCCGTCACCGATCGCTTGCTCGAGGGGGCGGTGACCCGTCTCGAGGCTCTAGGGGTGGAGGTGACGGTGATTCGGGTGCCCGGGGCCCTGGAGCTGCCGATTGCCGCACTCGGGCTCGCGGACGCCGGCTGCGACGCTGTGGTGGCGATCGGGACCATCGTGAGAGGTGACACCGATCACTACGAGATCGTGGTTCGGGAGTCGACCGCTGGGATAGCCCGGGTCGCGCTCGACACCGGCATCCCGGTCACCAATGCCATTCTCGCGGTAAACGAATTCGCTCATGCCGTGGAGCGCGCCGCCGACGGTCCTTCCAACAAAGGATTCGAGGCGGCGGAGGCCGCCGTGCGGACCGCGGCGGCATTGCGGGGTCTCGATGCGGGTTGAGCTGCGACTACCGATTCCGGCCACCCGACTGGTAACCTCGTCGGTACAATCAATGGCAAGAGCGGAAGCGCTGCTTCCCCACCCGGCCGCCGCCCCGATCGGGGTGACAGGCGAGCCGTGGTCCGATCACCAGACCGATCTCTCTTTCGGAGCCCGGTTCGAGGGCATGGCAGCAGGTCTTTCGCCTGTTGCCTTTTTCTTTTGCAGACAATCAAACATCAACAGGAGGTAAGAGCATCAACGAGCTCCGTGTGAATGGCGCCATAAGGGCCAAGGAAGTCTTGGTCATCGCCCCCGATGGGGCACAGATCGGGGTCAAGAAGCTGAACGAGGCCTTGTGGCTGGCAGAACAGCTGGACCTGGATCTCGTGGAAGTGGCGCCCAACGCCAAGCCGCCGGTTTGCCGGCTGATGGACTACGGCAAGTACAAATACGAGCAGTCGGTCAAGGCGCGCGAGGCGCGGAAGAAGCAGACCCGGACCACCATCAAGGAGCTTCGGATGAAGGTTCGGATCGGGGAACACGACTTCGACATCACTCGTCGCAAGGCCCAGGAATTCATCGAGGAAGGGGACAAGGTGAAAGTCACGGTCCGCTTCCGCGGACGTGAGCAGGAGCGCCCCGCCTTCGGCAAGGAACTGCTCGACCGACTGGCAGAGGAATTGAGCGATGTCGCGGTCACGGAGCAGACCGCCAAACTCGAAGGGCGGAGCATGACCATGGTCCTTGCGCCCTCCCGGAAGACGAGGGCCTCCGTCGAGACCGCCGAAGATGAGCAGTAGGACGAACAGGAGTTAGCCGTGCCCAAGATGAAGACACACAGCGGCGCCAAGAAGCGGATCAAGGTCACAGGTTCTGGCAAGTACATGAGGGGTCAATCCGGGCGCGGTCATCTGCGTCTGGCCAAGGGGAAGGGCACCTACCGCCGTCGCTCCGGCGAAGTTCAGCTTGCCCCTGGTGATGCCAAGGTCGCCAAGAAGATGCTCGGTCGTTGAGGATTCAGGAGGTTCAGTCATGGCACGTGTGAAACGGGCGGTCCACGCCAAGAAATCACACAAGAAGGTCCTCGATCGGGCCAAGGGTTACAAAGGCGCCCGCAGTCGGCGCTACAAAACGGCCAACGAGCAGGTCATGCACGCGATGCAGGACGCCTACCGCGACCGTCGCGCCCGCAAAGGCGAGTTCCGACGTCTCTGGATCGCCAGAATCAACGCCGCCGCCCGACAGAATGGCACCACCTACTCGCAGCTGATCGCAGGGTTGAAAGCCGCCGAGATCGAGGTCGACCGCAAGATGCTCGCCGAGATGGCGGTCAACGACCCCGGCGCGTTCTCTCAGTTGGTAGAGGCGTCCCGCAAGGGCTGACCTCACACTGCGTCAGTCAGTGGAGCCGGTCCGCAGCCATCGCAACCCCCGGGTGGTGGCGGCGGCCCGGCTCCATCGCGCCCGGGAGCGACGGGCCACCGGAAAGACGCTTCTAGAGGGACCGGGTCTGCTGGCCGCTGCACTGGATGCCGGTGTGATCCCCGACGTGGTGTTCGCCCTTCCCGAGGACGAAGTCACGGCGCAACTAGCTGCGGAGCAAGGCTTCGAGCTGACACCAGTCGAAGCATCGGCACTGCGCCGGGTCAGCGATACCGAGACCCCACGTGGACCTGTGGCGGTCGTCGCGGTGCCCAGACCCTCACCGCCGAGCGGCAGGGACATGATCGTTGCCTGGGGCCTTGGCGACCCCGGGAACGTCGGGACCCTGATCCGGACCGCCGCTGCCTTCGGCTGGGACTTCGGGTACACGGACGGCACGGCCGACCCATGGGCGCCAAAGGTCCTTCGTGCGGGCGCTGGAGGCCATTTTCGCGTCGCTATTACTCCGGTCGCGTCGACCCCAGCCCTGGAGGCGGCCGGATTGGTCACTGTTGCCACCGTCGTGAGCGGCGGCGTGAGCCCTACCGACCTGGGATCAGGCCCCTATGCCCTGCTGGTGGGTGAGGAAGTGCCCGGTCTCCCGCCCGATGTGGTCGAGCAGTCGGCTCACAAGATCACCATTCCCATGCCGGGAGGGATGGAGAGCCTCAACGCCGCCATAGCCGCAGGAATTGTGATCTACGAGCTATCCAAGGACGAGATACCAGAAACGGAGTACGGCGAGCGTTAGCGAGCCTTCTAACCTGCCGCCGACATGGATGCCAGATCGGTGCTCGACGATGTGTTGTCCGAGGCTCCCAGTGCGGTAGACGGCGCGGCGACCCTCGAGGAACTCGACCGCGTGGAGAGCAGCCTCCTCGGCAAGAGCTCCCGCCTTGGCGAAGTGAGGAGATCCATGGGATCCCTGGAGCCGGCGGAACGGCCCCTGGTCGGGGAAAAGCTCAACGATGTCACCGGGCGCATACAGGACCTGCTCTCCACCCGCCGGATCCGGCTGGAGATCGAAGACGAAGCGCGGCGGCTGACCGAGGATCGAATCGACGTCACACTGGCGAGCCACTCCTTCCCCCAAGGATCACAGCACCTGCTCCAGCAGACGATCGATGAGATCGTGGACATCTTCAACGGCCTCGGCTACGTGATGGCGGACGGTCCGGAAGCTGAGCTCGGGTGGTACAACTTCGACGCTCTCAACACCCCGCCGACGCATCCGGCCCGGCTCGAGTCGGACACCCTTTACCTCGACTACGGGGATCCCGCCGACGAGGTCCTTCTCCGCACTCAGACCTCCCCGGTCCAGGCTCGGTGGATGGAGACCCACGAGCCACCCGTTTATGTGGTGGTACCGGGAAAGGTCTATCGCCAGGAGACCACCGATGCAACGCATCTCCCCGTGTTTCACCAGATAGAAGGCTTGGCCGTCGACGAATCGATCCAGTTCTCCGACCTCAAGGGAACGCTTGCCCACTTTTCCAGGGAGTTCTTCGGCCCGAAGACGTCTGTGAGGCTCCGGCCCGACTTCTTCCCGTTCACCGAGCCCTCGGCCGACCTCTCGGTCTCCTGTTTTGCCTGTGACGGTGGGGAGCCTGGGTGCCGGGTTTGCGGCGGCGCCGGTTGGCTCGAGATGCTGGGCTGCGGCATGGTCGACCCCAACGTGCTCCTTGCCGTGGGCTATGACCCGTCCCGGGTCTCGGGCTTTGCCTTCGGTATGGGCGCGGAGCGCATGGCGATGGTTCGCCACGGCATCAACGACATCCGTCACTTCGTCGACAATGACCTTCGCTTCCTGAGCCAGTTCCGATGAAGGTCCCACTGCGCTGGCTGCAGGAATTCATCGAGCTCCCGACCACGGACCCGACGGAGCTGTCGTACGTCCTAACCATGCTCGGGCACGAAGTCGAGAGCTTCCATGTGCTCGAATCGGAGTGGACGAAGGTCGTTGTGGGCAAGGTCGAGCAGATCACACCCCATCCTGACGCCGACAAGGTCCGGGTGTGCCAGGTAGACACCGGATCCGGCCCTCAGCAGATCATCTGCGGCGCATGGAATTTCTCGGAGGGAGCTCATGTCGCGGTGGCCCAGCCGGGGGCGATGCTTCCCGGCGACTTCGAGATCGGCCGACGAACCATCAGGGGGGTGGAGTCGAACGGGATGATCTGCTCGGAGAGCGAGCTCGGCCTGGGGGAGGACCACACCGGGATCCTGGTCCTCGACGGTGAGCCGGACCCTGGTTCTCCCTTCGACGAGCTGGTCGAGCTTCCCGATGTCGTCTTCGATATCGCCATCACCAGCAACCGGCCCGATGCGATGTCTCTCGTCGGGATCGCCCGCGACCTGGCCGCACGCTTCGAAATCCAATACCGGGTTCCCGACCGCCCGCTGCAGACCGTTGCGGGATCCCCGAAAATCGGCGTCCAGATCGAGGATCCCTCCGGCTGCCGTCGGTTCACCGCCAGGGAGATCCGGGGGGTGAAGATGGGCAACTCGCCGCTATGGGTGCGTCACCGGCTGCGAAAAGCAGGCATGAGGGCAATCTCCAACATCGTCGACGTGACCAACTACGTCATGCTGGAACTCGGACATCCTCTCCATGCGTTCGACGCCGACACCATCTCCGGGGATCGGCTGACCGTCAAGCGAGCCGAGACGGGCGAGACCCTCGAGACCCTCGATGGGGAGCAACGCACCCTGACTTCCGACGACCTGATCATCTATGACGCCGAGGGACCGACCTCGATGTCGGGAACAATGGGCGGAGCCCGCTCGGAGGTGTCGGAGTCGACGGTGAACGTCCTGATGGAAGCAGCTTCCTGGGACCCCCCAACGATCATGTACATGTCCCGCCGGCACGGGCTCATGTCCGAGGCGTCAACCCGTTTTGAGCGGGGAGTCGACCCCAATCTCACCGACCAGGCCAATGCGAGGGCGGCGGCGATGGTTGTCGAGCTCGGTGGCGGAAGCGTGCTCGACGGCTTGATCGACGAGATCGCCGTGGAAGTCCGGCCGGTCCAGGTCCGACTGACCCTGGCCGATGTGGGACGGCTTCTCGGTCCGGGATTCACCGCCGAGAGCGTGAGCGGCATCTTGACCCGGCTGGGCATGACGGTCGACGGAACCGATCCCATGTTGGTGACCGTGCCGACCTATCGACCCGATGTGACTCGGCCCGCGGACCTGATCGAGGAAGTGGCGAGACTCCACGGATACGATCGGTTCGGCGCCACTCTGCCCACCGGTCGTGGTGGCGGCCTGACCCCCGAACAGAAGCGGGCCCGGCGGCTCACGTCCGCCCTGGTCGGAATCGGAATGCATCAAACCGTGACGCTTCCTTTTGTCAACCACGTTGATCTCGCCAAGTTGGGATGGATCGAGACGGACCGACTGCTGAAGGTCTCCAACCCGCTGCGGGACGAGGAAGCCACGATGCGGCCGACCATGCTCCCGGGATTGCTCAACGTCGCCCGTCACAACTTCTCGTACGGGATGTCCGAGGTGGCGCTCTTCGAAATGGCGCGTGTGTTCCTGGCCGAGCCGCTTTTGGAAGACCCCCGCCTCCCGGGGCAGCAGGCCACGCTGGCGTGGGTGATCGTGGGTGGATTCGGTCCACACCTCCTCGGTGAGGAGCCTCCTATGGCCGACGCCGTGGTATCCATCTCCGTGCTTCGCCACGTCATGGCGGTGCTCGGGCATCTCGAGTTCGCAGTCGAGCCGGCAGAGTCGCCCGGCTATCACCCGGGCCGTTCGGCAGCGGTGCGCCTCGGAGGGTCGGTCATCGGTCATGTCGGGGAGCTGAGCCCTCGTGCCAACCGGGAGTTCGATTTACCCGGCCGGGTCGCGATCGGCGAGCTCGATCTCGAGTCCCTACTCGCCCGGGTGGACCCGGTAATCGGAGTCTCACCCTCGGTGTTCCCCCACATCGACTTCGACCTCTCGTTCCTCCTGCCGGCGGATCTCGCCGTTGATCGCTTGATCGAAGCCACCGCAGGGGCCGGAGCCGATCTGGTGGAGTCGGCTCGCGTCTTCGATGTGTTCCGCGGGCCCGGGGTGGACGAGGGCAGCCGGGCGGTGGCAATCCGATACCGGTTGCGCTCGGGGGACCGCACCCTCACCAACGAAGAGGTTTCGCCGATCCGTCGAGGAATGATCTCGGCTGCCGAGCAGCTCGGCGCCCGGCTCCGGGGTGCTTGAGATGGATCTTCCTGAGCAGCTGGCCGACACTCCCGAGGCGGCCGCGCCTCGCCTCCTCGGATCATTTCTGGTCTCGCGCGTCGACGGCAAGCAGGTCAGAGCCCGCATCACCGAGGTGGAGGCTTACAAAGGCTCCGACGATCCGGCCTCCCATGCCTTTCGGGGCAGGACGAAGCGCAACGGCTCGATGTTCGAGCGACCGGGGACGCTGTATGTGTACCGCTCCTATGGGATCCACTGGTGCGCCAACGTGGCCGCGGGTCCCGAAGGCGTCGGCTGGGGGATCCTGTTTCGGGGCGGGGAGATCGTCGATGGCCTCGGGGTGGCCCGGTCGCGCCGGGGTCGCGAGCGGGACCTGGCCAACGGCCCGGGAAAACTGACGCAGGCACTTGGAGTCGACCACTCTCACGATGGCACATTCTTGTTCGACGGGTCTTCTCCAATCCGTTTGGAGCCGGGCCCGACACCGGCCCTGGTGATGGCCACGCCGCGGGTGGGTATCAGCCAGGCAATCGACCGCCCGTGGCGATTCGTGGCGGTGACTCCGGCCACCGGTGGGGGTCGGTCTCCGCATCTTCCCGATCTACTGTCGCCTCGCCGATGAACCCTGACGACGCACTCGCCTTCCTGCTCCGTCATACCGATCAGGTTGTCCCGGGCGACGACCTGACCAAGAAGCTGGAGAAAGGGCGCCCGCTCCGGGTCAAACTCGGTTTGGATCCCACAGCCCCGGCCGTGACCTTGGGCTGGGCCGTCGTGCTCCGCAAGCTGCGCCATTTCCAGGAGCTGGGCCACACCGCGGTCCTCATCGTCGGTGACTTCACCGGCCAGGTCGGCGACCCGTCGGACCGGTCGGAGACACGGCGGAGGCTCACAGCGGAGGAGGTCAACGGATACGCAGAGAATGTCCTTGGCCAGTTCCGAAGGATTCTCCTTCCGGAGAACCTCGAGATCAGGCGAAACTCGGAATGGCTGGGGACGCTCGACATGGCCGGTCTGCTCGAGCTCACGTCCGCAGCCACGGTGGCCCAGATGCTGGAGCGGTCCGATTTCGCCAAGCGCTACGACGACGGGAGCCCGATCTCGGTCATGGAGTTTCTCTACCCGTTGCTACAGGGCTACGACTCTGTGGCGGTCGAGGCCGACGTCGAGCTGGGAGGGTCGGACCAACTCTGGAACTTGATGATGGGTCGGACCGTGCAAGAGCGATACGGCTTGGAGGCTCAGGTGGCGATGACCATGCCTCTCCTCGTCGGCACGGATGGGGTCAAGAAGATGTCACAGTCGCTCGGAAACTACATCGGGGTGGACGACCCGCCCGTCGAGATGTTCGGCAAGACGATGAGCATTCCGGACACCTCCATGGTCGAATGGTTCCGTTTGGCTGCGGATCTAGACCCATCCGAAGTCGACGAGATCGAAGCAGGATTGGCTTCAGGCACGCTCCACCCGGGCGAGACCAAGCGGCACCTCGCCCGGGCCGTGACCACTCTGTACTGGGGCGATGACGAGGCAACGAGGGCCGAATCGGCGTTCGATCAAGTGTTCAAAGAGGGTGGAATGCCCGATGAGATCGATTCGTTTGCACTACCGGCAGACGATCCGGTGGCGATCCCGGGATTGATCAGGGACGCTCTCGGACTGTCGGGCTCGGAGGCCCGGAGATTGCTGACTCAAGGAGCGGTGAAGCTCGACGGGTCGGTGCTCCAGGCTCAGGAGGTCGCCAAGCATGACCTATCTGGCCGGGTGCTCCAGGTTGGCAAGCGGCGTTTCGTCCGGCTCGTCTGATTGACTTGACTAACTCAAGGGTGTCGTTACTATTCGACTCCCGGCTGGGGAACACATCCCCGGCCACCCACTTGAACACCCGGGACGACGCCTTTTTCGCGTCGCCTCGGATTCACTTTGTATCGGGGCCACGATGGCATCTGCGACTCGCAGTTGTCCCGTCGGTCCGACTGACATCACTGGTGGGAGCTCTGGGCTCCTTGACAACTGAACAATGTGCCAAAAGCCAGCATGCACACCCACTTCTCGGCCCCAACGGGCCGGCGAGGTGAGTGAGCATCTGTATAGCAATCAGCTCTAGGGCCCCTCACGGGCCCTGGACCCAATTGCAAACTCATAACTGACAGGATTGGCGGGCGCCTACGGGTGCCCTGCCTTGAATGTACGTTGGAGAGTTTGATCCTGGCTCAGGACGAACGCTGGCGGCGTGCCTAATGCATGCAAGTCGAGCGACGCACACCGGAGGGGTAACCCACCGGTATGACGGAGCGGCGAACGGGTGAGTA
>JBEVJN010000086.1:0-6217 GCA_040510135.1 Acidimicrobiia bacterium | reverse complement strand
TCTCCGTCCGGGCATTCGCCCACAGGAAAGGTGTGCTTGTGGTCTTGAAGGGGAATCCGACGCTGATCAGCGACGGTTCGGAGCCGATCCTGGTCCGCACCGGTGGGCCGGAGCTGGCGACGATCGGCACCGGGGATGTCCTGGCCGGCATGATCGGAGCCCTCTGGGCTCGTGGTCTCGATGCCCGCACCGCCGCGGTGTCGGCTGCCTTCTGGCATGGGGTCGCCGGGGCCGATCTCGCCGGGTCGACCACCCTCACCGCCGATGCGCTGGCCCGGCACGTGGGCCGGTTCGCCTGGTGAGACCGACATACGCCGAGATCGACCTGGACGCGATCCGTCACAACGTCGCCGCCTTCAGAGCCCTTATCGCCCCGAGCGAATTGTGCGTGGTGGTCAAGGCCGACGGCTACGGGCACGGGGATGCCCCGGTGGCCGAGGCGGCGATAGATGCGGGCGCCGGCTGGCTGGCGGTGGCCCTCCTCGAGGAGGGGATCCGTCTCCGTGAGGCCGAGATCGAGGCGCCGATCCTGATCCTGTCCGAGCCTGACTCCCGCGATGCGATCGAGGTCGCCAAGTGGGGTTTGACGCCGACGGTCTATTCGCTTGCCTTCGTCGAGGCCCTGGCCGAGACCGGGGTCCGATTCGACCTCCATGTGAAGATCGACACCGGGATGCATCGTGTGGGCATTGGCCCGGCTCTCCTCGAGGGACTGATGGGCGCTATCGCCGCAACGCCGACGCTGGAGGTTGCCGCGCTGTGGACCCACTTCCCTGTCGCCGACGAGGACCCTGAGTACACCCGGCGCCAGATCGAGAGGTTCGACGAGATCACGGCAGGTTTCGACGTTCCAATCGCCCACCTGGCCAACACCGCGGGTGCGGTCCTCTTTCCCGGCGCCCGACGTTCTCTGGCTCGGGTCGGGCTGGGTATCTACGGCCTTCATCCCTGCGACGAGACCCGGGACTTGATCGACCTGCGCCCGGCCATGCGCATCGTCAGCCACGTATCTCACGTTCAGCGGCTCGAGGCAGGGGCACGTCCCAGCTACGGGCGGATCCGTCCCCTGGCCGGCCCGGCGCTGGTGGCAACGGTGCCGATCGGTTATGCCGACGGATACCCGCGCCGACTCTCCGCATCCGGCCGGGTCCTGATCGGTGGCGAGCCCTTTTCACTCGCGGGAACCGTGACGATGGATCAGATCGTCGTTGACGTAGGCGATGCCGACGTCGGGGTGGGTGACGAGGTGGTGCTGATGGGTCGTCAGGGTTATGCCGAGATCACCGCCGACGACTGGGCCCGGGCCCTCGACACGATCTCGTACGAGGTCCTCTGCGAAATCGGCCCGCGGGTCCCGAGGAGGTACGTGGAGTGAACGACACGATCACCGCGATCGAAGGTGTCGAGGTCGGCCACTGGTCGGACCCTGCTGCCGGGACCGGATGCACCGTCGTGGTTTTTCCGGAGCCGAACGTCGCCGCCGGCGAAGTGCGTGGCGCCGCACCGGGGTCGAGGGAGACGGCCCTGCTCGAGCATGGGATGCGGATCGAGCAGATCCAGGCGATCCTCCTCACCGGAGGAAGTGCTTTCGGCTTGGCGGCGGCCGATGGCGTGGTCAGGGCGCTCGAAGCCGATGGCCGGGGTCACATCACTCCCGTGGCGCGGGTGCCGATCGTCCCGGCCGCAGTGGTGTTCGACCTCGATCCCGCATCGGGCGGAGTCCGGCCCGGCCCCGACCAAGGCGAGGCGGCCTACCGCGCGGCCACCTCGGATCCGGTGATCTCGGGGCGGGTAGGGGTTGGGACAGGCACCACCGTGGCCAAATGGCGTGGGTTCGAGCACATGCAACCGGGTGGTCTGGGATCTGCACTGCGCCCAGCCGGCGATGCGCAGGTTGGCGCCCTGGTCGTGCTCAACGCAGTCGGTGACATCTTCAGCATCACGAGCGAGTCCCTCACAGGAGGGAACCATGAGCCAGGCCCGCCGGCCCCTTTCCCGGAGTCGGTCCCCAACACGACTCTGGTCGTGATTGCCACCGATGCAGTGATGACCCGGGCAGCTCTGAGCCGACTAGCAGTCCGTGCCCACGACGCCATGGCGGTCTGCATCCGCCCGGTACACACCCGATACGACGGTGACATCGTCTTCGCAGTCGCCTGTGGGGGGATCGAAGCGGATGTCGAGACGCTGGCCGAGGCCGCTTTCGGGGCCACCGCCGCGGCGATAGAGCGGGCGGTGAAGGCCGCCGCCGACTGATTTCTCACAGATCCGGAACAGAAATCTCAGGCGTGCGGCGATAGGTCCCAACTGCCCGGTGCCACAATGGGTGGCGGTGAGCGACAGCATCCAGATCCTCGAAGAACTGAAGGCGCGCGCCCTGGTTTGCACCCAATGCGGGCTCGCCGAGACCCGAACCCAGGTCGTCTTCGGGGTTGGCGATCCTCAGGCCCGCCTCATGTTCGTGGGCGAGGCCCCCGGTCAGAACGAGGACCTTCAGGGAGAGCCATTTGTCGGTGCTGCGGGCAAGTTGCTCGACACCTTGCTCGGCGAGATCGGGATGCAGCGCTCGGAGGTGTACATCGCCAACGTCCTCAAATGCCGTCCTCCGGGAAATCGTGACCCTCGGCCCGACGAGATCGACGCCTGCAAGGGCTATCTCCGGGAGCAGATCAGGCTGATCGCGCCAGAGGTGGTGATGACGTTGGGGAATTTCGCCACCAAGCTCCTGCTCAACACCGAGACCGGGATCACACGGCTTCGAGGCCGGCCCCATCAATGGTGGCTGGGGGCGCTCCTCATCCCGACGTTCCACCCTGCGGCCGCGCTCCGCGGCGGCGGCCGAGTTGCCGATCAGATGCGCGAGGACTTCGCTCTGGTGCGCACCATCCTCGACTCCCCGGCCGAGCCGGAGCAGGAAGCTGCAATGGACGAAGGCGATCCTGCTCAAATGGAGCTGTTCGGATGATCGAGATCCATTGTCCCACCGAGGCAGACACCCGCGCCGTCGCCCGGAAACTTGCCCCCACGCTTCGACCGGGGGACATCATCCTCCTCGCCGGCGGCCTCGGCGTGGGCAAGACGTTGTTCACGACGGGGCTCGCTGCCGGTCTTGGTATCGAGGAGCAGGTGCTGAGCCCTTCGTTCGTCCTGGTGCGTCACTACCGGAGCGGGTTTCTACCTCTGGTCCACGTCGATGTTTATCGGCTCGCGTCGATCAACGAGTTCGACGATCTCGAGGTCCTGGACCTGGCTGTAAACGGAGTGCTCGTGATCGAATGGGGTGATGCCCTCGAAGGCGAGATCCCGGAGGACCACCTACTGATCGACTTCGTTGTCGAGGAGGACGGTTCCCGCACTCTTCGTCTCGAGCCTAGTGGCAACTGGGTCAAGCGCGATCTCGGGTTGGTGGCATGAGGCTGCTCGCCATCGAGACTTCTACCCCTGGGGCTTCGGTGGCGCTGGTCGAGGACGCTACGACCCTGGCGGCAGCGTCTCGGATCGACCCGGTTGGTCACGCCACATTCCTCGTCCCCGCCATCGACTTCTGCTTCGACCAGGTCGGCTGGTCGCCTTCGGCTCTCGACGCGGTCGCCGTCGACATCGGGCCCGGGCTGTATACGGGCATCCGCGTCGGCGTGGCCACCGCTCAGGGCCTGGCCGCCGCCTTCGGGATCCCGATCATCCCCGCCGTGTCTACCGACGCCATCGCCCTGGAAGCAAGGACCGGGCACCGCCTGATTTGGACCGTTGTCGACGTCCGCCGAGGTGAATTGGCCGTGGCCCGCTACCAGCCGGTTCCGGGCGGGGTGGTGCGCGCGACCGACCCCGAGTTGGTCAAGCCGGAGGTGTTGCGGGCTCAGCTCGACTCCGCCCCCGAGGACAGCCTGGTGGTGGGGGACACCGGCGCTCTCCCCAAAGGACTGTTGCGTGGGTTGCATCGGGTGAAGCTGGGCCGGCCCCGGTACCCGTACGCGGTGGCGCTGGCCGAGGCCGCCCGGGGCAAGTACGAGAAGAACGAGTTCCCCCCTTCGACCGAGATCCGCCCCATGTATCTCCGCGAGCCCGACGTGACGATCAACTGGGCCAAGTTGCGTGAGGAGGGCCCGTGGGCGGGGGCGTGAAGACCATGGTCATTCGAACACTCACCATCGACGACCTCGAGGCGGTGGTGGCCCTCGAGGCGGCAAATGCGCCCGCCCCCTGGTCCGAAGGCGTGTTCCGCAACGAGCTCGCCGCGGATAACCGGATCTACCTGGCCGCCGACGAGGACGGCGTGGTGGGGTTTGCCGGGGCGATGCTGGTCGACGACGAGGCCCACGTCACCAATCTGCTCGTGGATCCCGATCGGAGGCGCCAGGGAATGGGCTTTGAATTGATGAAGTCACTCATCGAGGCCGCGGTCGAGGCCGGCGCCCGGCATCTGACTCTCGAGGTGCGGTCGCGCAACGAGGCCGCCCGTGCCTTGTATGCCCGACTCGGGCTGGCCCCGGTGGGGATACGAAAGGGCTATTACGGCGACGACGATGCCCTCATTCTCTGGGCGCACGACGTCGACGGTGAGGGATACCGGGAGCTTCTACGTTGAAGCCGCTCATCCTCGCCTTCGAAACCTCGTGTGACGAGACCGCGGTCGCGGTGGTGCAGGGGACCGAGGCGCTCTCCAACGTCCTCGCTTCCCAGGTCGACCTCCATTCCCGGTTCGGGGGAGTAGTGCCCGAGGTGGCGGCCCGTGCCCACGTCGAGGCGATCAGGTCTCTCACCCATCAGGCTCTCAACGACGCCGGCATCCATCCCGCCGATCTCGATGGAGTGGGCGCAACGGCCGGTCCCGGGCTGGTGGGCGCGCTGCTGGTGGGCCATTCTTTTGCCAAGGCCACGGCTTGGGCACGCCAGCTCCCATTTGTCGGCATCGATCACATGGAAGGTCACCTGATGGCGCCGCTGCTCCAATTCGAGGGGTTCCGCCCGCCCGTCGTGTCGTTGCTCGCCTCGGGCGGTCACTCCCAGATCGTGCACGTCGGTGAATGGGGTGAGTACCGGGTGATGGGCTCGACGATCGATGACGCGGCCGGGGAGGCGTTCGACAAGCTCGCCCGGGTGATGGGGCTCGGGTTCCCGGGCGGCCCCGCCATCGATGCTGCATCAGAGGGCGGCAATGCGGCGGCTGTTGAATTCCCCAGGGCCCTTCCCGATCGGCCCTTCGATTTCTCGTTCTCAGGGTTGAAGACGTCGGTGGTGACCTTCATCGACAAGGCCCGGGCTGGCGGCGACCTGCCACCGCTTGCCGATGTCGCCGCATCGGTCCAAGAGGCGATCGTCGACGTGCTCGTGGATAAGACGTTCAACGCGGTCGACGAGACCGGGGCCCGGATCGTGGGAGGCGGGGGCGGGGTGCTGGCCAACCGGCGGCTGCGCCACCGCTTCGCCGAGGAGGCGGACAAGCGGGGGGTGACCCTGGCCGTCCCCGAGCCGATCCTCTGTACCGACAACGCCGCCATGATCGGTGTCGCCGCCGCCCATTGGCTGTCCACCGGCCGGATCACCGACTGGGCCGAAAACGTCGACCCGGGTCGGGTCCTCGGTCGGGTGGATTTCTGATCCTCTAAGCAGGGCGTGACGTATTCGCGAGTTCCTGCATCAGGAATCGCCTGGGGTGTACCTGAGCCATGTCGACTCAGGTTTCGATTTAGCAGTCATCGGCATCGACTGCTAGTGTTCGTCTAGCACTCAATCCATACGAGTGCTAATGCTTGGGTGCGTCACCGTCAGGTGGCACCAAGCGCAGGCACAAACCGAGGTTCAAGGAGGAGCCATAGTATGAAGCTTCAGCCGCTCGGTGATCGAGTGGTGGTAAGGCCAACCGAGGATGCAGAGTCTCGCACTCCGTCCGGTCTTGTCATCCCCGACACCGCCAAGGAGAAGCCGCAGATCGGCGAGGTCATCGCTATTGGGCCCGGCGCCCGAGACGATGACGGCGACCGAATCCCGATGGACGTGTCCGTCGGCGACAAGGTTCTCTACTCGAAGTTCGCAGGAACCGAGGTCAAGCTCGACTCAGACGAGTATCTCGTCCTGTCCGAGCGCGACCTTCTAGCCGTCGTCAACTGAGGAGCTGATAACCAATGGCAGCGAAGGAACTTCGCTTCAACGAGGAGGCCCGAAAGGGGCTCCAGGCGGGAGTAGACAAGCTCGCCGACACGGTAAAGGTGACGCTCGG
>JBEVJN010000085.1:0-5216 GCA_040510135.1 Acidimicrobiia bacterium | reverse complement strand
GCCTTCGTCCGGATGAAACTCAAGAACCTGGAGACGGGCCAGGTGCTGGACCGGACCTTCAGAGCCGACGAGAACGTCGATCAGGCGATCATCGACCGCCGGGACCACCAGTATCTCTACCAGGACGATCTTGGGTTCCATTTCATGAACCTCGATGACTTCGGGCAACTCGCGCTCAGTGGTGACGACGTCGGAGGCGCTGCCGGTTACCTCGTCGAGGGTATGACGGCCAGTCTCTCCCTCTATCGTGGCACCCCGATCGCTGTCGACCTGCCCGCCGCCGTCGAGCTCGAAGTGACATACGCCGAGCCCGCGGTCAAAGGCGACACCAGGACCGGCGCCACCAAGCCCGTCACCCTTCAGACGGGGATCCAGATCCAGGTCCCGCTGTTCGTCGAGCAGGGGGATCGAGTCAAAGTCGACACGCGGACCGGGGAGTACCTCACCAGAGTATGAGCCAGGACGAGCCGCGAGACCTCGCCCTCCAGGCCCTGTACCAGGCCGAGATAGCCGGCGACAGCGCCGACCTGGAAGCACTGACCGGACGAGTCGGTGTACTCGTCCACGGTGTCCTCGAGCACAAAGAGGAGTTGGACAACGAGATCGAATCTGCCTCCGAGCATTGGAGCGTGGCTCGAATGCCCGTCATCGACCGGTCGATCCTTCGGATCGGTCTGTACGAGCTGCGCCACGCCACCGATACCCCAACCGCGGTGGTCGTGTCGGAGGCGGTCCGGCTCGCCAAGACCTATTCCACCGAGCGCTCTGGTGCCTTCGTCAATGGGGTGCTTGCCTCCCTGGCACGTGTTCCCAGAATCTGACGGAGCGGATATGGTCGGCTAAGGTCGCAACGCCTTTAAAACGCGGTCCGGTGAGGCCGGGAAGGAGTGACATGGGCCTTGTCCCATCGGGGTCGGAGTCGAGCCCATGCCCCAGGTGATGAACGGCCAGGACATCCAGCGAGCCGTGCGCCGCATCGCCCATGAGATCCTCGAGCGCCACCGCGGCGCTGAAACCGTCGTGATGGTCGGCATTCACACCCGCGGTGTCCATCTGGCCCACCTGCTTGGGGAGCTCATCGCGGAGTTCGAGGGTGTCGAGGTCCCGGTAGGCGAGCTAGACATTGGCAACTACCGCGATGACCAAGCCTTGCGGCCCGGTCACGCTGCAGCCGTGACCGAAATCCCAACGGACATCTCCGACCGCAGTGTGATCGTCGTCGATGACGTGCTCTACACCGGCAGGACCGTGCGCGCGGCCCTCGATGCGCTCGCCGACATTGGCCGGGCGCGGCAGACCGAGCTGGCTGTCCTGGTCGACCGCGGGCACCGGGAGCTCCCAATCAGGGCCGACTACGTCGGCAAGAACCTTCCGACCAGCCACGAGGAGGTAGTCCGGGTCCGGATACTCCCGGTCGACCGGGCCGAGGGGGTATGGGTGGAGAGGAATGGCGCGGCATGAGTGATCAGCACACCGGGCTGATCAGCCTGAAAGGGATGAGCCGGGAGCGCCTGGAGGGGCTTCTCGACCACGCCCAGAGTTACGTCGGTAGCCCGGTGACCAATCAGCTTGTCGGCGTCACCCTGACCACCGCATTCTTCGAGCCTTCCACCCGCACCAGGCTGTCATTCGCGAGCGCGGCGCACCGCCTGGGTGCCCACGTCATGGATCTCAGTCCTGATCTGTCCTCCACGACCAAGGGTGAATCGTTCAAGGACACGATCCTCACGCTCACGGCGATCGGAACCGACTTGTTCGTCATCCGCCACTGGTTGGCCGACGCAAGCGAGATGGCGGCCTATTGGTCGGGTCGTCCTGTGATCAACGCCGGAGCAGGGAAGAGGGAGCACCCCACGCAGACGCTGATAGACGCTCTCACGCTTCGTCAGGAATTCGGGCATCTCGACGGGCTCCGAATGGCCATCGTTGGCGACATCAGCAACAGCAGGGTGGCTCGAGGCCATCTCGAGGCCCTCCCGGAACTGGGGATGGAACTGACCCTGGTCGGGCCGACCCCCTTCCTCCCCAGATACAACCCTTGGGGGGTGAAGGTCAGCACCGATCTGGACGAGGAGCTCGGCGACACCGATGTGGTCTATCTGCTTCGTATCCAGAGCGAGCGTGGAGCGTCGGCTGGGATCCCGGCCGATGGGGGTTATGGCCGACGCTATGGGATGAGCGAGGAGCGCTTGTCGATGCTCAAGCCGACCGCGGTGCTCATGCACCCGGGGCCGATCAACCGCGGCATCGAGATCGACGACGCTTCTGCTGACGGGGAGCGATCGCTCATTCTCGCCCAGGTAGCCAACGGCGTACCCGTTCGCATGGCCGTGATCTCCGAGGCTCTCGAGGGCACCGGATGATCGTCATCCGAAACGCCGGCGTGCTTCGGGCGGACAAGATCGAGCGAGCCACGGTGGTGATCGAAGGTGACACCATCACCTCGATCGGCGCGGAACCGATCTCGAACGGCGCCAGGGTGATCGATGCCCAAGGCTCCTGGCTCGGCCCGGGTCTGGTGGATCTCCACGTCCACCTCCGCGACCCGGGGCAGACCTGGAAGGAGGATGTGGAATCGGGCGCTCGGGCCGCCGCCACGGGGGGTTTCACGGCCATCGTGGCTATGCCCAATACGCAGCCTCCGGTGGATGGCAGGTCGTCGGCCATCGCCGCAATCGAGAAGGCCCGCGCCGTCGAGACGCTCGACATCGTCGTGGCCGGGACCTTGACCAAAGGTCGCGTCGGCAAGGAGATGGCGGGTTTCGACGCGATGTACGAGGCCGGAGTGAGGGTGTTCAGCGATGACGGCGAAGCGGTGCCCGAGGCCGGACTGCTGAGGCGGATCATGGCCTATCTGGGCGACCTGCCTGGTGCCCTGGTCGCCGAGCACGCCGAGGATCGATCGATCGCCGGCGAGGGTCACATGCACGAGGGAATGGTTTCCTCGCGTCTCGGGATCGCCGGCCTGCCCGGCATCGCCGAAGACGTGATTGTCGCGAGGGACATTGCGATCGCTGCGGACACCGGGGCCCCTCTTCACGTCCAGCATGTTTCGACGATGAAGTCGGTGGATTTGATAAGGGCTGCTCGCGAGGCGGGCACTCGCGTCACAGCCGAGGTGACCCCTCATCACCTGGCACTGGACGAGACGTCGGTCGACGGTCTGGACCCGAATCGCAAGATGTACCCCCCATTGCGCGGAGCCGATGATCGGGCGGCGCTGCGATCGGCACTTCGGGAGGGTGTCATCGACGCGGTCGCCACCGATCACGCTCCGCACTCGCCCGCCGAGAAGGCGGTGCCGTTCGAAGAAGCACCGCGAGGGGTTATCGGGCTCGAGACGGCCGCAGCCGTGGTGGCCACCTACGCACTCGGTGATGACCAGAGGACGTTCTTCGACCGGATGAGCGTCGCCCCGGCCCGGATCGCCGGATTGGATCGACACGGTCGAGATGTGGAGCCCGGGTCACCCGCCAACCTGGTCCTCTTCGATCCGAAACGTCGCTGGGTCCCCGGGACGTTCGTCTCCAAATCACAGAACAGCCCATTCGCCGGCTTGGAGTTGACTGGCAAGGTGCTGGCGACGATCCACGAAGGTCGAATCTCTTTTGAAGGGGGACTCGGGTGACCACACTCGACCATGCTCTGTTGTGCACGGCCGATGGCGAGACATTCCGGGGACGCTCAGTTGGCGCCTCCGGGGTGACGACCGGCGAGGCCGTGTTCAACACCTCCATGACCGGATATCAGGAGATCCTGACCGACCCGTCCTATGCCGGGCAGGTAGTGGTCATGACCTCATCTCACATTGGCAACTACGGCGTGTTCGACGGTGATGACCAGTCCTCCCGCCCGGCCGTTTCCGGCTTTGTTGTTCGCAGCATGTCGAGACGAGACTCCAACTGGCGATCTCAGGGCGCTCTTGGTGACTACCTGCGCGCACATGGCGTCGTCGCCATCGCCGAAGTCGACACCCGGCGTCTGACCAGACACATCCGCGATCGGGGTGCGATGCCGGTCGCGGTCGGGGTCGGGGTCGATGAGCCGGCGTTGCTCGAGATGGCGGCGTCCGCACCCTCGATGGTGGGTCAGGACCTGGCTTCGACCGTCACCACGGCCCATGCGTACACCCTCGGCACCGAAGGCACGAGGAGGGGCCGGGTAGTCGCGATCGATCTCGGCATGAAACGGGACATCCTGGCCAACCTGACGGGTCGTGGGTTCGATGTCGACGTCGTGCCGGCGGGAACCGGAGCGGAAGCTGTGCTAGCTCTGTCGCCCGATGGCGTGTTCGTATCGAACGGGCCCGGTGACCCGGAGCCTCTGGAGACACCTATCGAGACGCTGCGCGGTCTTCTCGGAAAGGTGCCCATCTTCGGCATCTGCCTCGGTCATCAGGTCCTGGGCCTCGCGGTCGGCGCCAGCACCTACAAGCTCCCCTTCGGGCACCACGGGGGCAATCACCCGGTGCGGCGCCTCGCAGACGGAAAGGTCGAGATCACGGCTCAAAACCACGGGTTTGCCGTGGACCTGTGGTCCCTGGCCGGTCGTAAGGCGCCCGCACGGTCGGGTCTGGCCAGCCCTGACCTGCTTCCCGAATCCGTGGAGAGCCGGTTCGGTCCGTTGGTGCCCACCCATCAGAACCTCAATGACGGGACTCTGGAGGGGATGCAACTGGTAGACGTGCCCGCCTTCTCGGTCCAGTACCACCCGGAATCGGCCCCCGGGCCCCGCGATGCCCGCGGTCTCTTCGACCGGTTCGCCACGATGATCGAAGAGGGGAAACCTGATGCCGGCTAGACGTGACCTGAGATCGATCCTCCTCATCGGCTCGGGGCCGATCGTGATCGGGCAGGGATGTGAGTTCGACTATTCGGGCACTCAAGCGGCAAAGGTCCTGCGGGCCGAGGGGTACCGGGTGATCCTGGTCAATTCCAACCCCGCCACGATCATGACCGACCCCGAGTTCGCCGACGCCACCTACATCGAACCGCTCGACGTGGCGACGCTGACCCGGGTCATCGAGCGGGAGCGCCCCGACGCGCTGCTGCCGACCCTCGGCGGGCAGACCGCGCTCAACCTGGCCATCGCGCTCCACGAGGCCGGCGTGCTCGAGGAGTACGACGTAGAGCTGATCGGCGCGAGCGTCGAGGCGATCCACACCGCGGAGGACCGGTCGCGCTTCAAGGAGGCGATGGCCGAGATCGGGCTGCCGA
>JBEVJN010000084.1:0-8690 GCA_040510135.1 Acidimicrobiia bacterium | reverse complement strand
GTCTCGTTCGGCTGGCACCCCTACCTAAGGCTGGCCGAATCGTCGAGGAGCGACTGGCTGCTGCGGCTCCCTGCTCGGGACCACATCGCCCTCGACCAGTTCGGAATCCCGACCGGAGACGTGACCTACGAGAAGGCAGAGAACTCTTCGGTCGCCAACCGAACCTTCGACGACCTCTACAAAATACGACGCGGCCGACGGCTGTCCATCGAGATGGGCGAACTCGCGCTCGAGATGCATTGCGGATCTGGATACGAGTACTTCCAGGTCTGGGTGCCTCCTGGCCGCGAATTCCTCGCGCTGGAGCCGATGGTCGCACCGACCAATGCCTTGATCGATGGGACCGCACCCCTGGTCGGCCAGGGTGACGCCTACTCGGCGCAGTTCAGGGTGGGGCTGGGGACCTGAGCTCCGGGTCCTAATCGCGCGTGTCGGACCTTGGCGGGGCAGCCGGGAATGGCTTGGGTTCGATTTCCTCCTGTACTGCGTCGGGTGCGCTGAGATCTCCGCCAGTGTGGTGAACGCTGAACTCCCGCTCCCGACGCGCTCGTCCGAAGCTCCAGCGAAACCACGAGAACAAGGTCGTGAATCTGTTGGCGAAGCCGTTGAGAAAGGTCATGTGAACGAAAAACCAGACCAACCAGGCCAGGAAGCCGCTCAGTCGCAGACCCCAGACGCTGCAGATCGCGTTGAATCGGCCGATTGCGGCAACGCTGCCCACGTCCCTGTACTCGAAGTCCTTCGGTGGCTGGCTGTCAAGACGTCGCGTGATGGTGTGGGCGGCATGGAGGCCCCCCTGCATCGCCACCTCGGCGACCCCGGGAAGGCGGTCGAGGGACATCATGTCGCCCACCGCGAAGATCTCGGGGTGGCCCGGGAGGCTGAGATCGGGGAGCACCGCGACCCGGCCCGCCCGATCGACCTCGGCGCCGGTGGCCTCTCCGAGCATCCCGGCCAAGGGGGATGCCTGGACACCGGCCGCCCAAACCACCGTGCGCGCGGGAATCCGATCGTCGCCCTCGGCGGTGGAGACATCCACCCCGTTTCCATCCACTCCGGTCACCCTGGTCCCCATGCGCAGCTCCACGCCCATCTCCTCGAGGGATCGGGTCGCCTTCCCGGACAACTTGTCGCCGAACGTCGCCAGAGGCTCGTCGCCACCGTCGAGAAGAAGAACTCGCACCGATGAGGCATCGAAGTTGCGGAACTCGCCACGCAGGCTGCGGGTGGCCAGCTCCCGCATCTGACCGGCGAGCTCCACTCCGGTCGGTCCGGCCCCGACGACAGCGATCGTGAGCCATTGCTCTCGCTCCTCGGCGGTGGCGGCAGTCTCCGCCATCTCGAATGCCCCGAAGATGCGCCTCCGCAGCTCGAGGGCGTCGTCGATCGTCTTCATACCCGGCGCGTACAGCGCGAACTGGTCGTTGCCAAAGTACGACTGCGATGCGCCTGCTGCGACGATCAGACTGTCGTAGGGCACATCGATCGGCTCGTCGGGGGGACGAGTGGCGTGGACGACACGTCGGTCTATGTCAAAGCCGGTCACCTCGGCGAGAAGCACCTTCACGTTTCGATTGTGACGGTGGACGTGGCGCAGTGGAGGGGCTATCTGGCCCGGGGAAAGGATGCCGGTGGCCACCTGGTAGAGAAGCGGCTGGAAGAGATGATGGTTGCGCCGGTCGATCAGCGTGACATCGACGTTGCTCGATCGGGCCAGCAGCCGACTTGCGGGGAGTCCTCCAAATCCGCCACCAACGACCACGACATGGTGCCGCCCGCCTGTATCGGCGTCCTGCATCAGGTCTCCGATTCGACGGCGATCAGTCTCGTGGCGGCGTCGATCAACGCCAGATGCGTGAACGCCTGGGGATAGTTCCCAAGATGGCGAGCCGCCTTTGTGTCGATCTCCTCGGAGTAGAGCAGCAATGGCCCGGCAAAAGAGAGCAGCTTCTGGAATAGGGCGCGGGCCCGGTCGGTCTCACCGATCATCGTCAGCGCCGAGACCAGCCAGAAGGAGCAGATGGTGAAGGTCCCCTCCTCTCCGGAGAGGCCGTCATCGGTTTCGCCGACCTTGTACCGCAGCACCAGATCGTCCTGAGTTAGCTCGTCGGCGGTGGCAAGCACGGTGGCCCTGACCCGGTCGTCGTCCGGCGGCAGGAATCCGAGTATCGGGATCAACAGGTTCGATGCGTCGAGCTCGGTGGTCTCGTAGTGCTGCCGGAAAACGCCGCGATCGTCGACGCCTTTGTCGCAGATCTCGTCGTGCATCCGCTGGGCGGCTTCCGTCCAGCGATCGGCCAGGTCGTCGTCTCCGCGGCTCCTGGCCAGTTGCGCACCCCGATCAGCGGCGACCCAGCACATCATCTTGGACTCGACGAAATCCCGCGGCGGGCCGCGCATCTCCCATAGCCCCTGATCCGGCTCCTTGTATCGGTCGATGGCCTCGTCGACCATGGCCACGACACCTTTCCAGGTTTCGGGCCCGATCTCCCCGCCGCGGTGTATGTGGGAGGCGACAGTGTCGAGAAGCATGCCCCACACATCGTGCTGATGCTGGTCCCAGGCACCGTTTCCGATCCGCACAGGCTTTGAATCGATATACCCGGAGAGATGGTCCAGGGTCTGCTCGGTCAGGTCGCGCTCGCCGCCGATGCCATACATGATTTGGAGGTCCATGGCGCCGTCCGAGTCACGGCGAACCGCATCGAGGATGAATGCGAAGTACTCGAATGCTTCCCAGTCGAAGCCGAGGTCGTGAAGAGCACGCAGCATGAACCCGCTGTCGCGGATCCAGGTGTAGCGATAGTCCCAGTTCCTCTCCCCTCCCGGCGACTCGGGAAGCGATGTGGTCGACGCCGCCATGATGGCGCCGGTTGGCTGATAGCTGAGGCCCTTCAACGCCAGGGCGCTGCGCTCGATGTACGGGCGCCAGGGATGGTCGGGGAACTTCCCGCGGTCGAGCCAATTCCTCCAGAATTTGGTGGTGCTCTCCAGGGCGGCTTGAGCCTCGGCCTGATCCGCCGGGGCATCGCCGACCCAGGAAAGAGCAATGAAGGTCGACTCCCCCTCGGCAAGCGTGGTCTGTCCGAAGGCACGGGCACCGGTCAAGTCGAGCCGAGCATCGGAGGTGACGTCGATGGTCAGTCCGCCTCCCGTCACCTTGGCACGGTGGTAGTCCTCGTCCGGGTACGACCACTGGCCTTCTTGACGTCCATAGTCGAACAGGGGAAAGCAGTCGATCTGCACCTCGACGCGACCGGCAAAGCAGTTTGCAATTCTGAGAAGCGTCCCGGTCGCCGACTCGTCGGCCGGAGCACGTCGGCGGCTCTCATCCCGGGGCCGATCCTCGGTCGGGGCGATGACCAGGAGGTCGTAGACGGTCAACCAACCTGTTGGGGTGTGCCAGGTCGTTTCCACGATGTTGGTGCCCGGCAAGTAACGCCGATGATCAGGGACAAGTGTGTGGCTCGGCCCGAACCGGAAACTGCCGGCGGACCGGTCGAGGAGGGCACCAAAGACGCTTGGCGAGTCGGGCCTGGGGAGACACAGCCATTCCACCGAGCCATCCGCTGCCACCAGCGCGTCGGCCTCGCAATCGGATAGAAATGCGTAATCGGCGATCGGCGGGAATCTGCTCATCGCGTACCTCCAGGTCTGAATGTGCAGGAGAAATCGTCTGGTTGCATCACCCGTTCTGGGGGATGAATCCCGCCGCATTGATAAACAACATCGAAATGACCGACCGAAATCATCGGGAGAAGCACCAGATGGCTGATCGATATGACCTCATCATCATCGGGACCGGGGCGGGTGGCGGCACACTGGTCAACACGGTCGCCGCCTCGGGCAAGCGCATTCTGCTCCTAGAGCGGGGACAGTTCCTGCAGCGGGAGATGCCCAACTGGGACCCTGGGGAGGTTTTCATCGAGGGCCGGTATATCTCCCCCGACACCTGGTACGACTCCGACGGCAAGCCGTTCCAGCCACAGGTCCATTACTTCGTCGGGGGCGCTACCAAGCTCTACGGCGCGGCCCTGTACCGACTTCGTCCCCAGGACTTCGGCGAGCTTCAGCATGTCGACGGTGTCTCGCCGGCCTGGCCGGTGGGATACGACGACTTCGAGCCCTATTACACGAAGGCGGAGTGGCTCTACCAGGTGCACGGCGATCATGGCGAAGACCCCACCGAGGGGGCCTGGAGCAAGCAGTATCCCTGGCCCGCGGTCTCCCACGAGCCCCGGATCCAACAGCTGCACGACGACCTGATCGCCGGGGGGTACCACCCGTTCCACGCCCCATGCGGCATCCTCCTCGACGAAGCGGAGCGGGACAGGAGCACGTGCATCAGGTGCACGTGGTGCGACGGGTATCCATGTCTGGTCCACGCCAAGTCGGACGCCGAGGTCATGGCGGTCCGGCCGGCCCTGTTCAATCCCAACGTCACCTTGCTCACCGGAGCCGAGGTGACCCGGCTGGAGACCGACGACTCGGGACGCACGGTTACCCGGGTGGTCGTTTCTCGCAATGGAAGCCAGGAGGAATACGAGGCCGATGTGGTCGTGCTCTCCGCTGGCGCCGTCAACTCCGCAAAGATCCTGCTCGCCTCGGCCAACGACCACCATCCCAATGGACTGGCCAACGGCTCCGACCAGGTAGGCCGCAACTACATGTTCCACAACAGCAAGGCGATCGTGGCGATCAGCAAGGAGCGCAACGACACGCTGTTTCAGAAGACCCTGGGCCTCAACGACTTCTATCTCGGCACGGGGGACTATTCGTATCCGATGGGGAACATCCAGATGGTGGGCAAGTCGAACGCCGAAGCGATGAAGGGGGAGGAGCCGATGCTGACGAAGCTGGCGCCCCACTGGTCGCTCGACGAGGTGGCCCATCACGTCGTCGACTTCTGGCTGACGACCGAGGATCTTCCCCACCCAGAGAGCCGGGTGACGCTCGACGACGACGGCAACGTCGTCTTGAACTACCACCGCACCAACGACGAGGAGGCCGACCGTCTCTATGAGGAGCTGAAACGGCTCCTCAACCATCTGGGGATGGCCGACCACCACGTGCTCGGCAAGAACTTCTACATGCACATGTCGATACCCATTGCAGGCGTGGCCCATCAGGCAGGCACGATTCGATTCGGGCATGACCCGACCACATCGGTGCTCGACGAATTCTGCAAGGCACACGAGCTCGACAACCTCTATGTGGTCGACACCAGCTTCTTCCCCAGCATTTCGGCGGTGAACCCGGCGTTGACCGCGATGGCCAATGCCATCCGCGTCGGGGAGCACCTCGTCGAACGAGTCGGTTAGGGGAGTCGGATCAGCCATGGCAACACACACCGAGGCCAACACCGTCAAGGTGGCCGCGGTGATACAGGGCGTGGCCCTGGTGACATTCCCCGCGGCGAGCACCATCTTCACCTCCCCCGACGAGTACGACCTGTCGAACACCCAATACGGCGCAATGTTCATCCCGCAGGCGATTACGGCCATCTCGGCATCGTTGGCCGGTGCCGCCCTCTCTCGACGGCTTGGCACCAAGAAGCTGTACGTGTTCGGCCTGGTGGCCAATCTGGTGGCGATGTCCCTGCTAGTGGTGAGTCAATTCTTCACGGGCCAGGAGTCGACCGCATATGCACTGCTCCTCCTCGCCACCGCCAGCCTCGGAGTCGGGTTTGGGCTCACGGTGCCGGCTCTCAACACCTTCACGGCAGCGTTCAATCCGAGCAAAGTCGACGCGTCGGTCCTCGTCCTGAATGCACTGCTCGGCCTCGGCACAGCACTGGCCCCGGTCTTCGTCGCCCTGTTCGTCGGACTCGGGTTCTGGTGGGGGCTCCCGATTCTGTCGGGCGCACTGCTCATATTGCTCCTATTGAACAGTCTCCGCCTCCCGCTGGAGACTCCCCCGCCCGCAGGGGGATCCACAAGTGGCAGGACTGTCGTTCCTTCGCGTTTCTGGTGGTATGCAGCCTTCGCGGTCACATACGGGATATGTGAGACGATGAACGGCAACTGGTCGTCCCTCGAAATGCAGGATCTGGGGGCCTCCGCGACGCAAGCCTCGTTGGCTCTGACCACATTCTGGGCCGCGGTGACTATCGGCAGGGTGGGCTTGGCCTCGATCGAACGTCGCTTCCCGGAGCGCCGCGCTTATCGGCTCCTTCCGTTCCTCTTGGCGGTGGTGTTCCTGGTCATCTCAGCCCTTCCCAGCGACCAACCCGGCCTCGGCATCCTCGTATTTGGCCTCGCCGGGCTCGGCTGCTCCGCACTCCTCCCGCTCACGATCAGCTTCGGTCAAGGTGAGCTGGTTGCGATGTCCGGCGCGGTGGCCGGCGGAGTGATCGCTTTTTATCAGCTCGGTTATGGGATCGCCGCCTTCGGAGCCGGTCCCCTCGAGGAGTCGGGCATCGAGCTCTCGACTTTGTTCGGATATACCGCCATTGTCGCCGTCGTGATGGGGGCGATCGCCCTCACCATCACCGGACGTCAAACCCCCAGCCTCCGAAGCGTCCCGCCCAACGGTGCGGGACGTCTCGCCAACGGACACTGATAGCAAGGAGCAACCACATGAGTCTCAAAGACAAGGTCGCAATAGTCACTGGAGGCAACAGCGGGATCGGCAAGGCCATCGCACTGGCGCTGGCCGAGGAAGGAGCCAACGTTGTCATCGACTTCGTGGCCCACCCCGAGGCCACCGACGAACTGGAGAAGCAGATCCACGCGCTGGGCGATAAGGCGATCGGCGTGGAGGCTGACGTCAGCAAAGTCGCCGACCTGCAACGGCTGATCGACACCGCCGTCGAGGAGATGGGGCGGGTCGACATCATGGTCAACAACGCCGGGATCGAGACCCGAACCTCGGTGCTGGATACCACCGAGGAGCAGTACGAACGAGTCCTCGACATCAACCTGAAGAGTGCCTTCTTCGGGACTCAGATCGCGGCTAAGCAGATGATCGCACAGGGCGATGGCGGTCGCATCATCAACATCAGCTCGGTCCACGAGGACTGGCCCATGCCCGGGAACACGGCCTATTGCCTGTCCAAGGGAGGGATGCGCATGCTCACCCGCACCGCTGCCCAGGAGCTGGGTCCGCACAACGTCCTGGTTGTCGGAGTCGGGCCCGGTGCGGTGGCGACTCCGATCAACCTCGGGACGATGGAGGACCCGGGGAAGATGAAAGTGCTCGATGCCGCGATCCCGCTCGGTCGGATGGCCCAACCTGAAGAGATCGGAAGTGTCGTGGCCTTCCTGGCCGGAGACGGCGCTACCTATATGACCGGCACCACGGTGTTCGCCGACGGCGGCCTCATGCACTCCAGCCCGGGCCTGTGATGGGATTCGTCAGGCAGTAGCGAGACGATAAGAGGAGGAGGAGGAGAGCAGTGACGACTGGCGCCACACCTGCCGCAACACCAATCCGTAGCACGATCCCGGCACGGCTCGACCGACTGAAGTGGACCCGTTTTCACACGAGGATGGTGTGCGGGCTCGGTGCCGCCTGGATCCTCGATGGGCTTCAGATCACGATCGCCAGTTCGGTCACCGGGGTCCTGACCCAGTCGGACACCCTGGGGATGACCTCGACCCAAATAGGCCTCATCGCCTCGGTGTATTTGGTCGGTCAGCTGATCGGAGCCCTCTACTTCGGGAAACGGTCGGACGCTCTTGGTCGCAAACGTCTCCTGATCTACACGCTGCTCCTCTACCTGTTCGGGACCGGGGCCGCAGCGTTCGTGACCGGCCATCACACCGGATGGCTGGTCTTCTTCTACGCCACGAGACTGGTGGCGGGGATGGGGATCGGCGGCCAGTACGCCGCGATCAACTCGGCGATCGACGAGATGATGCCTTCGAAGTATCGAGGCCGCGTCGACATCTGGATCAACGGAAGCTACTGGGCAGGGGCCATCTTGGGCTCCTTTGCCGCCCTGTTCTTCCTCAATCAGTTCCCGCCAAACGAGGGGTGGCGACTGGCGTTCCTGATGGGCCCGGTGCTCGCCCTGGTGGTGATCATCGTGGCGCGCACGCTGCCGGAGAGCCCGCGTTGGCTGCTCACCCACGGAAGGGTCGAAGAGGCCGAGGAGAACGTGAGGAAGATCGAAGAGGTGGCGGTCCAGATGGGCCAGGAACTGGAGCCCGTGGACGACAGCGCCGCGCTCGAGCTTGTGCCAGAGGAACCCGGTGGCTACGGCGAATTCCTCCGACTGGCGTTCCGCTCCTACCGGCCGCGAGCAATCCTGGGCGCTTCGCTGATGATCACCCAGTCGTTCCTCTATAACGCCATCTTCTTCACCTACGCGCTGGTGCTGACCACCTTCTACGACGTGAGTGCGACGTCGGTGCCGCTCTATGGCCTCGCCTTCTCGGTCGGCAACCTGTTGGGTCCACTGATCCTTGGCCCCCTTTTCGACTCGGTTGGTCGGAAGAAGATGATCTCCGGCACTTACATCTTGTCAGGGGCATTGCTGGCAGTGAGCGCCTTTCTATTCGAGGCCGGTGTGCTCGACGCGACCACCCAGACCGTGATGTGGGTGATCACCTTTTTCTTCGCGTCGGCAGGAGCCAGTGCGGCGTATCTCACCGTGAGCGAGACCTGGCCGGTCGAAGTGCGGGCCAAGGCGATCGCTGTTTTCTTCGCCATCGGGACCATCGCGGGTGCGTTTGGCCCCGCCTTCT
>JBEVJN010000083.1:0-6303 GCA_040510135.1 Acidimicrobiia bacterium | reverse complement strand
AGACTGCAATGGCCGGCATCGGTGTTGTCGGTGGCGATGAGGGGCTTGATGATTCCCCAGTCGAAGGTCCACGTCGGTAGGGAAGCTGGATCGACGAACTTGGCAGACATATGCGTTCCTTGCTTTAGACGGTCAGGGACTTGAAGCGCCTCATGTTCTCGGTCATGGCCACCTCGGTTGGCAGACGCTCCATCGATGAAGCGCCGAAGAAGCCCACGATCCCCTCAGTGCGGTCGAGGACATATTGGGCGTCGTCGGGCTCGGCCAAGGGCCCTCCGTGGCAGAGCACGACGATTTCCTCGTTGACGCCGACCGCGGCGTCATGCATGGCCTGGATCTCGACGACGCAATCGTCCAGCGTCTTCGCTGTCTGCGCCCCGATGGTCCCAGACGTGGTGAGACCCATGTGGGGGACGAGCACGTCGGCCCCGGCCTTGGTCATGGCGACGGCATCGTCGGGATTGAACACGTAGGGCGAGGTGAGGAGTCCCAGACCGGAGGCCTCCTTGATCATGTCCACCTCCAGCCCGTAACTCATGCCAGTCTCCTCGAGGTTGGCACGGAATGTCCCATCGATGAGGCCCACCGTGGGGAAGTTCTGCACCCCGGCGAATCCAGCGTCCAAGACCTGGCGGAGGAAGTTGGGCATCATGCGAAATGGATCGGTCCCGCACACTCCCGCCAGCACCGGCGTTTTGTCGACGACGGGCAGGACCTCGTTACCCATCTCCATCACGATCGCATTGGCGTCGCCATAGGGGAGCAGCCCTGCCAGCGATCCCCGACCCGCCATTCGATAACGACCCGAGTTGTAGATGATGATCAGGTCGGCCCCACCCGCCTCGGCGCACTTCGCCGAGAGGCCGGTCCCGGCACCCGCCCCGATGATCGGGCTCCCTCCCTCGAGGGTGGCCCGCAACCTGGCTCGAGCTTCATCTCCAGTCATCCTGTCCCTTTCATGTAGCCGTCCAGCTTCTGCGCCATCGCCGCCGCGAATGCGGGGTCGTTGATGTCGCATTCCATTTCGATGAGCTCGACCGAGCTTGCGAGGTTCTCACGGATTGCGGAGAACAGGGCTTCGTCGGCAGCCCCGTCGTAAAAGGGCTGACCTTCGACAGCGATCATCGATACGCCTCCGAGCGGCATGAACAGCGCCGTCGGCCCCGAGGCCGCCGAGAGCTTCTCCGCGATCTGACGACCGAGCTGGGCCGTCTCCTCGGCGGTTGTTCGCATCAGCGTGACCGAGGGGTTGTGCTGGTACATGGTCCGACCCTCGAACTTCTCCGGCACCGTTTCGGGGGCCCCGAAGTTCACCATGTCGAGGGCGCCCAATGAGACCACCTGGGGGACTCCGGTCCGTGCAGCTGCTCCCAACCGGTCCGGGCCGGCACTGAGGACACCGCCTACCAACTCGTCACACATCTCCGTCGTCGTCAGATCGAGAACCCCGTCGAAGAATCCGGCATCGACCAGGCTCTCCATGGCCTTTCCGCCGGTACCGGTGCAGTGGAAGACGAGCACCTCATAGCCGCGGCGCTCCAGGTCCTGGCGCGCGGCCGTGACCGCCGGAGTGGTGACGCCGAACATCGTGGCTGCGATCAAAGGGCGCTGAACGTCGAGGGAGACAGGAGCCTTTTTCACCATGCCCGCTATAGCCGCGGCGGCGTTCGCCAGTATCAAAGCCGAGATCGAGTTGACCCCGGCGATATCGGTCACCGACGCCATCATCGTGATGTCTGTGCTGCCCACATACGGCGATGTGTCGCCCGACGCCATGGTCGAGAGCATCAACTTCGGGACACCCACGGGCAACGCCCGCATGGCATTGGTTGCGATCGCGGTGCCCCCGGATCCACCTGCCGCCAGGATGCCGTCGAACCGGCCCTCCCCGTGGAGCTGAGCCACGAACACGGCGGCAGCCTCCGTCATGGTGGCGACTGCCTGGCCTCGGTCTGCCGCCGCGGCGAGCTCATCGGCGTCGGCTCCGATGGCTGCTGCCACCTGTTGCCGGGTCACGTCCGGAGTGATACCTGCGGGCTCGTGGACCCCTACGTCGACGACCATCACCTCGACATCGTCGGCCGACAACCGGTCTCGCAGGTACGAATACTCGATGCCCTTGGTGTCGAGGGTGCCCAGAAGAAGCACGATTGGTAAGTCAGGCACAGGTTCTCCTCTCGAGGTATTGACCCGCCGGGGCGGGCGAACGGTGAGGGTTAGGGTGGAGGGATGTTCTCGACGGGGGTTATCTGGCGATGACGGACGGGTTCCGCCTCGACGGCCGGACCGCTTTGGTCACCGGGGCAAGCCGCGGCCTCGGCAGGGCGATGGCCGAGGCCTTGGGCCAGGCCGGAGCAAGAGTCGTGCTCGTCAGCCGGACCATCGAGGACCTGGACCGAGCCTCGGATGAGCTTGCCGCTGCCTCGTACGACGTGGTGACCAAGGCCTTCGATCTCTCCGAGGTCGCTGGTATCGCAGCGTGGGTGGCCGATATCTGGTCCGAGGTCGGCCCCATCGAAATCGTTGTCCACTCGGCGGCTCAGCAGCGCCGGGCAGGAGCGGTGGACGTGGAGCTCGACGACTGGGATCGGATCTTGACGGTCAACCTCACTGCCCCGTTTTTCTTGTCCCGCGAGGTGGGGAATCGGCAGATAGAAGCCGGTTCGATCGGATCCCATATCTTCGTCGGGTCTCTGACGACGAACATCGGGATCGCCAGGGCGGCACCCTATGCCGCTTCGAAGGCAGGCATCGCCGGCGTGGTGAGGACCCTGGCTGTCGAATGGGCCCCTGCCGGGATTCGGGTGAACGCGGTGAGCCCAGGATATTTTCGTACCCAGCTGACCGAGGGTGTATTCCAGGACCCGGAGCGAAGCGCTTGGATTCACTCCCGCATCCCCATGGGGAGGGTGGGCTCGCCCGCTGATCTCGGTGGCGCAGTCGTCTTCCTGGCCTCCGACGCTTCGTCCTATATGACGGGGACGATCCTCAACGTCGATGGCGGCTGGCTCGCCGGCTGAGGACAGGTGAGCCAGGCCCGGGCTCATCGCGGCGGACCGAAGCCGAGCTTGCCGGGATTGAGGATTCCGTCGGGGTCGACGGCCTCCTTGATCGCCTGCAGATATGGCCACGCCTCGCCGTACTGCTCCCGCATGAAACGGCCGAGCTTCACGCCTACACCATGGTGCTCGTTGATCACTCCGCCCTGAGCAAGCGAAGTCCGCACCGCCGAGTCCCACAATCGATCGTGGAGAGCAAGCGCTTCCAACGGGTCATCCGGGGGCTGGTGGACGTAGAACCGGTCATAGACCATGACCCCCCAAGGGAACCAATGCGAGAAATGAGCCGTGTACTTGGCGCCGTACTCGGCGAAGCCTTCCTCGATGTTCTTTCGCTTTGCCCGGTAGAGGTCGGGCATGTCATCGAAGGTGCATACCGTGTCGGTGGTACCGAAGATCGTTGGAGGTGTCGGCGCCTTCCCCTGTGCGTACGGCTCGTACTTGCTATCCCACCAGGTTCTCGCCCCTTCGGGCCCGAGAGACGCCCCTCCGGCCTCGCTGCATATCTCGGTGACCGCCTCAGCTTCGAGATCGACGAGGCGCCGGTCCCCGTCGCAGATGACGACGAGCAGGGCGCCGGTGAGCTGGAGCCCCAGGATGTCGTTGAGCTTGTCCCGATCGGCTTCGTCGTACAGGCGCATGACCGCCGGGCGCCAGCGTCGGGTCATGATCTGACGCCCGGCTTCGAGCCCGTCGAAAACCGTCTCGAACTCGAAGGTGAGAAAGGCCTGCTTCTCCGGAATCGGGTCCATGCGAAGCGTGGCGGAGGTCAGAACTCCCATCGTGCCTTCCGAGCCGACGAGAAGGGGGAGGAGGCCCGGTCCGGCGGCATGGCTCGGGACAGGAAGCGTCGAGACCAACCGCCCCGGAGGGAGTGCGACCTCGGCCTGAAGGACCAGATCCTCGGCCTTGCCGTACTTCGTAGACCTGACCCCGGACCCGCGAGCCGCCAGCCAGCCGCCCACGGTGGCTCCGAAGTGGAAGGAACCGGGCTCGTGGGCGACGGCGAGCCCGAGAGGGGATAGAGCCTGCTCCAGCTGTGGCCCGGTGATGCCTGCCTCGGCGGTGATCACCAGGCTCGTCGCGTCGATCTCGATGATCCGGTCCATGCGGGTCAGGTCGACGGAGATTCCGCCATACAGGGCGAAGGTCCCGCCCTGCGTGCCGGACCCGCCGCCGCGCGGCACCACCGGGACCCGATGGTCGCTGGCTATGCGCACTACGCCCGCGACCTCCTGGGCGGTCCCGGGCCGAACCATCACGTCGGCAACAGGAAGCTGCATCCCGTGGAGCCGGTAGAGCTGAGACATCCAGGACCAATCCGCGGCCTGCTCGGTCAGCTCACCCGCGTCAGTCGAGGTGTGTTTGGCGCCAACCACGTCTGACAACTCGTGTTGGAGCATCCTCAGGCGATATCCGGCCCGGGAGTCAGACATGGTCGAGGGCAGAGCTGTTCGTCGAGATGAATGGACGCGCCACGTCGAGCTGGCGAATCAGGCTGGCCTCCATGTGATCGATGTGGTCGTGGACGAGTCGGCGTGTCGCCTCATGGTCCGAGGCGGCGACCGAGCCGGCGATCGAGGCGTGCTCCTCAGCGCATAAAGCCAGCCGCTCGAGACGGCCAGGCTCCGACGTCCAGAACCGGTGGAGCCGGCGCCGCTGCTTGGCCGCGATGTCCGAGAGCAGGGCGTGATTGGAAGCCTTTTGCAGGATCTCGTGGAAGACACCGTCGCCTTGAGACCATCGGTCGAGGTCCTTTTCTGCCGCAGCCTCCTCCATCATGTCAACGCACTCGCGTAGTGCCACACCTTGTTCCTCGATCAGATTCTCCGATGCTCGAATGAACACCGCGGTATCGACGAGGCGGAGCACATCACACACCTCCCGGACATCGGTCGGGGTGAGCCCGGCGACCGAGTACCCGCTGTTGTGATTTCGACGCACCAGCTGGTCTAGTTCCAACCGTTGCAAAGCCGCCCGCACCGGTGTTCGACTGATTCCGAGCCATTCCGCCAGCGCCACCTCCCTGAGGTGGTCTCCCGGGCTCACGCTGTCGCTGGTGAGGAGCTCGCGCAGCTGGGTGTAGGCCCGGTCGGTGACGGTGGTCGACTCGGCTTCTCCCATCACATGACCCGGTCGACGAACTCACGGTTCTCGACCTTGACGGGTACCTGCATGAGCTCGAGCACACCTCGAGCCACGTGCTCGGAGTACCTCCTGAACGACTCCTCGCCCTTTTCCTTGGTGGCACGCAACGGGTTGCCGATGACTCCGGTCTCGGTGAACTCGTGATGATCCATTGGAAAATTGAAATAGGTGTAGCCCTCGAACTCCACGTCGGGGGCACCGTCGAACTTCCTGAAGGAGTCGGGGAGGAAGTCGGGGACCGAAGTTGGGGTGTGCTCGGCCCTGTCCATTCGAACCAGGTCTTCGTTCCACGCCAGGCACTGGGAGGTTTCCCATTCACTCGAGTGCCATCCGGGGGTCTCCTCAGGCGGGTTCTCGAAGATCCCCTCGACCACGCCGACGTAGCGCTCCATATAGGGCTTGACCAATCCGATGAGGGCGCCGGTCTCGTAGCGCAGTTTGCGGAGGACCGGGTCGACCACCTTGATGTTCGACCCATGACCGTTCACGAAGACGATCCGGTTGAACCCGTGGTGGATGAGGCTTCGTGCCACGTCTTCCATCAGGGCAAGCAACGTCGTCGAGCGGACAGTGATGGTGCCACGGCCCTCACCGGGACGGTGCATGTGTTGCGGTGAATAGCCCGTCCAGATCGGCGGAGTGTGCAGCACTCCGATCAGACGGGACACCCGGGCTGATATCTCGATGGCGGTGATGGTGTCGCAGTAGAGCGGGAGATGTGGTCCGTGCTGTTCGGTGCTCGCCATCGGCACCAGCACCATGTCCTTCTCTTCGAGATATGCACGGATGTCCACATAGGAAAGCTCAGCCAGGTTCCATGAGACGAACTGTTCTCGAAATGCCCGTTCGGCTTCGGTGATATCCAGCAATGAGTCTGTGGTCATTTCGCTCTCTCCAGTTGTGGTGTCGATGGGCCAGCCTGCTCTAACAGGGCGACGAACAGGTCGGCGACGATCTCCCCAAAGCGGGGGTCGTTGACGTGATGATCGAAGTCGTGAATCGCGATGTCGGGCCGGAGGTCGTTCCGGAGGCACTTGACGAAGGCCTCGTCGGCGTCCGGGTCCCAGAACTCCCCACCCGGCACATTGGGAATGGA
>JBEVJN010000082.1:0-8393 GCA_040510135.1 Acidimicrobiia bacterium | reverse complement strand
TGTCGGTCTCGATCGAAGGCTTGCGCTTGGAGAGAGGTCGTGGGACCCGGGCCGGTGGGTGGGGGAGGGGAGAGGAACCGGGCCCGGGCCCCACGGTGCGCGATGGAAGATCTACGTCCTTGTGATTCTCCTTTCCCACATAGATCAACCCCGTTACCCACAAGTCTAACCCCCGAGGGAACGCTGGCCCCGGGCAAGTCGCGGTAGCGTTTGGTGATGGCCGACTATCCGTCCGAGTACGAACTGGATGTCGCGCTTCGGGACGGTGGCGGGGCGCGGGTCCGGCCGATCAAGCCCGATGATGGGCCCCTCCTCGTTGAATTCTTCGAGCGGCTCGGGCCCGAATCCCGCTACTTCAGGTTCTTCAGGATCAAAGAGACCCTGGAGCCGAAGGAAGTCGCGTTCTTCACGAATGTCGATTACTCGGACCGCATGGCGCTGATCGCGGTACTCGACGGCAGGATGATCGGGCTGGCCAGCTACGACCGTGAGCTCGAGAAGGACGGGACGGCGGAAGTGGCCTTCGCAGTGGCCGACGAGCATCAGGGGCGTGGCATCGGGACACAACTCCTCCAACTCCTCACCAATCACGCCCGATCGCACGGCGTGCGGAGCTTCGAAGCCTTTGTGCTGCCCGAGAATCGGCAGATGATGAGGTTGTTCCGAAACTCGGGATACGAGTTGACCCGCACCATCGACGAGGGTGTCTTCACGGTCGACTTCCCGGTAGCGGAGAGCGAGGGCATGCTTCATGCGGAGTGGGAGCGGGAGAAGCGCGCCGTGGCCGCGTCGATCCTCCCGCTGTTCTTCCCCCGATCGGTCGCGGTGATCGGGGCATCGAGCGACCCGACATCGATCGGCGGTCGCCTGTTCCGAAACATCCTCTACGGAGGCTTCAACGGTCCCCTGTACCCGGTCAATCCCAAGGCCAAAGTGATCGGATCGGTCCGGGCCTACCCGACGATCGGCGAGGTGCCCGACGAGGTGGACCTTGCGTACATCGTCGTGCCTCAACCATTCGTCATCGATGTGGCCCGACAGTGCGCTGCGTCCGGCGTCCGGGGCATCGTGGTGATCTCGGCCGGGTTCTCTGAGACTGGTGCGGAGGGGGCGAAGCTCGAGGCGGAGCTGCTCGAGATCGTGCGGGATTCGGGGATGCGCATGGTCGGCCCCAATTGCATGGGCTTGCTCAACACCGCCCCCTCGGTCCAATTGAACGGGACTTTCGCTCCGGTCTACCCGCCCGCCGGGAATGTCGCCATGTCCAGTCAGTCGGGGGCACTCGGTATCGCGATCCTCGACTACGCCACCCGCAACAACATCGGGATCTCGCAGTTCGTCTCCGTCGGGAACAAGGCAGACGTGAGTGGCAACGATCTGATCCTCTCCTGGGAAGACGATCCGCAGACCGATGTGATCACCCTCTATCTTGAGTCGTTCGGCAACCCGAGGAAGTTCTCGAGGATCGCCAGGCGGATCGGGCGCCGAAAACCGATCATTGCCGTGAAGTCCGGCCGATCCGAGGCCGGGAGTCGGGCCGCCTCTTCCCACACCGGGGCCCTCGCCTCGTCGGACGTGGCGGTGCAGGCACTCTTCCGCCAGTCCGGTGTGATCCGCGTCGACACCATCGAAGAGCTTTTCGCTGCCGCCAACCTGCTGGCCAGACAGCCAATCCCCGCGGGGGGACGGGTCGGGATAGTGACGAATGCCGGCGGGCCTGGCATCCTCGCCGCAGACGCGCTCGAGGCCAATGGCTTGACCCTCCCCGAGCTCTCACGCCCGCTTCAGGAACAGATCGGCTCAAGACTCCCTGTCGAGGCCTCCACGAAGAATCCTGTCGATTTGATCGCATCGGGAGGGCCGGGAGAGTTCGAACACGCCAGTTCGCTTCTGCTCGAATCGGGTGAGGTGGATGCGGTGATGGTGATCTACGTGCCCGTGACCCCGGAGGGGGCGCAAGATGTCGCCGAGGCGATAACCCGGTCTCAGCTGGCCCACGAGGGCGAGGTCACGATGCTCTCCGTCTTCATGCAGACCGGCGAGGCCGCCCACTTCTTGGGCGGATCCGATGGAGGAAGGGCCGTTCCGACCTATCTGTTTCCCGAGTCGGCGGCCCTGGCTCTGGCCCGGGCGGTCCGTCACGGAGAATGGCGACGCCGTGATCCTGGCGTTGAGGCGAGGCTCGACCCGGAGGTCGAGGCAGCGATTCGGATCATTGTCGAGGAGGCGCTGACGACGGTCCCGGCAGAGGGTGGGTGGCTCGACCCCGATCTGGTCGACTCGATCCTCCAGAAAGCAGGTCTTCGCGTCCCCCGCTCGGAGGTGGTCGCATCGGAAGATGAGGCAGTCGCGGCCGCTGCCGGGCTTGGTGGGCCTGCGGTTCTGAAGGTCATCTCGGAGTCGGCCCTGCACAAGTCCGATGTCGGTGGCGTGGTCCTCGGTGTGCAGGGGGATGACGAAGTGAGGCGGGCTTTCCAGCAGGTCACGGCCGCGGTGGACGATGTCGATGGCGTCCTGGTCCAGGAATTCGCCCCCGGAGGCCACGAGGTACTGATCGGCATGACTCAGGACCCAAATTTCGGTCCGCTGGTGGTGTTCGGATTGGGTGGGATCTATGTCGAGCTCCTCCATGACGTCGCCTTCCGCATTCATCCACTCACTGATGTCGACGCCGCCGAGATGATGCGAGAGACCAAGGGTTTCCGGCTCCTCGAGGGATACAGGAACCAGCCGCCCGGCGATGTCCCTGCCCTGGAGTCGGCGCTCATGCGGGTCTCGGGTTTGATCAGTGCCGTGCCGGAGTTGTTGGAGATGGATCTGAACCCGGTGAAGGTTCTAACGCCGGGCGACGGAGTGGTAGTGGTGGACGCTCGGATGAAGATACGTCGTGTCGAGCCGGCGAGGCATCCCCGTATGCGGGACCTTCCCGGTGTCACATCATGAGGGAGGTCAGATGTCGTTCTTGAGGACGGTTTCCGAGGGCGAGGCGACTGGGGACGTCGCGGTCAACTATCAGAAGGACATCGAGCGAGTCGGGTATCTGCCCAACTACTCGAGGACGTTCTCGCTACACCCGGCGGCTTATCAGGCTTGGCGGGGTCTGATTGCATCGATCGCCAAACCGATGGACCCAAGACGCTATGAGATCGCGACAGTGGGGGCAGCTCGCCGACTTCGCTCGTCGTACTGTTCGCTGGCACATGGTGAGATCCTCGCCGAGGAGCATTTGGAGCCGTCGGTGGTCGCCCGCATCGCCGAGGACCCGGACCATCCGCCACTAGATGAGACCGAGGCGCAGGTATTCCGCTTCGCGACAAAGGTCGCCGACGACGCGACCTCGGTGACGGAGGAAGACATCGCCGCGCTGCGCTCGGCAGGTCTCAGTGATCGGGATATCCTCGACGTGGCTCTCGCCTCGGCGGCGCGCTGTTTCTTCTCAAAGGTCCTCGACGCCACCGGGACCCTCGCCGACTCGGTCTTCAACGAGATGGACCCGGTGCTCCGAGAGGCCCTCACGGTGGGTCGTCCGATCGCCCAAGAAATCTGAGATTTCTCCCTCATGCGGATCTGCCCGGTCCGGACGCGGCGCTGGTGGAGTCTGCGATCCGGGAGCAGGCGGATCGGATTCCAGTCAATCCTGAATCGGGATCGTTCGATCCGTACCCGCAGCGGATGGCCGACGGGTTGATCGAGGTCTGCGCCAACACCACGGGCACGCAGCCGACCGCACCAAAGCAGTTCACCGTCCATGCCGATCTAGAAGCATTGACCTCTGATCCGCATATCAGCGGGGTCACTGAGATTCAGGGTGGTCCTGTCATCGCCAATGAAACTGCCCGTCGTCTCTCCTGTGATGCGCTGGTGGAATGCACGGTCTATGACCATGCCCGCATCCTGGGATTGGGCGACGTTCCCGTCTCATACCCGCCTGGTTGCGCCGCCAACTCTGGTTCCGGGATGGGGATGCCGATTCCCTGGGTGCGGGACCATGAGGTTCGTGCATGCCCATCACGTTCAACATTGGGCCGATGGGGGACCCACCGACCTGGAGAATCTGGTCCTTCTCTGCGGATATCACCACCGATTCCTTCATGAGCACGAGTGGACCATCGAAGTGGATCCGAACGGCAGACACGCCTACCGAGAGCCCAATGGGACGGTCTACCCACCACCCAAGTAAGGGCTCGATCCCCGACTCCGAGAACTGGTCGGGCAACGAACCTAGGGGCCGACGCCCCCACCCCGCCGTTCGCACCCATAACTAGCCTCGGCCGATGGAATTCGTCGAAGTCGCCACGGAAGCAACGGTCGCCGTCGTCACCCTGAATCGCCCCCCGGTCAACGCCATGACCGAGGATTTCGCCCGCGAGCTGAAGGAGGCGTTCACCGACTGCGTCGACCCCGGGGTTCGTGCCGTCGTGGTGACCGGGAAGCCCCACTTCGCCGCCGGCGCCGACATCAAAGGCTTCCAGGCGACCTTCGATGCGGGGATCGAAGAGCGCAGTGCCTGGACCTTGCAGGAGGCCATCTCGGTCCTCGAGTCGCTGGAGAAGCCGACCATCGCCGCTGTCCATGGGTACGCATTGGGTGGAGGTCTCGAGTTGGCCATGGGGGCCGATTTCCGCTTTGTCGCCGACGACGCCCGGCTCGGTCAACCAGAGATCCTTCTCGGTCTCATCCCCGGAGCAGGCGGAACCCAGCGGCTGGCCCGGATCGTCGGTTATCAACGAGCGAAGGAAATCGTTCTCACCGGTCGTCAGGTCGATGCGGCAGAGGCGCTGGAGATCGGTCTCGCCGACCAGGTGTTTCCTCCAGCGGAGTTGCTCGACGCCACTTTCGAGATTGCTCGGGATTGGGCGACCAAGGCGACCCGCGCCATCTCGGCGGCCAAGAAGGCGCTCAACGCCGGATTTGGCCGACCGGTCAGTGAGGGGCTTCTCATCGAGCGTGACGCCTTCAACGACTCCTTCAAGACCGAGGATGCGCGAGAGGGTGTCGCCGCTTTCATCGCCAAGCGGGAGGCTGCATTCAAGGGCCGCTGAGCTCCAGTCGCTCCTTCAACCTGTTCAGACTTCCACGCCAGATCCGGCCGAGAATGGGTCGGGCGAGCGCCAACCCGACCGGTCCGCCCATCCACCAGGGAAAGCGAAGGTCCTCCACCCAGCGCATCTCGGTGCCGGTCCCGGCCGGCCTGATCTCAAACCGTCCGAGCCCGGTGACCGAACCCACGTGCTCGACAACGATCCTGCGCTCTTCCCCCCATTCGACCACTTCCATCACATCAGTCACCCGCAGAGGACCGACTTTGGTCGCGACCTCGATCCGAGTCCCGACACCGGTGGTCCGATCGGTGAGGAATCGCACAGTCGCCGCGTCGTCCATCCACTCCGGGTGGGAGCCGAAGTCGGCCAACTCCTCCCACAGCCGATCCGGTGAGGCGGCGATGACGATGGCTACTTCGATAGGCCTGGCCATGGTGGGTGAATCGTGACAGCGACCGTGGCCTGCGACAATTGACCCCGACGTGATCTACCTCGACCATGCCGCAACGACCCCCATGCGTCCCGGAGTTTGGGAGGCCATGCGCCCATTCGCCGAAGACGTGTTCGGCAATTCGTCGGGTATCCACGAGATCTCCAGACGCGCCAAGAACGCCTTGGAGGAAGCCAGAGAGAGGATCGCCGCTGTCATCGGCGCCGGGCCCCGAGAGATCGTCTTCACTTCAGGGGGCACCGAGTCAGACAACCTTGCAATAAAGGGAGCCGCCCTCAGCAGCATGCCCCGGCGAGGGGTGGTCACGGTCGCCACCGAGCACGAGGCCGTGCTCGAGACCACCGATTTCCTCCGCCGTTCCGGAGTCCCGACGAGCGTCGTGGGTGTCGATCGGCACGGCGGAGTCGATCTTCCCGCGCTGACCGACTCAGTCGATTCCAACACCGCCATCGTCTCGGTCATGTACCTGAACAACGAGACCGGGGTCATCCAAGATCTCGATGGCATCGTGGGTGCGATGAGAGCCCACGAGCCCGACGTCCTGGTGCATAGCGACGCGGTGCAGGCGTTCTCCTCTGAGACGATCGATGTCGACGATCTCGGGGTCGATCTCCTGACGATCACCGGGCACAAGTTCGGTGGCCCCAAGGGCGCCGGCCTTCTCTTCGTGAGGGAGGGGACCGCACTCGAGCCCGTGCTGCACGGGGGCGGCCAGGAGTTGGGGCGCCGTTCCGGCACCCATGATGTCGCCGGAGCCGTGGGCCTCGCTACCGCCATGGAGGCCGCTGCCACGGACCGGTCCCGGTTTCGTAGCCAGATCGGCCAAATCCGGGACGATTTCGAGAAGCGGATCCTGGCCGGGGTACCCGACGCTGTCCTGAATACGCCCGAGACGCGGCGCTCCTGTCACCATTTGAATATGAGATTCCCGGGCGTGCGCAACGAGACTTTGCTCATGCGTCTCGATCGGGCCGGCGTGGCAGCATCGGCCGGGTCGGCCTGCCAGTCGGGAGCCTCTGAGGTCTCCCATGTCCTCGAGGGGATGGGCCTGAGCCCCGGGGAGGCTCGGGAGAGCGTCCGTTTCAGCTTCGGCTGGAACAGCACGCCTGACGAGGCGATGGATGCTGTCGCCATCGTCGTCGACCTCATCGCGGACCTGCGATGAGGGCCCTGGTCGCGATGTCGGGCGGCGTCGACTCCTCGGTAGCCGCGGCACTAATGCGAGAGGCGGGCCATGAGGTCATCGGTGTCACACTCAAGTTGTGGGCCGGCCCCAACGGCGAGGCGCCGACCGCTGGGTGCTGCACCGTGTCCGATGCCGAGGATGCGCGCCGGGTCGCAGCCCAGCTCGACATCCCCTACTACGTCCTCGATTACACCGACGAGTTCCGTGATGGTGTGGTCCACCAGTTCGTGCGGGATTACGGCTCGGGTCGCACGCCCAACCCGTGCATCGAGTGCAACCGGACAGTCAAGTTCGACCGGCTCCTCAACGGACTCGCCGATTTCGATTCCGAGGTGCTGGTCACCGGGCACCACGCCCGAAACCGGTATGTCGACGGCTCCTGGCAGTTGCACCGTGGGGAGGACCGCGCCAAGGATCAGTCCTATGTCCTCTCCATGCTGACCCAGACCGAGCTCTCGAGGACAAGGCTGCCCGTGGGTGAGCTCACCAAGCCCGAGGTGAGAGCGGTGGCCACCGAGATGGGGCTCCGCACCGCGGCCAAGCCCGAGTCGATGGACATCTGCTTCGTCGGTCAGCGCGACTACCGAGGCTTCCTCCGCGACACAGCGCCCGAGGTCTTCGAGCCGGGGCGCCTGGTTGCGAGCGACGGCACGGAGCTGGGGCGTCATGACGGGGTCGTCGGGTTCACTGTCGGTCAGCGCCGTGGGCTCGGCGTCGCAGTCGGAGAGCCGAGGTTCGTCGTCCGCATCGACTCTGCGTCTTCCACTGTCGTCCTCGGGCGTCGCGAGGAGCTCGCCGTGGCCGGCGCGTGGCTCAGAGACCTGACCTGGACGGAGGGAGATCCCTTCTCGGGCCAGATCATGGCCCAGTACCGGGCTCATGGCGAGCCGATCGAGGCGACGCTGAACGACGACCGCGTGCTGTTCGCCGAAGCCCAGGAGGCAGTAGCGCCCGGTCAGACGGTGGCCTTCTACGACGGTGATCGGGTCCTCGGTGGCGGTTTGATCGCCGGGACGTTCGTGTGACCCCACGGCGGTAACGTCCGGCAACATGCCTGAATCTGCGAGCCGGATCGAAGAGCTCCGCTCTCAGGTCAACGAGCATCTGTACCGCTATCACGTGCTCGACGATCCGATCATCTCCGATGCCCAGTTCGACGCACTCATCGCCGAATTGCGCCGCATCGAGGAGGAGAACCCCGAGCTGGTCACTCCGGACAGCCCGACGCAGCGTGTGGGGGCGCCGGTCGGCAACCTCTTTGCACCGGTCCGGCATCTCCGTCCGCTGTTCTCGCTCGACAACGCCGACTCGTCCGAGATGCTCCTCGCCTGGGAGCAGCGCATGGAGCGCCAACTGGGTAGGCCGCCCGTCGGCTACGTCGCAGAGCTCAAGATCGACGGGCTGGCCGTCGTCCTCACGTACCGAGAGGGTGTTCTGTTCACCGGGGCCACAAGAGGTGACGGGGTGACCGGCGAAGACGTCACGGCGAACCTGCGAACCATCAAATCGGTCCCCTTGCGGCTGCTCGGCAAAGTTCACCCAACCGTCCTCGAGGTGCGCGGGGAGGTCTACATGCCCGAAAAGGCCTTCGAGGAACTGAACCAGCGACAGGCCGAAGCGGGGGATCGGATCTTCGCCAACCCTCGGAATGCCGCCGCCGGCTCGGTCCGGCAGAAGGACCCCACGGTCACCGCGTCACGAAACCTTGCGATTT
>JBEVJN010000081.1:0-79876 GCA_040510135.1 Acidimicrobiia bacterium | reverse complement strand
TGATCTGACGACAGCGCCCGCATGGATAGGAGCCCTGCACCACCGGAGCGTCGATGCAGGCAACGGCCAGGGTGTCGATCTTGCGCACACCGGCGGCGACCGCGGTGTGGATCGCGGTGGCCTCGGCACAGTTCGACGACGGGTAGGCGGCGTTCTCGATGTTGGCGCCCGTGAAGGTCTCCCCATCGGATGAGACGACAACTGCCCCCACCCGGAAATGTGAGTACGGCGAGTACGCGTTCTGGGCGGCAGTGCGAGCTGCAGCCACCAATTCTTCTCGATTCATGACTGCTCCAATAGATCGGCGACGAATGAATCCGGATCGAAGGGCACGAGGTCGTCGATCCCCTCACCCAACCCAACGAACTTGATAGGGACACCTAGCTGACGCTCGATCGCGATGACTATGCCCCCTTTCGCAGTCCCGTCGAGCTTGGTCAGGACGATGCCACTGATCGGGACCGCGGCAGAGAACTCGCGCACCTGGATCACCCCGTTCTGGCCCCCGGTTGCGTCGAGGACCAGCAAAACCTCGTCGACCCGGCCCCGGTCGCCCGATGCCACACGATGGATCTTGCCCAACTCGGCCATGAGGTTCTTCTTGGCATGGAGTCGGCCGGCGGTGTCGACGATCACTACATCGTTGCCCCTGGCCCGGGCCGATTCGATGGCATCGAACGCGACGGAGGCCGGGTCGCCGCCCTCCTGTCCCGAGACGACCTTCACGCCAAGTCGATCACCCCACGTGTCCAGTTGGGCCCCGGCGGCAGCGCGGAACGTGTCCCCGGCGGCGAGGACGACTTCCTGGCCATCCCTTTGGAGGCGGGCGGCCAGCTTGGCGATTGTGGTCGTCTTGCCCGTCCCGTTGACCCCCACTACGAGGATCACCGCCGGGTCGCCTTCGAGATGCAGCTCTCGGTTCTTGTCGCCGAGCTCGTGTCTCAGCTGGGTGGCGAGGGCCTGTCGCGCCTGTTCCGGTGTCTCGGGGGCCGCAGCCCTGACACCGGCCACCACCGAATTTGTGGACTCGAGCCCGACGTCGGCGCCAAGGAGCGCCTCCTCGAGTTCCTGCCAGGTGTGATCGTCGAGACCGCTGCCCCACGCCCGGCGCAGGGACGAGCCGAGGGCAGTGGCACTCCGCCCGATCCGGGAGGGCCGCGTCGTTGTCACAGACGACGGTTCGCCGGACCGGCGCCGGTGACCGGCCACGATGACAACAGTGACAATCAGGACGACGGCGACGATGACGAAGATCAGGGCCCATTCGCTCATTCCCATTGCGACGCCAAGCTAATTAGACGACGAGGTCGACACCGATCGAGGTCATGTCCTTGCGGACGACCTGGGAGGACCCACCCGGCTCCATGGTGACCCCGTAAAGGACATCCGCGGCCTCCATGGTCTGTTGCTGGTGGGTGACGATCAGCAACTGGGCCCTCTGGCGGAACTCGTCGACGATGCGGAGGAAACGCCGCAGGTTGGCGTCATCGAGGGCGGCCTCGACCTCGTCGAGCACGTAGAAGGGGCTGGGCCGGGCCTCGAAGATGGAGAACAAGAAGGCGAGGGCGGCCAGACTTCTCTCCCCACCCGATAGCAGGGTGAGCTGGCTCACCTTCTTGCCCAGCGGCTGAGCCTCGATCATCAACCCCGAATGCGGGTTGTCCGGATCGGCGAGCCGGATCCGCCCCCGACCGCCCGGGAAGAGAACCGCGAAATAGCGCTGATATGCCTCTGCCACCTCGCTGAATGCGTCACGAAAGCGATTCTCTATCTCGTCCTCCAGCGCCCGGATCACCTTGCGCAGCTCGGAACGCGAAGACTCCACATCGGCGAGCTGGTCGACGAGAAACGTGTGCCGCTCGTCGAGCTCGGCGAACTCGACCGCCGCCAGAGGGTTGATCGGGCCTAGACGTCGCAGCTGAGCCGATCGCTCATCGAGGATCGCCTGGAGATCGGCGTCATCGGGGTAGTCGGGGCGGGGGGCGTCGCGGGCGGCGTCGGCGTCGGCATCGGCGTCACGACGGACGCCCTCGATCACGCTCTCCTTCATGAGGCGCAGCTCGGCGAGACGCACCTGGAGCGTGGCGACCGTCTCCCGCGCGACTGCAACGGAGGTCCGTCTCGACTCCATCTCTGAGCGAGCAACAGACAGCTCGGCCACGGTGCCTTCGTTTTCGGCGCGGAGTCCCGCCTGACGCTCCCGCAGGATCGCCAGCCTGCCCTGGAGGATGTCGACGGCACGGCGGGCGTACCTCTCGACCAGGTCGAGTCGTTCGACTGCGATCGGTGCCGGTTCGTCACCATCGACACGGGCGAGGTCGGCCTGGATCCTCACCACACGCTCCTCGAGGAGACGGCGACGCTCGGAGATAACCCCTTGCACCGAAGCCGCATCCTGCCACTCGGACCGCGCGATCTCCCGATCGGCGGCGATCTGAATACGACGGCTCTCCAACTCCTCCCAGGCCCGCATCCTCTCTGCTTCTTCTCCTTCGAGGGCCTGGAGGCGCCCGGTGAGGTCGGCGGACTGGCGTTCCCTCTCTGCTGTCCCCTCCTGAATCGAGCCGAGCCGCTCTCTGAGACGTGTCCGCTCGCCCTCCAGGGCATCTACTGTCTTTTGGAGGCGGGCCATGGCCTCGGCTCGTCCGGCCAGCATGGTCTCGGCCGATTCGAGCCGTTCCAAGGCCGCCCTCTCCAGGTCACGGCTCTTCTCGAAGTCGCGCTTTGCGGCCGTGTAGATCGACGATGCCCGGGACAGGGTCGTGTTCGCCTCTTCGGCCGCGATCCGGGCCGTCTCCAGCATGGCGGGCCCGGCGTCATCTGGCCGGGAGATTTGGACTCCGTCGATCGAAACCAGGTCGCCTTCGGGAGTTACCGCCCTCAGTGCAGGATGGCGTGCAACCAGCGAGAGGGCGGTGACCCATCCTTCCACGAGGAGGACGTCGCCAAGTAGGTGGCGGGCCAGTCCGAGGTCGGCCCGAGGTCCGAGCCGATCCACGAGGGAGTCGACGCCCGATGCGGCGGCGATCTCGGACGCCGGGGCCGACCCTCGGTTCACCGCCGAGACAACCGGGACACCTCCGCCACCGGCCGCCTTTAGCTTCTCTACGGCATCCCTGAGGCGATCGACGCCTTGGAAGGCGACGGCGTCGGCCCATCGCCCCAGGGCGGCGTCGACTGCCTTCTCCAGCCCGGGCGGGATGTCGAGACGGGTGACGAGGGCACCCAGGGCCCCCTCCACTGCCTCCACCGTGCGCCGGGATTCGATGTCCACACTGCCAGAAAGGGCCGCTTCCAGCGCGTCGACCCTCGCCGTGGCCGCGGCCAGTGCGAGTCTGGACTCGGTCATGGCCTCTTCCGCACCAGACCAGGCCTTCTGATCGGATTCGCGCCGACGGCTCGCCTTCTGATAACCGTCCTGGAATCCTGATACGCCTTCATCCAGGCCCCGAATCTCCTCGTTGATCCGAGAGATCTCGCCCGATTCGTCACTCAACTGAGAGGTGACGACGTCGAGCCTGCGCTCGATGGCCTCCATCTCGCGGGAGTCGCGCATGCCTGCAGCCTGCAGCACCGAGAGCTCACCGCGGACCGCCGCCAGCGCTCCCTCCGGGGACAACGCATTCTGGGTGGCGATGGCCCGCTCCTCGTCCTCCAAGCGTCGAAAGCGAGCCTCCATCGCCTCCACATGTGCGACCGCACCGGCCTCGGAAGCGGTCACCTCGCCTAGTTCCTCTACGATCCCTTCCAGCTCCAGACGAAGGTCGGACCTGCGCTCGATCCCGGCCTGCCGCCTGCCACTGACAGCCCGACTCCGCTCCTGGGCCACCGCACCCAGACGCCGCAATCTCTCGACTGTCGTCTCGAGACGGGCAGCAGCGCCGGTGTCGCGATCCAGATCGACTCCAACAATGGTGGCCCGGTCTGTCAGAGCCTCGACGGACGTCGTCAGGGCACGCAGCGCCGCCTCGTCGAAGGCGATTTGACCTGTCAGGGTCTCCAAGGTGACGCTCCCGGCCCCCATCTCGGCCTCGTGCGCTTCGAGGGCGAGGCCGGCCAGATGGAGACGCAGCTCGCGGACCCCGGATTTCAGGCCGTGATAGCGCTCGGCTGCCCTCGCCTGACGGCGCAGCGGCCTCAACTGCCGCTCGATCTCGCCAATGAGGTCCTGAAGCCTGAGCACGTCCTCGTCGGTTCGCTCGAGCCTTCGCTCCGCCTTCTCCTTGCGGCGGCGGTGCTTGAGGATCCCGGCTGCCTCTTCGATCACCGCTCGATGATCTTCGGGGGAAGCGTTGAGCACCTCGTCGACCTGGCCTTGTCCAATGATCACGTGCTGATGGCGGCCCACACCCGAGTCACTGAGCAATTCCTGCACGTCGAGAAGCCTGCAGTCCACGCCGTTGATCTCGTAGTCGGACGAGCCGTCCCGGTACAGACGCCGGGTGAGCGCCACCTCGTCCAGATCCAATGGGAGCCTCCGCTCCGTGTTGTCGATGACCAGGGTGGCCTCCGCCCGGCTCAATGCGGGCCGGGTGGCAGTGCCGGCGAAGACGACGTCCTCCATCTTTCCCGTGCGCAGCGCCTTCGTGGATTGGGTCCCCATCACCCAGGAAAGGGCGTCGACCAGGTTGGACTTGCCGGACCCGTTGGGGCCGACGACCACGGTCACGCCGGGTCGGAATTCGAGCCGGGTTCGGTCGGCGAACGACTTGAAACCGACGAGCTTCAGTGACTTCAAATACACAGCAAACACCTGGCAAATGACACGACTGTGATTACCGGGAGCAGGCTAACAGCGGCCCTGCGCTCAGTCGCTCTTCATCGGATTGGGATAGATGAAGAAGTCGCGCAGGGTCTGATCGGAGGCCACTGCATCCGATTCCACGCCTGCCACCAGGGCCATTGAAGGGCCGGTCCACAGCCAACCGACGAGGCGATCGACCTCCTCGGCCGGGCCCTGGGCAAAGACCTCGACCATGCCGTCCGCCGTGTTCCTCACCCAACCGACGAGACCCAGCGAACGCGCCATTTGACGGCAGCTCTGACGGTATCCGACCTGCTGCACTCGTCCCGAGACATGGGCATGGACCGCCTTGATCAAGGCCGCTCCGGCTGACAATCGGGGCAGTAGTGGCTCGATCTCGCTCTGATCACGATCCGCTGGACCGGGGTACCGCAACTGGGGCAGGGCAAGTCGGTTCGGCCGTATACACGAAGCCGTTCGAAGTTCTCCCCCGCCCTCCCATCGGGTAACAGGTAGGTCATGTCATCGAGACTGGTCCCCCCGTTGTCGATGGCCTCGCCAAGAACGGTGCGGGTGGCCTCGAGCAGCCGCTGCAGTTCGGCTTCCGACAGGGTGCCGGCGGGCCTCAGGGGATGGATTCCTGCCATGTGCAGAGCCTCGTCGGCATAGATGTTGCCCAAACCAGAGACGATGACCTGGTCGAGCAAGAGCGCCTTCACCGGAGCGGTTCTGCGGGCGAGGGCGGCTGCCAGGTCTTCGACCGATGGCGTGGTGTCCCACGCGTCGGGCCCGACTCGGGACAGACCCGAGCCACCCATTTCATCGCTGGTGACGACGGCCACGAAGCCGAAGGTGCGCGGATCGATGAAGCGGACCTCGCGTCCATCGTCCAAGCGCGCCCGGAAGTGTGTGTGAGCGGGCTCGACCTCCGACGGGTCGCCGACGGTGAACCTGCCTGACATCCCTAGGTGGGCCACGAGTGTCTGTCCGTCATCGAGCGGCGCGGCGAGGAACTTCCCCTTCCGCCCCACCCCGAGCACCGTCCGCCCTTCGAGCCGCTCGTCGATCTCGGTCGGCCCACCTGCGTTGTGTCGGGCCGTCCGGGGGTGGGTCGTGCGGACGCGGGTCAGCCGGCGCCCTTTGATCGCTTCGTCCAGATGGCGACGCGTGATCTCCACTTCCGGCAACTCGGGCAAGCATCACTCCTGATCGGGGGCTGGTTACCGTACCCCGACCCATGGAGATAACCCCCAGGCCCTTTGGTGAAATCATCGGTGAGGGCATGACGATGCTCGGTCGGGTCTGGAAGCGAATCCTGGCACCTGCTTTCTGGGCATTCGTTCTCCTCGGCGCGGCAACCATTGCCGTTTTCAGCCTCACCAGAGCCGACGACGTACTCCAGCTCATCCTGAGCGACCCTCAGGCACTCCAAGGGATGACCGACACCGAGATCGGCGAGGCCGGCCTCCTGTTGCTTCAGGCGGGATCGATCGTGCTCGCCTTCCAACTCCTGGCCACCGGCTTCCTGAGCCTGGCCGTGCATCGGATCGTCGGGTCAGAGCTAGCCGGAGAGGCTATCGGCGCAGGCGCCGCATCTTCCAAGGCGTTGGCGAGGCTGTTCACGCTCGTCGTAGGCGGGCTGATCGCGATTGCTCTGGTCACGGTGGGCCTCATCGCCTTCATCATCCCCGGGCTGTGGCTAGCCGGGGCCTTCAGCATGCTGTCCGCGGTCATCGCCCTGGAGGGTCTCGGGCCGGTACAAGCACTGCGGAAGAGCTTCACACTGGTGCGCGGCCGATGGTGGCCCACGGTCGGGTTTCTCTTGCTCGTCGGGCTCTTCGGGTCGGTCGCTGCCCAACTGGTGCAGTTGGTTGCCCTTCCCATCGTCGGCGCCGGAGGCGTGGGCATCGGAGCGGGATTGGGCTTCGTCATGCTCGTGGTCGCCCAAGGATTCGTGGTGGCTGCGATCGCGGTGATGGTGACTCTCTGGTACTTGGATCTCCGGTCCCGGAAAGAGCCCGTGGTCACCGAGAGTCTGCGATGAGCCTCTCCAGGGCTTGCTCCGCTGCTCCCTGCTCGGCGTCTTTCTTGGACCGACCGGACCCGGATCCCAGGGACACGCCGTCGACCTGAACGCTGGCGACAAAAGTCCGCTCGTGATCGGGGCCGGAACCGTCGGTCAGGTATTCGGGGCGTTTGCCGTCCCTGGCCAGCACCTCCTGAAGCCGGGTCTTGTAGTCCTTGAGCCCGGGCCGCTCTGCTCTCTCGCCGATCCGGCCGCCCCAGAGACGCAGGACCAGATCAGTGGCGTTCTCGAGGCCGGAGTCGAGGTAGACCGCCCCGATCACGGCTTCGAGAGCATCTGCCATGATCGAGTCCTTGTCCCGGCCCCCGGTCCGCTCCTCCGCCAGCGTCAGTTGGATGTGATCGCTGAGGCCGATGCTCCGGGCAACATCGGCCAGCACCGGCCTACTCACCAGACCCGCCCTGATCTTCGCCAGGTTTCCCTCCGGGAGGTCGGAGTAGGTGTTGTACAGATAACCCGTGATCGCCAATTGCAAGACTGCATCACCGAGAAACTCGAGCCGCTCGTTGTCGTGTCTCGAGCCGTCCTCGCTGCTGACGGAGCGATGGGTGAGCGACAGCTCGAGCAGTTCCGGGTCGGAGAAGGTGTAGCCGAACAGCTGCTCCAGCGTCATCAGGAGGCGAGACGACGCGCCAGCCGCCCGGGGAGGTCGTGCTTTGCTGCTTCGGCCGCCATGGTGAGTGCATTGGCGATTGCGACCCGGCTCGACCTGCCGTGGGCTATGACCACCACCCCCTTGACCCCGAGCAGCTGGGCGCCCCCGTATGTCTCGTAGTCGAGACGGCGTCGCACCTCACCGAGGGCGGGCAGCACCGACTCCTGAACTTCCGGGTCGAGGTTCGCGATGGCCTCCAACGAGTATCGGATCATCACCTGGGCCGCCCCTTCCATCGTCTTGAGGAAGATGTTTCCGGTGAAGCCATCGGTGACGATCACATCCGACTTGTCCTCGGCGACATCGCGGCCCTCGAGGTTCCCCACGAAGTTGACCGGGGCCCGTTCCAGGAGCTCGAACGCAGCCTTCTCCAGCTCACGACCCTTGCCCCTCTCCTCGCCGATGTTGAGCAGGCCGACTCTTGGCTCCTCGACGCCGAACAGGGTCTCGGCGGCCACCGACCCCATGATCGCGAATTGCACGAGCTGCTCCGGCCCTACGTCGGGGTTCGCCCCGGAGTCGAGGACCAGCGTGGGGCTGCCCGGGGTGGGGAAGATCGATGCGATCGACGGCCGCACACCTTTCAGCCTCCCGATATGAATAGCTGCCGCCGCCATCGCCGCGCCGGTGGAACCAGCCGAAACCATGCCCTCTGCGTTGCCTTCCTCCACCAGCTTTGCCGCCACGTTGATCGACGCTCCCGGCTTCTCACGAAGGGCGCGGGCGGGGTCTTCCCCCATCCCGATCACCTCAGGGGCCTCGACTATGGGAAGACGGGTGCCAAGTTGGACGAGTTGGGCTTCGATGACTGCGGGGAGCCCGACGAGAACCACGTCGACACCGCGTCCGGCGGCGTCAACCGCGCCAGCAACGGTCTCCTCGGGGGCGTTGTCGCCCCCCATGGCGTCGAGGGCGATCCGGGCCAAGGCTCAGGAGGCCTCGATCACCTCGCGGCCGCCGTAGGTGCCGCACTCACGACAGGCGCGATGGGGCAGCTTTGGCTTGCCGCATTGCTCGCAGGCCACAGAGCTCGGACGGGACACTTTCCACGCTGATTTGCGCTGCCTGGTTCGCGAGCGCGACATTTTCTTCTTGGGCACCGCCATGGTGCTCTCCTCGTTCAGGAATCGAACAGATCTTTCAGGGTGGCAAAGGGTGAGTCGGAATCATCCCCGTGGCCGCCGCAAGGTTCACTATTCAAGTCGGTTCCACAGGTTGGGCAAAGTCCCCGGCAATCCTCTCTGCAGAGGGGCGTCGCCGGCAGCGCCAAAGCGAGCTCGTCGCGGGCGGGACCGGAGACGTCGATCTCGTCGTCCGAGATGGCATAACCGTCCTCGTCAGGGAGCCTTCGAAAGTACTGCTTGGACTCGACCTCGACCGGGGCGTCCCACTCGGTGAGACATCGAGTGCAGGTGAAATGAGCCGTGGCCGAGACGGCGAGCTCGGCCTCGACGGCGTCGATGAGACCTACAACCCGTCCCGAAACCATCATCGGCCCATCGACCCGGGAGTCTCCGAAATCGAGGCTCACCGCGACCGTGCCCGCGAACGGTCGGTCTCTACCCGGCGATCCGATCAGGTCGCCGACGGGAACCACTAGATCGTGGGTCATGTCAGAGCGGGACGTCGGGCGGCTTGGGACGCGCCTCGTGCAGCTCGTCCCGGGCGTCCTGGATCTGGTCGAGGACCTGGTTGAGGATGAGCTCGACCCGCTGCAGCTTCCGCTCGATCTCGTCTTCGGTCTCGAGCCGAAGACGGCGGGCCTCCCCCTCTGCTCGCCGCACCAGGATGTTCGCCTCTTCAACCGCCTCGGCCATGATGTTCGAATCCGAGACGAGGGCGTCGGCTTCCTTGCGGGCACGATCGACGATCTCGCGCGCCTTTTCATTGGTGCGAGCGATGAAGGCCTCACGTTCACGAACCATCCACCGCGCTGCCCGCAACTCGTCGGGCAGGTCGGCGCGAATCTTCTCCAGCATTCCGAGGAACTGCTCCCGGTCGACCATGGCATTGCCGGACAACGGGACGTTCTTCGCCTCATGCAGGTGGACGATCAGATCGTCGACCGTGTCCTGGAGATCACTCAGCTCGGCCCGACTCTCCGGTCCGACCGGCTCGATTGACTCGACCGTCTCCGCTAGATGGGCATCCTGCTCGTCGGTCATGTGAGACGCTCCTGGAGGGCTTTCTCGACGGCACTTGGTACCAGGCCGTCGATCGATCCGCCCAGTTTGGCAACTTCCTTGACCAGAGAGGACGAGATGAAGCTCCAGTCCGACCTGGTGGCCATGAACACGGTCTCCATCCCGGTCAGGTGACGGTTCATCTGTGACATCTGCATCTCGTACTCGTAGTCATCCACGGTACGCAGGCCCTTCACCACCACATCGGCGCCGACTTCGGCGGCGTACTCGACAAGGAGACCCGAAAAAGACCCGATTTCCACCTGCGCCCCGAACAGGTCCTCGAGCAATGAGATCCGCTCCGCGGTCGAAAAGAGCGATTCCTTCGCGGGGTTGTCAACGACCGCAACCACTACCCGGTCAAAAGCAGCAATGGCGCGTTCGATGACGTCCACGTGCCCATTGGTGGGGGGGTCGAAGCTCCCGGGACAGAGTGCGGTGGTCATTCGACTTCAGCTTCCTTTTCGTACCTGAGGATTCTGGTATCCCCGTACCGCCTATCGGTGGCAACCCTCCAGTTGGGCGGCGCCTCAGGGACTGCGTCGGTGTGCCGCCTGGACAGGATCACCTCAGCCCGGGCCGGCAGCAGGGGGTCGAGAGCGATCAGGTCCATGGCCAGATTCGACGATGCCAGGTCCCACGGCGGGTCGATGAACACCAGGTCGAACTCACCGGTCGAGTGTTCCAGGAAGTCGTTGACGTTGGCCGACACCAGCGTCCCACCGAGACTCACCCCGCTGATGTTCTGCCTCAAGGCCTCGAGCGCCCGATTCCCATTCTCGACGAAGGTTGCCGCCGCCGCCCCGCGGGAGAGGGCCTCGAGCCCGAACGAACCGGATCCGGCGTAGAGATCGAGGACGGTGGCGTCCTCCACCCAGCCCCCGATCATCGAGAACACCGCCTCCCGCGCCCGGTCGGTTACCGGTCTCGTGGCCGGTGTGTCGGGAGCGAGGAGTCGCCTCCCCTTCGCCTTGCCGCTGATGATCCGCATACTCAGCTCTTGAAAAGCCACTCGACCGACTCACCGAGCATCGCACGCACCTCGTCGGCGAGATCGGGATGACCGCTGAGCTGTGGATCCTGGTCGACGATGGCGAAGGCGTCGTTGCGAGCGGCGACCAGGAGTTCCACGTCACGGAGGAGATCCGCGACCACGAGATCCGCCATCCCCGACTGGCGCTCACCGAACACCGTCCCATGTCCCCTGATCCTGAGATCCTCGTTGGCGAGCTCGAACCCGTCTGTGGTGGCTTCCATCGCTGCAAGCCTCTCTTTTGCATCGTCCGTCGACGGGTCGGCGATGAGAAGGCACAACCCGGGATAACGGCCGCGGCCCACCCGCCCGCGCAACTGGTGGAGTTGGCTCAAACCGAACCGATCTGCGTCCTCGATCACCATCACCGTGGCATTGGGCACGTCGATCCCCACCTCGATCACAGTCGTCGAGACGAGCACGTCGGTCTCGCCCGCGCGGAATCCAGACATTGCCGCCTCCTTGTCCGCGGGACGGAGCTGGCCGTGGATCAGGCCGACGCGAAGGCCAGGCAAGAGGGCGGAAAGGCGTTCATGCTCGGCCTTGGCGGAAGCAGCCTCGACCTTGGGGCTGTCATCCACCAACGGACAGACCACAAATGCCTGACGCCCGGAGGCGACCTCCCCTTCGATCTTCTTCCAGGCCTTCGATTCCTCTAGTCGGCTCAGGACACGTGTCTTCACTGGTGTCCTCCCCGGTGGCATCTCGTCGAGTCCCGAGATGTCCAGGTCGCCATAAAGCGTCATCGACAGCGTTCTCGGGATGGGAGTGGCGGTCATGATCAGGATGTCGGGGTCGATCGAATCGGCTTTCTCCTTCAGCATCACCCGCTGTGAGACGCCGAAGCGATGTTGCTCGTCGATCACAGCCACACCGAGCTTGTGGAAGCGGACCCCCTCCTGGATCAGAGCGTGGGTCCCTACCAGGATGTCTACCTGCCCCGAGGCGACATCCTTCAGGAGGTCTGCCCGGCTGATATCGGGCCTGTAATTCGCGGCTGCGGTCGAGCCGGTGAGGATCCCGATATGGACGGCAGGCCCGTCCGATCCGAAGAGACTCTCCATTCCGAGGTCGCTGGGTGCGGCGAAGGGCTCTGGTGAGAGCCGGGCCTGGGCCAGCAGACCGGTGACCCCGAGATAGTGCTGCACGGCGAGGACCTCGGTCGGGGCCATGATCGCACCCTGCCATCCCCCCTCGACCCCATTCAGCAAGGTGACAACCGCCACCACGGTCTTCCCGGAGCCCACCTCTCCGTGAAGGAGGCGGTGCATCGGGTGACTCTCCCGCAGATCCACCAGGATCTCCTCGATGACTCGCCGCTGTGCCCCGGTCAACTCATAGGGCAGCCCAACCAAGAAAGCTGCGGCCAGCTCCCCACTCGGATCGTGGGCGAACCCGGTGGCCTCCTCGGTCTGCTTGCGTTTCCGGAGCGCCAGAGCGACTTCGAGACGAAGGAGCTCGTCGTAGGCGAGTCTCTGCCGTGCGGGAAAGGTCTGCTCGAGCGTGTCCGGAAAATGGATCCCGGCAAATGCCTCGTCCCTGGACATCAGACCGCTGGCGGCGAGGACCACGTCGGGCACCGGATCGGGAATGGGTCGGGCCCGAGTCAGAGCGTTTGCCATCCAGTCGATGAGCTCGAATGGCTTCACCTTCCCGATCTGCGGGTAGATCGGCACGATTCGACCGGTGTGAAGGGCCTCCCGGTCACTGTCCAGGACGGCGACCACCGGGTTGGCCATCTGGAGACTGCCGCGGTAGGACTCGATCGTCCCGGCAAAGGCTGCCTCGGTTCCCGGCGAGAGCTGCCTCTCGCGAAACGGCTGGTTGAACCACACGACCTTTAGCGTGGCCGTCTCGTCGGTGATGCGGGCCTCAGTGATCGTGAACTTCGCCCTCGGCCGGCGCGTCGCGATCGATTTCACCTCGCCGATCACCGTCACTTCGGACCCGAGCGGGACACGGTCGAGCCGCGGCCGATCGGTGCGATCGACATAGGTCCTGGGTAGGTGGTGGAGAAGGTCGGCGACGGTCTTGATTCCCCCTTTGGCGAGGGCCTTCTCGGTGTCTTTGCCGATGCCACGCACCTCGGTCACGGACACGCCCGCCAGCTTGCTCAGCTTGGCCATCGGAGTTGGCGGAATGGGATCGTCGCCACCAGCAAACGGTACAGGCGGACTGTGACTTGGCCTGGATCAGAGCTATCCTTCCGCACGGTCGAACGGGCAGCGCGCCCGTCTACCCTTCCCGACTGCCCCAGGAGTTTTCGAGATGTCTTATCGCTGTGAGATCTGCGGCAAGGAGCCGAGCTACGGGAAAACCGTGAGCTTCTCCCACAAGCGAAACAATCGCCGGTGGCTGCCCAACATCCAGAAGGTGCGAGTCCGCCACGGATCCAACACCCGCCGCGCCCGCGTCTGCACCTCATGCATTCGGGCCGGCAAGATCGAGAAGGCCTGAGCATGGAGCAGGGCGTGGTCAAGACCTACGACCCTGTGACCGGCGCCGGCATCGTCGTCCGAGATGACGACCGATCTGAGGTGTTCCTCCGGCCCGGTTCGCTCAAGGGCTCGATCTTCCGCACCCTGCGACAGGGCCAACGTCTCGTGTTCGAGACGGTCGAAGAGGACGGCACCAATTTCGTGTCATCGGTCGGGGTCGGCCAAGAGGGCTACTAAGCCTCAGAAGCGGTATCGGGTCTGGCTGTAGGGCTCCCCCTTGCCGAACGCCATCACCTTGGTGGGCATCACAGCAAACACCAAGGCGGTGGCCAGGTCCCGATCTCCGTCATTCCCTTCGATCGTCGGGTCCCGGAACCCGCCCTCGATCACATCGAAGGGCCAATCGAGCTTCGACAACCACATCGCCGCCAGCCGCTCGAGCATTTGTGTTTCCGTGACCGGAACCGCTTTGCCTTCGACGACGACATCCAGTCCCTTGCGAAATTCGTTGCGACCGGTGGTCAGGGCGCAATGGGGGCTCGTCTCGATGTTCTTCGCCTTCTGCTCTTCCGGACCGGTGCAAGAATGCAAGGCCGAGTCGAGCCACATCGCAGGTAGCGGGGCCACATGGGGTCGGCCGTCGCTCCGGACCGTGGACAGCCAAAAGACCTCGGCTGCCTCGATCGTGTCGACGACAACGTGCCAGGGGAGGGGTTTGGCCCCCTCGCTGCTGAAGCGCCGGTCGAGCCGAATGGTCGGTTCTGATGACGGCACCCACGCACTTTCGCCACGCACCACGCAAAATGCAATCAACTAGGGTCACGCCGACCCGAGACCCTAAGGAGGCTCATTTGGTCCAGGCCTATGTCCTGATCCAGACCGAGGTCGGCAAGGCCGCCCTGGTCGCAGAGGAAGTGCGCGAGATCCCCGGTGTCGATTCAGCTGACGACGTCACCGGCCCCTATGACGTGATCGTCAAGGCCACCAGCGACGACGTCGACTCTCTGGGCAAACTTGTCGTGGCCAAGATTCAGGCAATCGATGGGATCACTCGCACCCTCACCTGCCCGGTGGTGCACCTCTGATCCGGAGAAGAGCCGACTGAGAGAGGACCGGCGCCCGCCGGTCCTTTCTCGTTAGCCGAGTTTCGAGGCGATGGTGCCCGCGCTCCGCAGCGCGGTCCCATCACTGCCGGCCACCGAGAACACCCTCACCGGCACCGTTCGCGATTCCTCGACCAGGTCGAGGAACAACTGATCACGGCCGATGGGCGGATCGATCCACAGATAGGCGCCCATCGAGCCGGGAATGGTGTTCACCTCGTTGACCACGATCTCGCCGTCGCGTTCCAGATAGTCGATGCGGGCGATTCCCCTCAGCCCGGCCACTTCGGTAACCCGCACCGAAAGTCGACGGATCTCCTCCTCGAGAGCATGGTCGAGGACGGCGGGGAGCTCCCGCCCCACGCTCACCTCACCACCCCAGGCGAGGTACTTCTGGTCATACGAGTAGATCCCATCGGGTGCCCGGGCCGGTGCCTCGATCGCCGACAGCTCCCACTTGGGATAGGTGCGCACCGCCACCTGCAGGTCCCGGCTGGACGTGAGGAATGGCTCGACTACCGCGCCCTGCTCGAGAAAGGTCGAGCGTCTCTTCAAGGCGAGGACCGTTGGCCAGTCCTCCGCCACCTCGATACCGATCGATGAGCCGCCGAAACGCGGCTTGACGATGAACGGCCCGTCGAAGGGCGGAGCCGCCTCCTCGCCCGTGGCGACTATGGCACGCGGCAGGGTGGGCAGCCCTGCTGCCGCCATCGCCGCCCCAAAAGCAAGTTTGTCCATTCCCAGGGCGGAGGCCGCCTGGCCCGGTCCGCTGTATCGAAGACCGACGAGGTCGAGAAGGCCCTGCAGGGTCCCGTCTTCTCCCGGACCGCCATGACAGGCGATGAGAACCGCGTCGATGTCCAACCGACGCCTCTTCAACATTAGACCCTGGCCGGGGGCGGCGACCATGACCAGCTCGCGCGATCGGCGAGGCACACCGTCGGCGAACTCCGCCGCCTCCAGATCGGGATCGACCTCGAACCAATCCCCCGTCTTAGACCAGTAGACGGCGTGGACGTCGCCCAGGGCGCGTGTGACCTGGAGGCCGGTGAGGATCGAGATGTCGTGTTCGTCGGAGGGGCCGCCGAAGATCACCGCCGGCTTAGCCATTCTGCCTCCTCATGGATAGTGGTCGGGGAGATCGTTCTCGTAGAGGACAGCGTCTCCAGGACCGAGATTCCGACGGACCCAGTCGACGGCCTCCTCGCGAGAAGTGACGACGCTAACCGAGGCTCCGCCTTGGGTGGAACCCTCCAGCAGTGCATCGCGGTTGGTGCGGCCCACTATGAGCAGGTCGTCGGCGATGACTGCCGATTCGGCGGCAAAGACGACGTTCTGCTCGAATTGATCAGGCCCCAGTTCGACCATCCCTGGGGTGACGACCACCTTTCGCCCCCGATCGCCGACCCGCTCGAGCAGGCCCAGGGCGATCCTGGCCCCGGCCGGGTTCGAGTTGAAGGTGTCGTCGATGACGGCAAACCCCCGTTCCGAGCTGGACAATGTCTGACGGTGCGCGGGCCGAGGAAGCCCGTCCATCCGCGAAGCCATGTGGCCCGGCTCGACGCCGAGAGCGAGCCCGATCCCGACCGCAACAGCCAGGTTGACCGAAAAGACGTCGTCAGAGACTTCACCCAGTTTCACGCCGTCGACCCGGACCAGACCGTCCCCGACGGTGACGCGGGCCTCTTCCCCGTCACCGGAGACAGTGATGATGTCCATCGTCTCCTTGCGGTCAAGGGCCAAGCGGGCGAGAAGAGGGTGGTCCACCGAGATCACACCCACCGGGGCCTGGTCGAGGATCTCGGACTTGGCGGCGACTATCCGCTCCAGGGTCCGGAAGCGCTCGAGGTGAACCGGGCCGATGGCGACCATCGCCGCCACGTCGGGGGGAATCCATCGTGTTAGCGCCTCGATCTCTCCTGCGCCGTAGGTCCCCATCTCCGCGACGAAGACCTCGGTGCCCGGCACCAGATGCTCGTTGATGGCCCGGGCCAGACCCATCCGGTTGTTGAAGGACGCTGGGCTGGCCACCGTGCGAAATTTGCCGGCGAGAAGGTGGGCGGCGTATTGCTTGGTGGTGGTCTTGCCGTACGAGCCAGTGATCGCCACCACCTTCGCCCCGGAGGCCTGGAGACGGGTCGACGCCTGCTCGACCCATCGATTGCCGAGCGTCCGCTCGATCGGCCCCAGGACGAGCAGGGCGATGTCGATCAGCGCCGGCAAGAGGAAGAGACCGATGGAGATGAAGAACCCGGATTCAAAGGCGGCGCCGACCGAATAAACGCCGAGCATGAGGATCCCGGCGACGATCGCCACCCGGCGCAGCCGCGCTGTCCACGCGAGTGGCGAGGTGCGGCCGCGAATCGACAGGCCGATCGGGCCAAGCTGTGCCACCGGAACCAGAAATGCCCACCACGCACTCCACCAGGACCCGACGAGACCCACGACCATCAGCGCCAGGAGGACGCCATTGAGGGTTCCAGAGGTCCACCAGCGTCCGGCGAAGGTGGCCACCGAACCTGCCAGATAGTGCTCGCGTTGCGCCACCCGCAGCCAGCGCAGCCCTGCCGGGATCGCGGCCAGGAGGCACACCCCGAGGAGAGTCGGGATCACGTTCGCAGCTCCTCCGCCAGGACACGAGAGATCGCCTCCGGTGCCTGGGTCGGGACCAGATGACCCACGTTGGGCAGCACTTCGAGCTCGGCGCTCCCGCCTGCCTGCCTGATGATGCGCAGCGATCTCTCGGCCACCGCGACCGGGACCTCCCCGTCATCCTCTCCCCAGAGCAGGAGAACACGGGATTTCAGGCCGGCCAGCTCGTCCTCGTAGCTCTCGTTGACCACCTTGACCAGGATTTCCCTCATCACCCCGGTCACGGCGCGGTAGTCGGCGGAGCCACGACTGCGGCGAATCTCCTCCATCCGGGCGTCGCCGAGGAGCCCAACCTGATTCAGGAATCTGAGCATCCGGTAGCTGACCGATGGCTTCCGGCCGGGGGCGAGCCTGACCAGAGGGGCGCCGCTGATGATCAACGAACCGACCCGGTCCGGCTGGGCTGCGGCCAGACACACGGCGACTCGACCCCCGAACGAATGGCCAATCACGATCGGAGGCGCCTCGAATGCATCCAAAACCGGGGCGACGAGTCGCGCATAGCCATCTGCACCGAGGACCTCCTCTGGTGCCGGTGTGGCGCCAAATCCGGGAAGATCGATCGCAAGAGCATCGAAATCGGCCAATGATGGGGCGAAATCGCTGCCACGGCGGCCCCAACCATGGAGCGCCAACACCCGCGGCGGCCCGTCACCGTATCCCTCTGCGAACAATGCGCCGTCGGAAAGGGCGCGCAAAGCCACGTATCTAGTCCTTGTTCGGAAATGCCGAGAATACAGTCGGAAGGCTTCCATTCAGTGACATGGACGGGATGACACCAACGACGCATCAGGCGATGGCCCGTTTCCGGGCCTCGTTGCTTCGACGCGCCTCGGCAGTGGCCTGGGTGGTCCTGATCATCATCGGCGCCCAAGCGGTTCGACAGCAGGTCTTCTCCCAACCCGGGTTCTGGATCCCGATGGCCGGTCTCGCCACGATGTTGGTCGTCTCCACCGCCACGCGATGGGATCGGCCGATGGCCACCCGTTTTGCGCCGTGGATCGCTGTCGCCTGGCTGACCGGTCTCATCCTCGGGATCACCGCATTTGCCTTGATCGAACCTCTCGAAGCGACAGCCACCCCCATCCTCTACGGGATCGCCGCCGTCTCCGGTCTGCTCCTCACCTGGTGGGCCCATGCGTTCATGACCGTCCTCATAGGGCTGGCGATCTCGTACATCGCCATCGAGGCAGGGACGGATGCGATCGCCGATTTGGTGGCCCCGGTCCTGACCGTCGGCGTGGTGTCGGCCGCCACGGCCCTCGTCGGTCTGGAGTTCGAACGCGAGGCCGTCCGGTCGGCGTCACGTGAGACGCAGATCGACCAGCAACGTCTGGATTTCGAGCGTCTATATGAGGTGAGCGCGACGCTGGCGCGGGCAGAGTCGTTGGCCGAGATCGTGCCTCATCTCGTCGGCACCATCTGCAAGTACCTGGACGCCCAGGTTGGCGTGGTGCTCCTCTACAACCCGGAGCGTCACCGTCTCGAGGTGATGAGCCCGATCTGGGTCAACGGGTTTCCCCTGGAGGCCGACCCCATCGTCCTCGACGTCGCCTCTCCTGCCATCGTGGCCCAGGTGTACCGGTCGGGACGACCGTTCTTCGTCAGGGAGATCGATCAGGACACCGACGCCCACGTGCTCCTCAAGGAACTAGGGCTGCGCCAGGCACTCGTGGCGCCGTTGAAAGTGGAGAACCTGAGGGTTGGCGCGATCATCGTCGGCGACCCGTACGTGGGCAGTTTCAACGAAGAACAGCTCGACCAGCTCGGCTCATTGGCGGCTCCGGCCGGCCTGGTCCTTTCCCAGATCGGCCGATATGAGGCGCAGGCGGAGATGACCAGGCGTCTCGAGGAGGTGGCCCAGATGAAGACGGACTTCGTCTCCACCGTCAGCCACGAGTTGCGCACCCCGCTCACCTCCATCATCGGATCGCTGGACACCGTCAACCGACCCGAGCTCGCCCCGACCCAGGCGACGGCCCAGCAACTGCTCTCCACCGCGCGACGACAGGCGGGGCGGCTCCAGCGTCTCATCGACGACCTGCTGGTGGTATCCCGTATCGACCGGGGAGCCATCCCGGTCCATCTCGAGCCGGTGGCCCTCAAGCTGGCCTTCGAGGAAGTGAATCGGGTCGTCTCGATCGAGCCGACGTTCACGATCGAGCCCCCGGACCTAACCGTCGAAGCCGACCGCGACCATCTCACCCGGATCCTGATCAACCTGGTGGAGAACGCGGCCAAATACGCGGTCGGCAGCCCCGTAGAGCTCTATGCCTGGGAGCGCCCCAACAAGGCAGTGATCGCCGTCGTCGACCATGGTCCCGGCATCCCCGACGACGAGAGGGAACGTGTCTTCGAGCGATTCACCCAGATCGACCAGTCCGACACGCGCTCGAAGGGCGGAACCGGTCTCGGCCTGTCCATCGTCAAGAGCCTGGCCGAGGTGATGTATGGCGCGGTCCGGGTGGAGGCCACCGAGGGTGGTGGGGCCACGTTCGTGGTCGAGTTGCCCCTGGCGCCCGCGCTGCAAAAGGTCGAGAGCGGTTAGTCGGTTCGCTCGCCCCCGGAGGCGATGGCATGAAACCCACCGTCCACGTGGACTACCTCACCCGACGTCATCGGCGCCCAGTCGCTGAGGAGGACGCACACCATCCGGGCCACCGGGTCTGGGTTCGAGCCGTCCCACGAGAGCGGGGCCCGCTCCTTCCAAACCCGATCGAAGGCATCGAAGCCAGGGATCGATTTGGCCGCCACCGTGCTCAACGGGCCGGCCGACACCGCGTTCACCCTGACCCCATGCGGCCCCAGGTCACGAGCCAGGTACCGGGTCACGCTCTGCAAGGCAGACTTGGCCACACCCATCCAGTCGTATGCCGGCCATGCCTGCGAGTTGTCGAAATCGAGAGTGACCAACGCCCCGCCCTGGGTCATCAGAGGAAGCAGTGCCACAGCCAGAGTCTTGTAGGAGAACGCCGAAGTCATGAAGGCGGTTTGGGCGGATTCGGGCGGTGTGTTCAGGAAGTTGCCCCCCAGTGCGTCCTCGGGAGCAAAGGCAATGGCATGGAGCGCCCCGTCTACCCGACCCCAGCGATCGCCCAGATCTGTGACCAGTGACGAGACCTGATCGGGATCGTTGATGTCGAGCTCGAGCACGGGACAGGGGCTGGGCAGCCGCTGCACCGATCGCTCAGTCAGCCGGAGGCCGCGTCCGAAGCCGGTTGCGACGATCTCGGCCCCTTCCTCCTGGGCGATCCTCGCAACGTGCCAGGCGATCGAGTCGTCGGTGAGGACCCCGGTGATGAGCAGTTTCTTGTTGTCGAGCAGCATCGCCGCCTCCTAGAAGTTGCCGCCGAAGGTGAGGATCCCCCTGATGGCGAGCCCCATGGTGAACAGAAGCAGCAACCCGTAGTAGAACGACGGTCGCTTTCGGAATTGGGCCCGATAGATGTAGGCGAACGTGAAGGTCACCGCGATTACGACACCGTAGAAGACGTGCTGGTTACCCGGGTCGATTCCGCCGTTGGCCACGATCACCCCGACGACGATCTGAAGGAGGAGAGCCGAGATCGCCAGGCCAACGCCATAGTAGAACGCCCTCGGCGGGGGATCGCGACGTCTCATCAAAACCCCCCAGAGCCCGACGATCCCACTGATCCCGGCCGCGATGTAGCCCCACGTGGTATGGAAATCGCTCAATAAAATGAGCTTAGGGGCCCAGCCCAAACAGCCCGTCGCCGTCTATAGAATCTGGGTCAGGAGGATCGTGAATGTTCGAGGCGGTGGAGTTCACAGAGGTCCGCGGACGTGAAGAGCCCGACCAGCGGGTGATCGGAACGTACCCGGACGAGATCAACGCGGTGGAGGCGGTTCGAGCGGCGAAGACAGATTTCGTCGAGACCGGCTCGGAGGATTTCGCCTGGTGGGTGGTCCGTCAACCTGGGGCCACGCTGGCCCAGTTCATATCCGATTCCAGGAGCGACAAGGAGTTCGTCCTCGATCTGACCACTGGTCAACTTATCGAGGTCTGACGGCTCCGGCGACTCGGCCATCTCTACCCTTGGAGGGTGGCTGATTCGCCTGTTTCTGATACAGAGCGGGTGCGCACCGCGGAGGTGATCGCAGCTGCTTGTCTGGCGACAGACCTGGGAATGGGGTTCCCTTTCGAGCACGGGCTTCAGGCGACCCTGGTGACGTGCCGGCTGGCGGAGCGTCTGGCCGTCGGCCCCGAGACAACAGCAGAGGCGTTCTACGTCAGCCTTCTCATGTACTCGGGCTGCACCACGGATTCCGACATCGCCGCCGGCATCTTCGGGGGGAGTCTGACCAGGAGCATGACCGCTCGACAGTTCGGGTCGACCTTCGAGAGCCTCGGGGGTGTCATAAGCGCGCTCCCCGACCCCGATTCGGGGACCTTGAAAAGCGGCCTGGAGATCGCCGCTCGCTTTCCCAAGGCAGCCAGGTTCCGCCGCAGCCATTTCACGGCCTTGTGCGAGGTCGCGATGATGTTGTCGGAACGGCTAGGCCTCCCCGATGAGATCAACGGGCTGTTCCGATACCTCACCGAGCGCTGGGATGGCAAGGGCGTCCTGGGCCGAATGGCCGGCGACGACATTCCCGTCGCATTGAGAATCGTCACCGCAGCCAGAGATGCCGCCTACCAGACCATGGTGGGCGGAGAGGAGCACGCCGCCCGTGTGATCAGGGACCGAGCCGGGCATGCCTTCGACCCTGAGGTGGCCATGGTGCTCTCGGACAACGCCTCGGAGATACTTGCGACAGGCAACGACACCCCTTCGGTGTGGGACTCGGTCCTCGATGCGGAGCCAGGGCCTCACCTCACACTGGACTCGGGAGGGGTGGACCGAGCCCTCGGGGCCCTTGGCGACTTCGCCGATATGGTCTCCCCATCATTGGTGGGACACTCGTCCGGTGTTGCCCGATTGGCCGGCGAGGCGGCCACCGGCCTCGGCATGACACCAGCCGAAGTCACCCGCGTTCGCAGGGCAGGCCTGGTCCATGACATCGGCCGGGTGGCGGTCCATCCGCGGATATGGCAGAAGGACAGTTCGCTCAATGCCGACGAGTGGGAACAGGTGCGCCTGCACGCCTATCAAACGGAGCGGGTCTTCAACAGATCACCTTTTCTGGCGCCGGTGGCGGCCGTCGCCTGCCGACACCATGAGAGGATCGACGGCTCCGGGTATCACCGCGGCCTGAAAGGCACGACCCTGGAGCCGGCGTCTCGGCTACTCGCCGCTGCCGACGCATTTCATGCCATGACGGAACCAAGGGACCATCGCCCTCCGATGCCGCTCGCTGAAGCCGCCGAATTACTTCGGGAGGAATCTTCGGCCGGTCGCCATGACGGCGAGATGGTCGCCGCGGTGTTGCGCGCCTCCGGTCAGCAAACATCGCCTGTTGAACGTCCGGCGGGTCTCACCGTTCGCGAACTGCAGGTGATCCGGCTGTTGGCCCGTGGCCTTCAGACCAAGCAGGTTGCGCGCACATTGGACATCTCGGCCAAGACCGCAGACCGCCACATCCAAAACGCGTACCGAAAGATCGGTGTCTCCACCCGGGCCGCAGCCACGCTCTACGCCAGCGACCACGGTCTGGTGCAATGGGGAGAACTCCCGATTTCGCCCTGATCGCCATGGACGTACGGTCGATTCCATGTCGAGGGTGCATGGTGATCGAGGTCGAGCGGCCGGCAAACAGCTGATCGCAGCGGGTGCATTCAGCCTGAGTCTCTCGATCGGACTCGTCGCAACCTCGACAGTGGGCACCACGACATTGGGGGCACCGGCCTGGTGGCCATGGCTCCTGACCGGTCTACAGGTGCTTGCCCTGTGGTCGGCTGGACGCGACAGGTGGTGGGGATGGCTCCTGGGAGGGGCGGTGCAGCCGGTGTGGATCGCCTACGCCCTGATCACCAGCCAGATCGGCTTCGTGCCAGGTTGTCTGGTATCGGCCTGGGTGCAGACCGCCAGTTTCATGCGACACAGAAGCGAAGGAGAGGATCATGCAAACACGTCGGCGAATCCCGACCATCGTCATCGGTGGGGGCCAGGCCGGATTGTCGGTTGGATATCACCTTCAGCGGCTCGCCGTGCCATTCGTGATCCTGGACGCCCAGGAAAGAGTCGGTGGGGCATGGCGGAACCGGTGGGACTCTCTCCGTCTCTTCACTCCAGCCAGGTTTGATGGGCTCGACGGCAAGCCTTTCCCCGCTCCCAGCCATGCATTTCCCACCAAGGACGAGATGGCCGACTATCTGGAGGCATACTCGGCCGAGTTCGCCCTCCCGGTCAGAAGCGGCGAGCGAGTGACGAGTCTTTCGATGCGGAACTCAGCCTTCATCGTGGAGACGGACGACAGCCGGTTCGAGGCGGACAACGTAGTCGTGGCCATGTCCAGCTGGCAGATCCCTCGCCTACCGGGCTTCGCCGAGGCTCTCAGACCCGAGATCAAGCAACTGCACAGCACCGACTACCGGAATCCTTCCCAGATGCAGGAAGGGCCCGTCCTGGTGGTTGGAGCCGGGAATTCGGGAGCCGAGATCGCGCTCGATGTCGCGGGCTCACACAAAACCATGGTGGCCGGACCCGACACCGGCCAAGTCCCGTTCCGGGTCGAGGGCCGGGTCGGGCGGTTGCTCGTCCCTGTCGTCCGGTTCATGTTTCATCGGGTGCTCACCATGAGCAACCCGATCGCCCGGCGGAAGATGCCAAGGATGATCGCCTCCGGCGAGCGTCTGGTGCGGACCAAGCCACGCGACCTGGCCGAAGCGGGGATCGAACGAATGCCTCGGGTCGTCGGTGTGGAGGACGGCTGGCCAATGCTCGAAGACGGGCGCCTCATCCACACGGCCAATGTCATCTGGTGCATCGGATTCGAGCCCGGCTTCAACTGGATCGATCTTCCCGTGTTCGAAGCGGGTCGTGTAAAACACGATCGAGGTGTTGTAGCAGAGGTCCCCGGGCTCTACTTCATCGGCCTCAAGGGACTCTATTCGGTGTCCTCCGCGCAGGTGAATGGAGTCGGCCGCGACGCACAGCGAGTGGCGAAGTTGATCGCGGCGTCTGTCTCGACCCAGGAACTGACCGCCCCCGCCACGGCACGCCCGTGAGGGCAGAGCGGGTTCTCGTGGTCGGCGGCGGGCTGGCGGGCCTGAGTATGGGCATCGCGTTGACTCGCGTCGGCTCTCATGTGAAGGTCGTCGAGAAGGCCGACCAGTGGGCCGACGTCGGCGCCGGCATGTACCTGCCGGGCAACGCACATCACGCGATGGAGGCACTGGGCATCGGCAGCGTGGTGCGAGATCACGGCTTCCAGATCAAACGCCAGGTCTTCAGGGATCACACCGGCCGAACTTTGTCCGAGGTCGACCTGCAAGAGATGTGGAGAAGCACGGGACCGTGCTTGGCGATCAGCCGCGCCGACCTGCACCGCGCCCTCCGCGACGCGGCGCTCGGCGTCGACCTGAATCTGGGTGTCGAGGTCGCGGCGATCGACCAGGATGAAAACTCCGCCAGGGTGGATTTCAGCGACGGGAGCAGCGGGGAATTCGATTTGTTGGTGGCGGCTGATGGCATCCACTCCTCTGTCCGCCGACACATGTCGAGGGGTGCAGAACCGAGTCCGGTAGGCCAGGTCAGCTGGCGGTTCATCGTCAACGGTAACGCCGACCTCAGCAACTGGACGGTCATGCTCGGGGGCGCACGGACATTCCTTGGGGTCCCTCTCGGTGAAGGCCGCACCTACTGCTACCTCGACCTGTCCCGCCAGGATGGTACGGACCCAACCCAGGGGGACCCCGGCCGCCTCGAGGACGTGTTCGGCGATTTCGCCGACCCGGCCACCGACCTGATTCGGGCAGCCGCGCAGATCGACCCCGTCCATTTCGGAGCCATAGAAGAAGTGGTGACGGACAATTGGGTGAACGGTCGGATCGTCCTGGTGGGTGACGCGGCGCATGCCACCTCACCGAACATGGCGCAAGGAGCCGCGATGGCGTTCGAAGACGCCCTGGTACTCGAACAGTGCCTCACCGGTCACGCAACTGTGCCGGAGGCGTTGGCGACATATGTCATGCGGCGACAGCCTCGTATCCAGTGGATCCGGGAGCAAACGCACCGAAGGGACCGGATCAGGTCTCTTCCCGCGCCGATTCGCAATCTCTCACTCAGGCTTGCGGGAAATCGGATCTATCGATCCAACTACGCACCACTCATGACGGAACCCTGAGTCATCCCTCTTCCATGAGGAGGTCGGCGTATTCGTTCCTAACGACCTTCTTGTCGAACTTGCCGGTGCCGGTCTTCGGGATCTGGTCGATGAACAGGATCTTGTCGGGCAACCACCACTTGGCGACCCGCTCCTCGAGGAACGAATGCAGATCCTCCTCCGACACCTCGGCTCCCTCCCGGGGGACGACGAAGGCCACTGGGCGCTCCTGCCATTTCACGTGCTTCAGGCCGACGACGGTTGCCTCGCTCACGTCGGGGTGGGCCATGAGGGCGTTCTCCAGGTCGATCGATGAGATCCACTCCCCGCCCGACTTGATGACGTCTTTGGCCCGGTCGGTGATCTTGATGTAACCCTCCGGCGTGATCTTGCAGACGTCGCCGGTCCGGAGCCACCCGTCCTCGAACGACTGGGCGGAGCGGGTGTCCTGGTAGTACTCGGCGGCGATCCATGGGCCGCGGATCAGCAGCTCGCCAAACGCCTCCCCGTCGTGGGGCAGCTCCTCGCCGACCTCGTCCACGATCTTGACCTGGAGCCCGGCCACTGGCATGCCAGCAGTTTCCAGGAAGTCGAGCTGGCGATCGAGATCCCAGTCCTCCATCTCCGGCTTGAGCAGGCTGGTGGAGGCAACCGGGTTGGTCTCGGTCATGCCCCAGCCCTGCACGACCCGGATTCCCTGGGCCTTCCAGTACCACTCGATCATCGCCCTGGGAACCGCCGACCCCCCACACAGAAAGGCGCGGATCGAGGACAGATCGGCCTCGGGATGGGCCTCGAGATACTGCTTGATCCCCAACCAGACCGTGGGCACCCCGGCGCTGAATGTCACCTTCTCCCGCTCGAGTAGCGGAACCAGGCCCTGGGGGGTCAAGTCGGGGCCGGGATAGGTGAGTTTGGCGCCCTGGGTAACGGCCATGAAGGGGTAACCCCAGGCGGCGGCATGGAACATCGGGACCACCGGCAGCACGTTGTCGCTTGGGAGCATGTTGAAGTTGGCCAGGTTCGAGATCGTGTGTAAGTAGGTGGATCGCTGGGTGTAGGCGACCCCTTTGGGATTGCCGGTGGTGCCAGACGAGTAACAGAACATCATCGGGGACCGCTCATCTAGCTGGGGCCAGGCGCCGTGGGTCTCGGCGTCGCCGATCAGGTCTTCGTAGGCGATCGATCCCGGGATCGCATCCGAGGCCGACTCCCCCATGACGACGAAGGTCTGCACAGTCTTCAGCTCCGGTGTGATCGGTCCCAGGAGCGGGGCAAGATCGGGATCGACGAACAACACCCGGTCACCGGCGTGATTGACGATGTAGGCGATCTGATCCGCAAAGAGCCGGATGTTGACGGTGTGGCAGACGAGCCCGGTGTTGGCGGTGGCCCAGTACAGCTCGTGGTGACGGCGGTTGTTCCAGGCAAATGTCCCGACCGGATCGCCCTGCGAAAGGCCCAGGGCCTGGAAGGCGGTAGCAAGACGTCGCACTCTGGTGTCGGTCTCGCCATAAGTGGTGCGAGTAACCGACCGGTCTGCCTCGACGGAGACGATCTCCTGATCGGGATAGAGCCAGACCGCACGTTCATACAGGGTGGAGAGATTGAGCGGGAAGTCTTGCATGTGTGGCATCACGGGCCTCCGAGCAGCTTCTGTTTTTCTGCCTCGAACTCGGCGTCGCTCAGTTTGCCCTCGTCGTGGAGCCGGGACAGCGTGGCCAGCTGGGAAGCGGAGCTTTCTGCCGCGGCGGCCCGGCCGCCTGATTGCAAGGAGTGCTGGCGGTCCTCCCTCGCCTGATAGATCAGCGACTGGATCGCCTCGGGATCGGGGATGTCGGTGTAGTGGGTCTGCCCGTGGGTTCCGGCCGACTCGATGAGGAGATCACCGGTTCCGAAGATCCGCTCCCATGCCGATTGTTTGAACGCCACATCGTTGATTACCTCGAGCGGCAGCTCTTTGCCCTGTTTGGAAAGGAGGCCAACCCGGTGGATGAGGCGCTCGGTCGTTATGACGTGCAGTGTGGTGAACCAGCGGATGAACCCTCTCGCCGTCAGCACTAGCCACACGATGATGAGCGCGCCGATCACCCACAGAGCCCAATCGAATCCCTGGAAGGCGAGGAACACGATGATTGCGAGGGCGAGGATGGAGAGAATGGCTTCCTTGAGGATCCCGGACCAGTGCGGTCTGAATTCGGCCTTGATCTCCTCGCCAGGGCTGAGCAGTTTCTCCGGGTAGGCCATCGGCGCAGGCTACCGATCAGGTGGTTTGGGTGACGCCCCGCCAACGAGAAAGTCCCGAGGGAGCCTTGGCCGAAGCTTCAACCCTCTCGGGACTCTCGCCCATTCGATGTCGGGCCGGGGACCCAACTCCGAATGGAGTTCTTGCCGATGGCCGAAGCCGTCGGCAGGTGTGCGACCCGAAGATCGCGACCTCCCCGTCTCCGGGAAGACCTTGCGAGTCGTGAGACTCGCCGTTCGGTGACCGCTCGACGATCCCGAAGGATCCCCGTCCGATCGCCCGCCCGTCCCTGGCTCCCTCGGTTTCCCGGTGGTTCCAGGTTCTCGAACCACGGCCTCGAAGCGGCTCTCACCTCTCCGAACCTCTCGATCCGAGCCGCCGCCGGGTTTCCCCTTCGGCGTGCGTGGAAACGTAGACCGACCCTCTGGCGCTGGCAACTCCAGGCGGTCATTCTTTTTCGCGAGTGACCGAAAGTTTCCGCGAGTGGACGATGAGAGACGACTGAGTGATGGCGGGGCGGGGGAAGGGCGCCCCTATCGGGGCCGTTTCAGTCGGATCCGGCTGGTCCCGACCCGGTGGATCTGGCGACTTTCCCGATGGATCGACCGGGCAGGCTCATGGGACACACCCGAGCCGCCATCCAATCCACCATCGACCGGTAGCCATCCTGAAGATGCGATTTCCGGCGTCTCTTCTCAGAGATCGCAGCCATCTGAAGAAGCCGAATCCGACCGATCTCCAACTCACCCCCGGAAATGATCTGATCCAACCGATCCTCGGAGCAACTCCCCAACTCCATGCTTCACACCGTACGAAATGGGTGACAGATTTGCCCGCCGGAACGCGAGAAACCCCGAGAAAGCTCTGGCCGAAGCCGAAGCCCTCTCGGGGCTCTCAGTGCCACTCGACCGGGAAAGCGGGCCCCCAGCCAGGTGGCGATCCAGAGGGGCCGAAGCCTCTCCTTCCCCAACCCGGGCGAACCCGTGTCGGTAGACGGGAAAGTACGAAACGCCACCCCGGTCGTCAAGCGAGAACGCGGCCTTGTTTTCGCGGCCTAGCCGATCTTTTCGCGTTTAGCCTTCGACGATGACAACGGCCCGGAAAAGGGTGCCGACGGCATGGGGCGTGGTCTTCTTCCTGATCGCAGTAGTGCTCGTCTTCGCCGTCATCAGGGTGACGAACGACAGCCAGAACATCGCCAACGGAGTGATCCCCGAAGAGGGCGAGTTCGATCGCCGCTATGCCCAGTATCCGATCCTGGCCTACGCCCACATCCTCCCCGGAGTCGTCTACCTGGTCCTTGCCCCCTTCCAGGTCTCCCGCCGGTTCCGCAACCGCCACCTCGACCTGCACCGAAAGATGGGCCGCTTCCTGGTGCCGACCGGGATCCTTTCCGGTGTCTTCGGGATCATTTTCGGCTTCTTCTTCTCGTTCGGAGGCTTCGCCGAAGCCAGCGCCGCAGTCGTGTTCGGCACCTGGTTCGTCATCGCCCTCGCCCTGGCCTACAGCTACATCCGAGCCGGCGACACCGTCCGTCATCGCCGATGGATGATCCGGGCCTTCGCCATCGGGCTCGGCGTCGGGACCATCAGGATCTGGGTCGGGCTGTTCGAGGCCACGGGCCTGCTCGAATTCGACGACGCGTTCGGTGCAGCCTTCTGGCTGTCGTGGACCATGCACGTCATCGCGGGCGAGATCTGGCTGTGGCGACGACCCACCTGATCGATCTCCCCATTCCTGTCACAGCCCCGTCTTACACTCGGCATCGTGACCGTAGAACTGGAATTGGCCCCTTTGGAGACCCTCTCCCCCAGCCGAGCCGGGGACTTCAAGGCGTGCCCGCAGCTGTTCAAATTCCGGGCGATAGACCGCCTCAGTGAACCCGCCTCGGTGTATCAGGCTCGAGGCACCACGGCCCACCTCGCCCTGCAGCGGCTCTTCGACCATCCGTCCGCCCAGCGTTCACCAGAGTTGCTCTATGACTTGTTCCGGGACGCCTGGACCGAGCTCCGCGGGACCGAGGAGTTCATGGATCTGTTCGGCGATACTGACGAAGAGCGGGAATGGGGGGTCGAGTCCCTCGCTCTTCTGACCAACTATTTCAGCATCGAGGACCCGACCGGATTCGACCCCGTGGACCGGGAGCTGGACATGCTCGAGGACCTCGAAGGGATCACCATCAGGGGGATCCTCGACCGCATCGATCGCGACGACGACGGTCGCCTGGTCATCATCGACTACAAGACGGGCAAGGCTCCACCGGAGCGATACGCCCTCCCCGCATTCTTCGCCCTCAAGATATATGCCCTGCTCATCCGTCGTCGCACTGGTGAGACGCCCAAGGAGCTTCGCCTTCTCTATCTGAACGGGCCGACCCTGTACAAGCTCGACATCGACGACCGCCAGCTCGATGCGATGGACACCCAGCTCCGAGCGCTGTGGAACGCGATCGATCGGGCACTGGCCACGAGGAACTTCCCCACCCGACCAGGGACGTTGTGCAACTGGTGCTCTTTCAAGGAGGTCTGCCCCGCCTTCACCGGGACGATCGCGTCCTAGGGGAAGATCCCCCGGACCAGCTTGGCGTCGGCCACCTTGCGGATCCCCTTGATCAGGGCGGCGGTCCTCAGATCGACGTCTTCATTGAGCGCGATGTTGTGGACGTCGCTGAAGGCGCGGGTCATGATCTCTCGGAGACGGGCGACGACCTCGTTCTCGGTCCAGAAGTACTTCTGAACGTCCTGCACCCACTCGAAATACGAAACTGTGACGCCGCCGGCGTTGGCCAGGATGTCGGGGATGATGAGCACCCCCTTCTCGCGGAGGATGTCGTCGGCTTCGATGGTGGTAGGCCCGTTGGCTCCCTCGATGATGATCTTGGCCTGGATCTCATCGGCGTTGTCCCCGCGTATGACGTTCTGGATGGCAGCCGGCACCAACACGTCGACAGGGAGGGAGAAGATCTTGTCACCGTCGATGAAGTCGGCATCGGGAAAGCCTTCGAGAAACCGGTTCTCGTCAACCCACTTGGCGACGGCGTCCACTTCGAGCCCGTCCGGGTCATAGAGCGCCCCGGAGATGTCCGATACCGCCGCGATCTTGACCCCCATCTGGTGGCCGGCGATGGCCGCATACCGCCCCACGTTGCCGAAGCCGTGGATCGCCACCGTCAGATTGTTCGGGTCGAGCTCGCGCAGCCCAGCCGCCTGGGGTACGAGGAACATCAGCCCGCGGCCGGTCGCCTCCCGTCGAGCCACGCTGCCACCGAGGGCGGGTGGCTTCCCTGTCACCACCGCAGGGACCGAGTGCCCGACATGCTGGGAGTAGGTGTCCATCAGCCAGGCCATCACCTGCTCGTTGGTGCCGAGGTCCGGCGCAGGGATATCGGTCTCCGGCCCGATCACGTTGATGATCTCCATCGTGAAGCGCCGGGTCACGCGCTGCAGCTCGGAACGGGAGAGCTCCATCGGATCGACACGGACCCCGCCCTTGGCTCCGCCAAAGGGGACACCGACGATCGAGCATTTCCAGGTCATCAACATCGCGAGGGCGGCGACCTCGCCAAGGTCGACGTCGGGGGCGAACCGGATCCCGCCCTTGGTCGGGCCCATGGTGGTGAGGTGCTGGATCCGGTAGCCGAAGAGTGTCTCCACCTCCGAATACGTGTCCCGGCGGAACGGGAAGCTGACCATGGTCGACTTCTGAGGGACACGGAGCCGATCGGCGATGTTGTCGTCCAGCCCCATGAGGCGGGCCACGCGGTCGAACTGGCCGGCTGCCTCTTTGTACATCGGTGAGTCGAACTCGTTGCCAACCGCAGTGGTCACGCCGACCTCCGTTCGTTCACCGCCACGCCGCCCATCCTATGCGCCGGGACCACCCGGGAAATGTGTCACACCTGCCCGATAGCTTTCCCGACATGAGCTACTTCGAGACATACCATCCGGACTTCGAGCCCGACGTCGACCCGTTCGCAGATCCGGTCGCCTACCTGGCCGAACACGGGATCGAAGCCGACCTGGTCGCGGAGGTCGCACGCCTCCCCGAGGCGGCCTGACCCTACGATCAGTAAGTGGCGTTGACCGAGATCCGGCTGGAGCCGGAAGACTGGGGCCCCGCCCTCGCCGATGCCGACGGCCCTCAGATCGTGGTGGCCGGGCCGGGCACCGGAAAGACGGAGTTCCTGGTGCGCAGGGTGTGTGTCCTCGTCGAATCCGGAAAGGCGCGGCGGGATCAGATCGCCTTGCTCACCTTCTCCCGACGCGCCGCCGGCGACATCCGGCATCGGGTGGAGGCGGCCCTCGGTGGCGGTGGCATGCCCATCGGCGCCTCCACATTCCACTCACTGGCTCTCCGACTCTTGGAGGCGGCGCCCGAATCCGAACGTCCAATCCCATTGACCACGCCCGAGCAGATCGGCCTGGTCGGAGAGCTCCTTCAGACCGAGGATCCGGAGCAATGGCCCATCCTCTACCGGGCCATCCTGGGTACGACGGCGTTCGCAGGTGAGGTCGCCGACTTCCTCATGCGCTGTTCGGAGAGGCTGCTCTCCCCCGTGGATCTCGAGGCAAGGGCGACCGAGCGAGCCGATTGGAGAGGCATCCCTGGCCTGTTCCGCCGTTACCGGGAGACACTCGAGGAGCGTGGCCGCACCGACTACGCCACCCTCCTCGTCTCAGCTGTCGATCTCCTCGGCCGGCCCGAGGGACAGGCCTTGGCGGCGCAATTCAGTCATGTGCTCGTCGACGAGTATCAAGACACGTCGACCGTCCAGGCCGAGATCGCCCGTCTCATGGCCTTGCCCCACGGCAATCTCACCGCGGCAGGCGACCCCTACCAGTCGATCTATTCGTTCCGTGGGGCGGAGGTGAGGAACATCGCCGCTTTCACCGAACAGCACCCGGAAGCACGTCGGATCGTCCTGGGCCGGAGCCTGAGAGTCCCGGCCCAGATCCTCGACTCGGCGCTACGCATAGTCTCGACCGGGGACCTGCCCGGGGCGGCGGGGCCGGTCGCGCCCGCTGCCCACACCGGGCGGGTCGAGACGTACGTGTTCGACCAGGAGACCGCAGAGGCTGACTGGATCGCCCGGGATATCGAGCATCAGATCCGGGTCGAACGGCGAGAGCCGTCCACGATCGCGGTGCTGGTCAGGTCGAAACGGGAGATGCTCAACGAGCTGAGCAGGGCGCTGGACCGGAGAAACGTGCCTCACGATTCGCCACAGACCCGTCTCGTCGAGCACGCGGCGGTCCGAATGATCCAGGACCTGGTGACCGTGGCCAAGAATGGCGGCGCCACCCCTCTGCTCACCCCGGGAGAGGCGGCCGAAGCAGATCGGGCGATGCGACGGCTCCTCTTGGGACCCCTCATCGGGGTTGGGCTGGGCAAAGAGCGGGAGATCCTTCGCTCCCGCAGGCGCACCTGGGATCCATGGCCGGCCGTCCTCGCAAGGGAACTCCCCGAGCACACCGGTCTGGCCACTCTGCTCGACCAGCAGGCCTGGGCTATCGAGTTGCCGGCGATCGATGGCTTCTGGGAGCTCTGGACCCGCATCGATGAGCTCGAACGAGTGGTGATCGACCCGGAGCGGAAGGAATGGCGACTCGCCTTCACATCTTTCTCCCAGGTGTTGGAGCGCCAGGCGGAACGCGACACCACGGTGACCCTCGACGCCGTGTTCAGACTGGCGGACGACGAGGGCATCGAGTCGATCCCGCTTCTGCCCTACCGCCCCGACAAGCAGCAGGTCACGCTGACCACTCTGCACCAGGCCAAGGGTCTCGAGTTCGACGTCGTCTACATCTCCAACGCAGTCGAGGGGGTGTTCCCCGACCTTCGACGCGGGCGCAGGATGCTCAGACCCGAATTGCTCTCCCCTGAACGCACAACGAACCCCGAGGCCCAGCATCTCTTTCAGATACAGGAGGAGATGCGTCTCGCCTACACAGCCATGACCCGGGCCAGATCCAATGTGGTCTGGACCGCCACGTCGGCTGGCGTTGATCAGGGTGAGCACCGGCCTTCCCGATTCCTCATGGCCGCCGCCGAGCCTGGTTCGGGCCCCGGCCTACCCAAAGAGCAAGAAGGCCTTCCGGTGTCGCTGAGCGAGGCCGAGGTCTCCTTGAGGCGAACCCTGCTCGACCCCGGCGCCGCAGCCTTCGATCGTCTGGCCGCGGCACAGATACTGGCGCGGCCACCGGCCCCATGGTGGAACCCAATTGCCTTCGCCGGTGTGCCCGCTCCGGGGCCCGAGCGGCCGATTCTCGAGCAGACTTTTCGCCTTTCCCCGAGCCAGGCCGATGCCTACACCAACTGCCCCCGGCAATACGCCCTGGAGCGTCGTCTCCGATTGACCGACTCCTCCTCCCCGTACGCCGCGTTGGGGACGCTGGTCCATTCGGCGTTGGAGGCAGCGGAACGCGACGTCGTCGGATCCGGCAAGACCCATGCCGATCTGGAAGACGCGATGAGGCATCTGGAGCGGGTGTGGGCCGGGGCGGACTTCGGCACCCCTCAACTCGATCAGGCGTGGCTCGCACATGCCCGTGACACCGTTCTCCGGCTCTACGGGGCCTGGCCCAGCGACGGAGTGCCCATCGAGTTGGAGAAGAAAGTGCAGAGTGAGATCGGTGGCGTCGAATGGGTCGGCTTCATCGACCGGTTGGAGAAGGGTCCGAACGGGCTGCGGGTCATCGATTACAAGACCTCGAAGAGCCCCCCGAGCATCCCCGAGGCGAAGCAGTCGGTCCAACTCGGCTTCTATGCGTCGGCTGTCGCCAACGAAACTGGAGAACCAGTCGTCGCAGCCGAAATGTGGTTCCCACGCAAGGAGGCCAAATCCGTCACCAAGCGATCATTCGACATGGATCTCCTTCCCGAGGTCATGGAGACAATGGAGGAAGTGACGACGGGGATCCTCGAAGAGCGATGGGAGCCAAGGGTCAACAACCGCTGCAACAGATGCGACTTCCGGTTGTCATGCCCGGCCTGGGCCGAGGGAAAGGGCGCCTACCTTCCGTGAGCGCTTTCGATCCGTCGCCAGAGCAGAAGACGGTCCTCGACATGGGTCTGGACACCATCCGGATACGAGCCGGGGCGGGGACGGGCAAGACGACGACCGTCGCCCTGGTCATCGCCAACCTCGTGGAGAACCATGGTGTCGACCCGGAGCGGATCCTGGGGATCACATTCACGAACAAGGCGGCTTCCGAGCTGGCCGACAGGGTGAAGGCATTCCTCGGGAACGCCGTTGAGGAAGGGCGTCAGGCCGAGATCCACACCTACCACGGATTCGCCGCACAGATCCTGGCCGAATTCGGCGCCCTCGCCGGGGTGGACACCAGAGTCAGGGTCATAACCCCGACCTTTTCCCGGCAGATCCTCTCCGAGACCTATCACCACACCACGTATGCCCATCTCGACATCACCAACGCGCACGGGCTGGACAAGATCCGCACCCTCGGCGACCGGATGGGCGACCATCTACTCACGCCTGCCGACCTGATCAGCCACGTCGATCCAACCGACGAGGTATGGGCGATGAGGGCCGAGATGTTGGAAACCCTTCGAAGCTACGAGACGGACAAGAGGCGGCTCGACGTCGTCGACTACTCCGATTTGGTCACTCTGTCCACCCATCTACTGACCAGCCACCCCGACCTGGCGACAGAGATCCGGGGTCGTTATCAGGTCGTGATCCTGGACGAGTACCAAGACACCAATCCCGCGCAGCGCGTGTTGCTCACCACGGCGTTCGGCCCGGCCAACGGACAGATGGCGTTGCCCGTGATCGCGGTCGGTGACGAGGACCAGACGATCTACGAATGGCGGGGGGCATCGTCGGAGAACTTCGAGCTCTTCCCCACCCATTTCTCGGGCCCGGACGGAGGACCTGCCAAGCACGGCGCCCTCACCCTGAATCGGCGCTCGGCTCCGGAGATCCTCCAAGTTGCGAACGAGATTCGGCGGCGGGCCAATCCGGCTGCAGAAGACCTGGTCTCCCACCGGCCCGAATCAAAAGGCGAGGTGGTGACCTACTGGGCGGAGGATGCCGTCGCTGAGGCGGACTGGATCGCCCGCAGATTCGATGCGTTGCACCAGGCGGGCACACCCTGGTCGGAGATGGCCGTCCTGTTCAGGAAGAACAGAGACTTCGCCGTGATCGTCGACTCCTTCGCCCGGCACGATATTCCGGTCGAAGTGGCCAACCTCGGTGGACTGCTGTCCGTGCCCGAGGTGTCCGATCTCCGGGCGTGGCTGACGGTGCTCGATCGCCCCGAGCACTCACCCTCGTTGGTCCAGATCCTCTTCGGGAGCCGTTATCGCCTCGGTTACGCCGATATCGCCCCGCTGACTCGCTGGCTCGGTGGCACTCGGCGGGAGGACGTGGATCGCGATGCGGTGCCTGGCCTGACCCTGCTCGAGGCGATCGAACAGATGGACCAGATCGAGGGCCTGCGTCCCGAGGCCAGGGCAGCCTACGAGCACTTCCTGGGCATCTATCGAGCGGTGCTGGCCGAGAGCCAGGGCGCCAGCCTGGTCGAGGTCTGCCGGCTGGTCCTCGACAGGACCCGCGCTTGGCAAGACGTCGAATCGCTCCCCACCAATCAACGGACCACCGCCCGGCTCAATCTGTATCGCCTCCTCGACCTGGCTGAAGAGTGGAGCCCCCTCAAAGGGCGCCCCTCGCTGTCGGCGTTCCTGGAATACCTGGATGCGATGGAGGATGAGCCGGCCGAGGAGCTCGACTCGGCGCATCTCTCCGGAGAGGAGGCGGCGACGCTGGTGACGGTGCACCGGGCCAAAGGGCTGGAATGGGATGTCGTCGCCATCCCAGCCGTGACGGACGGAAGCTTCCCGGTGAAGGGCGGGACTTTCCCCGACCCGGTCCGCTTCGCTCAATTCCTGCCTCCGGAGCATCGAATCGACGACGCATTGACCGGCATGCCGGCCGATGAGAAGGAGCGAAACGACTACTTCCGTGAGCAGAATGCCCTCCAGGAATGGAGGGTGGCCTACGTGGCGGCGACGCGGGCCCGATCGATGCTGATCATGACCGGCTCATATTGGTATGGGCTGCCCGAGCCCACGGTCAATGCCAAGAAGCCGTCCGAGCTGTTCGATCTCGTGGAACAGCACCCGGTGACCCGGAACGAAGGCCATGTCGACGAGCCACCGAGACCAGCGTTACTGCGATTCGCCGCAGGGACTACATCGCCAGACCCGCTGTTCGAGGACAGTTGGGATGGCGCGTTGCGGGCCGCGATCACAGATGAGGACGCGCTTCTCGGCGTGGCTGAGGCGATGGGCGTCGTCGACGCCTACCAGCAGAAGGTCGAGGAGATGCTTCAGACCCTCTTCGATCTCGATTCCGCCGGGGAGATAGTCGTCGAGCCGGAAAAGGCTCGGTTCGTCTCCGTGACGGGTCTGGTCACCTATGCCCAGTGCCCGAAGCGATTCTTCTGGTCAGAGGTCGACCCCCTGCCCCGTCGTCGCAACCAGGCCGCGGTCGCCGGCACCGAGTTGCATCGCCGGATCGAACTTCATCAGAGAGGCCAGGTTCCCTTCGACGATTTCGAGCCCGACTTGTACGACGCCATGGACGAAGCAACCGGTGAGGGCGGTTTCAGGGCCTTTCTCGATTCCCGGTTCGGAACCGAGCATCCGCGACTGGTCGAGGCGCCCTTCACCTTCCGCACCGAGAGCGGCTACGTGATCCGGGGCCGTATCGACGCTGTATACGAGCGGGAGGGCAAGTGGGAGATCGTCGACTTCAAGAGCGGGAGACGTAAGGACGAGCCGGCTCGCCTCGTTCAGCTGCAGGCATACGCGGTGGCTGCCACCGAGGCGGACTTCGGGCTCGACAAGCCGGAGCAAATCGATGTCACTTTCGCCTACCTGGGAGGCGGGCTCGATGTCCACACGGAACACGCCGATGAGGGATGGCGCCGGGACGCCGTCAGGAACCTCGAAGACCTGACCTCATCCATCGAGGACGATCGGTTCGAAGCTGTGCCGGGAGACTGGTGTCGCCACTGTGACTTTCTCCGCTTCTGTCCTGAGGGCAAGCGTGAGATGGGCGAATGAACATCGTCGCCGCAGCACTGGCCGGGTATTTGATCGGTTCGGTTCCCACCGCAGTCTGGCTCGGCCGACTCTGGGAAGTGGACCTCCTCCGTGACGGGTCCGGCAACCCGGGGACGAACAACGCCCGGCGGCTCGGCGGCTACACACTGGCTGGCCTGGTTCTGATCATCGAGATCGGCAAGGGTCTGGCAGCCGTGGTAGTGGGTCTGGTCATAGGCGGCGAGGCGGCTGCCCTCGCCGCGGGTGTGAGCGCAGTGGCGGGGAACGTCTACAACGTCTGGCTTCGGTTCAAAGGTGGAAAAGGCCTCGGCATCTGTGGTGGCGTGATCCTCGGGCTCTGGCCCGCGGTCTTTCCCTTCGTCGTGGTCACCCTCATCCTGGCATCTGCCCTGACGAGGGCGACAGGGCTCGGGAGCCTGGTGACATTGGGAGCCCTTCTCGCAACTGCCCTTGCCTGGGAGAGAACGGGCATCGACAACCCATGGGGTCTCGCCGACCCAACCCTGCTGGTGGTCATGGTGATAGGCCTCGGGTTCATCATCGGCCCGAGGCATTGGCGCGACGCCCGCCACCGCCTCAGGTCACCCGTCCGTCCCTGACCTCCAACACCACCGTCACCGGACCGGAGTTGACCAGCTCCACGTTCATGGACGCGCCGAACAAGCCTGTCTCGACATGAGTGCCGGTGCTGCGAAGCACCTCGACGAAGCGATCGACCATTTGCTCCGCCAGCTCTGGTGGGGCGGCCCTCAGGAACGACGGCCGCCGGCCCTTGTGGACGTCGGCAAGAAGAGTGAACTGGCTCACAACCAAAGCCGACCCGCTGGTTTCGACGAGCGAGAGGTTCATCTGCCCTTCTTCATCGGGGAACACCCTGAGGTTTGTCACCTTCTCCACGGCGCGCACGATGTCCTGCTCCGTGTCGGAGGGCTCGATGCCAACGAGGAGGAGGAGCCCTGCATCGATCGAGCCGACCTCTAGGCCCTCGACATCGACCGAGGCCCCACTCACTCGTTGCACCACGATCCGCACGGGAGGCGATTGTGGCAGCCCAATAGAGTGGTGCCGTGGCGAGGAAACCGGCCGATCCCCCAGCTTTGTTGACAGGCCCGGCCGGCTCGCGGGTTGTGTACCTGATGGATGCCGCCTCCGATTACGAGGCCTCTCTGCTGACCCGGTGGGCCGGTGAGGAGATCGGTGCCGAAGTCGACACGATCAGGATCACATCGTCCCGGCGCGGCAAGGGCGGTGAAGTCGAAAGGCTGAGCGAGGAGCTCGGGGCGCCCGACGACCCCTTCCTCATCCCGCTCCGGGTCCTATGGCTGGCCCCGATCAAGAAAGGCCGCAGAGCGGTCACTTGGTGGGATGTGGTTCGACCTGGCGATGCCCGGGACCCCAGAGGGCTTCGGGCCAGGTGGATTCGCATGGCCCGACCGGGGCGGATCAGGCTCACTGCCGCCGCCGGAGCGCACGCCTCGGCCCTGGCCGAGGACTATCAGACCTCGGGCCAGGTGGACCCCCTGACCAGTTATGTGACGAGGCGGGCTTGGCTCATCCTCGATCGGGCTGAGCGCCGGCTGGTCGGCAACCGATACAAGATCCCGCGCTTCGTGCCCGAGGCGATCCTCTCCCGCCGCGAGTTCCTGGAGGCCGTCGACGCCATCGCCGCAGAGACCGCCATGCCCCCGGCTCTGGCCCGGGAGAAGGCGGAGCGGTATCTCCGTGAGATCGCCGCCACTCATTCGCCCTACGTGATCGACCTCATCGCCAACGGGATTCACAAGCTGTACAGCCAGGGTTATGGCGACATCAAGTACTCAGAGGACGACGTGCGACGTCTGGCCGCCCTCGGAGATGGCAACCCAATCATCTTCCTCCCCGCCCACCGCTCCAACCTCGATCGTCTCAGCCTTCAGTTCATGCTGTGGGAGAACGACTTCCCACCGAACCACACTGCCGGCGGCATCAACCTCAATTTCTTCCCCGTTGGGCCGCTGGTGCGGCGGACCGGCGTGTTCTTCATCCGGCGCTCCTTCAAGGACAACCCCATGTACAAGATGGTCCTGCGCTCCTACCTGGACTACCTCGTCGAGAAGCGATTCCCCCTCGAGTGGTACATGGAAGGCGGGCGATCCCGCTCGGGAAAGCTGATGCCGCCGCGTCTCGGGTTGCTCAGCTATGTGGTGGATTCCATGCACCGGGGCAAGGCGGACGACCTCCATTTGGTTCCGGTATCCATTGCGTACGACCAGATCCAGGATGTGCCCGATTACGCGCGCGAAGCGCAGGGCAAGGACAAGGAGAAGGAATCCCTCGGTTGGATGCTGAAGGCCGTCCGCTCGTTGCGTCGGCGCTACGGAGACATCCACATCCGGTTCGGGGAGCCCGTGTCGGCGAGGAGCATGGTCGGCCCGACGGACCAGGGCGAGGAGACGTCGGTCGGGTTGCAGAAGCTGGCATTCGAGGTCATGTACCGGATTGGCCATGTCACTCCGATCACCCCGACCGCCCTGATAAGTGTCGCCTTGCTCGCGGCGCGAGGGACTGCCAGGTCTTCGGATCAGCTCGCCGAGGAGGCGGCACGGCTGGTGGAATTCGCCCAGGCCCGCGATCTTCCCACTACCGAAGACGCGGACCTGCGCGACCCGTCACGCGTGGCCGTGATCCTCGACTGGCTCGCCGAGCACGACAACGTGAGCAGCCACGAGGCGCTGGGAAGGCGTGTGTTCTGGCTCGACGAAGACCAAATGATCCGCATCTCCTACTACCGGAACATGATCGTCCACTTCTTCGTCAATCGCGCCCTGGCCGAGATGGCGATCGGGTCTGTGGCCGACACCGGTGAGGAGCGCCCCGAGCGGGTGCGGGAGACTCTGCTCGCATTCCGTGACCTGTTGAAGTTCGAGTTCTTCTTTCCCGAAAAGGATCAGTTCCTCGCCGACGTCGAGTCGGATATCACCCTGGACGTCCCTGGATGGGAGCATGTCTTGACCACGACCGGAGCGGCCGAGGTGTCGGCCAAGCTCGGGCCTTCACTCGCCTATTGGGCCGTGCTGCCCATCCTCGACGCCTACCAGGTGGTCGGCGATGAGCTGGAGGCCCTCAAGGGTCGGTTCGAGGAGAAGTCCTTTCTCAAAGCATGTCTGGCCCGGGCCCGGATGTATCGGATCGAGCAGCGGCTCATCTCGGGTGAGAGCGCGAGCCAGGTCCTCTTCAAATCGGCTTTGGCCCTGGCCGCCAACCGTGGTCTGATCGAGGGCACCGAAGGCGTGGTTTCGCGCCGCGCCGCCTTCGCCGCCGAGGTCCGCAACGCCCGGTCCCTGGCCGCGGTCGGGCTGTAGCGGACCGCCCGTCAGGTGCGCGGTCTGCCCCACTTCTTGCGCGCTTCGTCGATCAGCTGGCGCGAGGTCTTCGGCTCGAGGGCTTCCAGGGGTGGGGGGAGGTCGAAAAGGTCCGCCGGGGGAATCTCCTGTGGGGACGTGACCGGTTTCGGCACGGGCTTGATCGGTGATGGCGTTGGCGGAATCGGCGGAGGGGGCGGTTCGGTCTGTGATGATTCGACCCGGATGCTGGGCACCCTCTTCTCCGTGGGCTCAGGCTCGGAAAGGGGCCAAACCGGCTCGGTTTGCGCCTCCATGGCGCGGGCCCGGCGGCGCAGGGCACGACCGGCCCACAAGAGGAGCACACCAGGAATGGCGCTCCCAAATGCACCTGCAAAGAACCCCTCACTGATTCCCACGTTCGAGAGCACGCCGATTCCACCCAAAACGAGGAAGCCGAGCCACAGTGTCCCGAGGATGGTGAGCGTCCGCCCCAGACAGCCGACAGCATTGATGTTCTGATCCGCCACCAACGCTCATTCAAACATCACGGCCGGGTGATCACCGCCCGCAGGCGCCAGGAAGCGAGAAGAAGCAGGACCGTGGCGTAGGCGATGAGGACACCGATCTCGGGAAGGATGTCGGCAACGGTCCCGTCGCGACGGACGAGCTCGGCGAAGCCGTCGAGGGCCCAGGCATGGGGGGTCAGGTGCGCCACCCGGGTCATCGCCGGAGAGAACAGCTCGATCGGCAGCATGCACCCGCCGAGGGCGGCCAGCCCGAGGCTGAGGACAACACCGATGCCACCGGCCTGCTGGTCGTTTTTGAAGGTCGCGCCCATCAGCATGCCTGCGCCGGCGCCAACCGCGGAGAAGGCGATCAGGATGACGAGGGCGCCCCAAGGATCACCCCAGTCCACCTGGAACAGCAGGTAGGTCACGATCACTATGTAGAGGCCCTGGACCATCGCCACCGCCCAACGGCCGGTGGCTTCGCCGCCGACGATGGTCCCCGAGGAGGTTGGAGTGGAGAGCATTCGACGGGAGATGCCGAGCCTCCTACTGAGAATCAGGGCCGCAGACCCGGCGAGGGCGGTCAGAAAGGTGAACAAAACGAGTTGTTGCGCGGCACCGAGGTCGAATCTGCCCAGAGTCGATGGGAACACGGCCTCTCCTACCGCCGTGGTCTCGACATCGAGCCCGGGGGCGGCATCGGTCTGTGACCGCGCCACATCGAGGGCCTCATCGAAGCCGGCCCCTGTCTTCTCGGCACCGAACTGGGCGGCACCTACAGGCGTCATGACCCGGGCCACACCGGCGCCGACAACCGACTGCAACTGCGGGCCTGCCCCATCGGGTCTGGCCACGAACCCCACTTCCACCTGCTCGCCGGCTTCCGCTAGCTCACTGACCGTTACCGGGATGAACACGCCGGCCTGAACGGTGCCTCTCTCGACAGCGTCGATCAATTCGTCCCGTGTGTCGAAAATCGTCACGGCCAACGAGTCGTCACGCTGGATCTCCTCGGTGATTGCCGCCGCCAGCGGGTCCTGGTCCTCCTGGTGGATCCCTACCCCGGGGTCGAAGTCACCGCCGAATTGGGCCCCGATGAGCAGGATCAGGGCGATCGGGAAGATGAAGACGAAGAAGATGTTCGAACGTTCACGCAGCATGCGGCGGACGTTGGAGCCGGCGATAGCGAGGATCTTCCTCATTGCGTCAGCTTCCGCTGCAGGAGCACCCAGGCCACGGTCCCGAAGACGAGAGTGAACAGGAGGAGGGCGCCCACCGCCGGAAGGACTTCGGTCCACTCCCCACCGCCCGAGATGTCGGAGAGACCACGCATGAACCAAGCGTGCGGGGTGAGGTAAGAGAGCCTGGCCAGGAGGTCGTTGCCCTGCCCGATCGGGAAGAAAGTTCCGCCCAGCATCCCCAGGATGACCGCGATGATCGCTCCGAGGTTGGCGGCCCCGTCCGCACTGGTGGCCGTGGCGGCGATTACGCCCATGATGGAGGTTGCGGCCAGCACGCCGGCGATGACGAGCAACGCCACTCCCAGTGGAGGGCCCCACCGCGCATCCATCAAGTAATGGGTGGCGACGATCAACACGGTCATCGAGATCAGACCGAGGGCGAACGAAAGGATCGCCTTGCCCGCCACCACACTGCTGTGTCCGATGGGCGCCGCGAGCAGCCGTGCCAGGGTGCCGCTCTGTCTCTCCTCGAGTAGCCCAATTACTCCGAACTGAACGGTGAAGAAGAGGAAGAACACTGCCATTCCGGCCGCAAAGAACGTGTTGCCGTCGAGTTGCCGGGTCTCCGCTGAGACATCCGTGAAGGCGAACGGCGGAGGTCGGAGCGCCGCCTCTTCGCCCCAGGAGACCACCTCCTCTGGAGACGGCCCCTCGCCAAGCGCGATCGCTGTCGTCACCGAGAGCTGGGACCGTTCTATCGCCGACCCGAACTCGGATGCGATGGAAGACGCCACCTGGGTGGTGGTCTGGCTGTCGACATCACCCACCACCTCGATCGTGAACGGCTTGGCCTGGATGGCGGCATCGCCCAGACCCGGGTTGAGCAGGATGTAGGCGTCGGTCTCTCCCTCCTCGACCGCCGTTTGCGCCGCAGTGGCGTCATCGAACTCGGTCAGCACAAGTATCCCCTCGGATTCCAATCCCGAGAGCGCCTCGGCCAGGGACTGCGATACCTGCGTGTTGTCCAGATCGACCAAGCCGACCTCCAGGTCCAACGCCTCCGCAGTGAACGTGCCTCCGAAGACGAGATGGAATATGTAGGCCAGGGCCAGCGGGGTCACGATGCCCATGATGAACGCCGAGCGATCACGGACCCGGAGCCGGAGGTCCTTTCCCGCGATCAAGGTCGCCGCCCCCATGATCAGTCGCGCAGGGCCTTGCCGGTGAGATGGAGGAAGACGGCCTCGAGATTCGGCTCCGAAACCGCCACACCGGTGACATTGGCCCCGGTGGCGGCCACCCGGGTGAGCAACTCGGGAAGCAACGAGGAAGCATCGTCGGCCAGTACGTCGACCCCTGAGTCGGCAGGGCTGGCCTCGTGGACCGCGGGCAACTCGGCAACCACCCGCGCCACTTCGACCAGGTCCCCACCAACCGTCACCCGGATTCTGTCCTTCTCCCCCACCAGCGACACCAGCTCGCGCCGCGTGCCCTCGGCCTTGACGACCCCCTCGTCGATGATGGCCACGCGGTCGCAGAGCCGCTCGGCCTCCTCCATGTAATGGGTGGTGTAGAGGACGGCGATCCCCTCGCCCGACAGGTCTTCGACTGATTCGAGGATGGCATTCCGGGACTGGGGATCCACCCCCACGGTCGGCTCATCGAGGATGAGCAGCCGGGGCCGATGGAGCAGACCGATGCCGATGTTCAGTCTCCGCTGCATGCCGCCGGAGAATTCACTGACGAGATCGTCCTGGCGTTCGGAGAGACCGATCACCTCGAGCACCTCCCGGAGGCGTTTGTCCAGCTCGTCGTCGGGCATGTCATAGAGACGCCCGAAGAACCTGAGGTTCTCCGCTGCGGTCAGATCGGGATAGATGGCGATTTCCTGGGGCACCAGCCCGATGTCGGACCTTCCGGCGGTCGAATTGGTCCGGATCAGGGTGCCGGCTACGTGGATGGTGCCGCTGTCCGGCTCCAACAGCCCGGCCACCATCGAGATCGAGGTGGTCTTCCCAGCCCCGTTGGGGCCGAGAAGCCCAAAGGTCTCCCCCTCGGCGATCTCGAAGCTGACCCCGTTCACCGCGATCAAATCGTCGAAGCTCTTGATGAGCCCCTCCGCCGCGAGGACCGTCGTCATTTACTCCTCTATGCCGATGCGAGCGGCACCCTACCGATGGCCAGGCCGACCGTCGCCGCCTGCTGGTCCGTGGGCTCGGCACAGCAGAACCAGCTCTCGGTGAGTCGGGGCACCGGTGGGGACGAGGGCATCGGAGGCAGATCGACCTTGCCGATCTCCCCGATCGTCTCACGCATCCGTTGCAGCGTCTCGCCGGCCTCCGCCCCGCAATCGGAGGCCTGGGCGGCGATCGAATCGAGCTCGCGGTGCAGCTGTTCTGTGTTGGGATCCTCGAATTCCCACGACCAGGTCAAGGATTCCGGCCGGTATCCCGTCAAATGAGGCATCACCGCAGGATGGGTCTCCAGCAGCGATCCCTCGGGGATGAGGAGCCTGATCGCCAATTGGACTGGGTCGGTCGCCGCCCAAAGCCGGTGGCTATCGATGAAATGAACGATGCCGGCAACGTCGTGCGGGCTGGTCCAAGGGAAGAAGGGGAGCCACGTCGGCCTGACGTGGATGCCGGAGGAGCGCAGGACGGCGACCGCCTCGGACATGTCGGCCGCGGAGTGGTTCTTGTCGAGAATCGCCAGGGTCTCATTGTCGGTGGACTCGAACGCGCTAACTACAAAGAGGAGCCCGAGCTCCGCCATCTCCGGCCACAACGCTCGGTGTGCCAGGACGTGCTCGACCTTCACGGTCACGTCGAAGGTCAGCGCGGGATGAGCGCCATGAGCTCTCCTGAGGAGGTCTATCGAGTAGCGGGGGGCGTTGAGGAAGTCCGGGTCGCCGAAAGTGACGTGTTGGATCCCGTCGGATACGAGTTGATCGAGGTCTGCCATGACGGAATCTGCTCCAACCACCCGCATCCTCCCGTCGTAAACGACGGGGATGGGGCAATGCCGGCATCGGTGCCGGCACCCGTGCGAAGCCTCGACGGCTGCGGCGAGCCGGGCCTCGCCCATCCATTCGAGACGGGCATAGTTGTCGTGCCAGGGCAGACCCGAACGCTCCGGCTTGTGGAACCCCGACCTTCCAGTGGTCTGGCGAATGCCGGCCGTCCCCCTGCCCGACTCGATGGCGAGAGCCCATTCGACGAGATCGGGCTCGTACTCGCCGACAAAGACCGAGTCGGCCACCGCTCCCAACACCTGATCCTTGCCGACACCGGCGTAGAGGCCATAGAAGGCGATCGGGATCCAGGGTCGCTGTCGGCGAATTTCTCTGGCCATCGGAACGGCAAGACGCATCGCGGTATGCATCGGGACGGAAAAAGCGACTGCGCCGATGTCTTCCAGCAGTGACATGTCCCAGTCCTCCACGGCGAGATCGACCGAGCTGATACCGACCCCTGCCGCGGCGAGTGCTGCCGCCGGCGAGGCGAGGTGGACCGGCTGGCGCCCCAACTCGTAGGTCGAGACGAGAAGGACACGCATCGAGCCAGTGTACGGCCCGCCCCCGGTAGCCTTTCGCCGATGGGCAATTACGTGAGCACCCCCCAGGGACCCATGCACGAGGTCGACTTCGGCGGGGCCGGGCCGAACCTGATCCTGATCCATGGGCTGGGAGGCTCCACCACCAACTGGAACGCGGTGGCCCCATCCCTGACGTCGCTGGGCCGGGTGCGAGCCATTGATCTCCCCGGGTTCGGCCTCACTCCGCCGCGGTCCGACTTCCGGCTCGATACCCATCGCGATTCGGTAGTCGCGTATCTCGACACCATTGGCGGCCCCTTTACCATCGTAGGTAACTCGACCGGCGGTCTACTCGCCGAGTTGATCGCGTCGGCTCGGCCCGACCTGGTTGAGCGGCTGATCCTGGTGTCGCCCGCCACCCCTCCCGTGGTACCCGACCCGCGCCTCGACTGGCCCACCGCGGCTCGGTTGGCCATCCAGGCGATGCCCGGTGTCGGCGAGGCCTACGGCCGTCGGTTCCTGCGGTCCAACACCCCTGAACAACTGGTGCGGAAGAGCCTGAACATGATCACTCACAAGCCAGGCCGGGTCCCGATGTCACTGATCGAGGAGTCGCGTGAGATGGCTCGGATCAGGAAGCAGTTGCCCTGGGCCGCGTACGCCACGGCACGGACGGCGACATCGATCGCTCGTCTCTACTCGCGGCGGCCCCAATACCTGGCGATGATCCTGGCCATCGAGGCGCCGACCCTGGTCGTGCAGGGCATATCGGACCACATTGTCTCACCCACTGCGATCGAATGGCTCTGCTCCTTGCGGCCCGACTGGGATCTGGTCCACCTCGACGACACCGGGCACACCCCCCAGATGGACGCCCCGCACCGCTTCGTCGACGTCGTCCGAAGTTGGTTGAGCGAGCCGACGAGCGAGCGGTCGGCGCCCGGGGACGCCCGAGGGGAGAAACAAACCGCCTAACTAGGCTTGGGCGGATGACAGGCGATCTGAGCCGCACCCTCGGTGACGAATACGTCCATCAGATGCCGGACTCCGATCCGGTGGAGACCCAGGAGTGGATCGATTCCCTCGACGCGGTCGTCAACGAGCAGGGGCCCGACCGCGCAAAGTACCTGGTGGCCAAGTTGCTCGAACGTGCCCACGAGAACAACGTCGGCATCGCCGGGGCAATCACTACGCCCTACATCAACACGATCCCTCCCGAGGAGGAAGCCGAATACCCCGGTGACGAGCACATCGAGAGACGGATCCGGCGGTTCATCCGGTGGAACGCCGCCGTGATGGTGATCAAGGCCAACCATCGCTCCAAGGGAATCGGGGGGCACCTCTCCACCTTCGCCTCATCGGCCACTCTCTACGAGGTCGGCTTCAACCACTTCTTCAAAGGCAAGGGCGCCGACGGCAAGGGCGACCACGTCTACATGCAAGGGCATGCGGCACCCGGTATCTACGCCCGGGCCTATCTCGAGGGAAGGTTCGACGAAAAGCATCTCGACAACTTCCGATTCGAGATCGATGGCCACGGCCTCACCTCCTATCCCCACCCCCGTCTCATGCCAGATTTCTGGGAGTTCCCCACGGTGTCGATGGGCCTCGGTCCGATCAACTCGATCTATCACGCCCGGTTCAACAAGTACCTCCACAACCGTGATCTCGACGACACCTCCAAGTCGCGAGTCTGGTGCTTCATCGGCGATGGCGAGGTCGATGAGCCCGAGACCCTCGGCGCGATCTCGTTGGCCACCCGGGAGGGCCTCGACAACCTGACCTGGGTGGTGAACTGCAATCTGCAGCGCCTGGACGGCCCGGTGCGCGGCAACGGCCAGATCATCACCGAGCTCGAATCAGTCTTTCGCGGAGCCGGCTGGAACGTGATCAAGGTGATCTGGGGCTCTGGCTGGGATGCACTCCTCGCCCGAGACCACGAGGGCGCCCTCATCAACGTGATGAACACCACCGTCGACGGGGAGTACCAGCGGTACAAAGCGGAGAACGGCGCCTACGTCCGGGAGCACTTCTTCGGCAAGGACCCTCGCACAAAGGAGATGGTCGCCGACATGAGCGACGACGAGATCTGGGCACTGCGACGGGGCGGCCTCGACTACAAGAAGGTATACGCCGCCTACAAGGTGGCGACCGAGCTCGACAATGGCAAGCCGACGGTGGTCCTGGCCAAAACGATCAAAGGATGGACGCTGGGCCCTGACGTCGAGGGAAGGAACGCGACCCACCAGATCAAAGAGCTCACCAACCAGCAGCTGATGGTGCTTCGCGAGAGGCTCAGCCTCCAGGCGGAGATCCCCGAGGAATCCCTCGCCGGTGAGAGCGTGCCCCCGTATTTCCGGCCCGAGCCCGGCACGCCCGAGCACGAATACCTCCACGCCAGACGTCAGAAGCTGGGTGGATTCGTCCCGAGTCGCGTAGTGCCCGAGAACACTCTCGTGCTCCCCGCTCCCGAGGCATTCTCCGAGGTCTACGCCGGGTCGGGCAAGGTGGAAGCCTCGACCACGACCGCCTTCACCCGACTGTTGCGCGGTCTGGCTCGCTCCGAGGGATTCGGCACGCACGTGGTGCCGATCGTCCCCGATGAGGCGCGGACGTTCGGCATGGACTCGCTTTTTCGCGAGCTCAAGATCTACGCCTCCAAGGGCCAGCTGTACGAGCCCGTGGACGCGTCGATGATCCTGTCTTATTCCGAGAGCCAGAGCGGCCAGATCCTCGAGGAGGGGATCACCGAAGCAGGGTCGATGGCGTCCTGGATCGCCGCCGGGACGTCATATGCCACTCGCGGCGTCCCAATGGTGCCGTTCTTCATCTTCTATTCGATGTTCGGCTTCCAGCGGGTCGGCGACCTGATCTGGTCGGCGGCCGACTCGCGGGTGCGCGGCTTCCTGCTCGGGGCGACCGCTGGGAGGACCACTCTGGAAGGCGAGGGCCTTCAGCATCAAGACGGCCACAGCCTCGTCCTCGCCACCTCGGTGCCTGTTTGCGAGGCATACGACCCGGCATTCGCCTACGAGGTAGGCACCATCGTCGAGCATGGCTTGCAGCGCATGTACGGGGCGGAGCCCGAAGACATCTTCTATTACCTGACCCTCTACAACGAGAACCACTCACAACCTCCCCGCCCGGATGGGTCGGAGCAGGGGATCGTCGACGGGCTGTACAAATGGGCCGAGGGGCCCGCAGTGTCGGGCCCGAAGGTGGCCATCCTCTTCTCAGGGTCGGCCAATCTCGCAGCCCGCCACGCCGCCGCGGACCTCGCCGAGCACTATCAAGTAAGCGCCGAGCTGTGGTCGGCCACGTCCTACAAGAGATTGCGAGAGGAGGCACTCTCCGTCACCCGGTGGAATCTTCTCCACCCGACCGAGCAGCCCCGCATCCCGATGGTGACCCGACTCCTCTCCGACGTGGGCGGTCCGATCGTCGCGGTGACCGACTACATGAGACTGGTGCCCGACCAGGTGTCCCGATGGGTTCCGGGTCCGCTCACAACTCTCGGCACCGATGGATTTGGCCGCTCCGATGCCCGCAAGGCACTGCGCCGGTTCTTCGAGGTGGACGCAGGTCACATCGTTTCCGCGACCCTCTCCACCCTGGCCGGCCAGGGCACCGTGCCTGAAACCCTGGTCAGGGATGCCTTCGATCGCTACGAGATAGACCCGGAGGCCCCGGACCCGGCCATCTCCCGCTGATGACCTCCTACCGCGACCTCGTCGGCCAGGCACGGGCACAGATCGAAGAGATGACACCCGAGAATCTCGAGTCGAGGCTGGCCGACGTGGTCCTGATCGACGTGCGCGAGACCGGGGAGCACGAGCAGGGCGCAATCTCCGGTGCCCGCCTCCTCCCCCGCGGGGTGCTGGAGCGCGACATAACCGGCGTAGCCCCGGACAGGTCGCGACCGGTTGTCCTCTACTGCGCTAGTGGCGGACGCTCGGCGCTGGCCGCGGTGAGCTTGCACCGGATGGGTTACGAGACGGTCTACTCGCTAGCCGGCGGCTTCGACCGTTGGAAGTCCGAGGGAAGGGCATGGGGGGCCGGTGAAGGTCTGACCGCCGAGCAACGTGATCGGTACGCGAGACACCTCGTCCTCGAGGAGGTGGGTGAAGCCGGTCAGGCTCGCCTGCTCGACTCCAGCGTCCTGCTCATCGGTGCCGGAGGGTTGGGCTCGCCGGCTGCCCTCTACCTCGCGGCCGCGGGAGTGGGGACGATTGGAGTGGTCGACTTCGATGTGGTGGACCGGACCAATCTGCAGCGCCAGGTGTTGCACAACCTCGACCGGGTGGGTATGCCGAAGACTGAATCCGCCCGCGAGGCGATTACGGCTCTAAATCCGGACGTCAAGGTGGTCACCCACAACACCAGGCTCGACGCCGACAACGCCCTCGACATCATGAAGGGCTACGACGTGGTCCTCGATGGCGGCGACAACTTCCCCACCCGGTACCTGGTCAACGATGCCTCGCTGCACCTCCGGGTCCCGGTGGTCCACGGATCGATTTTCCGCTTCGAAGGTCAGGTATCGGTGTTCGATCCCTATGCCGGGCCCTGTTACCGATGCCTCTTTCCCGAGCCGCCGCCGCCCGAGCTCGCCCCGTCGTGCGCCGAGGCCGGCGTCCTCGGGGTTCTGCCGGGGATCATCGGTTCGATCGAGGCCATGGAGGCCATCAAGCTCTTGCTCGATCTGGGCGAGCCGCTGACAGGACGACTTCTCATCTACGACGCCTTGGATGAGGACTTCAGCTCGGTGACCATCGACCGCGACCCGAACTGCCCGGCATGCGCTGACCCCGACCGTCCACCGAGGATCGTCGAATACGACCAGACCTGCCGCCAGGGGGGCAACGTGGAGCGTGCCACAGCTTCCTGACCAGATCCGATGGGCCATCCTGGCCCATGCCGAGAATTGCGCCCCCGACGAGTGCTGCGGTCTCCTGGCCATGGACGGTGATGGGCGTTTCCGGTTTGCCTACCCGTTGAGCAACGCCGACCCCTCGCCGGTGTCGTACACAATCGAGCCCGGAGAGCACTTCGAGGCGATGCGACACGCCGAATCGATGGGCTGGGAGATCGGAGGCGTCTTCCACTCGCACCCGGGTGGCACGGCGATGCCGTCGATGATCGACGTACAGAGCGCCCTGGAGCCGGATTGGGTGTACCTGATCGCCGCCCCGGGCGAGATCAGGGGCTTCTTCATACGGGCAGGTGCGATCGAGGAGATCGCCCTCGACTGAGTGTCAGACCCAGACGGTGACGATCAGCGCCACGATGATGTAGGCGATGATCGCGTTGAGCCCGTTGATCAACCAGTACGAAGAGCCCTTCTGCTCGTAGATCTGGCTCACCAGGGCACTCACCGCCCCAAAGCCCACGCCAAGTGCAGCGCCCAGAGCGACCCCATCGACGACCTCGATGGCCCCGATTCCGCGTGCGATCAGCGCGATGACGACGGTGGTCACGAAGTATCCGACGAGGGTCGGGCCAAACAGCGACGCCAGCGGTGGGCCTTCGGTAGTCATGTCGACCTTGGATGCCTTCTGCCATGCCTTGCTGAGCGGAGGCACCGAATACCAGATGGCGCTGAAGGCGAACCATGCAATCGTTGCCACCACGATCGCAAGCCAGTTCAATTCGCCAAAGAAATCGAAGATCATCCCGTCCTCCTGATTAGGCCCGAGTGGCGATCAAAGTAACGGCCAGGTCGGGGAGCGCCAAGCACCGGCGCTCAGAGATCGATTGCCCGGTTCACCCAGACCGAGGTGACCTCCATACCAACTCTCTCGTAGAGACCAAGCGCACCGGTCCGGGAATCCGTGGAGAGCTCCGACCGGGTGGCCCCGTGTTCCCGGGCTCGAGCAAACGCATCGGCGAGGACTGCCTGGCCGAGTCCGAGACCTCTCTGGTCCTTTCGAACGGCCACCCTCTCCACGAATCCGGCCTCGTCTCCGAGCAGGATCAGCGCCGCACCCACCACCTCCCCGTTCCCGTCGGTCACGACGCGGAGGTTCCATGGCTCGAACCCGGGTCTTTGCAATATCTGAGCCGAGAAATCCTCGAAGCTCTGCCGGTCCCGGACCGACCATTCCAGAAAGGCGTCCTCTATGACTGTCCAGGCGGCACGATGATCAGACTCCTCACCCGCCCTGATCGTGTAGCCGGGAGGGAGCGCCCGCGCTTCGATCACCTTGCCTTCGGGGAGCGCCAGCGCCCAGCTCGTCCAGCGGACCCGGTATCCGAGGCGCTCGAGCAGCCGGTCACCGGGGGAGCCCTCGGGCACGGGCATCCCAATCACATGAAGGCCCCGACCTCGAGCCCGCTCCTGCATCCAGGTGGCCAGGAACGTGCCGATCCCCCGCCCCCGGTAGGCGGGATCGACGGCGGCATCGCCCCGGTCGCCCCCCGAGAGCTCGGCGTAGGCGACCAGCCGGTCGCCATCGAAGACCCCGATGGTGCTGTCGGCAACGTCGTAGCTGGGACGTTGCCAGTCGCTGACGATGTCAGCCTCCTCGATCACGACTTCGCCGACGTCCGCCAGCTGACCCGCCGCGATCAGTGCCGTCACTGCGCTCACGTCACCGGGAGCCATAGGACGCGTCACCAGGCCGGTTGGGAGCGTCATGCGAGGAATTGAAGCCGAAAAGCCGGAGGGTGGCCGGTCTGCAACCCGGCAAAGCCCTCCAGACCTCTACGAAGCCGCCGTTGTCTCCGTCGGAGCCTCGGTCTCGGCCACCTCGGTAGTCGCGACGTCAGGACTCGTTGTACCGCTCTCCTCGATGTTGTCCGTCGTCACCGTGGTGTCATCTGTGTCCCCGTCGCCCAAATAGACGACTGCGAGGATCGCCACCAGCACTATCACCGCCCCGAGGATGACCCACCATCCAGGCCAGGTCGGTCGCTGCTCCGGGGTCGGCTGCGTTGGCTGTTCGGGAGTGGTCATCGTCGCTGCCTCCAATGCGGCGGGTCGAACCTTCGCTGCGACAGCCTAGGAGGCGCGATCTCACCGACGCGAGCAATGGGTCCTGGCGACGTGTGACCTAACCGGGGTCGCCGACCAGGCCCAGCTCGTGGCGGAAGAGATACCGGTCGGCCAGATAGTTGAGGATGCGACGGGCATCGGAGAAACGGTCGGCCACGGTGCGGAGGAAAGTCGGGCCGGTGGCTACCGTCCCGTTGGCTTCATCCACAGAACGCCGATACCAGGCAGCACCGGCCACCTCGATGAAACGAAGCGCCTGATCCTCGGCGAGCGCCTCGGTGGGACCGAGCTCCGCCGACTGGGCGAGCCACTCTCGCTGCGCGGGGGTGTATGGGTGCCGGGCAGTGTGGTCGGGCAGGACCCCGCTCAGGAACAGAGCGACATCGCCGAGCCGTCGGTACCCCCCGGGCCGCTCCGCCGGTGGCAACAGCTCGACCATCTCGGCGAGGGCTACCGGATCGAGCTCGCTGAAACGCCGGCGTCGAAGGCCATCGCGGGTCTGGACGACGAAGCTGCCGCTTGCCACCGACGTGAAAGAGTTGAGGAACTCGATGAGAAAATACCGTCGAGCCCCGTCGTCGAGAAAGTGCCGCAGTGGCTCGACGTCGAAGACCGGAAGACGTTTCCCGGGTGCTGCCCACTCCGAGACGTAACTCGCGTCGTGGAGATCAGTTGCGGATCTGTTGACGAGCGCCGCAAAGGCGAGGAAGGAGGATGCGCCGGGTTCGGCCAGTTCGCGGGAGCTGTCGAAGATCGTGTCGAAGAGCCGGCGAGATGCCAGGAGCTCGTCGATCACCTCGGGGCGTTCCAGCATTCGCTGCTTCAACACCGCGTCGCCGGTTCCAGCGGTCTGTGCCAGCAGCTCGAGGTCCCGTTGGCTGAGGTGCTCCAGATAGAGCAGCGGATAGTTCATATCGCACCCGGTCCATCTTCCGGTCCAGGCCTCCTGGCCCGGACCAACAGGTTCATTTCACCTTATGAATCGGCAGCGCCAACGGGTGGTATCAAGGGGTCGATCGACCCATCCTTCTAGACCGCAGCAAACCAGACCTCCGTCGACTCAGACGATCCCACCGATGACCATTCCGAGACCCAGGAACAGCAGATAAACGGCTAGTCCTCCGGCCATGAACACCCACCGCTGCCAGGCAGGGATGTTGCTCTTGCCGAAGATGAAGTACGCCACCACACCGAGGAAGGGGATGACCAGAATCGCCGCCATCCACGCGATCACCTTCCCTCGGCTCAGATCTTCCCGCCGCGACAGGTCCAAGAGCGCCAGGACCACCCATGAGGTGTAGAGGACCAAGGGCAGGACGTACGCATAGAGCCCGAAGAACACCCCTGCGGCCGAGGCGAAGCTCACACCCATGACGTTGATTCCTTTCTGCTGGGCGACTTCCAAATCTGAAGGCATCGCCGGGATGCCGATGCTGTCGATGTCTGGCTGCGATCCGGCGAACACATTGATTGCCGGCGTGACCGGCGCCGCAGCGCCTTCCGGCATGTTCGGCTGCGGTCCGGGATGCGGAAGGGAGGCGATGTCGACCTGGGGTTGGAGATCGAGCCCGCTCTCGAAGAGACGGCCGAGTTGTGCCGTCGTCGAACCGATCTCGAACAGGGCGGGAAACCGGAGTCCTTCACACGGCTGCTTGATCTCCAGGGCGGCGGGCAGGGTCGTCGAAAACTCGTTGTCCTCGAAGCAGTTGCCCGATGTCGCCGGGCCTCCCAGAGTCAGATCGGCGAGACCCGATCCCTCCACGACGTTCTCGACGACCTGATGGTCGTAAGACATGTAGAAGTTGTCGTCGAGCACGGGGAAGATTGCGATCCCGCTCTGCGGGTGGTTGGCGACGCGGTTCCTCGCCACATAGGAATCGCCTCCCCCGGCGAGCAGGATGCCGTTCCCTTGCGCCGCCCACTCGAGGGCGAGAGCGGGGGCCCCGATGTTCCCGTTGTCGTGCACCAGGTTGCCCACCACCGTCACATTGTGGAAGGGCGGCAGCAATTCGCTGTCCAGCGTGTTGGGAGCGATACCGGCGATGTTGTGGCGGAATATCGAGTTGACGATGTACAGGTCCGAAGAGGCGTTGGTCCCCGAATATCCCAGCCCATTCCACTCGGATATCGAGTCGGTGATGGTTGCCTGGCACGGGTCACACTGGCCGATGTAGAAACCGGCGTCGGGTGACCCCGAGGCGTACGAGTGCTCGAAGAGGCCGTCGCTGGAGTCGAAGGCGTAGATCCCGTAGACGGCGTTGTTGACCGCAGTCAGATACGACCCGCGGTATCCACGGACGCCGCTCCAGTAGAAGCCGTTGGATGTGTTGTTGATCGCAGTCATGTTCTCCACCGCCACGCCGTCGGCAAGGAGGACAATGACACCGTTGGACCGCTGAAACTCGCCGTCGATGACCACCTCGTTGCGATCGACGCCGCGCAGAGTCAGGCCGGGGGTGGTCACTTCGACCTGCTCGCGGTAAGTACCGCGATCGATGAGGATCAGGTCTCCTGGAGCGGCAGCGTCCACCGCCGCCTGGATCGTCGGGTAGTCCTGGGGGACGAGCCTTGTCTCCCCCGACCATTCGGATGGCGATTCAGTCGTCGGATCACCCAGGGCGGGGGGCGATGGCTCTCCCTGCGGGGGCCCGGCACAAGCCGCGAGCGCCAGGGCGGCTCCCGCTATGAGCAGGAGCCAGCCCTTCCTCATCCGGCAGCAGGCCCGACGGTGAGAGTGCCGGCCATCCCGTCCCCTTCCCCACTGCCATGGAAGGTGCAGAAGAAGACGTACTCCCCGGCCTGGTCGAAGGTGAGCACGGCTTCCTCACCCTCGAACTGCTCGAGGCTGCCAAAGACGTCCTCCGTCGACCAGGAGCCGTCGGCCGCGACAGCGTTGTGAAGGTTCCGACCCGCCCCGACGAAGGTGACCGTCCCGCCCACCGGAACGCTGACCTCCGTGAACTCGTACCGGTTGTCGAACATCTGAACGACGACGTCCTGGCCGGACACCGGCTCGCTACCTCCGTCCTCGCCTCCACAGGCCGCAACCAGCAGTAAGCCGATCATGGCGCAAATCATCCGCTTCATGCCTGTTTCTTCCCTCGCCCGAACAACCCGGTGAACCAGCTCCAAAGAGAGGCGAAGAAGAGGGAGAAGCCTTGCACTTCACCAGCCTCGATGGTCGACGCCTCGGACGCGGTCTCGGCGCCAAGCTTGCCTTCCAGACACTGCACGAACTCGCCGATGAGTCGCTTCGACATCTCGTTGATGAGTCCGGTGCGGCCGAATTGGGCGACGGGGCCAGAGAGCGTGACATCTGCGTCGATTCCGACCTTCGACCCTGTGCCCTCGGGGACGACCTGATAGGAAACCTTCACCTGACCTCTGGAGCCACCGCTGCGGTCGACCCCCTTCCCGTCGATCACCGCGCTCATCGACCCGGGGACGGGGCTCACCGTCGCCTTTCCCTCGAAGGAAGCCGCCATGGGCCCGAGCTTCACCGACAGCTTTCCTTCGTAGGAGCCATCGTCAGACTGTCCGAGCAACTCGGCACCGGGCAAGCACTGCGCCACCGACGGGATGTCCTGGAAGAAATCCCAAACCAGGTCGGGTGAACGGCCCACCGTGAACTCATGTTCGATCTTCATGATCCTCCTGCCGCGGAAGCGGGGCAGACGGTAGTGAACCGGCGTAGCCGTATCCCTAACGATGCTCCGTGTCGCCGGCGAGGAGATCGAGAGCATGTGGCACGATGTCGAGTATGGCTTCCAGGCCTTCGACCGCCCCCTTCGTTGACCCGGGCAGATTGACCACGAGCGACGATCCAATCGAGCCGGCTCTGGCCCTCGAAAGCGCCGCCATCGCGGTCGACTCGAGACCCCTCGACATCATCACATGGGTCAGTCCTGGCGCCTCACGTTCCAAGATCAGGGCGGTCGCCTCGGGGGTCACGTCCCGCGGGCCAAAACCAGTGCCGCCGGTCGTGAGCACCAAGCGGGCCACCGCAGTAGCCCCATGGATCGCCGAGACAATCGCCTTCTCCTCGTCTGGGACCACGGTGCGATCCACCTGGTAGCCGGCGTCCGCCAACATCTGAGCCAGGGCATCGCCGGACAGGTCCTCCCTGACTCCGGCGGCGACACCGTCACTCACCGTGATCACGTGAGCGACTGTCGGCGTCAACCCCACAAAGCCGGGTTGACCGACACCCCACCGCGGAGCACCAGTTGCTCGAAGAGGAGGACCACGAACAGGGTCGCTCCCAGGCCCCACGGCCAGGGGGTGTCTCGCTGCTCCTCGGGCCCGTAGACGGTCGTGGTCCCGCGCGCCGCGGCGAGCGTCGCCAGAAAGATGACCGCGGTCAAAGGCAGGGTCGGCACCACGCCGCTGCCGGCGTCGGGGACGAAGAACGGGATGGAGAGGAACACCGCGGCGATGGCTGGTACGAGAGCGATCCAGAACGCGAACGTGACGCGGGATCTCCCGGTCGATATCAGCTTGTGGTGGGGGGCGAATGCCAGAAAAGCGGCGGCCGCCGAGAGCGCCATCAACAGGAGGCCGATCGCGCCCGCGGCCGCCAAAACGTACTCGAGGCCGGCCGGCGCGTCGAGGGCTCGATAGGCGAGTGCGAGCTGGCTGTCGGCGTCGAAGGGGACCAAGGCGGCCTGGACGAAAGCCTGGCGGAGGAGATGGAGGACCATCCACAGCAGGGTGAGACGGGCCACCCCATGCCCCCGTGCCGTCGGATACGAGAAGAGGGTCAGGAAGCCCAGGATCAGGCAGAGGAGAAAACCGCCCGACCAGACCAGGTCTGAGGTGACGCCGCTGATCTCAACCCGGTTGTTGTAGACGACGGCGTTCCCGCCGAGGATCAAAGCCAGGATGCCATCTCCGAGGTCATCGATGAATTGAGCGACCACGATCCCCAGCGTCGACCCCAGCGCCGAAGCCACCACGAGGGGAGGGCCGACTCTCCTGATCGTCTCGGTGGTCAGAGGCCCCGATACGGTTACTTCACTAGTCACAAACGGTCATCCTAAGACGAGGTTGGCTTCATCACCTGATAGGTGATCGGCACGTGAATGGGGCTTCTAAATGGCGACGATCAGAGTGCCCGCGGCCCAGATCACGAGCAGTCCGATCGAGACGAGAAGGAATGGCGCGGTCCTTCGCCAATTGAAGGCTGACCAGATCGCGATCGCCAGCAAACATGCCGCCATGACAATGGTCCACCACGCCGGCACGAGGCCGGCGACGGCGGCGCCGACTGTCAGGATGGCCACCACCGCCAGAAACCCACCGGCCACCAGGGCGTAGAGGACCTGCCTCGGGCTCGGCTCGCTCACACCAATCCCGCCGCCTCACCGACGCGGCGGTACCACTGGCCGAGGGAGTCGATCGTCTCATGGGCGTTCAATCCGCTCGGATTGGGGACCACCCATAGGGGGGCGTCGCCCAGTGGCTCGGGCTGCAGTCCGAGGACGGCGCGCGGCCGTTCGAAGGCGGTTCGGTATGCGGTCAGCCCGGCGACCGCCGCCACGCGCGGCTTCACCTCGGCGACGACGATTCCGAGCCGTCCCGCCCCGTCCCGCAGCTCGGATGCACCCAATTCGGAAGCCCGCGCCGTCGCCCTTCCCACGAGATTGGTGATCCCGATCCCGCTCCTTTCCAGGCGCTCCTTTTCCTCGGGGCTCATTCCCGCAGCAGTGTCGATCGTCCAGTCGATCAGCCCGGCGCGGCGGAGCGCCGGGTAGAAACGGTTGGTGGGATGGCAGAAATGGGTGTTTGTCGCCGCCGTCCACAACCCGGGGTTTATGCCGACGAAGAGCAAACGAACATGAGGGCCGAGCAGGTCGTCGACGGTCTTGCCCGCGAAAGCGGCCAGTTGTTCCTTGGTGAAACCCATCGGGGTAGGAAAGCCCTCAGCCCGCCGGAATCCAGGGAGGACGGGGAGCGTCGATACGAGCCAGCTTGGAGGAAACCGGGCCGAAGCGGTCGAAGTCGTGTTCCTGCCACGACCGCCACGCCTCGGTGATCTCCTCCTTGCTCCGGGCAACGAAGTTCCACCACATCTCGATCGGCTCCCCCAACGGCTCGCCCCCCAGGACCAGGAATCGCGCCTCATCACCGGCCACTTCGATCGGGAGGGTTTGTGTGCCAACAGGCACCAGGGCGAGCCATCCCGGCTCGACGATCGCCTCTTCCACTTTCAGTGGGTGATCGATCGGGATGACGGCATACTCGAAGCCCGCATCGGCGGGGATCTCGATCTGTTGCCCGTGCAGCTTGACATCCAGGCCCACCGTGCCCCAGTCGACCTCGGCCGGCGATCGACTCCCGTCGAGCTCCCCGATCATCACCTTCACTTCAGCGGTAGAAAAGTCCGCGAGCGGGAGATCCGGGATGTGCTCGAATCTCGAGCTTCCGTGTCTCGTCGCCTCGGGCTGGGCCAACCACATCTGAACGCCGTGGATCCCGTCGGTGGTCCCCAGCTCGGCGTGTGCGATCCCATTGCCTGCCGACATCAGGTTCAGCTGCCCCGGCCTGATCGACTGCTCGCTCCCCAGAGAGTCGGTGTGCAACGCCTCTCCCTCCAACAGCCAGGTGACAGTGGCCAAACCGGTGTGGGGATGGGGGCCAACCTCGAGTGGATGCGGATCGTCGAAATCGGGCGGAAGGATCAGGTCGACGAAGCACCAGGGTCCAACGGTTCTTCGTCCCTTGGTGGGGAGCACCCTGCTGATGGGCACCCCGCCAACCGTGGTCGAACGGCCCTCACGGACGTCGATGCGCGCCAGGGGGCCCTGTTGGACCGAAGCGTCGGCGGGTTGGACCGGTCCGCTCAATGGCGCTCACCGGATCGGGGAGCCGAGCTACTTCTTCTGACTCTGGTAATAGGGGTCTTCGCCGGACGCATGATCGGTGACATCTACGACCTGAGTCAGGGCGGGTATGGATTCGAGAATGATTCGCTCGATCCCCTGCTTCAGGGTGACCTGGGCGAGACCGCAACCTTGACAACCCCCGAAGAGGCGGAGATAGGCAATCGTCCCGTCGACCGAGACCAACTCGGCGCCGCCCCCGTGGGCCGCTATCGCCGGATTGACCTGGTCCTTGATCACCTGCTGCACCTGGTCGACGAGCGGGCCCGACAGATCGCCCGCCGGAGCCGACATGGGCGGTGGTGCGGGGCTGTTCGGGTTGTTCATCGAGAGCCCCTGATCGGTCAGCTCGAGACCGGCTCCGTCCAGTTTCTCCCTGTCATCTTCTGGGAAGATCAGCGCCAGGCCACCATGTCGCTCGACGACCCAGCCTTCCTTCTTGTCGTCGAGTGCGACGAAGGCGAGCTCATAGGTGAACTGAGGACCGCGGAAGCCTGTGACCTCGATCGATAGGGCGAACTCCCCGTCGCCTGGCTCCTGATCCCTCAACTGGAGGATCATGTCGAGCGCGTCGGGCGCGATGCTGAGAACGGTGTCTTCTGACATCTGTAATGATGGTAACTGGTCCCCCGACTCAATCCCATGCCCACAGCTGTCGTTCTCCTCCCAAGCACCACCTACCGTGCCGCCGACTTCGTGCGTGCCGCGGAAGGGCTCGGCATCGACCTCATCGTCGTTTCCGAAAACCCGCCGCCTTTCGACATGGGGGACCGCTATCTCCAGGTTGATTGCTCCGACCCCGATCTTGCTGCCGAGGCGATCGTCCGCATCGGCGATGATGCCCCGATCGACGCCGTCGTCGCCGCCGACGACGCCGGGGTGGTGGCTGCTGCCATAGCCGGCCGAAAGCTGGGTGTGCGAGCCAACGACCGCGACGCCGCGGCGGCGACCAGGGACAAAAGGCGTCAACGTGCCCTGCTCGCCGCGGCCGAAGTGCCCCAGCCACGGTACGACACGATCTCACCAAGTGAGGACGGCGAGCAGGTGGCAGCCGGTGTCGGCTACCCCCTGGTCCTCAAGCCCGTCGACCGGGCCGCCGGACAAGGGGTGATCAAGGTCGATCGGCCCGACGCGCTGGCGCCGGCATTGTCACGAGCGCGCGCCATCGTCGGCGAGGCCGCTCCCCTTCTGATCGAAGAGTTCATGTGGGGTGAGGAGGTGGCGCTGGAGGGCTTGGTCCGCGATGGGGAGCTGACTACCCTCGCCGTCTTCGACAAGCCCGACGCAGTCGAGGGCCCCTACTTCCCGGAGACGATCCTCGTCACGCCGAGCCGGCTCGACGAAGGAGCCCAGGCCGAGTGTCGCCGGGTGGCGGCTGCGGCACTGTCCGCCATCGGCATCGGCCACGGACCGGTTCACGTCGAGATGAAGGTCGACGGCAGTGTCGTCCGGGTCGTCGAGGTGGCGGCCAGATCGATAGGTGGACTCTGCTCCCGCAGCTTGAACTTCGGGCTCCTCGGGACCACGCTGGAGACGCTCATCCTGCGCAACGCGATTGGCATGGAGAAGCCCGAGTTGCGTCGCGAGGCCTCCGCCAGTGGGGTCCTCATGATCCCCATTCCCCGACCGGGCAAATTCACCGGCATCTCGGGCCTGGACCGCGTCCGGGAGCTGGCTCACATCTCGGCAATCGACATCACGGCCACTCCGGGTAGCCGGGTGCAGCCGCCGCCGGAGGGTGACCGCTACCTGGGTTTCGTGTTCGCCAAAGGGCCGGATCGGGAGCAGGTGGAGGCTTCGCTGCGCCGGGCGCAGGAAATCATCACGGTGAACATCGAATGATCGCCGACCTCGGGGCGCCGGTTTCAGCAACGTCGACAGGGCCCCATGGTATCAACCTCTACTTGACAGTTAGTGCTTACCCGCGAAAGCGCGCGTAAGACGATTTTGTCATTATGGACACCATTCTGATCTTCGCCGGTGGCGACCTCCCCGAGGACGGAATCGCCGACGAGCTCCCCTCTGCAGATCTGGTCGTCGCCGCCGACAGTGGTTACGACACCGCCATGCACCTCGGATTCCGGGTGGATGTGCTGGTCGGCGATCTGGACTCGATCGCGGCGGCTCCCATCCCCGACCATGTGATCGTCGAGCGCCACCCGGTGGACAAGGATCAGACCGACCTCGATCTGGCACTGGAACTGGCGACTCGTGACGACCCCTCACGCGTCGTGATCATCGGCGGGATAGGCGGGCGGTTCGACCACGAGACCGCAACGGTCGGGCTGCTGTGCTCCACCCGGTGGTCATTGATCGACGAGATCGACTGGGTCTCGTCACGAGGTCGGGCCTACGTCGTGCACCGGCGTCGGGTCCTGCACGGCGACGTGGGGGCGACGGTCAGCCTCATTCCCATCGGTGGAGCGGTTTCCGGTCTCACCACGAACGGGCTGCGATGGGACCTCGATGGGGACACCTTCGAGGCCGGGACCACCAGGGGTGTGAGCAACGTGCTGCGTGCCCCCGTCGCCGATATCAGGATCGACTCGGGGTGTCTTCTGGTGGTGTTCCCCGATTAGCCTGCTGCCGGGCCGATCAGAGTCCGGCCGCCACTGTCGGGTCGAGCCGCGGATAGCCGGCCAGGTACTCGGACCGCTCCTTGCCCAGGCGCGCCACCATCTCCTCGTACTCGGCCTCCCTGCCCAGCCGTTGATAGAGACGCGCCGGCTGGAGCAACTCGTCGTCCTCGACGCCGGGGACACTGGTGGCGATCTCGTACCCGAAGTCGGGATCGGTGACCCATTCAATGGTGCCTTCCACGATTCCCTGGACTATGGCCGACGAGTCCAGGATCCTGACGTCTTTCGAGCCTTCCCCTTCTCCCCCGACGCGGCCAGTGTTGAGCACGTAGGCCTCGAGGTCGGGGATCGTGTCCAACAGCTCCAACAGGCGATTGCCCTGTAATGCGTCGTCGTCGAAGAAAAATGGGTTGGTGCCAGGCACCCGAAGGCTCTTTCCGGCCTCAGCTGCACCACCAGCCGAAGTTCCCTTCGTCTCCCCCAGCATGAAGAACGCCGGGATCTGGTCACGACGGAGCCTGGCGACACCGGGGATGACATGGTCGGATCGGTTCAGCATCAATAAATAGTGGGCCGGAGGGACATCGCGCGGGTCGCGATGCCTGATGTTGGCGAGCGGGAAGGTGCTGCGGCCGTTTGCGGTGTAGTTGGTGTCGAAAAAATCGACCTTGCCATCCGAGCTGACGGAGACGTTCTCCAACCATGCGTCCGGCCGGGTCGTCCCACCGTAGATCGTCGGCTCGTCATAGGGATCGAGCCCCCAGGTCTTGGCGAAACATCCGTTCTCAGTGGTTCGGATTGCACCCCCCGGCATCAGGGCGAGGAAGTCATCCTGCACTGGGAGCGATCCCGCTTGTTCGCGGAAGGTCGTGGTCGTCTTGCCGGTCCCTGACAGTCCGATGATCAGCATCGACTCCTCGTTGCCCGAGCGGGTCGATCCTGCCGGGAAGGTCTTGAGGCCGGCATGTAACGCAAGGCCGCCCCAATCATGGGCCAGCTTGCCCCACATTCGGAGACTCCCCATCTTGGACTCCCCGAAGTAGTCCGAGCCGAGGACCCGCGTCACCCAGTTCTCGAGGTCGACGATGATGAGACGATCGTCGGGCTTACCCGGTGCGGGCAGCGTCGGGGTGTAGATCACAGTGAACTGCGGACCTCCGCCCGGCGCAGGCGGGAAGAAGAGCTGTGCCTGCATCCCAGCGATGTTCGCCTGGCCCGCCTCCATCATCAGCCGGCTCGGTGTGCCGGAAGACGGATCAGGCCCGACCCTGCCCTCGATCAGCAACATGTCCTGCGCCGCGATGTGTGCGTCCTGGCGGGCCGCCCACTCTCCTGCCTCAGCTCGGGAGATCCTGTTCTGGTGGATCTCCTCATCGGCGACGAAGAAGGTCGAGTTCTTGAGACGGGCGGTGACCTCGGCCTGGTAGTTGAGGTTCCCGAACTCTGTCACCGTGACCCGAGGCATCCGCTCCAGGGTCAGCTCACGCAGCCGTTCTTGAGTCGGGTTTACCTCGATCGACCTGGCCTCGGGTAGCTCGAACATGCGTCAGCTATCACTCGATTCAGACGGGGAACTCGAGGCAGGGTAGTCACCGAAGGGTTGCTCGGCACTGCCGTCGAGCCAGGCCGGCATGGGCTCCCGTCGGAGAAAGGCGACGAGATTCGCCACGGCCAGGCTCGCCATCGCTCTCCGCGCCGGGATCGTCGCGCTCCCGATGTGAGGCACCACCAGGCAATTCGGGAATTGGAGCAACGGGTGATCCGGTGGCAAAGGCTCCGGGTCGGTCACATCTAGGGCAGCGCCCCCGATCTCTCCCTTCGCCAACGCCTCCACCAACGCATCGGCGTCGACGATCGGCCCGCGGGCGATGTTCACAAGGATCGCCGTCTCTTTCATCATGCCCAACTCGGCCCGCCCGATCATCCCCCGCGTCTCAACGGCGAGGGGGACTGCGATGACAACGATGTCCGCCCTCTCCAAAAGCCCGGCGAGATCGAGCCGAATCGCTCCCGGGACATCCTTGGTTGTCCGCGCCGTGTACAGCACCGGCATGTCGAAACCACGGGCGCGGCGAGCTATCGCTTGACCGATCCGGCCCATCCCCACAATCCCGAGAGTGGCGCCGTGCAAGTCGCCGCTGAGGAAGTGCCATGGGTCCCATGGGCCCCACGCCCCGGACTTGACGATTGCCTCTCCTTCGGGAAGGCGCCGGACTGCGGCGCCGATGAGGGCGAACGCGGTGTCCGCGGTGGTCTCCGTCAACACGTCGGGGGTGTGGCCAACCGATATCCCGTGATCCCGGCATGCGTCGACATCGATGTTGTCGACACCCACCGACATCTGGGAGATGACCCTCAGCGTCGGAGCTGAATCGAGTAATTCCACATCGATCGTGTCGGAGAGCATCGACAGCCAGCCATCACAACCGGACAGCCGCTCGAGGAGGGTTTCCCGAGGCACGCGTTCCTTTCCAGCCCAGACCTCTACCTCGGCGAGCGTCTCCAGGGGCTCGAGGAGGTCCCCCGGGATGAAGTCGCTGACGAACACCCTCGGCATCGGTTCAGCAGGCTAACGATCCACCCATTCAGACCCACAGTTCGCTTCGAGCGTGCCGATACCATTCCTCGAGATGCGACGCATCGCCTTGTCCGTTCTACTTGGCCTGACGTCTGCGGCCTGTGGTGTGGCTGACGCAACCCGGCCCGTCGCCACCGTCCCGCCCACGACCACCGTCGTGACGACGACCACAACGGCGCCGAGTACAACCACAAGGGCCGCACCGACGACAACGGAAGCGGCGGTTCTCGACGTCGAGTCCCTGCCCCAAGGGTCCTCCCTCGTCCTGGGGGCGCGGGAAGCCGTCGAAGTGTTCGCCGGCCCAAACGGGTCGGAGACGATCCGAACCCTGGAACCGACCACCATCCTTGGAACCACGACGGTGCTCATAGTCGTGGAGGGACCGAGTGACGGTTGGGCTCGGGTGCTGCTCCCGGGTCGGCCCAATGGGGCCGAAGGATGGGTTCGCACCGACGAGATGGTCGCCTTCGTGGTGAAGGGCAGGGTTGTGATAGACCTCTCAGACCGGACTCTCAGCTACCGCGTAGGGAACACGGAGATCATCGCCACGCCTGTCGGAGTCGGTAGCGACAACCATCCCACTCCCACCGGGAAGTTCTTCGTCACCGACAGCGTCGCCTTGGCCGACCCGAACAGCCCGTGGGGCCCTCATGCGCTCGGACTCTCGGCCCGATCGGAGACCGTCACGGAATTCAACGGGGGCGACGGGATCATCGGCATCCATGGGACCAATAACCCATGGTCGATCGGTCGTGCCATGTCCCTCGGATGCGTTCGTGTTGCCAACGATGTCATCACCCGCCTCCACGACGTGGTCGCCGTCGGGACGCCGGTGGAGATCCGGGCGTAGCGTTATACGTCTTACGTTCTACGTTTTAGGACGCCATTCGACAGCACGGTGACCCCTCGCTCCTTGGCGGCAACGCTCACGATCAGTCGATTCCCCTCGTCCCAGACCGATGTGACCAGCGTCTCTCCCGGGAAGACGACACCGGAGAAGCGCGCCCGTAACGCCGCAACCGCGTCGGTTTGACCGGCCAAGGCATGGTCGACAGCCACTTTGCATGCGATCCCAAAGGTGCACAATCCGTGCAAGATCGGCCGCTCGAATCCGGCAAAGGCAGCGAAGCCAGGGTCGGCGTGTAGCGGGTTCTTGTCCCCCGATGCCATGCGATAGAGCAGAGCTTGCTGGGGCAAAGTGATCGACTCGACGACATGGTCCGGGTCTCGCTGGGGCGTGAGATCCTCCGTCGGTGAGCCACTGTCTCCCCCGAAGCCGCCCTCTCCCCTGATGAATATCGAAGCACGGTTTGTGAAGAGGGGCCTCCCCGTCCGCTCCAGGATGGAGACGATCTCGACCAGCGCGAGCGCACCTTTCCCTTTGTCCAGGATCTCGGTGACGCGGCCGGTCTGAGTGACCGACCCGCTGGTCGGGATCGGTTCGTGGACTTCGATTTCATGTTCGCCGTGGAGGATCATCGCCGGATTGATGTCGAATCCGGAGGCAAACCCCATGCTCATCATCACCGGGAACTGCGGAATGGTGGCGTAGGTGGGAAGGACCCTTAGATCGCCCTCATATGCATAACGCAGCTCGTTGGGGTCGGTAGGTGGCACCCCGGCTCCAATCCCAAGGTGGTAGAGGATGATGTCGTCCTCGTCCCAGGTAGCAGTCCCGCCAGTCAGTTCTGCTCCGACCGCTCTCTCGAGGTCGATCGACATCAGCCGCCGGCCAATCGAGCGAGGATCATCAGCTCTTCGTTGATGTCCCCAGGGATGAGGTGCTCGGTGACGTCGCGAATCTCATCTAGGTGCCCCGACAGGTCCTCGACCGTGGGGACTACGCCCTGGCCGGCGAACCATCCATTGTTGGTGCCGAGGAAGACCCGTCCGTACCTGCCCCCACCGACCGTGAATATCTCGTGGGTGAGCTCGTTCTGCTCCGAGCAGAGATAGACCACCATCGGCATCACCTGTCTGGGATCGAGCATCTCAACGAACGGGCCGAGGATGTCCTCGGTCATGCGGGTGCGGGCGGTGGGCGCCACCGCATTGGACTTGATGTTGTACTTCGCCCCCTCGATTGCGAGGACATTGGACAGACCGACCAGGGCGGCCTTCGCCGCCCCGTAGTTGGCCTGACCGAAGTTCCCGAACAGTCCCGAGGCCGAGGTGGTGTGAACGAATCGACCATACCCCCGCTCCTTCATCACCTTGAAAGCCGGATGTGACACGTGGAAGGCGCCCTTGAGGTGCACGTCGAGGACCGCATCCACCTCGTCGAGGGTCATGTTGGCGAATGACCTGTCCCTGAGGATCCCTGCGTTGTTGATCACGATGTCGACCGATCCGAACTCGTCCAGGGCGGTCTGGATGACGCCCTCACCACCCTCCCGGGTGGCGACGGAGTCGTAGCTGGACACAGATTCGCCGCCAGCTTCCTTTATCTGATCCACCACCTCGTCGGCGGCCGAATGGGACGAGCCGCTCCCGTCGACCGCGCCACCCAGGTCGTTGACCACGACCATTGCCCCTCGTCTCCCCAGCTCGAGCGCGTATTCTCTCCCGAGGCCGCCGCCCGCCCCGGTGATGACTGCCACCCGCCCGTCGAACGTGATCGGCTCACCCATTTGCTGACTCCCTCCGATTGATTCCTGGCTCAGAGACCGAGGGACCGCCCGATGATCTCCTTCATGATCTCGGTCGTGCCTCCGTAGATGGTTTGGACCCGGGCGTCCCGGTATGCCCTGGCGATGGGGTACTCCTCCATGAATCCCCATCCTCCGAACAGCTGGAGACAGCGGTCGATCACCCGCTTCTCCATCTCGGTCACCCACCATTTGGCCTTGGCCGCCTCCTCCGCGCTCAGCTCGCCGCGGTTCAGCGCCGTCACCTGGCGGTCGACATAGGTCTGGGCGATGTCGAGCTCGGTCCTCATCTCCGCCATCAGATGTTTCACCGTCTGGAAGCTCCCGATCGGCTGACCGAACGCCTGACGCTCCTTGACGTAGGCGAGGGTCCAGTCGAACGCAGCCTGGGCGTGGGAGACAGAGCCGGTGGCGAGGCTGAGCCGCTCCTGGGGCAGGTTCTCCATCAGGTAGACGAACCCCCTTCCCTCATCCCCCAACCGATTCGAGACCGGGACCCGGACGTCATCGAAGAAGAGCTCTGCGGTGTCCTGAGCATGGAGCCCGATCTTCTCGAGGTTCCTGCCTCGAATGAATCCCTCCATGCCCTCCTCGATGACGAGGAGGCTCATACCGCTGTGCCTCTCGTGGGGGTCGGTCTTTACCGCAGTGATCACCACATCGGAATTGATCCCGTTGGTGATGAAGGTCTTGGACCCATTGACGACGTAGACGTCGCCATCGCGGATCCCCGTTGTCTTGATCCCGGCCAAATCCGAGCCTGCTCCGGGCTCGGTCATGGCAATGGCGGACATCAGATCCCCCGACACCAACCCGGGCATCCACCGCGCGGCCTGTTCACCGTCGCACAGGTGGGCGAAGTAGGGAAGACAGACATCGTTGTGGAGGGTTATGCACATCCCCGAAGCCATGGCATCAGCGCGCATCAATTCCTCGCCGATCACCATGTTGAAGCGGAAGTCCGCCATCCCTCCCCCGCCATGCTCCTCAGGCAAGGCGATGCCGAGCAGTCCGGCCCTGCCCGCCTTGCGAAACATGTCTTTGTCGACCTTCCCCTCCGCCTCCCATTTGGGGACGTTGGGAGCAACCTCCCGCTCGACGAATTCACGGACGGTGGAGCGGAACAGCTCATGATCCGCTTCGAACAGGTCTCTTTCCATATCGTCCCGGGGCCGGGTCTCAGACTCCTACGTAGAGGCTCTCGATCTCATTGGCGTACTTGTCGAGCACGACCTTGCGCTTGAGCTTCAGAGAAGGTGTCACCTCTCCCGAGTCCGGGGTCCACTCGTCAGGGACGATGATCCATTTCTTCACCTGCTCGACCGAGGAAACGGTGTCATTCGCCTCGTCGATGGCCCGCTCGATCTCGGAGTTCACCTCGGGGAGCCGGGAAAATGTGGCCAGGTCCTGATAGACGAGACCGTTGGCCTCGGCCCACGCGGGCGCCTCCTCATCGTCGAGTGCGACGATCATCGTCAGGAACTTGCGGCCGTCGCCGACCATGCAAGCCTTCGAGATGAGGGGATGGTTGCCGAGGATCGTCTCCAGCTTGGCCGGGGCGATGTTCTTTCCTCCGGCCGTGATGATGATCTCCTTCTTTCGGCCAACGATCCACACGAAGCCGTCGTCGTCGATCCGGGCGAGGTCGCCGGAGTGGAGCCAGCCCTGGGCATCGAATGCCTCGGCGGTATCGCTGGGGAGCTTGTAATAGCCCTGGGTTATGACCCCGCCCCTCATCAACAGCTCGTCGTCCTCTCCGAGCTCCACCTCGACGCCGGGCAGGGCTTTCCCCACCGACCCGAGCCGGAAGGCTCCGGGAATGTTGGTCGTTGCCGGGCCGGTGGTCTCCGACATCCCGTACAACTCGAACAAGGGGATGCCCAGCGTCTGAAAGAACAGGATCAGGTCCGGATTGATCGGTGCGGCGGCCGTGATCGCGATATCGACTTGATCCAGCCCCAGTTGCTCTCGGACCTTGGACAGGACGATCGAGTCGAGCGCACCGGCCAGCATCGGTCCCGATTTTCCCTCCTGCTCGGCAAGGACACGTTTCCGGTTGGCGCTCAGAGCCCGATCGAGCAGGGTCTTCTTGACCCCATGAGTTTCGCCGAAACGCGCCGTGAGCCGGGAGTGGAACTTCTCGTACACACGGGGAACCCCGACGAAAAGGGTCGGCCGGGCCTCCAGGATGTACTCGAGGACCCCGGCGAGATTCGAGCAGAACCAAACCTGGCCGGCCATATATGTGGCCAAATAATGGGTTGCGAGCCGCTCGGCGATGTGAGCGAGTGGCAGATAGGAGACCATTCGGGGCCCAATGTCGATGTTGGCCGCCCGTCGCAGGCATTCGGCAGTCCACACCACGTTGCGGTGGCTGATCATCACGCCCTTGGGGGTGCCGGTGGTGCCGGAGGTGTAGATGAGGGTGGCCAGCGTGTCAGGTGTGATCGCGCCGGCGGTTCGGTTCACCGCGTCGGGGTCGTCGGCAAGGCGCTTCTTGCCTCTGACCAAGAGCTCGTCCCAGCTCAACACCCAATCGGCTGTGTCGTAATTCTCGGCACCTGACATCAGGACGACATACCGCAGATTGGGCAGCTCAGACCGAATCTCCTCCCAGCGCTTCATGAACTCGAGGTCCTCGAGCACCGCGACGGTCGCCTTGCAGTTGTCGGCGATGTACTGGATCTGGGGCGCGGTGAGGGTGGAGTAGATGGTGACTGCGGTGGCCCCGGAGTGAATGGCGGCGTAGTCGGCGATCACGTGCTCGGGACGGTTCCCGGCCATTATGGCGACGAATTCGCCGTCCCCGACACCCAGATCCTGGAACCCGGCCGCCGCCTCGTGCACAGCCTGGCGGTACTGGCCCCAGCTCAGGCTCTTCCAGTCGCCGTCCTTGTAGTGGAGCGCGGGCTGAGCACCATGGCGCTCGGCATTCCGGTCGAGGTAATCGACGATCGTCTTGCCCTCTACCTCGGCATCGATTGCCGCTCGCTCCGCCAAAACGGCTTCCTGGGTCATTTCTCCTCCGCGATCAGGCCACTGCTCCGACCCGGCGGAGCATACTTACCTCGGTTCCGCTAAAGCCGAGCGTCTCCAGCACGAGATCTGTGTCCCGACCGGGGTAACCGGGTTCCGCCGGGAGTGACAATGGAGTGGCCGAGAACCTCGGGCCCGGAGCTGGCTGAGGCAGCCCGTCGACCTCGATGAACATCTTCCGCGCCCTGTTGTGGGAATTCCCTTGCGCCTCGGTGACGTCTAGAACCGGGGCCACGCATGCGTCTGTAGCCGCGAAATGCTTCTCCCAATGGTCGCGGCTCTGCGAGCCGAACTTCGCCGCAAACGCCGCCCTGATCGACGGCCAGCCCTCTTTGTCGCCCTGCGCAGGCAGCGACTCCGGCTCGATCCCGAGACCTTCGAGGAGGGCAGCGAAGAACCGCGGCTCCAGCGCGCCGACAGCGACGTGACCGCCGTCGGCTGTCTCATAGACCGCATAGAACGGCGCTCCTCCATCGAGGAGATTGGCTTCGCGCCCAGCCCTCCACCATCCCTCGGCGATATGGCCGTGCATGGCCGTGGTGAGCAGCGCCGACCCCTCGATCATCGCGGCGTCGACCACCTGGCCCTTTCCGGTCGCACGAGCATGGAGAACCGCGGCAAGGAGGCCGACAGCGAGGAACATGCCTCCTCCACCGAAATCCCCCACCAGGTTCAGCGGAGGTAGCGGCCGCTCCTTCGGGCCGATCGCCGCCAGTGCGCCGGAGAGGGCGATGTAGTCGATGTCGTGTCCGGCGCGACCGGACAGCGGGCCATCCTGGCCCCAGCCGGTCATCCGCCCGTAGACAAGTGCAGGGTTCTGGGCGAGACACGGAGCAGGCCCGATGCCGAGGCGCTCAGCCACACCGGGCCTGAAACCTTCGATCAGCGCGTCGGCGCTCCGCACCAGCCGGAGCACGACCCTCACCCCCTCGTCGTGCTTGAGGTCGACTCCAATCGAGCGCTTGCCGCGCCCCAGGAGGTCGTTTCTCGTCGAGAGGGTGTGACCGCCTGTGATCGCGTCCGCTCGATCCACCCTCACCACGTCGGCCCCCAGGTCGGCGAGCAACATCCCGCAGAAGGGCGCCGGCCCCAGGGCGGCGATCTCCACAACCCTCATTCCCTGCAAGGGGCCCGTCATTTCCGGGGCAACCTAGCTGCGCACGTTCGTGACTACTCAGCCCTCGTTGGCTATCGGCTCCGCGCTCTCGACCAGAAGGGGGGCGTACTCGAAGTCCGGAGTGATGGTGAAGGCGCCCTGGAGGATCGCGTTGGCAATGAAGATGCTCTCGCGCTGGTTGCCGTCGGGTTCGAAGACGTTCATCGACCCGGGTTGCATGTTCGCCCCGAAGGTGACCTCCTCCTTTCCACTCCAGTCGGCGATATTCCAGAAAGGCCCGATCTCCGACGGGTTGGCGCCGGGCCCTTGGATCACCGAATCCCAGGCGAGGAGCGTCGGTCTCTGATACATCGGGATCATCGGGATCGCTCCCAGCCACAGCTCGTCGGCCTGGTTGTAGGTTGCGGCCCGCTCGTCGGGGTCGACGATCACATCGGTCTGCCTGATGAGTGCATCCACCTCCTCATCGCAGTAGCGGAAGAAGTTCAGCTCGCCGAAGCCATTCAGTGCGTTGCCCTGGCAATAGAAGCGGGAGTTGCCCCACGACGGGTCCGGTGAGCCGACCCAAGCCAGATTGGTGACCTGCCAGACGTCGGCCCCGCCCTGCAGGTTGTTCGTCTGCAGCAGCTCTGAGGTCGGTCCGAAACTCGGCGTTATCTCGATGCCGATTGCGGCGAGATCGGCCTGGGCCATCTCGAAATGCACGTCGCGTGCCTCGTTGCCGGACGTCGTCGCCCAGGAGAAGGAGAGTCGTTCGCCGCCGCATTCGTATATCCCATCCTCGCCCTCGACGCACCCGTTGTCCGTCAGCAAAGCTTCCGCCGCAATCGGGTCGTACGGATACAGGCCGTTGAAATGGTCCTGGTAGTACACGCTGCTGTTCAGCCAAACTGCGTTCCCGAGCAGCTGGCCGTCGGGAGTGATGGGGCGGACGACCTCCTCCACGATGGCGTCCCTGTTTATGCCCTGGGCGATCGCCTGGCGGATGAAAAGGTTCTGCAAGCGCGGGTCATCCTGATTGAAGCCGAAGTACTCCCACACGGGGCCAAGGCCCGTGACCGAATCGATGTGGCCGATTCCGTCTATCTCATCCATCAGGGACACATAGGGCTGGGGATAGATCATGTCGACCTCACCGTCTCCCAGGGCATCCACCTGCACCTCCTCGCCGCCGAGAAACATGACATCGAGGGTCTGCACGTCGCCCGAGGCGTCACCCCAGTAATTCTCGTTTCGCGCCAGCGTGATCCGCTCCTCGGGCACCCATTCGACGAAAGTGAACGGGCCGGAGCCCATCGAGATGGCATCGTCCCAGACCGTGTTGAACGGCTCGCCTTCCAGGATGTGAGCCGGAAGGACGGAGCTGAACAGCGTTTGCCACGGCGCGTAGATCTCGTCGAAGGCGAACACCACCGTCTTGTCGTCGACGACCTCGTAGCCGGTGATCAGGTGGTATCCCTCCCGGCTGACGATGTCGAGCGACGGGTCGACGATCGTCTCGTAGGTGAAGACGAAATCGGCGGCAGTTACCGGTGTGCCATCGGCCCAGGCCGCCTCCGGCCGGATGTTGTACCTGACGCAAAACGTGTCGCGACAGGCGCCCGCGGTGGTCGTGGTGGGAGCGGGAGTGGTCGTGGCTTCCGGCAGCGTCGTGGTGGAGACCGGAGCGATTGTGGTCGTTGACTCGGCCTCACCGGTGCAGGCCACCGCCAACATGACCGAGACGGCGAGAAAGACCGCTCGAATCGAAACGGACCTGCTCACGGTAACGCCTCTGAGTCGTGGTCATGATCCAGGATCACCGCGTGATGGTTTCTCGTCTCCGAGATGAGTGCCTGGATGATCCCGGCCATGGGCAGGGCCAGGATCACACCGATTGGCCCGAACAAGGCCGAACCGATGACGATCGCACCGATCGATACCGCGGGGTGGATCTCCATGGTCCGCTGGGTGATGCGGGGGGCGATCAGGTAGTTCTCGATCTGCTGATAGGCCAGGAAATAGAGGATCACCCACAACATCGTGCCGATGCCACCCGACGAGAGGGCCACTACCGCGGGGAGGATGGCGGCGAGGTAGGTGCCCACCACCGGGATGAACTGGCTGAGCACGCCAACCCAGATCCCGAGAGAAACCGCGAACGGGACGCCGAGGATGGTGAGGAACAGCGCGGTGAGGGTGCCGCTCAGCAGAGCGAGGATCAGCCTCGAATAGATGTAGCCCCCCATCTTCTCCACCGCCACGTCCCAGATGTGCAGCGCGTCCCGCTGCCGGTCGGGCTTCATCGTGGAGAGGACCGTCCTCTGCAACTTGGGAAGCTCGGCAACCATGTAGAAGGAGAAGAGGGCGACAGTCGTGGCGAAGAAGAGGAAGCTGAAGATGCCGGTGGTGACGCTGACCACTCCCCCGAGGATGGTCCCGCCGGCGCCGACGATGATGTCGGGGAGCCCGGCCGCTTCCTCCTGGAGCGACTCGGTCGAGATCTCGAGGCCGAACCATTCGTTCAAATTGGTCGACACCGTCTCGATATAGCCGGGCAAGGCGTCGATCAGGTCGTTGACCTGGTTGATGAACAACGGCACCAGCAGGGCCAGGAACGCCACGACGAGAAGAAACGCCACGAGGAAGACCAACCCGGTCGCCAGGCCCCTCCTCCATCCCCGCTTCTCCAGGAAGTGGACCGGGGGCTCGATGGCAACGGCGATGAAGAGCGCGACGAACACCATGAAGAGCAGGTTCCTCAGACGGAACAGCAGATAAACCGCGAGCGCCGTGAGCAGGAGGACACCGGCGACCACCAACGTCCGCCTCCGGAACACGCGATTGTCGAGACGCTCATGGCTCTCGCTCATCGACGGGGAGGTTAGGGCTGGGCGGGTCACTGTATCGGCAACGATCTAGCCTCGGGCACCACCCCACGAGGAGGGCGATGGAGCAATTCGACAAGCGGGGGTCTGGGGGTCGCCCCGCGGACATGACGGTGGTCTGGCGGCCCACTCAGGAGAGGGCCACAGCCTCCAACACCGCCGCATTCATGCGTGCCCACCAGATCGAGAGCCTCGATGACCTGCGTCGAAGGTCGGCATCCGACCCGGAATGGTTCTGGGAGGCGGTCGTCGAGTTTCTCGGTCTTCCCTTCGACCGGCCGTGGAGAGCCATCCGGGACACCTCGAGAGGGCATCCATGGGCCACCTGGTTCGTGGGCGGTGGCTTCAACCTGAGCCGGGCTTGTGTCGACAGGTGGGCAGACGAAGACCCGGAGCGCGTCGCATTGCGCAGCGAGAAGGAAACCGGTGAGACCCGTGAGCTGTCGTTTGGCAGGTTGAGGGACGTGGTGAGCCGTCTCGCCGGCGCATTGATGGCACTCGGCGTCACCCGTGGCGATGCAGTTGCCGTGTACCTGCCTATGGGAGAGGAGGCCGTGGTGTCACTCCTCGCCGTGAGCCGCATCGGGGCGATCTTCATACCGGTCTTCTCGGGCTACGGGGCCGAGGCGGTGGCGACGCGGCTCGAAGATCCGAGGCCGAAGGTGATGATCTGCGCCGACGGCTTCCAGCGACGGGGCAAGCCGATCGAGATGAAGGAAATCGCCGACCACGCGATCGACCAGGCCGGCGGTGTGGAGAAGGTGATCGTCGTCGACTACGCCGGACGCGCCGACACACCACTGATCGAGGGGCGCGATGTGTGGTGGCACGAATTGGTGGCGAAGGCCGAGCCCGTCGCCCCAAGCTCAACCGGCAGCGAGGACCCGGTGATGATCGCTTACACGTCGGGCACTTCAGGGCGGCCCAAGGGAGCCGTACATGTCCAGGCCGGTCTCACCGTGAAGCTCGCAGCCGAGGGCGCCTTCCATGCCGAGATCGGCCGGGAAGACGTGGTGATGTGGGCGACCGACATGGGTTGGATCATGGGGCCATGGATGGTGCTCGCCGGTCTGGCCAACGGGGCGGCGCTCGCCACCTATGACGGGGCTCCCGATCATCCCGGCCCGGATCGGCTCTGGGCAGTGGCGGCCAACCTCGGAGTCACCTTCCTCGGGGTCTCACCCACTCTCATCCGCGCCCTTCAACCCTACGGCGCCGACCAAGCACGGCAGCATGACCTCTCCCGGCTCCACACGTTCGGTTCGACCGGCGAACCGTGGAACCCCGACCCCTGGCGCTGGCTCTTCGAAGCGGTCGGCGAGGGGCAGAGGCCGATCATCAACATCTCGGGGGGGACCGAAATCGGCGCCGTCATCGTCGGGGTGAACATCCTGCAGGGGCTCAAGCCGACCTCGGTGGGCTCCCCTTCTCTCGGCATAGACGCCGACATCTACGACCCCGACGGCAACCCGGTGCGAGGAGAGGTGGGCGAGCTCGTGATCAGGGGATCCTGGCCGGGCATGACCCGCGGCTTCTGGGGCGAGCCGGAGCGATATCTCGAGACGTACTGGTCCCGCTTTCCTGACGTCTGGGTCCATGGTGACTGGGCGTCGATCGATGAGGATGGCTTCTGGTTTCTCCACGGTCGGTCGGACGACACGCTCAACATCGCCGGCAAACGGGTCGGCCCGGCCGAAATCGAGTCGGCGGTGGTGGCGCTCCCCGAGGTGATGATGGCGGCGGCGATCGGAGTCCCCGATGAGGTGAAGGGGGAATCGATCGCGCTCTACGTGGTGCCCACCCCCGAGGTCGAGCCTGACGACGAGCTGACCGCGGCGGTCATGGCTGCGGTGACAGAGGCGTTGGGCAAGGCCTTTCGCCCGAAGAGCGTCCGCTGGGTGAAAGACCTGCCCCGCACCAGGTCGGCGAAGATCATGCGCCGGGTGATCAAGGCGGTGGCTCTCGGAGATGAGCCGGGCGATCTATCCGGTCTGGAGAACCCGGAGAGCCTCAGAGGGCTGTGACTACTCCGCCTCGGCGAAGATCTCACGTGGAGCGGCGAAATGACAGGCGGCAAGTGTGTCGAAATGCTGTTCCAGCGGAGGCTCGACCTCGGCGCAGATGTCCTGGGCTTTCCAGCAACGGGTGCGGAAATGGCACCCGGATGGCGGGTTGGCCGCCGACGGGACATCTCCCTGGAGCAAGATGCGCGTCTTGGCCTGGAAGCTGGGGTCAGGCACCGGCACCGCCGACATCAGTGCCTGGGTGTAAGGGTGGGAAGGGTTGCCGTAGAGATCCGATTCCACCCCCTCCTCGACGATCTTGCCCAGATACATCACTGCAACGCGGTCGGAGATGTGTCGGACCACGGAGAGGTCGTGGGCGATGAAGACATAGGACAGGTTGAACTCGTCCTGGATCTCCTCGAGCAGATTGACCACCTGGGCCTGCACCGATACGTCGAGGGCGGACACCGGCTCGTCGCAGATGATGATGCTCGGGTTCAGGGCCAGGGCCCGTGCCACCCCGATCCGTTGCCGTTGCCCCCCGGAGAATTGGTGGGGGTAGCGGTTGATGTGGTTGGGGTTGAGCCCGACCAGCTCCAGCAGCTGGCGAACCCGATCCCCCACCTTGTCCTTGGGAAGCAAGCCGCTGTGGATCGCCCACGGCTCGGCGATGATGTCACCCACCGTCATCCGCGGGTTGAGCGAGGCATACGGGTCCTGGAAGATGATCTGGATATGCCGCCGCACCTCTCGCAGGTCGCCTTTGTCCAGAGAGAAGATGTCGGTGCCCTTATAGAGGGCGCGACCTGCGGTCGGCTCGATGAGGCGGAGCAGGGTCCGGGCCACGGTTGACTTGCCGCAGCCAGACTCCCCCACCAGACCCAGGGTCTCGCCCGGCATCAGGTCGAAGCTCACTCCGTCGACAGCCTTGATCGAGCCCACCTGGCGGCGGAACACACCCTTACGTATCGGATAGTGCTTGACCAAGTCCTGCACGGAGAGAATCGGCTCAGGCATCCGTCAACTCCTCGGCCATGAAATCCTCGGCAAAATGACAAGCGGAGGTGCGCCCCTCCTCGATCACCCGCAGTGGCGGGTCATCGGTCCGACAGATGTCCTGTGCGTAGTCGCAGCGGGGATGAAAAGGGCACCCGGAAGGGATGTGGAGGAGGTCGGGGGGGGATCCTTTGATCGGCGAGAGCCGGCCCCCCTTGTGATCGGGGCGGACCAGGGAGCGCATTAGGCCCTCGGTGTAGGGGTGATAGGGCTGCCTGTACAGCTCCCGGATATCGGCGGTCTCCACGATCTCGGCGGCGTACATGACCGACACCTTGTCGGCGACCTGGGCGACCACTCCGAGATCGTGGGTGATCAGGATCAGGCCCATCCCGGTCTGTTGCTGCAAGTCGGCGAGAAGCTCCATGATCTGGGCTTGAACGGTGACGTCGAGGGCCGTCGTCGGCTCGTCGGCGATGAGCACGTCCGGGTCCAACGAGATGGCCATGGCGATCATCACCCGTTGCCGCATCCCACCGGAGAACTCATGGGGGTAGGAGTTGACCCGCTCGGCGGCCGACGGGATCTTGACCAGGTTCATCAGCTCGATGGCGCGCTTGTAACCCTCGGCCTTCGACATCCCACGGTGCTTCTGGAACATCTCAGATATCTGCCACCCGACGGTGAACACCGGGTTCAGCGCGGTGAGGGCGTCCTGGAAGATCATCGAGATCCGGTCGCCTCTGATCTGACGGCGCTCCTTCTCGTCCATCTTGAGCAGGTCCTTGCCCCGGAAGAGGATCTCGCCGCCGGTCACGAACCCGGGAGGCGAGTCGATGATTCCCATGACCGCCTGGGCGCTCACCGTCTTCCCCGAGCCCGACTCACCGACGATGGCGAGGGTCTCTCCCTTGTCGACCTGATAGCTCACCTTGTTCGATGCTTTCACAGTGCCCGAGCGCATCCGGAACTCGACCTCGAGGTCACGCACCTCGAGCAGCACGCCGGTACTGGCCTCGTGTGGGTCGAACGCTGTGTCCAGCGGCGTTACCTTGGTCATCTCAGCTTTGGATCCAAGGCGTCGCGGAGGGCATCACCCATGAGAATGAAGGCGAAAACGGTCACACTGAGGAAGATCCCGGGGAAGAAGAGGAGGTGGGGGAAAGTCAGAATGCGGTTCTGCGCCGCCGAGATCATCAGCCCCCAGGAGATGGCAGGCAGTTGGAGACCGACGTTGAGGAAGGACAGGCTCGCCTCGGCCGTGATGATCACACCGACGGTGATGGTGGCGTAGACGATGACCGGGGTGATTCCATTGGGGAGGACGTGACGGGTGATGATCCGCCAGTCGCTGGCGCCGAGGGCGCGGGCGGCGTCGACGTAGTCCAGCTCCCGCACCGAGAGGACCGACGATCGCATCAGTCGGAGCATGGTGGGCCATCCCAAAATGATGAGCACTGCGGACACGGTCCAGATGCCCCGGCTGCCGCCCAGGGCATTGAGGATCACGATGGCGCCCAGGATCAGTGGGATGGCGAACATGATGTCGGTGAACCGGGAGAGCGTCGAGTCGAGCCAGCCACCCTTGTATCCGGCAAGAGATCCAAGCGTCACCGCGATCAGCGTGGCGAAGAAGGTGACGACCAGACCGATCGACACCGAGGTGCGCGCCCCGTAGATGGTGCGGGCGTAGTAGTCGCAACCCTGGAGGTCGGTCCCGAACCAATGCTCCGCGCCGGGAGTCTGCAGAGCGTTGATGAGACTGCATTCCCGGGGGTCGATCGAGGTGAAAAGCTGGGGGAAGGCGGCCATGATCGTCATCAGAATGACGAGCAGGGCCGAGATGACGAAACCTGGCTTGCGCCGCAGCTCCCTCCAGGCGTCGGTCCACAAGCTTGCCGGCTTGCCCTGCTTGGGGGCCTGCGCGGGGACTACTTCCGGGGTGACGACGTCCGGCGCCAGGATCTCGGTTGGCGTCTTGTTGGTGGTGTCAGTCATAACGGATCCTCGGATCGAGCACCGCATACATGACGTCGACCACCAGGTTGACCACCGCGTAGATGATCACAAGGAGGGTGACGATCCCCACCACCACCGCGCCTTCCTGGGAACGGGTGGCATTGTAGATCTCCTGGCCGATGCCAGGGATGTTGAAGATGGTCTCGGTGATGAT
>JBEVJN010000080.1:0-17165 GCA_040510135.1 Acidimicrobiia bacterium | reverse complement strand
GCGCCCACTGAGAAGGTCGTCGATCTCCTCGAGGCGCTCAAATCGAGTGTGGAGCAGACCAAGACCAGGCGTTCGGCATGACGCTGGGCGACCGCCCAACAGACCGCGACCGAAGCCGGCCCATCGAGCAATGGAAAGACGAGGAGCTGGTGGCCGAGTATCGGTACATCAAGGGAGTGCTCGCATCCGAAGTGCCGGAAAATCAGGACTCGGACGACGCTCCTGCCGGGGTTCATCGAGGGTGAGATGAAGCGACGCGGTATCACCCAGATCGGGAGGACGTGATCCCCGACGCCGGCAGCGCAGGGCGTGAGCCGGATACGTCGGTCTGATTCGCGCCCCATCCCTGGGCTAGCCCCGGCACGGATCGTACGATTCAGCCTGTGACCACGGGCCCCACCATCGGCTTGAGCGCCTATGAGGAGCGGAGGGTCGAGGAGCTGCGTCGTTGGAAACTGCGAGCCAACGGCTTCCTCTTCGGGGCGCTCGTCGTCTTCCTGATCAGTCATTTCTTCGGCGGTGATACAGGGCTGAACGGTTTCATCCGCGCCGCCTCGGAGGCAGCGCTGATCGGTGGCATCGCCGATTGGTTCGCCGTCACCGCATTATTCCGCCACCCGCTGGGTATTCCGATCCCGCACACCGCACTGATCCCAAGGAGCAAGGATGAGATCGGGCGGGGTCTGGCCGAGTTCGTCCAGCAGAACTTCCTCGACCCGGCCAATCTCGGGAACTGGCTCACGAACGCGGATATCGCGGGGCGTTTAGCGCAATGGTTGAGCTCGTCCGACCACGCCACGCTGGCGGCGCGACGGACCATCGAGACCGGATCCACGATTGCTCAGTCTCTCGACGATGAACGGGTGGCATCAGTCATCACCCAGACCTCTCTCGACTGGCTGCGACAGACTCCGATCACCCCGATTATCTCCCTCGTGGTCGATGCATGGCTGAAGGGTGGTCGCACGCTGCAGTCGGTGGAAGCCACGCTCCGGGGCCTGGACGTCGTGATCGTCGACAACCTCCCCTATTTCAGAGAGAATTTCGCCAAGACTTCACCATGGTGGATGCCTGCCTGGGCGGGAGAGCTCATCTTCGAGCGGATCATTGCCTCATTCCGGATCTTGGTGGACGAGGTTGCCTCCGATCCTTCGCATCCGATACGCACCGACATCGAGATGATGCTGTCGAGGATCGCCGACGACCTGCGCAACTCCGCCGATCTGGCGGAGCGCATCGAGGATTCGAAGCTTCACATCCTGGACTCGCCGGAGTTGGCCGCGGCGGTCCAGACTCAGTGGCAAGTCGTCCAAGAGAGCCTCGGCCGTGCTGCCTCCGAGCCCGGCTCGGACTTGGAGAGGCGCTTGGCAGAGTTGATCCAATGGTGGGCCCACCGCGTCCTCGAGGACGAGGCACTGCGTGCGCGCATCGACACATGGATCGCCGACGCGGCGGAGCGTCTCGCCCAACAGTGGGATGACGAGGTCATCGGAATGATCGAGACAACGGTGGCCGAATGGGACGCCAGTGAGATCTCCTACCGCCTCGAGCTCCAGCTGGGCCGGGACCTCCAGTTCGTGCGGATAAACGGGACCGTCGTCGGGGCACTCGTCGGGATCGCAATCCACGCCCTGCTCGTGCTCACCGGGAACGTGTGAGCGTCTGCGGCTCGTTATCGGGGATCGAGGCGGAGCGTGGTGCCCAGAGTCTCGGGGAGGAGCATGTTCTCGAGAGAGCGGCCGCGGTATTTGCGCCGGAGCGCATCAGACGCCGCTTCGACCGAATTCGGGTCGTTCGCCGGCATTGCCCTGAACTCGAATCGGTCATCCCCGACCCTGAGGGCAACCTCCGGTTCGGCGACGGCCCTTTGGTACCAGCGTCCGGACTCGCCCCGAACCGAGCGCACGTAGACGTCGTCGTTCCCGACAACGACCCAGATCACCGTGCCGGTGACCCGGTCGCCCCTCCTGGTCTCGATTACGACTTCGGACGCGTCCCCAATCGCTTCGAGCTGCTCGGCGGTCAAGGGCATTTTCGGAGATTAGACCCCGGACCGCACCACGAGCCGGGTGCTGCGCGCCGTCTGGACCACGTCGAACCAGTCCTCGGCCCCCATCCGCGCACCCGAGATCCGGCTGGCGATGGGGGAGAGCAGCGCATTCGCCCCGGCCGCCACGGCCACCGTCGCCCTGGTGCGTGGCCCGCCATGAGCGCCCCGTAAGTCGGGAAAGTCTTGGTCGGCGAACCACCATCCAGGGATGGAGAAGACAAGGACGACGTCAGCGGCAACCTGATCGCAGCCGGCGATCCCCTGGATCCCTTCGACCCACGTCGGCCGGACAGCGTCGGGGCCGGTGAGCATCGCGGCGGTTCCCTCATCCACGATGGTGACGTCGAGGCCTTGATCCCTGGCGACTCCGTGCAGGTCGATCCGACTGTTCGGATCGACGGTCTCCTGATCGTGGTCCGATGTGACCAGAACCAGATCCTGCTCCCAGCGAATCCCCGAGCCGATCAGGTCAAGAGTTGAATCCAGTGCCCGGTAGGACTCGATTGCCTCCTCCGAGTCCGGCCCGTGCGCATGGGCCACGGTGTCAGGGCTGTTCAGCTGAGCGAATATCAGTTCGGGCCTGCGGTCCAATGCTTCGAGCACTCTCGCCGCGACTTCGCCATCAGTCACGTATCCGAACAGATCCGACTCGACCCCATCGGGAACGAGGCCGTCTGGAGGCCAGTGCCGCGCGGCTGTGTGAGCCGCCACCACCCCGATCAGGTGCTGATCTCCAACAACCACCTCGCAGCCCTCGTCGAGGAAGGTCTTGGTGCGAGGGCCGATGGCGGACGCAGGTCTGGCGACACCGTCGACCACAACCTCATTGGTCATGATCCCGTGCTCGAGCGGCTGCATGCCGGTGACGATGCTGGCGAAATTCGGGTACGTGCTGGAACTCATCACACTCGTGGCACCGGTGGGTCGGACCAGGCCGCGGTTCGCCCAGTCGGTCAAAGTCGGCGTGACGCCCTGGGTCACAGAGCGGGCCCCGAGCCCGTCGATGACGATGAGGACGATGCTCACTCGCTCATATGTCGATGACCGCTCCGTGCGTGCCGGCGACTATCTCGAACCCCTGGCTCGTTGCTCGCAGCCGTTCATGCGCCTCGTCCAGCGTTTGATCACTGTGATCGGGGTCGTGGTGGAACGTCATCAGGGTCCGGCAACCGGTCATCGCTGCGAACGCGAGCAGATGGGTGTAGGAACTGTGGCCCCACCCGATGCGCTCCGAATACTCCTCGTCGGTGTACTGAGAGTCGTGGATCAGGAGGTCTGCCCCGGACGCCAGCCCGTAGCCGGACGTCCACTCCGGGTTCTTGGGGAAGTTGTGCATGCCCAGCGCCGGCTCATGGTCGGGGAGGTAGGTGAGCACCTTTCCGCTCTCCTCCAGTCGATACCCGAGGGTCGGGCCGGGATGTGAGACCAGATCGGCGGTGACCTGGATCCCATCTAGCTCGAAGGTGCCCGGTGGGACGTCGTGAAAGACGACGTTGGAGAGATCTCGCACCCGCAAGGGGAACAGCGGCGGAGACAGATAGCGGTTGAGACGCTCCGAAAGCGTTTGTGTCGTCGAGATCGGTCCCCACACATCGACACGGATGTCAGGATTGTGGAGTGGGGCAAAGAAGGGCAACCCCTGGATGTGGTCCATGTGGAGGTGGGTGATCAGCACATCGACTTGCTCCGCCGCTTCGACATTCGCCCCCAGCGCCCGCATCCCGCTGCCGGCGTCGAGCACGATGAGTCTCCCCTCGTTCCCATTCACCTCGACCGCGGAAGTATCGCCACCGTATTTGGCCGTCTCCGACCCGGCGCTTCCGATCGATCCGCGCGTCCCCCACAGCTTGACCCTCAGTCCTCCACCTCCCAGAACGTGGCCAGGACACCGAGGAATCGTTCCCCCTGGCCCTCGATCGGCAGCGCAGTCACTTCTACGGCCCGCCACACACCGTCCATCCCCTGGAAACGGATCGCCTGATGGGCGGGCTTTCTCTTGCTGAGGGCCGTCACGACGGGAAAGTCGTACTCGGGCAGGTCCGAACCGTCGAGCTGCGTGACGTGCCAGGCGCCGACGAGGTTCTCCGAGGTGATCGGGCCGACATCGTCGAATCGGATACCGAGCAGACCCTCGGCCGCTTCGTTGTAATAGATCAGGTTCCCCGTGTCATCCATCATCCACATCGGGATGGCCAGGTAGCTGGCGAGCTGCCTGAGGAGGATCATCTCGACTGGCTGTTGCTGATGAGGCATGGAAAGAACCTACCGCCGCCCGTGCCCCGATGTCATCTCAGTTGGAGCCGGTACGTCACACCATCGTTGGCCACCGCGGCCGGCCGGGTCGACCCGCCGGGGAGGTAGATCTCGGTGCCGATGGCAACCAGCGGGTTGCCATGAAGGCCGTGGGGGAGTGACTGGATAACCTCCCACTGGCCGCGGAAATGCTCGAGTCTTTCCACCGAGTCCAGAGCCTCGTCGGGCGAGAACACCTCGCCGCCAGCGACGAAGATCGATCCATCGATCACCACCGCGCCGAACCCGGAACGGGCCTCGAGAAGTGATGGCCCGGCTCGCCAAAGCCGTGCGTCCGGGTTGTAGATCTCGGTGGTGTCGAAGATCTCACCTTCCCATCGGCCGGCGATCGCCCAGATCTCGCCGTCGAGTGCGACGGCGGCCACATGCTCCCGCGGTGTGTCCGGCGCCGGGACCGCAGCCCATGTGTCGTCCAGGATATCGTAGCGGTAGACGTTCCCTTCAGGGACGCCTCCGATGACGAAGATGCTCTCACCCATCGTCACCGCAGCCCCGGCAGCCACAGGGGTAGGTAGCGCGCCACGGTCGACCCACTCGCCTTCGACCAGCTCCCAGACGGAAGCCGATGGATCTCCGGCGGGGGTGTAACCACCGATGAAGAACAGGCGCTGTCCAACTGCGGCCGACATCCCGTGATGACGAGCCTCGGGGAGATCGAGGAGGGCATGCCAGGTGTCGGTCTCGGGTGCGTAGGCCTCGACGGTGGGTGTCACGCCGGTCCGGCCGACCCCGACCTCGATGAAGCCCCCAGCCACCACGACTTCGTCTCCGACCACCGCAGCCGGATGTTCGCTGCGGGCCACCGTCATTGGAGCCAGCTCTACCCAACCGCTTGACGGCTCCGTGGTCGAGCCCGAGGCAGGCGTGGAGGTAGTGGACCCAGTCGAGGTGCTGTCAACGGCTGCTTGGTTGCAGGCCGTCGAAGCGATGAGTACGAATGCGGCGAGACGTCGCATTCCGCCAGCCTACGAAGGGCGTGTTAGGTTCGAGCGATGACCATCGAGGACCGCGCCGTCGACCCGTCGCGGCCGCACGCCGCCAAGCATGTCCGTCAGTACCTCGAGAGCGATGGGGCGTCTGTGGACCATCCAGCCGCAGGCCATCTGATCCTTCTCTATACAACGGGTCGGGCTTCTGGCGAGATTCGACGCACACCGCTGCGGTTCTTCGAGACCGACGGCGACCTGGTCGTGGCGGGCTCGTATGGGGGGTCACCCCGGCATCCGGACTGGTACCTCAACCTGCTCGACGATCCCAGAGTGTGGGTGAGACGGGATGCGGAGTTGTTCGAAGCCAACGCCATCCCGATCGAGGGGGCGGAGCGCGACCTGTTGTGGAACACCGTGGTCGTGCGAACCGCGCCGCAATTCGGCGAGTATCAGGAGAAGACGGAGCGAGTCATCCCACTGATACGGCTGGTGGCGGGTAGCTGAGTCAGCCGAGGACCCGGTTTGCTTCGGCCAGGAGATCGTCGATGTCGGTGCCTGATTCCTCCGCCAGGAGCCGCCTGATCCCGGGTGAGACCTTGTCGAGGACGGTCGCCATCTTGTTGAGCACCGACCGTTGCGCCTTCATCCGCGCCGCCTCGTCGGCCGGCGTGATCAAGTCGTCGACGATTGATCCCTCCGCCCGTGAGGCGACCAGGGGATCGGTTACGCCACGAACCCAAACCAGGGATCGTCTTCCCGGTCCGCGGCCGTCGGTGATCGGCTCCACCGCGGTCACGTCATCGGAGCGCACATAGGTCCCGTACCCCAATGCGACCAACTGACCGGTCTGTATGCGCATGGTGTCCTCCTGTCGATGTCGGAAGTTACCGGCACCGTTCGGGCAGGGTCAGTCGCCTGCGTCCTCGGCGAGCGTGTAAGCGACGAGGGCATTGGCGTGGCCATGCCCCATCCCGTATTCGGTCTTGAGCCAGTTGACGAGATCCATGTGCCTGGTGAGGTCGCTGGCACGGATCAAGGCTTGCCATTCTGCGATGGGCCGGCCGTATTTCTTCTCGATCGAAGGGAAATACGACGCAGGCCCCTGGACACGCTCTGTCTTGTCAGACATCGGCGCGAAGGTTATCGACTGACGGTCGCTGGTTGAATCGGAGAAGTGTTCACCCCGATCCGAACCGAGCGTCTGTTGATCCGGCCCTTCCAGCCCAACGACCTGGCGGCGTACTTCGCCCGACGCAACGACCCCGACGTCGCTCGCTTTCAGGACTGGGAGCTCCCCTATCCGATGGAGCGAGCCGAGAAGGTCGTGTCCGCGGTGGTGGCGATGGAAGGCCCTGAGAACGACAAATGGTGGACGGCTGTCGTATGCGATCCCGACACCGGCGAGGTGTTCGGCGACGTGGGGACCGAGTTGTCATGGCAGGGTCGCACCGCCGAGGTGGGTTTCACCTTCGCCAAGGAACATTGGGGCAAGGGATATGCATCCGAGGCGGTGGAGGCCCTGGTCGGGTACCTGTTCGACGGGTTGAATGTGACCAGGGTGTTCGGCATGCTTCACCCAGACAATCGTGCCTCGGCGATGGTCTTGGAGCGCACCGGGTTCCTCTTCGAAGGCGAGACGAAGTCTTCGTTCTGGGTGGGCGAAGAGTTGTCGGACGATTGGATTTACGGGATGACCCGACCGGATTGGGAGACCTGGCGAGATCGTCCCCGGCACCCTCCAGATCAGGTAAGCCTTGTCGAGATAACCACTGATAACGAGGCGACCGTGTCGGGCATCACCATCCACAGGACGCAGGAAGACTTCGTAGCGCCGATGCTTCGCTCGTTCGCCGACGCGCTGTTCCCTGAGGTGGTGGACGGAGCACCGGTGGTGCCGTGGATGCGGGCCGTCGTCGCGGAGGGGACCATCGTCGGTTTCGTGATGCTGGCCCTGACCACCGAGCACCATCCGGAGCCGTTCCTGTGGCGTCTCCTGATCGACCGTCTCCATCAACGGCGTGGGATCGGGGCGAAAGTTCTCGGGCTGGTCGAGGCCGAGTGCATTGCAATGGGCGATGAGAGCCTTCTCACCAGTTGGGGAGAGGGGAAGGGCTCACCCCGGCCTTTCTATCTCGCTCAAGGGTTCGTCCCAACAGGCCGGCTCGTCGACCAAGAAACCGAGGGTCGCAAGCGGCTGTCTCGCTCGAATTGATTGCGACTCGGCCTAGTTTGGGTGGCAATGGACGTGAGTAATCCCGACCGGGTGGTCTTCCCCGAAGACGGGATCACCAAGGGCGAAGTCGTCGATTACTACGTCGGCGTCGCTGATCGCATGCTCCCCTTCATCGAGGGCCGACTGCTCTCGGTCGAACGATTCCCGCGCGGGATCGGAAGCCAGGGTTTCATGCAGAAGAACGTCCCCGACCATGCGCCGGAGGACCTGATCGAGCGTCACGAGGTTCCCAAGGAGGGGGGCGGGACGACTGTTTACCCGATGGTCGGCTCTGCGGAGGGGATCGCGTTTTTCGCCAATCTGGGAGTGATCACCTTTCATGTGCCCCCAGTCCGAGCGGACGATGAGGAGCACCCTGATTGGGTGATCTGGGACCTGGACCCGCCTGCCGACCGCGTCGAGCTGGTCCGGGAGGCGGCCCGCGAGATGCGCGCAGTTCTCAAGACTTTCGGCATCGAGACTGTCCTGATGACCTCCGGTTCGAAGGGATACCACCTCCGGGCTCAGCTGAAGCCGATCACCTATGTCGAGGATGTCGCCCTCGTCGCCCGGGGTACGGCAGCTCTTGGAGCTGCCGCCAACGAAGACTTGTTGACCATGGCGTTTCGCAAGGCCGATCGCGGCGACCGGGTCTTTGTCGACTGGATGCGGAACACCCCGCGGTCCACCTCGGTCGTCCCGTGGTCCCTCCGTCCCAGGACGGGAGGCCCCATCGCCACACCGATCTCGTGGCAGGAACTGGGGGACGTCGAGCCGGACGGAGTCGTGCTGAAGAATGTCCGGGATCGGTCGCGGAAGCGGCCCTGGTCGAAGCTCGAGCCCATCGACTTGGGCCACGCCGTGGACAAGGTGCGCAACGCCCTCGACGATGCCGCCATCGAGCTGGAGCCCTTCGACCGATTTCGGTCCTGAGTCGTGCTCCTCGACGACCTCGTCAGTGTCTCTTCGGAGGTATCTGCGACGAGGGCCCGATCCAGGAAGATCGAGTTGCTCGCCGCGACGCTTCGCCGGCTCGACCCGGACGAGGCCACGCCAGCCATTTCCTATCTGAGCGGCAGGCCACGACAAGACCGGCTGGGCGTGGGATGGGCGACGGTCTACGCCATCGAAGTCGCTTCTGCCCAGAACCCGTCCCTGGAGATTCTCGAAGTCGACACCGCGCTGGAGGAACTTTCTCGCGTGTCGGGCGCGGGCTCCACGAAGATGCGGGAAACGCTGCTCACGAGGATGTTCGGCCGGGCCACCGCGACCGAGCAGAATTTCCTGCGCGATCTGATCGTGCGCAATCTTCGGCAGGGAGCCCTGGAAGGGGTGATGGCGGACGCCGTCGCGGTAGCCCTGGGAGTCGCTCCGGACCGGGTACGCCGGGCTGCAATGCTCGAGGGAGATCTGATCGGTGTCGCCTCTCGGGCTCTGGCCGAGGGGCCCGATACGTTGGGCATATCGACGCTCTCTCTATTCACCCCGGTGCAGCCGATGCTGGCCAAGACCGCCTCGAGCGCCGGTGAGGCGGTGGCGGCCCTAGGCCGTGCCTTGGTGGAGTGGAAGCTCGATGGGGTCAGAATCCAGGTGCATCGTGAGGGAACCCGAGTGGCGGTGTTCACCCGGAATCTGAGAGATGTCACGAGCGGTGTTCCAGAAGTGGTTGCGTCGGTGCTCGAATACCCGGCCACCTCGCTCATCCTCGACGGCGAAGCCTTGTTGTTCGGCCCCTCCGGGCCGGAGCAGTTCCAGGACTCGATGAGCCGGTTCGGGACCGAGGCGTCCGATCAGGCGCCGCCGCTGCGCTCCTTCTATTTCGACTGTCTTCACCTCGACGGGGTGGATCTCATCGATCTGTCGCTCGTCGATCGCCGTGCCGCGTTAGCCGAGGCGGTACCCGAACAGTCTCTGGTCGGCTCGGTCCTCACCGATGATGCGGATGTGGCCGATCGATTCTTCGACGATGCGGTCGCCGCCGGCTACGAGGGCGTGGTGGTGAAGGACCCGGAACAGCCCTATGAGGCCGGTCGACGCGGATCGGGCTGGCTCAAGATCAAGCCGACACACACCCTCGACCTCGTGGTCCTGGCTGCAGAGTGGGGATCAGGGCGCAGGGAGGGCTGGCTGTCCAACCTCCATCTGGGTGCTGCCGACGGAGACGGAGGGCACGTCATGCTGGGCAAGACCTTCAAGGGCCTCACCGACGAGATGCTGGCGTGGCAGACCGAACGATTTCTCGAGATCGAGGATCACCGCAGTCGGAACACTGTGTTTCTGAAGCCTGAGATCGTCTACGAGATTGCCTTCGACGGCGTGCAGCGGAGCACGCGGTATCCGGGTGGTGTCGCCCTCCGTTTCGCCCGGGTCAAGCGCTATCGAGAGGATAAAGGGCCCGAAGACGCCGACACCATCGAGACGGTTCGAGGCTTCGCCCGTTTCTAGGCCGGGTGGGTCGTCTTCCACTCGATCGTTTGGAGTTCGACCGTCTCCTCGATTCCTTTGAGCTCGACCGATCTAGCCTCGGACACCGGGAACCGCAGCTCGCCTGCCGCCTCTAGGGCCGCAGCCGACGCCACGATCTCCTCCGCCCCTGCGGCCGATCCGACTCTGGCCGCCAGGTGTACCCCCTTTCCCCGGTAGTCGTTCCCGTCGATTGTCGCCTCGTCGGTATGAAGCCCGACGCGCACCTGGGGAGCGAACCCATGTTCGCGGCGATGCTCGGCGAGGCGTCGCTGGATCGACACAGCCGCGTCGACTGCGTCGCCGGCCCGGTCGAATGTGACGAAGAAACCATCCCCGGTATGGCTGACTTCCCTGCCGTCATGCTCGGCGAAGGCTGCTCTGAGAGCACGGTCGTGCCAGGCGAGCAGCGCCTCCCATTGCTCATCTCCGATGAGGCCGACGAGGTCGGTGGAAGTGACTATGTCGGTGAACATGAAGGTCTTGGTCACCCTGGCTCGATCCTCGTGCGGGCCCTCGATGTCGGCGAGGATCCTGTTCACCTCGCGCAGGTCGAGCTTGGCGCCGAGCCGTTCGAACACGGATCGGGCCGCACCCAGCTCCATCCGGCCATGATCCTCGTCTCCGGCGGCGAGATGGGCTCGACCCAAGACCGTGCGCGCCCGAGCCGACTCGTATTGGAACCCGATATCGCTCCATGTCCTCCAGGCGTGTCCGAGATGCCGGATGGCGTTCTCATGATCGCCCTCATGGAGCGCCAGTTGCCCACGTCCGGTCGCCGCCATGGCCTCGAAGGCGGGGCGCTCGAAGTCGGTCGCGAGACGATCCATCTCGTCGATGGCGCCGCGGGCGGTGCTGACATCGTTCCTGGCGAGGGCCACTTCCACCTGGACCGGTAGTAGACGCGACCGGGATAGCAGGTCGATGTTCGGCCCGTCTCCCGCGCTCGAGAGGCTGCGTTCCAGGGAGCGGGCTGCCTCGTCGACCTTGCCCCTCGCCACCATGAGCTGGGCGAGCCCTGGCTGTGGCTCTACCCCGAATTCGTATGCCCGGTTGAAGGCGGTTTCCGCCCCGTCGAGGTCGCCCATGTGCAGCCGAACCTCGCCGACTTCGTAGTGGGCGTGGCCGACCCCATCGAACATTTGATACCGCTCCAGCTCGACGCACGCGTCGAGCGCCTCCGTCTCGGCTGCGTCCCACTCGCCACGGAGACGCTTCAACTCGGCACGGTGCACCCTGCACACCCCCGAGTAGCCGCCCAGTGAGTGCTGACCCATCCATCGGTCGGCTCGCTCGGTCCACTCACCCGCCCTCCTGAAGTCACCGAAATTGCGACAGGTGGCAATGGTCACGCAGTACACGTCGCTGGCCGATCGAAGCCCGGCGTCGCCGGCGAGAGCGACTGCGGTCGCTTCGTCGATCAGGGCGAGGCCATCCATCCACATCCCGCTCGCCACCAGGGCATAGCCCTTGAATGCCTTGGCCAGCGACTCTGCCTCTCTGTTCCCGGTGCGTTTGGCGGTTTCCAACGCCTCGTCGGCCACGGCGAGGCCGCCCTCCACGTCACCCCTGACCGACAGCAACTCCACCAGGTCGAGAACCTTCAGGAAAGCGTGGACCGACGTCTCCGGCTCGTCCTCGAGCAAGCGAACCGCATTGGCCTTCCAACCCGCCCCCACCGACAGGGCTAGTCGTCTCATGGCCAGATAGGCGAGAAGCAGGGCGACCCTGGCCGCATCAACCCTTTGCTCCGCCCCGACGTATCCGGCATACGCCCTCTCCAGGGCGTCGACCGACTCGTCCGGATGGCCGGCCCACCAGGCCGAGTCCGCGAGCAGCTCGAGATCGGGTGGGGAGAGCGACTCCTCCGAGTCGGCGTCGGTCAAAGTCTTCCAGGCCTCCTCCCAGGCCTCGCGTCCGACCGCTGCCCTGCCCGCCTCCAGTGTCTGCACCACCGCGGAAGACTACCGGGAACCCAAGCTCCGCATCCTGGCCGGTTCCGATTGGTCGGGTTTCTCGTTAGGGTGCCTGCACGGTTGCGGGAGGGCGATCTGACAATCATTCCGAGGTCCACCATGATTCGACGTCTCTGTGTCCTGTTCGCGCTGGTCATCGTCGTCACGGCTTGTGCCCCCGATGCGGAAGAGGCGACGACCACCAGGGAGGCAACAACCACCACCTCACAGCCCACGACGACGACCATTCCCCCCACGACGACGACCACTATCCCGCCATTCACGGTGAAAGGGGCCCCCGCGACGGTCGAGAAGATGGTCAATCACTTCTACCGCTATGCCACAGGAGATATCGCCAACCCACCGCGCATGTCACGCCCGATACTGGCTCAGATCGAGCCGACGCCGGCGAAGACGCCCCGCTCCGGGATCGCTTCGGTTGGCGTCTTCAAGAAGCAGGGGATCGCCACTGTCGTGATGAACGACGACCTCTTCCTGATGGTGAATAACGGCGACGGGTGGCGCATCGTCGGCGGCAAATGGCCCAGCATCTCTGTCAAAGCCCGTCTCGGACCCAGTCCGCGGCTGGTCGCGGTCGTCGGATCGGATGCCAGGCCCGGGGAGGACATGCTCGCGACTCGAACCGACAGCATCCATTTCGTCGGTCTCGATGGAAAGGGCCACGGCGGCATCGTCGGGGTCCCACGCGATTCTTGGGTCTCGATCGCAGGGGGCGGTAGGTCGAAAATCAACGCCGCCCTCAGCTTTGCCGGCACAGAAGGGATGATGGAGACATTCCGCGACCTCAGCGGGCTTCCCCTCGAGGGATACGTGATGACCGGGTTCGCCGGGTTCGAGGAGATGATCAGCTCGGTGTTGGGTGGCTTCGAGCTTGTCGTCCCTTATCCGATGAGAGATCAGGCCTCCAAGGCTGATTTCGAGGCCGGCCCCCAGGTCGTCGATGGTGACGAGGCGCTCGCTTTTGCCCGAACCCGCAAGACCTTGCCCAACGGCGACTTCGATAGGTCGGCGAATCAGGGCTTGATCATGCTCGACGTGCTCAGGAACCTCAAGGGGCAGGGTTACCTAGCGATTCCGAAGCTCCTCGAGTTGTCGGAGCCCTTCATGATGACCGACCTCGGCCCGGCAGAGCTTCTCACATTCGCAGCGCAGACCATCGCCGCGAAGAAGGCCGCGATCCCCAATGTGGTTGCACCCGGCTCCCCGGGGTGGGCAGGACAGGCCAGCGTCGTTTTCCTCGCCGACTCCGCCCCTCGGATCTTCCGCGACCTCGCCGACGGCCGTCTCGGAAACTAGGCGGAGAGCCGGTCAGCGAGCGTTGCCGGCGGGTAGATCCTCGAATAGTCGGAGATCGATCACTTCTTGGTGGGTCCGGAAATGGTCCCAGCAAGGGTCACAGAACCGTACGCGCCAGGTCAGGGCGCGACCGGAGTAGCCCACCACGTACTCCCCGCGGTCGGTCTCCCCACCGTGTTCACAGTCGGCGGTCAGCTCGCCGATGAGGGCGTTCCCCACCACCGAGGCGACGACGCTTCCAGAGCCTCGCACCAGTGTGACCTTGGTATCAGCAGCAGCTATCACATCTAATCACTCGGCATATAGGTCTAGCGACCCAAGCGACTTCTGTGAACTTTCTCGACAGTCCGGGGTTGGGCCAAGCCCTGGTTAGCGTGCGCCGGCATGCAGCGTCCCATCCGGCTGATGACGGCCAACCTGTTGGCAGACCGCGCCGACGTTGCTCATCTCGCGCGGATGCTGAAGGAGGTCGATCCCGACCTATTGCTCACCCAGGAACTCGGTCCGACCGCCGCGAAGACGATTGCCGCGCATTTCCCTCACCATGACTTGAGGCCCAACGACGACGCCCGCGGGCGGGGCATCGCCAGTCGTCTCAGCGCAGACTTCGGCGAGATCCCTCTTCCCTGGCGGCCCGGACTGTGGGCGCGGCTGGGCGATGGATCGCGGTCATTCCTCGTCGCCAACATCCACATGCGGAATCCGATCGTGTTCCCATGGTGGAAGTCGGCCCGAATCAGGGGCCAGCAACTGGATTCGTTGTTCGCCTGGGCGGATGAGTATGCCGACATGGGCATGCCCTTCGTCCTGGCCGGGGATATAAATGCCTCACCGGCCTGGCCCGCCTACAAGGAGTTGGCGGAACGGTGGGACGACCTGGTGGCTCGATCCGCAGAGGAGTCCGGAGCTGCGACGGAGCCGACTTGGGCTTGGCGTCCGGGTTGGCCACGCTGGCTCCGCATCGATCATGTATTCGGAACCGGTGCCAGAGTGGTGGCCGCCCGAGTGGAGCCGATGCCCGGCTCGGATCACGCGGCCGTCATCGTCGATCTCATATTCGACTGAGCCGGTACCGGCGTCTGATTTCTCGAGCCGAACCTGACTGGGCCCTCCGACCTATGGCTCGCCCGCGCTGCTCAGGCCAACCTTTGGGCCGGGTTGGCATCTCGAGGGGAGTTGTTCGATATGCGCGTCCTGAGTCGCAAATTGCGGCAAAGTCGTTGTCGTCATCGGACCACGGTTTCGGTTCACACCTTGGGCTTCGAGCGTCTGGTCTGTGAATCGTGCGGGCACGTCGATGTTCGTGTGCCGGAGAGCGGAGGGCCATCAGGATCCCCCGTCGATCGATCTGCGTTCGCACGACCGTCGGATGTGGATTCCGACTTTTCTCCGGGCCGGCACAAAGCAGGCGAGTAGCGGGTCAGGCCTGCAGGGCCGCCTCCAGCACATCACCCGCGGTGTCGGCGATGGTGAAGGCCATCTCGTCGCGGACTTTCTCCGGCACGTCGTCGAGGTCTGCCTCGTTGCGACGGGGCACTATGACCTCCTTCAGCCCAGCTCGGTGAGCGGCGAGCACCTTCTGCTTGACGCCACCGATCGGTAGCACCTTTCCCTGAAGGGTGATCTCGCCTGTCATCCCGACGGTGTCCTTGACCTTGCGACCCGTGAGCAACGACACCAACGCGGTGAGCATCGCTACACCGGCAGATGGGCCGTCCTTAGGAATGGCGCCGGCCGGCACATGTACGTGGTATCTCTTGGTCATAGCGGAGGGGTCGATGCCCAGTTCTTCGGAGTGCGCCTCGACATAGGAGAGGGCGATCCGGGCCGACTCCTTCATCACGTCGCCGAGCTGCCCGGTCAATGTCAGCCCAGGCTCGCCGTCCATTGCGGAGGCCTCGATGAACAACACATCTCCCCCTGCGCCGGTTACAGCCAGGCCGGTCGCCACTCCGGGAACGTCGGTGCGATCCGACGCCTCGTCTTTCCAGACCTTCGGCTTGCCCAGGTAGTTCCTGACCGAATGCTCGTCGACGACCACGAGATGCGACCCCGACTTCTTCGCCACTTCGGTGGCCACCTTGCGGGCGAGCTTCCCGAGCTCACGCTCCAGGTTCCTCACCCCTGCCTCCCTCGTGTACCGGTCGACCACGGCGGCGAGGGCGCCCTCCGTGACTTCTAACTCCTCGGGCTCGAGCCCTGCGACGCGGAGTTGGCGGGGAAGGAGGTGGTCACGTGCGATCTCCACCTTCTCGGCATCGGTATAGCCATCGATGTTGATCACCTCGGTCCGGTCCAACAGAGGCCCGGGAATGGTCTCGAGCACGTTGGCGGTCCCGATGAACAGGACCTGGGAGAGGTCGAGGTCCACCTCGAGGTAGTGGTCGCGGAAGGTGTGGTTCTGGGCGGGGTCGAGCACCTCGAGCAGCGCCGCCGAGGGATCGCCCCGGTAGTCGCTGCCGAGCTTGTCGACCTCGTCGAGCAGCAGGACGGGGTTCATCGTGCCGGCCTCGGTGATGGCCTTCACGATCCGGCCCGACTGTGCCCCGACGTAGGTGCGGCGATGGCCACGGATCTCGGCCTCGTCGCGCACCCCGCCGAGGGCGACGCGGACGAACCGGCGCCCGAGGGCGCTGGCGACCGACTCGCCGAGCGACGTCTTGCCGACGCCTGGCGGGCCGACGAGGGCGAGGATCGCGCCCGGCTTGCGGCGTGCGGTGCCCTCCTCGTCGAGGCCCCGCTCGGCCCGCAGCTTGCGGACGGCGAGCAGCTCGACGATGCGCTCCTTCACCTCGTCGAGACCGGTGTGGTCAGCGTCGAGGGTGGCGCGGGCGGCGGTGACGTCGAGCTCGTCGTCAGTGCGTTCGGTCCACGGCAGGCCGAGCACGGTGTCGAGCCACCCCTGGATCCAACCGCGCTCCATGTTCTGCTCGGGCATGCGCTCGAAGCGGCCGAGCTCCTTGCGCAGGGCCCGCACGACGTCCTCGGCCACGCCGGCCGCCTCGAGGGCATCGATGCGCGCGCGGTAGTCGTCGGCCGACTCGCCCTCCGCGTCGTCGTCGCCCAGCTCCTTGCGGATGGCCTCCATCTGGCGGCGGAGCAGGTGCTCCCGCTGCTGCTGGTCGAGCCCCTCGCGGACGTCGTGGCTGATCTTCTCGACCAGCTCGTTCTCGGCGAGGGCCTCCTTGGCCCACCCGAGCACGAGGCGCACGCGGTCGGTGACGTCGACCATTTCGAGCAGCTCGATCTTCCGGTCCGTGGTGAGCTCCGGCCACCAGCCGACGAGGTCGGCCAGGCCGCCGGGGTCGTCGGCGTCGACGCTGCGGAGGATGCCGCGGATCTGCCGGTCGCCGAGGTGCTCGAACAGGGCGCGCAGCGTGGCGCGGAGCTCCGCCCCGAGGGCCTTGGCCTCGTCGGTCGCCGGCGCCTCCGCGATGCGCTCGGCAGTGACCCACAGCCCTGATCCGGTGCCGACCACGCCGGCTCCGAGGCGGGCTCGACCCGTGGCGCGGACCACCAGGGCCTGGGTGCCACCCGGCAGGGCGCCGGTCGACTCCACCCGGGCGAGGGCACCGACGCGGGCGAAGCGATCGCCCACCTTGGGAACGAGCAGCAGCTCGCCACCGGTGTCGGCGGCGGCGCTGGCGGCGGCCTGGGCCTCCTCCGACTCGGCGGCGATGGTCACCACCATGCCGGGGAGGATCACGCCGTCGGGAAGGGGGAGGGCAGGGAGGGTGTTGGAGTCGACAGAGCTGGACACGGGACCTCCAAGAGGTGACTTGCGTTGTGCAAGTCACCTCAACCTAGGGATCCCCCGCCGGATTCCCACCCTGCCGCCGCTCCGGGGGTTCGCACCTGTGACATCCGGCGCACCTTCCCTCGGCGTACCGGTTCTGTGGACGCTCACGCTCGCATGGCGACCGTGG
>JBEVJN010000079.1:0-19267 GCA_040510135.1 Acidimicrobiia bacterium | reverse complement strand
GACGTGAGCGAGCTCCATGACGGCGGTCGCAGTCTCCGGCTCTGGTAGAGGGCCTGGCGCAGCAGCCTCCGACTGCTTTGGATTGTCAGGACGCTCCGAAGTCCTCCGAGCGTGGTGAGGACTCCGGTCGCGTCCTGTCTCAGCAAGGCGGGAGGAGTTTGCCTTGGACCGACACAGTCGACGCGTGACATGACACCGAGGTTTCCCCTGCACAGCGGGCAGATGAAGATTCGCCGTCGACAATGTCTGCACCCCATTTGACGGGGAGATCAGATTCGTTATAGTTCCGCTCTGAAGCCCCGACGGGTCGGAACTTCGGTTCAGACTTGTTGGGGCTTCTTATATGTCCGGCACCTCGGCTCAAGTTCCAGACCTCGTCTTGCCGATATGGGAAGACGTTGGAGTGGGGGGGAGCGGACGGTCACTCCAACGATGTCGCCCTCCGGGTGCCACCATCGCCCGGGGGGTCGACGCGCTCGACTAGTGCGACTGGGCCGGGTGCCTGTTGGCGAGTCAGGTCCTCGTAATCGTCGCGATCTCCGGGGAATCGCGGCCTCCGACCTTCCCCGGGCATCGATGAAGTCCAGCTAGCGGGTGAATTCGTGCCATCCTGTCCCATTCACCACCTGTTGTAGGGCGAACTGTTGTCGCGCCTTGCGCGGCCCCGGTCGACGAGAAACAAGCGAGCATGCTCCGAAAAGACAAAGCGAACGACAAACGGCCCAGGACGACACGAACCGTCCTCGTTGTCGTAACTCTGACTGCAGTGGTGACGGCGAGTCTTTCCACGGGCACCGCATTGGGTATATCCCGCGCGGAGGTAGACGAGGCATGTGCCGATTCCCAGGAGGCTTACGACATCTACCGCTCGGCCCGGTCCGATTTCGAGGTGGCGTCGGTCGCTCTCGACGAGGCGAACGCCGAGCTTGCCGATGCCGAGTACCAAGAACGCCGGATTCGCAATGCCTTTGAGGCACGTCAGGAGGAAAAGGCCGAGTTGTCAACGCGAGTCGAATCCCAGGCGGTCGAGCTGTACATGCAGGCCGCGTCCGGGCCTTCCATGGGGATGGTCAGCTTGTCTTCGCCCAGCGAAGCGCTGACCGCCTACGAGTTCCTCAGGGCGAACGCCGACGAGAGCATGCAGTCCGTAAACGATTTGGCCGCGGTCTCCTCCGAATTGGACCGGCTGGGAATCACGCTCGAGGCAGCCGTCGGAGAATTGACCACGACGCGCGATCAGCAGCAAGAACATACGGCGGAACAAGAGTCTGCGATGAGTGCGGCGCTCGGGGCGTATGACGATCTCAGCGACCGGTGTCGGGAAATGCAGGCCGATTACGAAGCCGAGCAAGCCCGTCTGCGCGCCGAGGCCGAGGAGAGGGCTCGTCAGCGTGCGGCGGCGGCCTCGAGTGGTGGATCGGATGGTTCCGGGGGTGGCTCCACGGGTCCGATCATCGGCGGCATCATCTGCCCATTTACCCCGGGCCGGACTCATTTCACCGATTCGTGGGGCGCTCCGCGTTCGGGCGGCAGAGCCCATAAAGGAACGGACATGATGGCCCCGTACGACGAGCCGATCTACGCCGTGGCCAGCGGGACCGTCAGTACGGGGAGCAGTGGCCTCGGGGGCAACACGATCTGGCTCTCGACGAGTGTCGGATCGTTCTACTACGCCCACTTGAGCGGTTTCGCCGTCGGAGACGGTGCCCGAGTCAGCCAAGGCGACCTGATCGCATACAACGGCAACACCGGCAACGCATCTGGCGGGGCCCCGCACCTTCATTTCGAGATCCACCCCGGTGGATCAGGCTCCAGTGCGGTGAATCCATACAACGCGGTCGCCTCCGTCTGCTTCTGAGCCCGACTCGCGAGCGACGATGTGAAGCCCATGCCCTTGGTCGCGCTCCGACGCGACCGGCACCAGCGTTAGCCGAAGTACCGACATGAAAACTCGCAGAGCCGTGCACTGCGGTTGGTTTTATGGGCTGCGCATCACCACCGGCTTGATAGCGACCCGGTTCTACTATGCCTCCTATTTTCTGCGCGCGCCTCTCCACAGGAACCCGCCACCGGCCAGGACCGCGACGGCTCCAAGCACCGCCCACACCGGGTCGCCGGTCATAAAACTCTGAGGTGCGAACGCGACGTCGAGGCCTTGGAGGATCCAAATGACACCGACGAGACCGAGGATGATGCCGAAAGCCTTGCTCAAGTCGCGCACGTATCGAACATAGCTCTTGACTTTGACCGGGGCATCAGCGGATAATCCGCCGACATGAAGACGGACTCGACCTCGATCACCGGCGCCACGCCTCGGCGTTTCTTCGGGTTCGTCTATTTCGGCGCCTAGCGCCGATTCACCCCACCCCCGCGTCACTCGTTCCCAAACCACCCTTCAACGCGCCGAGGCGATCCCCACATGAACGACAAGTCAGATCCAAACCCAGGTGACATAGCTCAGATCCGTGACGACATAGACCGGATCGACGCCGACATCCTCAAGCTCCTCGCCGAGCGGAAGGCGCACAGCCTTCGCATCGCCAAGGAGAAGGGCATCCACGACCGACCCTCTCGGGACCAGTCGAGAGAAGAAGGCCTCATCTCCGATCGCATCGCGACCGGGATGGAGCACGATCTCGATTCGGGTCTGGTGAATCGAGTCTGGCGAGAGATCGTCAACGACTCGGTGAGGATCCAACAGGAGTATCTCGGCCGCGCCGAGCGGCCCCGTCAGAGGATGACTGTGGCCATCCAGGGCATCGAGGGCTCCTACAGCCAGCTCGCTTCCCAGCAGTACTTCGATCACAAAGGCATGGCAGTCAACTATCTGAGGGCCCCAACCTTCTCCGCGGCGATCGCCGCGGTGCAGCGCGAGGATGCCGATGTCGCCGTGCTCCCGATCGAGAACACGACCTCGGGTGCAATCTCAGAGGTCTACGACCTGTTATTGGAGAGCAGGCTCCATTTCGTCGGCGACGTCCGTTTCCGGATCCGACACTGCCTCCTCGGCATCGAAGGCGCCACGATTTCAGAGCTGCGACGGATCTACTGCCATCCCCAGGCGGTGGCCCAATGCTCCGAGTTCCTCGCACAGCTTGACCATTGCGAGATCGTTTACTTCTCCGACACCGCACTCTCCGGACAGAAAATCCACGAGCTGGGGGATCCGACCATCGCCGCGATCGCCAGCGAGGAGGCTGCGCGTCTGTTCGGGCTCGACGTGCTGAAGACCGGGATCGCCAACAGGGACGAGAACTTCACTCGATTCGTCGTGGTCGCCGGAGAGCCGGCGGAGGTGCCCGACGCGGTGCCCTCGAAGACGTCGATAGTGATGGCGGTTGGCAACCACCCCGGAGCCCTGATGGAGGCCCTGGCCGTCTTCCACGACGCCGACATCAACCTCGTCATGCTCGAATCCCGGCCGATCGCCAACAATCCTCGCGAGGAGCTGTTCTACCTCGACTTCGACGGCAATGTCTCCGAGCCGGCAGTGCAGGCTGTCCTGGAGACACTCATGCGGCAGGTGCGGTTCCTCCGGGTGCTCGGGAGCTACCCATCGAGAGACCTCCGCCCCAAGCCCGTCGAGCGGAAGGTGAAGAACGTGAGACCGCAGGGTCGAACCGCCCTCACCGAGCTGTCGCCCAGCGTCTCGACTCCCAAGGGCTACAAGCTGGGAAGCAGGGGCCACAAGGAGCAGAACACCATTGTCGAAGTCTCCGGGGTGAGGATCGGGGGAGACGACCTCGTGATGATCGCCGGACCCTGCGCTGTCGAGTCCTGGGACCAGGTGATGACGGCAGCGAAGGCGGTCAAGGAGAGCGGCGGGTCCATCTTGCGCGGGGGGTGCTTCAAGCCGCGGACATCCCCCTACTCGTTTCAAGGTCTGGCCTACGAGGGTCTCGAGATGCTCGTCGAGGCCGGCAAGGCGTACGGGTTGCCTGTGGTAACCGAGGTGGTATCGCCCGAGGACGTCGAAGGCGTCGCTCGCAAAGCAGACATCCTCCAGATCGGTACCAGGAACATGCAGAACTTCTCCTTGCTCTCTGCCGCCGGCCGGGCCCATCGCCCGGTGATGTTGAAGAGGGGGATGAGCTCGTCCCTCGACGAGCTCCTGCAGGCCGCCGAGTACATCCTCTCCGAGGGGAACCAGCAGGTTTTCCTCTGTGAGCGGGGGATTCGGACCTTCGAGACGTCGACGCGAAACACACTCGACCTGAGCGCGGTGCCGGTTCTGCGCCAGCGAACCCACCTCCCCATCATTGTCGACCCCTCGCATGCCGCCGGGGACCGTGATCTGGTGGCGCCGCTGGCACTGGCGGCTCAGGCCATCGGCGCCCACGGGATCATGGTGGAGATACATCCAGACCCCGACAACGCGCTAAGCGACGGCCCCCAATCACTGCGTCTGGATCAGTTCCAGGAGTTGATGCTGGCCTTGGGCTTCGAAGGCTGACTTCTCAGGAGGACGCATCGACCGTGGTGGGCAACCACGACGGTCGAGCATGCTCGTGGGCAGCGATGACGTCCTCGTGGCTCATCGTGACCCCAATCCCATCCAGGCCCGTCACCAGTCGTTCCTTGGCGGTGGGGTTGAAATCGAAATGCTCTTCGAGACCATCGGACGTGACGGTCTGGTTCTCGAGGTCGATGGTGACCTGCGCCGTCGGGTCAGCGGCGAGCTCGATGAGGCGGGTGACCGCGTCTTGGTCCAATTCGACAACGAGGAGACCGACGTAGCTCGAGTTGTTGCGGAAGATGTCGGCCGCGGAGGTCGTGATGACCGCCTCGAAGCCCCATTGTTGGATGGCCCACGGAGCGTGCTCACGTGACGACCCGCATCCGAAGTTCGGTCCGGTGACCAGCACCCGGGCGCCCCGGCGGGCGGGATCGTTGATGATGAAGTCCGAGCTCGGGATGCCGTCGTCGGTGTGCGCCCAGTTGTAGAAGAGGAATTCCCCGTATCCGTCGCGCTCGATCCGCTTGAGGAACTGCTGGGGAATTATCTGGTCGGTGTCGACGTCGGCTCGGTCGAGGGGGACCATGGTCCCGGTGACCGTCGTGACCGGCTTCACGAACTCTCCCAATCTCTGACATCCACGAAATGGCCCGCAATCGCCGCCGCCGCCGCCATCGCCGGGCTGACGAGGTGGGTCCGGGCACCACGGCCCTGGCGTCCTTCGTAGTTGCGATTCGAGGTCGAAGCGCACCTCTCGCCAGCGGGGATTACATCGGGGTTCATTGCCAGACAACTGGAGCAGCCGGCGTCGCGCCAAGAGAACCCGGCTTCCTCGAAGATACCGTCGAGGCCCTCGGATTCAGCTTGGGCCTTCACCTGCATCGATCCCGGTACGACGACGGCGCTCACCCGTGAGTCGACCTTACGGCCCTCGATCACTTTGGCGGCGGCCCGAAGGTCTTCGATCCTCCCGTTGGTGCAGGAGCCGAGGAAGACGTGGTCGATGGGGATGTCGAGAATGGGCGTCCCAGGTCTGAGGGCCATGTACTCGAGAGCGCGAACTGCGGCATCTCGCTGGAGCGGATCGTCGTAGGAGTCGGGGGAGGGGACCGTCCCGGTGACCGGCACGGTCTGGGCCGGGTTCACTCCCCAGCTGACATGAGGAACCAGGCTGCCCGCATCCACGACCGCCACCTTGTCGAACACAGCGTCGGGATCGGTGACCAGACTCTCCCAGGCCGACACCGCCTCATCCCAACGGGCTCCTTTCGGAGCAAATGGTCTCCCCTCGATGTATCGGATCGTGGTCTCGTCTGGAGCGATCATCCCCGCCCGGGCACCGCCCTCGATCGACATATTGCAGATGGTCATCCTCTGCTCCATGGTCAAATCGTGGATCGCCCGGCCCCGATACTCGATGACGTGCCGGGTCCCGCCGGACACGCCGATCTTGGCGATGATCCCCAGGATCAAGTCCTTTGCGGCGACTCCCCAAGGCAGGTCACCCTCGACCTCGACCGCCATCGACTGCGGCTTGGCCTGCCAGATGGTCTGAGTGGCGAGCACATGCTCGACCTCGGTCGTGCCGATGCCGAAGGCGAGGGCTCCGAACGCGCCGTGAGTCGAGGTGTGGCTGTCGCCGCATACGACGAGCAGCCCGGGCTGGGTCAGGCCTTGCTCGGGTCCCACGACGTGAACGATGCCCTGACGGGGGTCATCGAGTCCGAACATCGTGATGTCGTGGTCCTTGCAGTTCTGAAGGAGGGCGTCGATCTGCCTCTTCGACAGTGGATCGCGGATTCCCAGGGAGCGCCCGGTGGTGGGGATGCCATGGTCCACCGTGGCCACGGTGAGGTCGGGACGTCTCACCGTCCGACCCGACTGATTCAGGCCGGCGAATGCCTGTGGTGAGGTCACCTCGTGGACGAGGTGCAAGTCGACATAGAGCAGGGTGGGATCCGAGTCGATCACGATGTGGTCGTCCCAAACCTTCTCGAAGAGCGTGCGTGGAGGAGTCAAGCCGGGGTACCAGCTTTCTCGGGCTCGGCGACGAGCGACGCGACCCGGTCACCGACTTCGGCAGTGCTGATTCCCATCTCACCGGCGCGGAGTGAAGGGAGCGAGCCGGCCACTTCACCGACGGCCTTCTCGATTGCGGTGGCCGCCCCTCTCTCACCGACGGTATGCGTCATCATCCCGGCGGCTCCGATGGCGGCCAACGGGTTGATGAGACCCGTTCCCTCGAACCCTGGAGCCGTGCCGCCAATAGGCTCGAACATGGAGACACCGTTGGGGTTGATGTTCGCCCCAGCGGCGATTCCAAGGCCGCCCTGGATGGCAGCTGCCAGGTCGGTGATGATGTCGCCGAACATGTTGTCGGTCACGATGACGTCGAATCGGCCGGGGTCCTCGACCATCCACAGACACGTTGCGTCGACGTGAGCATAAGAGGTCTGGATATGCGGGTACTCCACGCCTACCTCCTCGAACACCCTCGACCAGAGATCCCACGCATAGGTCAGCACATTGGTCTTGCCGCAAAGAGTCAGGTGTCTCCTCGGCCGGGTCGCGGCGAGATCGAACGCATACCGGACGCAGCGCTCGACCGCGAAGCGGCTGTTGACTGATTGCTGAACCGCCACCTCGAATGGCGAGCCTTTGGCGGTGAATTCCCCCTGGCCCGCATAGAGGCCCTCACTGTTTTCTCTGACCACAACGAAGTCGACGTCCTCGGGCTTCACGTCGCGCAGTGGCCCTTTTACCCCAGGGTGGAGTTTCACCGGCCGCAGATTGATGAACTGGTCCAGTTCACGTCGCATCCTCAGCAGGATGTCCTGCTCGAGGATGCCGGGGGGCACGTTGGGATGTCCGACGGCGCCGAACAGAATGGCATCGGCGTTGCCAAGGGCTTGGAGATCAGCCCCGGTCAGGGTTTCATTGGTTCGCAGATAGCGCTCACCGCCGAGGTCGAGCTCCTCGTATTCGATCTCGAATCCGTGGACCTTCCCGGCGACCTCGAGGACTTTCACCGCTTCGGCCACGACCTCGGGCCCCGTCCCGTCACCCGGCACCTTCGCTATGGAGTACCTGTTCATTCGAACGAGGCCGTGACCCCGTCGAGTACCTCGATGCCGGACACGACCTCCTCGACGATGACTCGGATCTGGTCCGGGGTCACCTCGCCGGTGCGGTCGGCCGCCTCCTTCATCCGGGCGAAGGACGTCTCGAAGACGGTATCGCTCACCTCGATGCCGAGCTGGTCCAACGAATGCCTGAAGGCGGCACGCCCTGAGTGCTTACCGATCACGATCACCGAGGTGCCCATGCCGACTGTCATCGGGTCCATTATCTCGTATGTGGTGCGCTCTCTGAGCACGCCGTGTTGATGTATCCCGGACTCGTGGGCGAAGGCGTTGCGCCCGACCACGGCCTTGTTGAACTGGATGGGGTAGCCGGTCTGCTCCGAGACCAATCTCGACGTCTCGTATATCTCCTCGGTAGTGACCCCGACGCCGACGCCGTACGCGTCGGCACGTACGCGCAACGCCATGACCACCTCCTCGATTGAGGTGTTGCCGGCCCGTTCGCCTATGCCATTGATGGCACCCTCCACTTGACGGGCCCCGGCCTCCACCGCCGCGAGCGAGTTGGCCACGGCCAGGCCGAGATCGTTGTGGCAATGGGTCGATACCACCACGTCCGCGCGGCCCGCCTTGACCTCCTCCACAATCCGTCGGATCAAGATCCCGTAATCATTAGGGGTTGCGTAACCCACCGTGTCGGGGATGTTCACGGTGGTGGCGCCCGCTTCGACTGCCGCCTGGCAAACGGCCACTACGAAGGCCGGATCAGAACGTGTTGCATCCTCCGGCGAATATTCGACATTCTCGGTGTAATCGCGTGCTCGCCCCACATTGGCCTTGACTGTCGCGAGCACCTCTTCCTCGTTCATGCGGAGCTTGTGCTCCATATGGATAGGCGAGGTTGCCAGGAACACATGGATCCGGGGATCGGCAGCGTCACGAATCGCCTCCCAGGCACGGTCCACGTCCTCGGCCTGTGCGCGAGCCAGGGCGGCGATGGTGGGGCCTTGCACCTCCTGGGCGATCCGGGTCACCGCCCGGAAGTCCCCTGGCGAGGAGATGGGGAACCCGGCCTCGATGATGTCGACCCCCAAGCGGGCCAGCTGGGCGGCGATGGCCACTTTCTGGTCGGGATCGAGGGCGATGCCGGGGGCCTGCTCACCGTCTCTGAGTGTGCTGTCGAAAATCCTTACTCGGTCTTCCATTTGTCTCTCCTGAATCTCGGGGTCTCGTCGAGGCGCCGGTCTGCCCCGTTGGGGCGTTCCGGCTATGTAAGAGCGAGGCCGAGAAGGCTCAGGAGGAACAGGAGACGAAGGGGCAGAGTGGCACGAGTCATTTCGCCACTCCGGCAGCAACCGGGGCGGGACTCAGCTCCGACTCGCGCTTCATGGCGATGCGACCCGATTTCACGAGGTCGATGACGCCATAGGGCCCGAGGTGCTCGAGGAAGGTCCTCAGATGCTGGGGGGTGCCCGCCACTTCGAAGGTCATGGCCGACGAGCTGATATCGATGACCCTGGCGTCGAAAAGAGAGGCCGTGTCCCGGACCTCACCCCTCGTTGCAGGCTGGGCGCTGATGCGGACGATCATCACTTCTCGCTCCAATGCCTCGGCCGGCTCCATCTCCTGGACCTTGATCACATTGACCAGCTTGTTGAGCTGCTTCTTCAGCTGTTCGAGCTCGGGGGCATCGACGACGAGGGTGATCCGGGATCGCCCTTCCTGATGTGTCGGGCCAACCGCTAGTGAATGGATGTTGAATCCCCGGTTGGAGAACATCGCGGAGATCCGGGCCAACACCCCGGGCTTGTCCTCGACGACCACGGTGAGGGTGTGCTGCATCAGAGTTCTTCGCGCCGCATCACGACATGGTCGTTCGAACCACCGGCGGGGACCATCGGGAAGCACATCTCCTCGCCGTCCACTACGACCTCGAGTACGACCGGGCGATCGTTGACAGACAGGACCTTCTCGATTGCGTTGTCGATCTCAGACGGATGGTCGACCCTCAGTCCGACACAACCCATCGCCTCGGCCAGTTTCGGGTAATCGGGATAGGTGAACCCGAGGTCGACGGCAGACAGACGTCCACCATAGAAGAGGTTCTGCCACTGCTTGACCATCCCATAGCCGCCGTTGTTGAAGACGATGATCTTGACGGGGATCTCTTCCGTGGTGGCGGTGATCAGCTCCTGGCAGGTCATCTGGAAACAGCCATCACCATCCAGGGCGATGACCAGGTCGTCGGGTCTGGCCGCCTTGGCGCCGACGGCGGCCGGAACAGCGAATCCCATCGTCCCCAGGCCACCTGAGTTGACCCAAGACCTCGGCTCGCGGAATCTCCAGAACTGGGAGGCCCACATCTGGTGCTGACCGACGCCGGCTGCGATGACCGCCTCGCCGCCGGTGATGGCATAGAGCCGTTCGATGAAGTGCTGAACTTTGATCGGCCCATCCGGGTCCTGTTCGTAGGCGAGCGGAAAGTTGTCCTGCCACTGTCCGATTTGAGCGAACCATTCCTCACGAGCCGGGGCCTCGGCTGGGTCGCGCCGGGCGCGGAGACCGCTGAGGAGGTCGGTGAGCACCGATCGAGCGTCTCCGACGATGGGGACGTCGGCGGCTCGCACCTTGCCGATCTCGGCCGGGTCCACGTCGACGTGGATGATCTTGGCGTTGGGAGCAAAGTCATTCGGCGCCCCGGTCACCCGGTCGTCGAATCGGGCGCCGAGGCTGACCAGCACATCTGACTTCTGGATCGCCGTCGTGGCCGTGTACAGCCCATGCATGCCCGGCATTCCCAGGGCGAGGGGATGCTCGTCGGGGAATGCCCCCCTCGCCATGAGTGTCGTGACGACAGGGGCATTGATGGCTTCGGCGAAGGCGAGCAGCTCCGGAGCGGCCCCGGCTTTGATCACCCCGCCACCGACATACAACACCGGTCGCTCAGCCTTCTCGATCATGTCGAGGGCGGCGCGTATCTGCATTGGGTGCCCCGAGACGGTTGGCTTGTAGCCGGGGAGGTTGTGCAGGTGGGGTTCCCGCCAGGTGGTGACCTGGTTGAGGACGTCCTTGGGGATGTCGACGAGGACGGGGCCTGGTCGCCCGGTGGAGGCGAGATGGAAGGCCTCGTGGATCAGATTCGGGATGTCGTCGGCATTCGTCGCCATGTAGGAGTGCTTCGTGCAGTGCATGGCGAGACCGGTGGTATAGGCCTCCTGGAACGCATCGCTTCCGATCGCCGATGTCGCGACCTGCCCAGTGATGGCGACGATCGGCGTCGAATCCATCAGGGCATTCTGCAACGGAGTGACCAGGTTGGTCGCTCCGGGCCCGGAGGTAGCCATCACCACGCCCACCAGTCCAGTGGCCTGGGCATAGCCCTCGGCCATGTGCCCGGCGCCCTGCTCGTGCCGGGCCAGCACATGCCTTATTGGACTGTCAAGGAGGGGGTCGTAGGCGGGGAGAATGGCACCTCCGGGCACGCCAAAAATGATCTCGACCCCTTCGTGCTCCAGGCTACGAAAGAGCGAGTGTGATCCGGTGAATTTGCTTGGTTGTGTCATGGTGTCGGCCAACAAAAAACCCTCCGGGCTGGAGGGTCGAGCGCACGCAGGTTTGTTTGCGCGCGCTACACGATAAGAAGGAGTACGTCGGCGGCGGCGAACAAATGTCTCACGTGTGCTGCCAAGTAAACAACCTGCCCTCGCGCATGTCAAGAACATCGGGCGTTCGCGCCGCTCACTGAATGGCGGGTTCCGGCTTACATTCGCGCCATGGCCAGGTACGGAACGGTGGAGATGGGCGGGACCAGGACGTCGTGCGCGGTCGGCTCTTCCCCGGATGACCTGTCGGGATCGATCAGTTTCTCCACCACCGATCCTGCGGAGACCCTGGGGAAGGTGGCCGGTTTCTTGGGCTCCGAGTCGCTCGACGCGGTGGGGATTGCGGCATTCGGGCCATTGGACCTGGAGCGAGGTCGGACGGGTGTGACACCCAAAGGAGGCTGGTCGGGGGTCGACCTCGTAGGCCCGATGAGGGAGGCGGTCGATGTGCCGATCGGATTGGATACCGACGTGAACGGAGCTGCGCTCGGCGAGGGCCGCTGGGGTGCCGGCCGTGGGCTGGGCACTTTCGCCTATGTCACCGTCGGCACCGGGATCGGTGGCGGTGCCCTCGTCGACGACCTGCCAATTCACGGCCTCGGCCATCCCGAGATGGGACATATCTCGGTGCGACGTCATCCCGCAGACGACTATCGCGGCAGCTGCCCGTTCCACGGGGACTGCCTCGAAGGGCTCGCCAGCGGCCCGGCGATCCAGCAGCGCTCGGGGATGCGGGGACAGGATCTCTCCGGGACGGACCTGGAGGCAACAGTCGAGCTCGAGGCCTTCTATCTGGGCCAGCTAATGCGAAGCCTGGTCTACATCCTGGCGCCTCGGCGAGTGATCCTGGGCGGTGGCGTGTCGCGTCTTGCCGGCCTGCTCGATCTGGTCAACGAAAGGCTGATCGATGAGTTGTCCGGCTACCAGGGCCTCTCCGAGCACGAACCGGGATTCGTGGCACCACCTGGTTTAGGAGAGATGTCCGGCTTGGCCGGGGGGATGATCTTGGCCGAGCGGGCTGCCGATCTGGCTACGTCGTCCGGGTGACTTTGTGCAGACCGCGTGGTTGCTCAGGGTCGAGGCCCTTGGCCATGGTCAGGTGATAGGCGAACAGCTGGCCCAGCACCACGGCCGGGATCGGCGACAGCCACTCGTCGACTTCAGGATCTAGCTGGAGCGCTCCGGGAGCCATCTCCGCCAGCCTCCGATCATTGCCGATGACCACCAGGGATGCCCCGGCTTGTCGGCACCGATTCAGCACGTCGACGACATCGTCGATTGCCGGGCCACGGGCCGCGATTGCAAGTACTGGATAGCCGGGCTCGAGGACCGCGATCGGGCCGTGGAGGAAATCGGCGGTGGAAAAGGGCTGGGCCACGACCTGGGTCAATTCCTGGAGTTTGAGCGCCCACTCGAACGCGGTGGCCTGGTTGAAGCCGCGACCCAGCACGGCGCAGACCTCCATCCGCGCATGCGCCGCAGCTGCTTCGGCCGCTCGCACCTCTTGGGCGAGGGCGTGCTCGACCAGAGAGGGAAGCACGTCGAGGGTCCCGGTCTCCCCGGTCATGGCCTCCGAGATCAACGCCACCACCGCCAGTTGGGCGGTATAGGTCTTGGTGGCGGCCACAGCTCTCTCGTCGCCGGCATGGAGATCGATGACCACGTCGGCAACGTCGGCGAGGGGCGAGTCGGGCTCGTTGGTGATGGCGATCGTGGGGCGTCCCTGGTCTCTCCCTTCGTCGAGAACCGAGACGATGTCGGGCGATTCGCCGCTTTGCGATATCCCGACCACCAGGGCTCCATCGAGGCGCGGCGGCCGGTCGTAGACGGAGAACAGCGATGGGGTGGTCAGGCCGACCGACAGCCCGTTACGGGTACCCCACACATACTGGGCGAAGCGGCCGGCATTGTCCGAGGTGCCACGTGCCGCAATAACTGCGTGGGTGCAACCCGAGGCAAGCCGTGCCACCCGTTCCGCGGGCCCGGCATTGACGCTCGTTGTCCGGGCAATGACCTCAGGCTGCTCCCGGATTTCGTCGAGTAGTCCCATCAGCGACCGGTATCCAGCCCGAGAAGTCGCGACGGGACGATCGAGGCGCTGGCGCGGGCCTCCTCTTCGGTGGCCGCGGTCCATCCGATGAGATTCCCCACGGCCTGATCCATGGTCAGGGTGCTACCGGCGAGGATGGCTCGCCCGATCCGCGGGCCTTCAGGCCCGACGAAGACCTCCCGGTCACCGAGGATGTAGATGCCCTCACCGAGACCTGTCGCCTGCATGGCATCGGTGATCAGGATGAATCGGTCCGGCCCGAGATGATCCCAGGCAAGTCTCACGGCCGACGGGTCGGCGTGAATCCCGTCGACGATCACACCACAAGGGCGATCGGAGAGAAGTGCGGCGCCGACCAGACCGGGGGAGCGGTGGTGAAAGGGGCTCATCTGGTTGAAGAGATGAGTCACGGCCGTCCACGGACCGGCCAGGGCGCCAGCCGCTGTCTCGAAGTCAGCCCCGCTGTGGCCCGCGGAGACAACCACGCCGGAGTCGGAGAGGATCCCGGCCGCTTCGAGGGCCCCATCCAGCTCGGGGGCGAGGGTCACCATCCGGACCGCACCCGAATCGGCCCAACGTCGAGCGACACCAACGTCGGGGCGTCGGAGGTGGTCGGGGTTGTGAGCGCCTTTCCACTCCGGTGAGATCCAAGGGCCCTCGATGTGGAGACCGAGCGGATGGGCGCCGTCATAGCCCTCGGGAGGCGCTGACCTCATCACTTCGATGGCGGCATCGACGTGCTCGTATGGCGCGGAGACAATGGTGGGAAGGAATGCGGTCACACCGGTCTCGGGGAGACGTCGTCCGACCTCCCACACGCTCGACGGGTCAGCGGTGAAATCGTGACCCCAGCCACCGTTGATCTGGATGTCGAGGAACCCGGCCGCGCCATTGTGCCCGTTCATGTCTCGATCCCGTGCCCCCGCGGGTAGAGCCCGGGGATGGCCACGGGAAGGTGCCCGCGAAACGAGATTTCGCCGAACAGTGCCGAGGTCAGGGCGTCGAGCGAGGGCGGGTGGGCGCCATACGTGCATGCATGTGTGCCAGATTCGGGAAAGGCGGCGAGGTCGAATGGGGTTCGCAACGCCAGGGTGATCACCGGCTTTCCCAACCTCAACAAGGTCTGAGCGAGGTCGACCTGCCCCGGTGTCGCCGTGACCGTCCCGAGCATGATCAAGTCGTGTTCCCGAGCCTGTTCCACTACGGCTGCGATGTCGGTCGATGCCGGATCGTGGGGGTAGACGATTTCTGTCACACCGGGGTGCCTGGCTCTGAGGGCCGATGCCAGTTGTGGCGGATAGAACGTGGTGGTGTCGGCCGGCGTGACGTTCACGGGCTCCGGTTCCAGGCAGAGCAAGCGTTGCCCGGCTTCCGGCCGGAGGGGGAGGAGGGAATCGTCGTCGCGGACCAGGGTGATCGATTCCTCGGCAAGGCGCCTGGCGAGCTGCCAGTGATCTCCTGATCCCACCATTTCCGGTCGGATCTCAGTCGGGCGAATCGAGCTTCGCGCCCGCTCCACTCTGGCGACCGCAGTCTTCAGGGTGTCGTCCGGGATCAGTCCTCGAGCGTGGCCCCGCTCCAGTGCCAAGCGCGCCCGTTCCTGGAGATCAGGATCGGGCATGCAGAGGAGGAGGTCGGTGCCCGCCCGCATCATGGCGATGATCTCGACCACCTGGGCGGGTCCCTGGTCGAGTGCCCCCATGTCGAGAGCATCTGAGATCACCACCCGGTCGAACCCGAGCTCGGAGCGGACGAATCCGTTGATGCCGATCTCCGATGCACATATGGAGACCTCGCTGCTGCCGGTGAGGGCAGGGACGACCTGGTGGGCCACCATCAGGAACTCCGCCCCGGCGGCGACCCCTGCTCGAAACGGGGGCAGTTCGACCTGCTCCAGCCGGTCGCGCTCGAGGCCGAGTAGCGGTAGCTCGTAGTGAGGGTCGACCTCGGCCTCGCCACTTCCGGGGAAATGCTTGAGAGTGGCCAGGACTCCGGAGTTGGCGAATCCGGTGACCATGGCACTGGTGAGGCGGGCGACTTGCTCGGGGTCATCGCCGAATGAGCGGATCCCGAGTGATGGGTTCAGAGCACGAGAGGCAACGTCGGCTACGGGGGCGTAGTTGACGTTGATGCCGACCGCCGCCAGCTCGGTGCCCATGGCCACGGCCACCTCCGAGGCGAGATCGACGTCTCCGGCGGCCCCGATCGCCATGTTCCCGGCGAACTCGGTGGACCCGGCCAGCCCGATCAGCTGCCCTCCCTCCTGGTCGACAGCGATCAACAGCGGCAGGGGGGAGGAGTTGGCCTCCTGCAGGGCCGAGGTGAGCTCGGCTACCTGGCCCGGGGAGGTCATGTTCCATTCGCGGAACAGGCTGACACCAGCGGGCGGTGAATCTCCGAGACGTCTACGGAGCCAATCGGGGACCTCGGTTCCCTCGAATGCGAGCATCAGGTGCGGATCGGCGACACTCATTTCCCACCGGACGGGCGTCAGCCCTTGACCGAGCCCGCCAGGAGGCCTCGCACGAAATAGCGCTGGAGGAGCAGGAACACCACCAGCGGGATAAGCATCGAGACGAATGCGGCCGCGGTGAGGAGGTGGAACGCCTCGCCGCGCGAGCCGACGATCGAGGCGAGCTCGATGGTGAGGACGGCCACGTCGGACGACGTCCCCAAGAAGACGAGGGCAACGAGGAAGTCGTTCCACACCCAGAGGAACTGGAAGATGGCGAAAGCGGCGAGGGCGGGGACCGAGAGCGGCAGGACGAGGCGGGTGAAGGCGGTGAATGGCGACGCCCCGTCGATGAAGGCCGACTCGAAAATATCCTTGGGAAGCTGTGAGATGTAGTTGTAGAGCAAGAACACGGCTAGAGGGAGTCCGAAGCCTGTGTGGGCCAGCCAGATACCGAGGAAGCTCCCCGTCAGATCGGTCGCCTGATACACCTTGAGCAAAGGCACCAGGGAGAGCTGGAGCGGGACAACCAGCAGCCCAACGAGGACGCCAAAGAGCAAGCTCCGACCCTTGAACTTCAACCAGGCGAACCCGTAGGCGGCGAATGCCGCCAGCGTGATGGGGATGATCGTCGAGGGGATGGTCACGATCAGGCTGTTGATGAGCGCATCGAACAAACCACCTGAGGTGAGTACCCGGTGGTAGTTGTCCAGCGTCCATTCGGTGGTGAACGGGTTGAACAGTGACGTCCACCAGCCGGTCGAGCTGCTCTCGACCGAAGTTCGGAAGGAGTTGACCAGCAGGCCGAGGGTGGGGATGGTCCAGACCGCCACGATCAGGAACACAACTAGCTTGACCAGCCATCCTGCCCGTGGCTCTCCGGCGAGTTTGGTCCGACGAAGGCGGCCCGCGGTCGCCGTCATGACCCGACGCCCTGGCGACGGAGATTGCGGATGTTGATCACCATGATCGGGATCACCGCAACGAGCAGGATGACCGCCATCGTTGTCGCCTGGCCAAAGTTGCGGAAACGGAACATTTCCTGATACATGCGGACCGCTACCACCGACGTATCGAGGTTGCCCCCGGTGGTCACGAAGATGATGTCGAACACCTTCAGCACCGCGATGGCGATGGTGGTGTAAACGGTGAGGATCGATCCCTTGATCGAAGGAACGGTTATCCGAAAGAAGGACTGGAGCTCGGTTGCCCCGTCGATCCGAGCAGCCTCGGTTAACTCGATCGGGACTCCTTTGATGGCCGCCGACAGGACGACCATGGCGAAGCCCACCTGGAGCCAGATCATGATGACGATCAGGAAGATGGTGTTCCACGGAATCACTTGCAACCAGGGGATCGGCTCCACTTGCTCGAGGATTCCGAGGTTCACCAGGATGCCCCCGGCCCAGACCCACATCGCATTGAGGACGCCGATCTGGGGTTGGCCCGCAGGCTTCCAGGCGTAGATGAACTTCCAGATCACGGAGGCTCCGACGAAAGAAATCGCCAGAGGCATGAATACAAAGGACTTGGCGACCGACTCGCTTCGCACCCGATCGGCCAGGGCGGCGAACGCCAGCCCGATCACAACCGAAAAGGCGGGTGCGATCAGCAGCCACACAACGTTATTGCGGAGTGCGAGCAGTACGTCGGGGTTGGTGAAGGCGTTGGTGTAATTGGTGAGGGGACCGGCGCCCTCGGGGACGGCGTTGAAGCTCTCGTAGACCGTCCCCACCGTGGGATAGATCAGATAGAGCCCAACTACGGCGATGGCCGGCACGACGAACACGTAGGGCCGTAGCAACTCGGCCGCCCTTGCAGGCAACGCCTCCACTATCGAGTTTGCGGCATAGAAAAGCGCCCAGATGCCGCCTACGCCGAGGACCAGGGCAACCAGGGCCTGAGTCAGCTTGGAAGCGTTCGGCCCCAGACTGGAGAAGACATTGGGGTCGCGAAGGAGGCGCAGGCCGAGCCAAAGGGCGATCGTGACCGCGGCGACCACCACTAGAGCCCTGAGGATCCTGAGCCCTGATTGGCTCGGGCTCAACCGTTCAACGGCCTGTGCCAACTGACCTCCAAACGTGAAAGGTCCCGGGGACGTGCCCCGGGACCTTACTCACAGTGACGGCTAGCCCGCGGGCCAGCTGTCTTCGATGCCTTGGAACACCTCTTCCGTGTTCTCGCCGTTGGCGGCCACCCAATCGATCATGCCGCTCCAGAACGTCCCGGCGCCGACTTCTGCCGGCATCAGGTCTGATGCGTCAAAACCGAGGGTCGTCGCTTCCTGCACGAGAACTGCTAGCTCGGTGTTGGGATACACATACGAATCCGGTGGGACCGTGTTGAGCGTGGATAGGAATCCACCTCGCTCGATCCAGCCGGCCGCAGCCTCTGGAGTGGCCAACCACTCCAAGAGGGCCCGCACTTCGGGGCGATCCTCGAACTGAACGAACATGTCCGCCGCACCCAGGACCGGCTTGCCGAACTCATCCTCTATCGGGGGGAAGTAGAAGAAGTCGACATCGGTCTCGGGCTTTATCGGCCACTCGGTCTGCGGCAGGGCCGGGTCATCGGCCAGGGCGTCGCGATTGGCACCCCAGAAGCCACCGATCCAGGCTGCCTGCTTCTGCATCCAGCACTGCGGCCCCTCTTCGGAGAACATCGGGTCCTGAGTCTCACCGATCCAGGTGGCGTTGATGTAAGTGCTTCCGCCGTAGGCGTAATCCGGGGTGAACCAGATCTGCTTCATCAACTCAGCGGCCTCCAACACCTCGGGGTCGTTGAAGGGGATCTCATGACTGATCCACGCGTTGTACGTTTCGATCGGAGCGGTCCTGAGGAGGATGTCCTCCATCCAGTCCGTGGCCACCCAACCGTCCGCTTCCTGGCTCTCGATCGAGATGCACCACGGGTTCCCATTGCCATCGGCGATGATCTGGTCGCTCAGTGCGGTCAGCTCGTCCCAGGTAGTCGGAACCGCGTAACCCTGCTCTTCGAAACCGGCGACGGGGTACCAAACGATCGACTTGACGTCGGCCTTGTAGTAGATCCCATGCACGCTGTCGTTGAACAGCCCGAGCTCGTAGAAAGCAGGCACCATGTCGGCCTGGAGCTTCTCGGTGTTGATCCATGACCCGATGTCGACCAGCGAACCGGCCTCCCCGTACTGGATCATCTTCCCCGGCTGGGCGATCTGGGCGATGTCGGGGGCGTTGCCGCCGTCGACCGCTACCTGCAGCGCCGTCTCATAGTCGGGGGTGGGCTGGAAGTTGACCGTGATGCCGGTTGCCTCCTGGAAAGGCTCCAGGGTGTAGGTGAAGTTGGCGGCTTCCGAGGATTCGGGCAACCACTGCGCCCACACATCCACCGTCGTTCCTTCGTACTCCCCGGCCAGGGCAGCGTCGAGGTTCTCGTAACCGGTATCGCCCGCCGCCGCAGCGGCGGTCGTGGTGGCCTCGCCCTCGCCGGCGGTGGTGGTGGGTCCCGCCGTGGTGGCCGTCTCGCCGGCAGTAGTAGTGGCACCATCATCGTCGCCGCCTCCACAGGCGGCGATCACGATCGCCATCACCACTGCCAGCAACAGCCAGTTCCGGTATTTCTTCATACCGTTCCTCCTTGTTGGTT
>JBEVJN010000078.1:0-14716 GCA_040510135.1 Acidimicrobiia bacterium | reverse complement strand
CATTGCTCGATGGGCCGGCTTCGGTCGCGGTCTGTTGGGCGGTCGCCCAGCGTCATGCCGAACGCCTGGTCTTGGTCTGCTCCACACTCGATTTGAGCGCCTCGAGGAGATCGACGACCTTCTCAGTGGGCGCCTCAGCCGGGGTAACGGTGATCTCGTTCCCCTCGATCTTCGCCTCGATCGCCTCCTCGACCCTTCGTCGATAGCTGTCTTCGAAGACCTTCGGGTCGAACTCATTCGTCAGCTGGTCGATCAGCTGTTGCGCCATCTTCAGTTCCTGTGCGGACAAACGTGGCTTCTTGTCGAGCTGCTCGAATTTCGCTTGCCGGATCTCATCCGGCCATTTCATCGTTTCGAGGACGACCAACCCATCTCTCACCCGCAGGGTGCACAGTCGCTCCTTCTCACGGATGGCCACCTTGGCAACGGCTACGCGGCCCGAGCCTTCGAGAGCTCGGACGAACAGCTCATAGGCCTTCACTGCCACCTCGGTGGGCACCACGAAATAGCTCTTCTCGAAGTAGATCGGATCGACCTCGGCGGCGTCCACGAACTGCACGACGTCGATGCTCCGGGCGCTGTCCGGGGCGATCTGTTCGAGCTCCTCGGGCGTGAACACGACGTACTTGCCCTTCTCGTATTCGTAGCCCTTGACGATGTCGTCCCAGTCGACCTCACGACCTGTCTTTGCCGAGACCCGCTTGTACTGGATGCGTGATTCGTCTTTGCCGGAGAGCAGATGGAACGAGATGTCTTTGTCCTCCGTGGCCGTGTAGAGCCCCACGGGGATCGTGATCAGTCCAAATGTGATTGCCCCGCTCCATATCGAGCGCTTCGACGTTGAGCTCCTGTTCTTCGACGCGCCGGTTCCCCCGTCGGAGAGGGCTTCGATCAGCTCTTCTTTGTCCATCTGGGAGCGACCCGGTACATCGGCCTCCTGTGCCCGCTCGTACAACTCGGTTTTGTTGAGTTTTTCCAGTGATTTCGTTGCCATTTCGGGCCTCCTGAGAACAACACACACCACTGCGGGTGCGGCCACAAACGGGTGTCGAGGGCGCTCCAGGCAGAAAGGCCCTTCTGCCGCTCAGGGGGCCCGGATCTCCTCCAGGGTCGGGCAGGGGTCGACCCGGTATGTGGTGCACTCGGTCTCGGTGAACCCGCGGGTGACGCGGGAGCGAGCGATGTCGAGTAGCTCTCCGGTGTCTATGGTTACCACGCGGAGCTCACCGGTCGATGGGACCGTGACCGCCAGATGCCGGCCGTCCCCGACAAACGCCACTCCCGCCACTCCACCCACCCCGGTACCGTCAGTCGAGACCGGGATCTGATGGATCATCGCGTGCGTCTCGACGTCCCAAACCCTGACGAACCCATCGAGACCGGCCGAAGCCAGCAGTAACCCATCGTCGTTGAGGGCCAACTGGCTGATCCCACCGTCGTGAGCATCGGTGATCTCGTACCGATGGGCCAGGGACTCGCCGTCCATGAAGACGATGCGGCCCTCGCCGCCGTCGGCGAAGTCGGTGGCAATGAGGGTTCGTCCATCAGGGGTGAACAGGAGATTGTCGCTGGGCGCTTCGATGCTCCCGGCACCTTCGGGCGATTTGTACTGGGTGATTGGTGACCAATCGTCGGTCGACAACAGCCAGAGCTCCTGAGGCGCCCACACGAATGAAGCCGCCAGTCGCGAGCCATCCGGGGAGAACTCGACGTTCAGTGAACGGTCAGGCCCGGGCGTATTGTGGGTGACCGTCGAGATCGTCATCTCGCCTGTCCTGACGTCCCATAAGATGATTGCATCGTTCTCGTCACTGGCCATCGCCAGCAACGACCCATCAGGCGAGAAATCGAGATCCCAGGGCCGATCGGGAAACGGGGTGTGGGGGAACTCTGCGCACTCGTTCCCGGACCACGCGTCGATGCTCTCGCAGATGCCATCGAGTGTCGTTACCACTTCCCCGGTCGATGTGTCGTAGAGCTCGACCGGGCCAATGAACGACGACGTCGTGACCAGTTGGCCGGCAAAGATTCCCCCGTCGCTCGAGAATGCGCCCCGGAACCCGCTGGTAGAGGGAATTACGTTCTCGACCTCGTACGTGACCGGATCGACGAGGTATTGGGTGTCCCAGTCCCGATCCGGACACGAGACGCGCACTGAAACGACGTCGCCGGCCACTTGCATCCTCCCCTTCCCCCAACCGAACGACTTCGCCCCATCGCAGATGTTGACCGACGCCACCTCATTAGGAGCCTCGAGATCGAAGATGACCGCAGTGGCGCCGAAGGCATCCGGTATCGCGATCCGGGATCCATCGATGCTGAAGTACAACTGTCCCTCGGCGCCGAGACCGGTGCGTAGACGATCCACCTCATTTCCGGTCCGGGTGTCCCAAAACGATACCCAGGAGTCTGTCTGCTCCGCCACGACGTTTCCGTCGGGTGAGAGCCACGGGGGTTTCGCCGGGTGGTCGTTGGTGATGAGTTGCTCTGCCTGCCCCGAGCTGACGTCCCAAGTCTGCAACCCCGCTTCGGTCCAGGTCAGCGCCATCCCCGTGGAGCTCATCCCCAAGGGCCAACCATCATTCAGCATGATCTCTTTGCCGGTTTTTCGGTCGACAACGATCGCGGGGCTTTCGTCCCGGGCTACGACTAGATACCTCCCGTCCGCTGAAATTAGAGCGGAAGGTGGATCGACACTCCTGGTCCGTAGGTCGTTGAGCTCTGTCACTTCCCCGGTGCCTAAGTCCACCAGCGAAGGGCGAGGCACGACTCGATCCGAGGAGTTGTCGGACTCGCGGCGGTCGCCCCGATAGTTGCAGTTGGAGTCGTTACCAACCTCAATGGCGAGGAATGAGCCCGCGCCATCTCCAGCCGCCATCAGTCCCTGCGACCTGCTCACGACACCGCACCGGGGCCCGATGAGGTGATGACGAACCGTCTCCCCGGTCGTCGCATCGAGCTGGTGGATTCCCAACTGGGACTCGGTTGCGTCGTCCGAGACACCGAATCCCTCGGGGGAGAACCAGCCGTAGGTAGCGAGGACTTGCGAGCCATCATGACTGAAGACGGCTCGGGCGATTCCTTGACCGCCAAAGTCGTGGCCCCATAACCGCTCGCCGGATTCGACATCGACGACCTCGATGTACGTCCCCCCGCTGCTGGCAACCAGGAGCTTGCCGTCCGGGCTGAGGACGGTCGAGAGGTCCTGAGCGACTAGCTGCTCAGACGGCCATCGGTAGGTGAAGATCTTGCGATGGGCGGCGAGTGACTCGTGAACTGCCGAAAGCGAGGCGACCGTCGGATCCGACGTGTCGGCGGCCTGCAGGGCCAGTAACAGACTGACCTCGGGATCGTCATCGAGAACGCTTATAGCCGATGCCGCCAGCTCACGGGTGTGGGCCAGATCGGCGTTGGCTCTTGCCTCCTGACGGCTGATCAGCGCGAACACACCCAGCACGGACGCGAGGAGGGCCGCAACCCCAAAGCCGGACATGACCAGCTTGCGAATTCGTCTTCGTCGCCCTCGATGGGCCTCGTCGCTGGCACTGCTCAGATCGAGGTACTCGGACTCCATTCCAGCGAGGGTGAGATCCGACGCGGCGGACCACGATTGGAACTGAGCCAGTCTGCCGCCGGTGAGGAGGTAGGCCTCGTCGCGGTGGCGCTGATCCCACTCATCGGCGGCATCGGTGAGCCGCTGATGCAACAGCAGGTCTTCACGAGCTTCCGTGATCCATTCGGCCAAGCGAGGCCAGCGGGTTAGCAATGCTTCGTGGGCCACCTCGATAGTCGGGCCCCGCGTCACAGGGTCGCGATCGAAGGTGAGCAGACGGGCGTCACCGAATGCCTTCAGCACCTCCTCGACGTCACTCCGCTCGGCTATGGCGTCTAGATCGGCCAGCCGAGCTCTGCGCCTGGTCTGCTCGCCAGATTTCTGAACTGCCACGAGGGCGAGAAAGATCTGGCGGGTGATCGACCGACCGCCGGAGTCGAGACCCCGGAAGACCTCATCGGCCCGGGAACCGAGGGCACCGAGCACACCGCCGACGGCCCGATAGTCCTGGTGCGTCAGCTCGTCGGACCGACGGGCCGCGAATACCTCCGTGAGCGCATACTGGAGGAGGGGGAGGGTTCCAGGGGCGTCGGCGACATCATCGACGATTTGATCCACCAGACCGGGCTCCCATTTCGCCCCTACGGATTCGGCCGGCAGCCGGATCGCCTCGGACAACCGGTCCGGCGAAGGTGTGGTCAGCGGGAACGTGCCTGCCTTGAGGAGTTCACCGAACGAGGGTGACTGAAGCGGTCGGTCGAAGAAGTCGGCCCTGAGGGTGACGACCACACGAACGTTCGATCGCTCATCCTCGGCCATGGCCACCAACGCCTCCAGGAAGCGCTCTTTCATCGCATCGTCCCGGGTGAGGGTGAATAACTCTTCGAACTGGTCGATGATGAGAAGTAGGCGTATATCCCGGGGAAGGATTCGTTTCAGCGCTCGGACCAAACCTCGCTCGTCGCGTTCGATCTCGTCCATCATGCTGCCGGGATCCTCGACAGCCACACGGGCCAAGGCCGACTCCAGCTCGGCAAACGGATACGACCCGGGAAACATGCTGGTGACGAGCCAACGCTGGGATGGACCCATCGCTCCGTCCCTCACCGCGGGGACCAGCCCGGCCTCAACCAGGGACGACTTGCCGCAGCCAGAAGGGCCGACGACGGCGACCAACTGCTGTCTGGTCAGCATCTCGCAGAGATCCTCGACCGCTTGAGAACGGCCGAAGAAATCGCCGGCATCGGCCTCGCCGAACGCCTCGAGACCCTTGTATGGGTTGCGGATCATGGTGAAGAACGCGGCCGAACCGCTGTCACCTCGAACGGCCACCAGAGCGGCGAGAAACTCATCGACACTAGAGAATCGATCCGCCGGTTGGTCCGCAGTGGCCCGACCGATGAGGGGGTCCAGGTCATCCATGACCTCGGGTCCATTGTCATCGGTCAAGAGCTCCGCCGCGAGGCGACCGAGGCTGAAAACGTCGGCGGCGGCCGTCACTGGCTCTCCACGGGCCAACTCGGGCGCCGTGTAGCTAGAGGTGACCCGGGGGGCTCCGGCCAGACGCAGGACGAAGCCGATCCCGGTGAGATAGGCGTTCTCCGATTCGTCGACGATCACCGTGGCCGGGGAAATGGCCCCGTGGACGACACCAAGCCCATGGGCATGGGACATCGCCGCCCCCAGCTGATCGATCAGGCGGTGTCGCCGTTCGGCATCGAGGTCGGTCTCGTCTAGCGCCTGGGCCAAGGAGGTGGCTCCCACCAGGGGGGCCACCAGGTAGGCACCAGTCGGATCGCGCCAGTAGTCAAGAACCGGGACGATGTGGGGATGTTGGAGACGCGTGACCAGCTGTGCTTCGACCTCAAACCGACTTATGAACCCGGGGTCATTGGCCCATAGCGGGTCGATGACGGTCACCACGACCTCCCGCCCCACCGATCGCTGATATGCTCGATAAGTGGTCCCGGACAGGTCGCTAGAGAGCGGCCGGCGGAGCTCGAAGCCGGCCACTGCTCCACGATCGACCGGCAAGGGCAGAGGCGTGTTGTCGAGGAGCAACGGCGGGAAGTCCTTCTCCTGGCCCTGGAGGACGAGTTGGAAGATCTGCTGAGGCCCCTCGACGCCGTGAATCGCGTGAACCCCGAGGGAACGCACCAGCCAACCCGGCTGACTCTCCTCGAGCAAGGCAGTGTGGGCGCCGCCCGAAAGAAGGATCTGCCCGCTGTGGGCTGCAGCCACGATTGCGGCACTACGACGGACCGGGGGACCGCTCACTTCGCCGGTGTCGTGGATCTCGACATCACCGTGGTCGACGGCGATTCGAACCCTCGCTTGCTCGGCGGCGACTGCCATGTCGTTGGCGGTTCGAACCGCATCACTCGCAGCCTGGAACGCGGCATACATCGCAGATCCTCGCTGCACGAATCCCTCGCCGTGGTGGAGCTGGACCGATGTCTCGAACGCACTTGCCAGGTTCTCGGCGAGGGATGCTCGCTCAGATGGCTCGAGCTGCATGAGGGTCTCTGCCCCGGCCATTTCCAGCACCATCACCGCGCGGCGGGTGAGAGACGGAGCTGCCGGAAGCTCGAGACCCGGATCGTGGTCGAGGATGCGCTGCTCCAGATCCGTGAGGTCGGGTGAGGGGTCGATGCCGATCTCGTCAGCCAGATAGGCACGGGTCTGCTCATAGGCGCGCAGAGCCTCGGTCTGCCTTCCGCACCGGTACAGGGCCAGCATCTGCTGGCCTCTGAATCGCTCCGAGAGGGGATGCTCGATCGTCAGCGAGTCGAGTTCTCCGAGTAACGAACGGTGACGGCCCAACGCCAGGTCGGCATCGATTCGCGCCTCGAGAGCGGCGAGCCGTAGCTCGGAGAGCCTGATGATCTCTGGTTCGAGTGAGCCACGCCCATCCACGTCGGCATAGGCGTGTCCCCGCCACATCCCTAGGGCATCACGCAGCGCGCTTGCCCCCGTCTCTGGATCCGTGCCCCCTACCGCCAGGGCGGAGTGCACCAGGGTCTCGAATCGCATCGCGTCGATTGATGACGGGTCGACGGCAAGCACGTACCCACCAGATTCCTTGCGGATGACGTCACCCAGGTCGTGGCGGAGAGTCGATATGTACGTCTGTATGGAATGGCGCGCGCCACCGGGCGCATCCTCCCCGTACACGGCCTCAATGACACGGTCGAGGCTGACCGTGCGACCGACGTAGGCGATGAGCAACGCCAGGATGCTTCTTTGCTTGGGGCCGCCTACAGGTAGCGCCACATGGTCACGGCGTACTTCGACGGGCCCCAGGACCAGGAAATCTCTCCCCCCGCTCACGGGGCCCGTTTCGAGCGCCCCAATTGGGTTCGGCGCCGCGCTATCCACGTCGGGAAGATACGCCGGGGATTTCAAAAATACTTCAAAGAATCGGTCTGAAGGCTTGTTGAAGCCGAGGTCCTGACCTGGGAGGGGCCCCTGAGCGGCCCCCCCGACGGTGCGGTCATGAGCAACCGCACCATCTCAGTGGCCGGCCTCCTGGCGATCTGCCTTTTGGGGTTGGCCGGGCAGACAGTCCCGATCGAAGCCCCCGGAGACCCCGCACGCGCTCCGAACGATCTGGTTCCCCCGCAGATAATCCTGAGAAACCTCACGACCAACGACCAGCCGGCCGAGATAGTCGAATGGTCCGTCGCCCGATACGAGTTGGCTGGGCTGCAATTGCCCGACCTAGAGGTCTCGTTCTACAGCTGGGATCCTTCGCTTAGAGACTGCGCGGGGCATGGCGGGCTGTGGACCTTCTCCCAGGACAAACACTCCATCGACGTATGCGATATAGGCGTCCCAAGCCGGCGGAGGATGCTGCTGCATGAGTTCGCCCACGCCTGGACCCATGAGAACCTCACTGAGGGCGACCGCAAAGCATTCCTCGAGGCGCAAGGATTAAAGACCTGGAACGACCTTCAAACTGATTGGGGGCAACTGGGAACGGAGCATGCCGCTGAGATCATCAGCTGGGGCCTATACATGTATTGCGAACCACAGAACATGATCAAGGCGGAAGATGCAGCATCTCTAGCCGTCTCGTTCCGGCTCCTCACCGGCACGGAGCCGCTGTGCGAGGAGAAGCCCGTGCTCAACGAGGCAGACGCCCGCTGACGTGGGTATAGCCCACGGTGACTCTCTCACCGGCGGTGCTCAACGTGAGGTGGTAGTTGCGATCGGTGCGGTAGGAGACGAAGCGGCGGTTCGCAAGCTCCGTGACCACGTCGGGATGGGGGTGGCCGTGCGGCACGACGTGGCTGCTCATCACCAACCGCGTGTGGCGAGCGTTGAGATGATCGAGCCACGGCGTTCCGTCGTCGGGGTCGAACAGACCGTTGCGCCCGCCGTGATGCGGCACCTGGAGATAGGTGGTGTGGCTCGGTAGCCGGCCCACGATCTGGGGCCAGTTCTCGGCTTCAGCGTCACCCGTTAGCACGATGCTGACCTCACCGAGCGTCAGGGCGAGGACCACCGAGTTGTTGTTCTCGTTGCCCGTGTCGATCTGGTCAAAATTGGGCCACAGAATGCGCATCCCGCAGTGGAAGTTGACTTCCGGCGCCTCGAGGATCTTGGTTTCGTCCACCGCCTGATGGTGGAGCACACGATTCGAACGATTGGCGAAGTCGAGGAGAACACCGTAGGTGGTCGAGGCGACCGATTTCGGGTACCAGAAATGGGTGGTCCCGAAGGTGTTCATGATCTCCTTCAGGCCACGGGCATGGTCGGCATGACCATGGGTGAGCAGGACCCACTCGAAATTGTGCTCCGTCCCCTGCCAGTCCCTGCCGAGCCGCTCGAAGTAGCGCTTCACGAAAGGAAGGGCGGTGCGCTGGCGGTCGTAGTCGTTGCAGTCGATGAGTCCGAAGCGACGATCGCCACCATCGTCTCGCGACTCGACCAGGATCGAATCTCCCCATCCCACATCGATGATGGTCACCGCCAGCTCAGCCATCGTCTCTCCACCTCAGCTTGACCTCCTTGTCGGGGAAGGCCCGCCTGCTGGCCTCGATCTGATCTTGCGACCATTGCCTTACGGCCTCAGTTTCGACTGGGGAACTGATCACCCGCCCACTCACGTCCAGCTCCAGCAGCGCGTCAGAGTCGATGGCCCCCGCGGTGTACCGATACGCATCTTGGAATGCCTCGAGTCCCACCCTGTAGACGTCACCGCGTGCCGGCTCGTCTTCGAACCAGGCGCGTGGCATCCACACATCTTCCACCTGCACCATCAGCGGCATACCCGACTCCTCTAGGACAAATATCGCAGCGATGTCGTCGGCATCGGTGAACAGGTCGAACTCCACGGTCTCGGTTCCTGGCCCTCGGCTCTCGCGCATTGCGCTGTAGATGACCCCGGCGAGACCGAGTGCTCCAATCCCGTGGAGCTGCGCCACAGCCGGAAGCTCGACCTCCCACACTGCTGCCGGAGCGTCGGTGGTGACGGCGAAATAGGTGACCCGAACCATCTCCGCCTCGTCGACGACCCGCTCGGCATCGACGACAACGGGGATGAACACACCGTGCCGGAGTGCGTCCCGATCCACCTCGGCGAGAAAGCTACCCAACCTCATGAAGGTAGTTTTCGAGATGTGATCCTCAGGCCGGCCAATCTGCGCGCCTTCGACTTGTTGGTCGACACCATCCTCCCTGCGGTCCCCGGTGACGGTGCTGCCTGGACCACCCCTGGCGCAGATCTCCGGCTATCGGGGGGACTCCCCGGTGTTTACGAGGCACTGCCTCACGAGCGCGACCGGAAGGATCTCGCGCTGTTCCTCCGTCTCCTCGACTCCGCCGCTGGTGGCCTCGTGCTCTTCGGCCGGGCGGCAAAGTTCACCAATATGGCCCCTGATCGGCGGGCCGCCGCCCTGCTGGCCATGGAGGGCAACCGGGTGGAGATTGTCCGCAAAGGTGTCCGGGCGCTGAAGACCCTCGCCGCCTTTCTTTGGGTAACCACCGACGATCCCGACCGCCCGCCTACGGCCTGGGCGGCCATGCGATACCCGGGTCCGGATGGCCCTCCCCCGACCGCGCCCAAGGCGATTACCACTGAGGGTGTGAGCCGGGACTCGACCATCGAGTGCGACGTGGTGGTCATCGGCTCCGGCGCCGGTGGAGGGACCGCCGCCGCGGTGCTCACCGCTGCCGGTCTCGAAGTAACCGTGCTCGAACGTGGCGGATACAACAACGAGTCCGACTTCACCCATCTGGAGTCGGATGCCTATGCCTCGATGTATCTCGACGGCGGTCTCGGGTCCACCTCAGACGGCGGGGTCCTCATGCTGGCCGGGTCCACGCTGGGTGGCGGCACCGTGATCAACTACACGACCTCGTTAGCCACACCCGATTCGGTGCGGGAGGAATGGGACCGCGTGGCTGGATTCCCTGAGGTATTTACCGGCGATGGCTACGAGAGCTCCCTGACGTCCGTCCAGGAGAGGATGGGAGTAAACCGGGACAATGGCCTGCCGTCTGCGCGCGATCAGGTCTTGGAGAAAGGTATCCGCAATCTGGGTTGGCACCTCGATGAGATGCCCCGCAATGCGGCCGGTTGCACCGACGAGGCCTGCGGCTACTGCACCATGGGTTGCCGGATCGGGGCCAAGCGATCCACTCTGGCCACCTACCTCCAGGATGCGGCCCAGGGAGGCGCCCGATTCATCGTCGATGCAGACGTCCGGCTCGTCACCAGCGAAACGAGGGGAGCGACGGGCGTGGTCGCCAGGGTCGGCGACCACGAACTCACTGTGCGAGCCCGAGCCGTGGTGCTGGCCGCAGGGGCGCTCAACACTCCGGCACTGCTTCGCCGCAGCGGTCTCGGTGGCCGGTCTGCCGGACGCTATCTGAGGATCCACCCGGTGACCGCCGTGTGGGGACGATTCGAAGAGCGGGTTGATCCATGGACCGGGATGCTGCAGACCAGGTACAGCGACGAGTTCGCCGACCTCGACGGTCACGGTTATGGGTTCCGATTCGAGACTGCTCCGGTCCACCCCCTGTTCCCTGCTGCTTACGTTGGTTGGGAGAACGGTCCATCTTTCAAGCGCGACGTCCTCGGATTGGGTCATCTGGGGGTGGCCGGGATCCTGCTCCGTGACCATGATCACGGCCACGTCGCGATTCGGCGAGATGGCAGCCCGCTCTGGAAGTACCGGATCTCCAGCTTCGACCAGGCACATGTCAGAGAAGGAGTGCGACGGGCTGCCGAATTGCTCGCCGCGGCGGGGGCGATCGAGGTGTTCTCGTCGACCATCCGGCCGGTGCGGTGGGTTCCGGGCCAAGGCACCATCGAAGACCTGGTGGCTGGAACCGACACAATCGGTTATGGGCCCAATCAGACCTCTTATCTGTCGTTTCATCAGATGGGTAGCGCCCGCATGGGTTCGGACCCGGCAAACTCGGTGGTCGACGCCGAGAATCAGACCCATGACACAGCAGGGCTGTATGTGATGGATGGGTCCTGCTTTCCCACCGCGTCCGGGGTCAACCCGATGATCTCGATCGCCGCGATCGCCCATCGTGGCGCGACCCGGCTGGCGGAGAAGATCGCCTGAGGCTCAGTCGCCGAGCTCGATGTCGAGCTCCACGCTCACCGGCTCGGCCGGAACATCTATAGGTACGGTCGCCGGCTCGAGGCCATCGGCATGAACCACCAATTGGTACATGCCGGGCGCAGGTGCGAACAGCGAGAATCGGCCGTCGTCATCGGTGAGAGTGGCTATGTCGGGCAGCGGCACCGGCGCGGTGGCGAAGAAGACCCGTGCCTCACTCACCGGGCTGTCATCGGCCAAGTGGGCCCGTCCTTCGATTCGGGTCCCTCCGACTGTCACGCTTCCGATGCCTGCTTCCAGGTCTTGATGTTGTCGAAGACCGGTTGATTGATCCGGGTGCCGGAATTGACTGTCGCGCCGCCGTAGGCATGGATGGCGATCCCATATCGGGATCCGTTGGCGAACCGGTAGACGGCGGATCCGCTCTGGCCGCCTGCGGTGTCGATGTCGTAGAACACCTTCCGCGTGCTTGCCGAGTCGACGGTCCTGGCCGCATACCACTGAGTGCCGGCTGGCTTGTCGCCGGGGTAACCGGAAATGTTGGCGTGGACTCCATCAAGACTCGGCCAGTTTCCGAACCCGAGCCACCCGGTCCTGTCGCCGAGCGACTCGCCCAGGACGATGGCGCCGTAGTCGTACTCGCCGTCACCATCCGTGGCCCATCCCGAGACGGTCCAAAAACTGGATGTCGTCGAAGACCCAAATGGGAGGGTGCCCCCGTGTCGCCCCGGCATGACGACGATCTTCTGAACCCAACCATCGCGGTCGGCGATACCGCTGTTCTTGATATAGACCACATGGCCGGCCGTCACCAGCAGCCTCGGCCCGACGAACCATCCGGTGCCGATCCACAACGAATTGTCCGCGGCGGTGATGCGGAGAGACGCATGGGCCCTCCACGGGTAGCTGGCGGTGTTGGTTATCTGGAACCGATCGTCGGCGCCATGTACCGTCTCTGGCCTGGCGTCGGCCGGGCCGAACGACGCCTCGCCGATGTCGGGCAACTGCGTGGTCTCGTCAGGAACCGACAACACGTCTCCCACCGACTCGGGGGAGAACTCGCTCTGTGTCGGGGGCGCCGGTGGCCGGTAGCCCTCGACCTTCTCGAACCCGCTCCTCGGGGTCTTCTCGACTTGATCGTCCTCACCCGTCGAGATCTCCTCCGAAATCGACTCATCTCCGAGGTCGAAGCTCGACACTGGTGTGTCCTTGCCTTGCACCTCATTGCCTTCGGGCATATCTGCCTCCTTTTCGATGGCCTATGCCGGCTCGATGTCGAATTGGTCCTCGAGCGCGAACTCCCCGCTGGCTATGACTCTGGTAGGGACATTGCGCGACCCGTCCCGACTCGTGATCTCCAGCGTGCGCGGGATGCGGTCTCCCGCCTTCAACTGGTCGCGGGGGACCTTCTTGGTGACGTAGACCGCGACTGCGAGATCGGCGGGCCCATCGGAATCATCGGTCACCGGTACGACACCGATGGCGGTCACGTTTGGGTACCGGGCCAACTCCTCCTGGTACTGCTCGATGGCGCGCTCGACGTGGCTACGACTTGCCATCACACCACCTCGATGTCGAGCAACTGGAGCACATGGGTGATGCGATTGAAGACGCTCCCCGACGTGGCTCCGGCGAAATGGAGGCCCACGATCTTGTCGTTGTTGTTGAGGATCACCGAGCCGCTGTCCCCCGCCGCGCTGTAACGAGTGCACAGGACCTGGTCGCTGAACCCGACCCGGCCGCGACTCGAGCCCGTCGGCCGGTGATACTTCAGCGCCAGACGGAGGTGTACGTCGGCTATGACCCCCGTGGTGAAATCAGTGGTGCGGCCCACCTTCTTGACGTGCATCCCTCTACGCACCGTGCTGCTCACTCCGGCAGGGACGATGTCGAGGATCCGGAGTTTCGGCCCCACCGAGGTGCGGCGGCGAACCCGGGCAATCGCGGCGTCGACGAGATTGGGGAAACTGGCCTCCGTGAACTCGAACGGCACGAACTCGGAGAGGCGGGCGATGGAGTCTCCATCGGAGCTGCCACCATCGAGCGGGCCCGGCTGGAGGATCCCGTCGCCCAGCAGCGCCATTCCCTCGTTGGCGAGGACGTGGGAGTTGCTCAGCACATAGAAGCCGTTGGCATCTCCCTTCTTCCTGACCAGGCAACCGAACGTGCCCACGGTGACCGCTGTGTGGCCCAGACCGGATCCCGGCATCGCCGGTCGGACTCGTTCGGTGAACAGTTCTGGAACGACCCGCCCAAGCTCGATGACGTCGGTGATGCGCTCTCCGACCCCGGGGACGACCACGACCTTCGGCACCGGATTGTCGACTTTTGTCCTTGGCTTCTTCTTCTCGACGTAGACCCGGAGCGCCAGCTCGCCGGTCGGCTCGCCGTGGGTGAGTTTGTCCCCGATCCCCAAGCCTTGGACACCTGAGCCGTGAACCCAGTCACGCGAACGAGTGCGGACCGACTCGGCTTCGACTGCCAAACCATGGTCGGCCGCTTCCAACGAGAAGTCACCTGTAACGCGGCCGAGTCCCTTGCGGCCCTCAGTGACCACCTCGAGCGCCAACTCGAGATCCTTCTCCATGTTGGCTCGTTCCACCCTGATGGGAAGTATCGACCGGGACGATGATTGTCAACCGGGGAACACCCCCACTCTTCAGTCTCCGGCTGTCTTCTCCGCCTTTTGCACCTCGCCGGCGGCCCTGTCGGCTGCTGATCTGGCCCCTTTGGCATGGCGTCTCGCCTCGGCCAGCGCCTCTTTGGCGGCTTCCACTTGTGATTCGGCGTCGCTTGCTTCGATTTCCAGCTTCCTGGCCCGCTCACGGGCTTCCTCCAGAGCCGCCGCCGCTCGCTCCTCGGGATCCGGCTCCGGCACAGGGGGGAGTTCCATCTCCCCCCATCCACCTCCGGACGGCTCCAGCTCACGAACCAAGGTGCCAGCGGCGAGGTCGGCCTCGCCTTGGGCGTCGGTAGCCACCGCCAGCAAGGTCCGAGTCACTCGGTCCCGCGTCTGGAGAGATCCTGCATCGAGCTCCGCCATCGCGGCATCGGTGAGAGCTGCGACTGCCTGCCGACGCGCCTCCGAGGCTTGCTCGACCGCCTGTCGCGACCCTGCCTTCCGGAGCATCCGGTGACTGTCGATCAGCCGTTTCACCATCTCTGTTTCGTTCCTCGACGCACGATTCAGAGCCCAGGCCGCCACCGAAGGCTTGCGCAGCTTGGCCACCCGTTTCGCCTCATCGACATCACCATTTGCCTTGAGTTGCTGCGCCAGCGCATCCCGAGCGGCAGTGAACTGGTCCAGCGGGAGGATGTACAGGTCGGCCACCTCGGTGGGGCCGTCGACTCCTGACATGTGCCTCATCTTCGCGCCCGGACCAAGAACTTGCACGTAAACGCATTTCGGCGGGTAAGGTCCTGAGAACGGGCGGAGGCTCCGGGGCAGGGTCGTCATGCGCACTCGGCCTCGATGCACGCATGGGCAAATGGGAGGCATTATGAAAACGCGTCGACGTTGGTGGCTGGCGGGTGCGGCGGGAGTCGTGGCGGCGATCTCGTTGCTAATGATCCCCGCCCT
>JBEVJN010000077.1:0-92406 GCA_040510135.1 Acidimicrobiia bacterium | reverse complement strand
GGCGGTGGCGAGTCTGTCTATGGCTCCCTCGAAGACGCTGCTGTTGTCGTCGCTGAACCGGTTTCCGCCTCCGTCATCGCTGTAACCGAGTGCCCGGACCAGGAAGGCGGCCATCTGTCCACGTGTCACCGGGTCATCGGGGCAGAATCGATCATTGGCGGGTGGGTTGCATCCCCGCGTGACTCCGGCGGTGGCGAGTCTGTCTATGGCTCCCTCGAAGACGCTGCTGTTGTCGTCGCTGAACCGGTTTCCGCCTCCGTCATCGCTGTAACCGAGTGCCCGGACCAGGAAGGCGGCCATCTGTCCACGGGTCACCGGGTCATCGGGGCAAAACCGATCGTTGAACGGGGGGTTGCAGCCCTTGGTGATCCCGGAGGCTCCCAGCCTTTCGATGGCGGAGGCGAAGATGCTGGCCTCGTCGTCGAAGAACAGCCCATCGAAGGCGAGAAGATCAGGGTCGCTGCAGCCCTGGTCGGGGTGGGCAAACCACCTCGTGGCCGGGGCGCCGGTCGGGGTGTTGCCGATGTGAATGTTCAGGCCGCCGTTGTCGGTGAGGACCTGGATGTCAGCACGGCCATCACCGTCGTAGTCGGCGGCGCCCAGGCCACGGACACTGGCCGCCGGAACGCCGATGTCGACGTTCTGCTCCACCATCGGCTCGGCTTGGAGGTCGATGACAGAGATACGTGACCCCGAGCCCGAGGGATAGAGCGCGAATAGCTCCGGTCGGTCGCCGCCGTCCCGGTCCCCGGCAGCGATGAACAAGGGGGTGCCCGCCGCCAGCCGTGCGCTTCGTAGAGGCGTGGTGAACTGAGGTCCGCTAAGGATGCGAACGTCACCTGAAGACCGCGCCTCCCACAGGTCGGCCCGACGGTCGCCGTCGTAATCCGCTCCAGCGATGGCAGTGCTGCGGGCGTCGAGACCGGTGACGATCGTCGTGGCGTCTTCGAAGTCCGAGTCCCTGGTGGCGATTCTGGCGCTTACAGTGGATTCTCCGCTGAAGGCAAGCAGGTCCTGTCCGCTGTCCCCGTCGATGTCCATGAACAGGACCCGGTCCGACTGGGCCAGGGCCGGGTCGGGAACGAACCAGCGATTGACGGAGCATTCGCCGAAGAGCCACGTCCCGGAGGCAACGTCGATCACCGATCCACCCGGATGGGGCCTGATCCCGGCAACGTCGGGCGCTCCCTTGCCGGTCACGTCGGCAATCGTGATCTGGTAGCGACCGACGACCGAGGCGAACTCGGTCACGTAGGTCGCCGAAGGGACGCCGTAGGCCCGTCGTCCCGTGGCGGGTGCGAGCGGGGTCAACGGTGCCTCAGGCCCGCTGGCCGGTCCCATCCAGGAGAAGTGCATCGGGTCCTTGCTGAAGCGCCAGTCGCCGCCCCAACAGAACCCCGCATCTCGCCACACGTCCACGAACCATTGGGGCATGTCGGTGATGAGGCGGTTGTCGTTTCGCTGCGGGTTCTGCGATGGGTTGATGTCGATGGCCAGCCCCAGACCATGACGGGACATCTGATGGCTTCCGGCGATCGTCCGAGAGAAGAAGGCAGAGACATCCTGGACCGGGTAGACCCGCCCTCGTTGCGCCTCGGCCGCCAGGGCGGTGGCAACTCGTTGGAACGCGGGCAGAGACCGGAAATGGACCCATACCATCTGACCACCGCTCCCGGGGACGATCCAGGGAACGAGATTCGTCCTCACCTGGGCGACCGTCCTCCCGAAGTAGGTGCCGAATGGGCCGAGGACGGGCTCCTCAGGTGCCAGGCCGCCTGACTTGGAGGCGTAGGGGGTCCTGGTGAACGGCTGGCCACAGCTGGACGCCTCGGAGAAGGAGTCCCATCGCGTCGAAGTGTCCGATGAGGATCGAGCAGGGGGGGAGGGGATTGCCGTCAACAGCACAGTCGTGCACAGCACCAGCGCACCTGTCCGTCGGATCGAGGACATCGGGTGCATGGTGCCGCACCTCTGCTCTTATGCGATCGCGTCGATCACCCTGCCGAGACATGCGCCGTCGTGCGCTGGATCAGGGTGCCGGACCAGCGCCATTCCGCCACCATCGTGTGGCCCCCCGAGGAAAATGTCATCGTCGTCAGCCAGGCTCGCTCCGCCAGGCTCCCCGTGGTCCGGATCGGAGGGGTCGAAAGGGGCAAGGTGTTGCCGTCCAGGGTCAAACGGAAGTCGGTGTCCCCGGACGTGAACGCGGCCTCCTCGCTACCCCGATACGGAAGCACCTGGAACAGGCCCTCGTCGACCCGGTACTTGGTCCCGGCGCCCACGACGAGGCTGAGGGTGCAACGATCGCCCTCCCTGGAGCAGGCCGACGGGCTCCATTCGGACAGGGGCAGCGCTATCCCGGGAATGGGAAGGTCCAGCGCCCTGCGGACGAATCCGGCGCTCTGCGCCCTGGTCAGCCTGTCGTTGGGGCAGAACAAGGTGTTGTCGGGGGGGTTGCAGCCGAAGGTCCATCCCTCTACCGCCACACGGTTGACGGCTCCCTCCAACACATGCCCGTCGTCGTCTTCGAATCTGTCACTGGTCGTGTCGGGCAAGTCGTAGGCACGGGCGAGAAAGGCGGCGAACTCGGCTCGGGTCAGTCCGCGGTTGGGGCAGAACCGATCGTTGGCGGGAGGATTACACCCGAGTGTGATCTCTGCCTCGGCCAGGCGATTGATCGCGCTCTCGAGAGCATGCCCGTTGTCGTCGCTGAAGAAGTCGTCGTCGGTATCGGGCAGGTTCAGCGCCCTGGCGACAAAGGCGGCCGCCTGGGCCCGGGTCATGGTCTCGTCCGGACAAAATCGATCGTTCGCCGGGGGATTGCAACCGAACGTGATGCCGGCACGAGCGATCGCCTCGATCCCGTTCTCCAGAGGATGCCCGTTGTCGTCGCTAAAGCGCCCGTTGACTGTCAGCGCCTGGGCCTGGAGGGGGAAGAGGGCCACCACCAAAGCGACCATGGCCACAGTCACCGAGACGAGGGACCATCTCCGGGCGGTCATCCGATCTCCAGCGTCTCGAGCACGGCGTTCACGCGGGGGAGGATGTCGGCGCGATCGACATGTGAGCCGAGGACGATGTAGAGACAGAAGGCACGGCCCTCGTGGGTGAAGAACCGTTGCAGCCCGGTCTGCCCCGGCATCGCCCTCTGCAACGCATTGCGATCGAATTCACGGGCGGCGAACTGGCGAGGGATGCCCTCGGCCTCGAAGAGAGGTGTGCCGGCACTCTCCGGCCCGTACTCGAACAGAGTCATGAACACATCGCTGGTGCTCATCAGCTCCACAGCACCAGTGCCGAAAGAGCCCCTTTCGGCGGGCAGCGGGAAGGAGGCCACGTGCATGACGGTCGGCTCGACGGCGCCATCGGACTCGAGCTGGAAATCGCCGCCAGAGATCGTCCCTTCCCAGGCGTCGGGGACATCGACGGTGATCCCGGAGCGGCTTATCCGCGGCATCTCAAGATCCCTTCTCCAGCGGGTTCGAATAGAGCGACCCGTCTCCGGGCTCGATACCCGCCTGTCGCAACTGAAGGTCGGTGAAAGCCTCCCGCCCTTCGGCGTCGAGGCCGGCTGGCATGGCATCCCGGGCCGACTGGCGGAGGAGGCCGAGGAGGTGACGCCAGGACGACGCGGCACCTTCACCCATCACCATTCCCGCTCCGTCCACCAACAGGAAATACGGAGTCATAGGAACCCGAAAGGCCTCCCAAGTCTCGTCGGACATGATCAGTGGCACACGTGTCGGCGCCAGGTCCCGTACCTTGGCCACAGATTCGGAGCCGGGGCCCTTGGTGACGATCACGGGCCTGGTGTCAGGCGTCGGCAACTCGATGTCCCCTTGAAGCTCGTTCCAGAACGTCTGACAGCTGAGGCATCCCGACGAGAGGAAGGCGACCAGGGTGGGGCCCCGGCCATGTACCAGGCTCATCGTTTGCTCCGACCCATCCAGATTCACCCCATGCAGAGTGTTGGCCGGCGCTCTCTCCATCCCCGTGGTCCGGGGGCGGGTCTGTGCGGTCCCCACAGATACCGCCCCGTCTTCGGTCACACCCAACGCCGCCAGCTGTCGAAGGATCTCGGCGTGGCTCTTCAACAGGCCGGCGACGAGGATGGCAAGGAGGAGGATGACCACCCCTTCGATGATCACCAGGGCAGTCATCATGCGTTCCGTCCCCAAGTCAGGGGGAAGCCGCTCGGGTCGCCGAAAGTGAACGTGCTCGAAGTGCTCGCGCCGATGTTTCGCACCGTCCAGGTGCCGGCGTTGAACCAGCCAACCCCGGTGCGCCCATCTCCGTCCCAGTCGCCGGTGACCGGCCGGCCGCCGCCGGGCAGCTCGAAATCGCGGTCGGCGGGGCCCGCCGAGAGGGTGTTGCGCAGGATCCACCGATTCCCGCGGACGACACCGATGCCGGTGCGACCGTCGCCGTTCCAGTCACCAACCACCGGGATGTCACCGGGCTGCCCGAACACGAAGTCGATGTCGGGGCTTCCCGCCCGGTTCGAGTGTCGGAGCAGCCAGCGGTTGCCCCTAACTACTCCAATGGTGTGCACTCCGGTGCCGTTCCAGTCACCGACCACCGGGACGTCGCCTGGTTTCCCATATTCGATGACGAGGTTGGGACTGCCCGGCCCTTCCACCTGACGGAGGAACCAAACCAGGTTGCCGACTCCAGCCACGCCGTGCCGGGTGTTGCGAACCATCCCGATCGTCCGCACCCCCGAGTTGGAGAAGTCCCCGATGACCGGGTAGTCGCCGGGGAGCCCGAATTGGAATGTCTGGTGGGGGCCGCCGCTGGTCAGCGCGTTGCGGAGCTGGATCGAGGTGCCCCTCACCACGGCTGGACGTGCACGGTATGGCCCCTTCGGAGTGGTGTCTGGGAGCAAGCCGGCCGCGTTGTGGCTGTAGGTCGACTGGGAGACTGCGCTGGTCGTGGAGCATGTGGAGTCCCATTCCCATGGAGGGACACAGGTGACGACCCGGCAGGTGATCGGTCCGACGCAAGGGAGATGGTTGTTGCATTGGCCATAGCGGAACCGTGTGCAGCAGGTCTTTCGCTCGTTGCAGTTGTCGTGGTTGCACTTGCAGTTGCAATCGACACAGGAATCCGAGCAGGTCCCCGAGCCTCCACAGCTGCACCCACCGCAGCTGGCCGCGTTGCAGTCCATGTAGTACCGGCTCCGGCCGTCGCAGAACGTGTTTCCCTCTGCCCGCCACCATCCGGCGACCACGTTCCCTGGCGGGCAGGTGTTGACGCCATGGATGTTGCAGCAGAAGTCGGTCCAGCCGTCGTTGCAGCGAGCGCCACCGCTGCATTGGCTCGGCACCACCGCCCCGTAGGCGCTGCCTGGCCGCAAGACGTAGGCGGCCGGCGCAGCCACGAGCGCCGTCCCCACCATGGCCGCCCGGCGGAGAAATCCCCGACGCGACGTGCGGGTATCCAGGGCATGGCTGGCGGCAGCGACCAGACGGGTACTCATTGGGAAGTAGACGCGATGAGGGTCTGGGGGAGGCGGGTCAAGAGCAGATAGGCGAGGAATGTGCCGAGCGCGGCGTAGCCAAGATAGACCGATGTCTCGACCGTTGGTGCATCCCAGGGAATCGGCGACCCGTCGGTGACTCCGACCACCACCAGCGCGATAAGGGCGGTGACATTGAATACCACGTGGAACCACGAGGGCGGGGTGTCATCTCGACCAAAGCAGCCGCAGCTTTGAACCGGGACGATGTTTCGCAAAGCCAGCCAGCTGAAGACCAGGAACCCGATGTAGAGCACGGTGGCCGCGATTACCCAGGGCCCTCCCAAAAGCAAGCCCATGACGCTTGCGGCCAGCTCCACCGTTCCCAGCGAACGCACCACCGATGGGTTAGAAGGGAGATGTGAGGCTCGTAACGCCCCCCCGGTCGGTCCGGGATCCACGGTCTTGGCAATACCTGCCGCCCCTAGGAGTCCAAGCGCGATGGCGGAGACCGCTGCGACGAGCATCGATCTGAGCGTAGTGCTGGGTCAGATCGTTGCTGCAAGGGCCGCGCTGTCTCAAACTATGTCTACACGCGTGCGGAGCTTTAACCTTTACGTGTGTCCACAGGCCAATCGAGCCATCTGCGCGCTCTGGAGTCCGAGTCCGTCCACATCATCCGCGAGGCGGTGGCGGAGTCGGAGAACCCCGTGTTGCTCTTTTCCGGAGGCAAGGACTCCGCGCTCGTGCTCCGGCTGGCGGTGAAAGCCTTCTGGCCGGCGAGGCTCCCCTTTCCCGTTATGCATGTCGACACCGGTCACAACTTCGACGAGGTCATCGAGTTCAGGGATCGGACGATCACCGAGCTGGAGGCCGACCTGATCGTCGCCTCGGTGCAGGAGGCGATCGACCAGGGGCGGGTGACCGAGGAAACCGGTCCCCGCGCTTCGCGCAACCGACTGCAGACCGAAGCCCTGCTCAACGCCATCGACAAGCACCGATTCGATGTGGTGTTCGGGGGAGCCAGACGGGACGAGGAAAAGGCAAGAGCCAAAGAGCGAGTGTTCTCGTTCCGGGACGAGTTTGGCCAGTGGGACCCCAAGAACCAGAGACCCGAGTTGTGGTCGCTCTACAACGGCAAGCACCGCAACGGAGAGCACATGCGGGTTTTCCCGATTTCCAACTGGACGGAGATGGACGTATGGCAGTACATCGAGGAGGAGGGCATCGAGCTCCCCTCCGTGTATTTCTCGCATCGCCGGCGCGTCTTCGAGCGTGACGGAATGCTCATGGCCGAGTCCCCACACCTGTCGCTACTTCCCGGGGAAGATGTGGTCGAGGCCGTCGTGCGCTTCCGCACCGTGGGCGACATGACCTGCACCGGTGGCTTCGAGTCGACGGCATCGACAGTGCGAGACATCATCGATGAGGTGGCCGTCAGCCGCATCACCGAGCGGGGAGCCAGTCGGGCCGACGACCGGACCGCCGACGCGGCTATGGAGGATCGCAAGCGTGAGGGATACTTCTGATGACCGAGCTGGTCCGAATCGCGACCACGGGCTCAGTCGATGACGGGAAGAGCACTCTCATCGGCCGGCTCCTTTTCGACTCAAAGCAGATTTTCGAGGACCAGCTCGAGGCGGTGGAGGACGCCAGCCGCAAGCGGGGGACCGATTACGTCGACCTCGCCCTCCTCACCGACGGCCTCCGTGCCGAGCGGGAGCAGGGGATCACCATCGACGTCGCCTACCGCTACTTCGCCACCCCGAAGCGGAAGTTCGTATTGGCCGACACCCCCGGGCACATCCAGTACACGCGCAACATGGTGACCGGGTCTTCCACAGCCAACATCGCCCTGATCCTGGTCGATGCCCGTCAGGGCATCCTCGAACAGACCCGGCGGCATTCCTTTCTCGCCTCGCTGCTGGGCGTGCCTCACCTGGTCCTGTGTGTCAACAAGATGGACCTGGTCGACTGGTCGCAGGAGCGCTTTGACGAGATAGTCGAAGAGTTCCGTCAATTCGCCACCCGCCTCGACATTCACGATCTCCGATTTGTGCCGGTGTCGGCCCTTGAGGGAGACAACGTCGTCAATCAATCAAAGAACATGGCGTGGTATCACGGGCCAACGGTGCTCGAGCTCCTCGAAGACATCCACATCGGTAGCGACCAGAACATGATCGATGTCCGCTTCCCGGTGCAATACGTGATCCGTCCTCACCGGCGCGACTACCAGGACTTCAGGGGCTACGCCGGGAAGGTGGCAGGAGGGCTGATCAAGAGCGGCGACGAGGTGATGGTCCTCCCCAGCGGATTCTCAACGAAGATCCACTCGATCGAGACTTTTGACGGTCCGGTCGAAGAGGCGGCCCCGCCGATGTCGGTTTTGATCACCCTGGAGGACGACATCGACGTATCACGCGGTGACATGTTGTGCCGGCCTCACAACCAACCGCACGCCTCCCAGGACATCGACGCCATGGTCGCATGGATGTCTGACGGCCCGCCGCTGAGGGTAGGCGCCAAATACGCCATCAAGCACACGACGCGCTGGGGCAAGGCGATGGTCAAGGAGTTCCAGTATCGGCTGGACGTAAACACGTTGCACCGGGACGAGTCGAGCGAGACTCTTGGGTTGAACGATATCGGACGGGTCAGGTTTCGCTCCACGACCCCGTTCTTCTTCGACGAGTACCGAAGGAATCGCGAGACCGGCTCGTTCGTCCTTGTCGATGAGGCGAGCAATGTCACCGTGGGGGCCGGGATGATCACCGGCGAGGGCGCGTGAGCGAGAACGTCGTCTGGCACAGCGGTGCGGTCGCGTCTTCTCAACGGGCGCATGCAACGGGGGGAACCGGGATCACGGTCTGGATGACGGGTCTCTCCGGGAGTGGCAAGTCGACGCTCGCCTACCTGGCGGAAGAGATGCTGGTCGCTTCAGGTCGGGCCGCCTATGTGCTCGATGGTGACAACCTACGCCACGGCCTCAATCGCGATCTCGGGTTCGCGCCCGAAGACCGCGCCGAAAACGTGCGTCGGGTCGGGGAGGTAGCCCGCCTCATGGCCGATGCCGGTCTGGTGGTCGTAGTCCCGGTCATTTCACCCTTCGCAGCCGACCGCAAGATGGTGCGGGAGGCACATCAGCAGGCAGGGCTGGGCTTCATCGAGGTGTTCGTTGACGCCCCTCTGGAGTTGTGCGAGGAACGTGATCCCAAAGGTCTCTACGCCCGGGCCCGAGCAGGTGAGATCTCCAATATGACCGGGATCGACTCGCGTTATGAGCCACCCGAGGCTCCCGAACTGCGGCTCGACACGGCAGCCTTCTCGCCCGGTGTGCTCGCCGAGAGTCTCGTCACCGAGGTGATCGACAGATGACCACCACCACCTACTACGCCCGCCGCTTCAACGAGTACATGTCCGAGCTGTGGCGGAGACGCGACTTCGTCTGGTTCCTGGCCAGGGGCAACATCAAAGCCCGCAACGCCTCTACGTTCCTCGGTCTCGTCTGGTGGGTGCTGAACCCCTTGATGCTCGGCCTCGTGTATTTCTTCATTTTCGGCCTCATATTCCCCACTCAGCGCGACATCTCGTACTTGCTTTCCGGGATCTTCGTCTTCCACTTCAGCAGCCAGTCGTTGGCGGGCGGTGCCAAATCGATCCTGGGAAATGCCAAGCTGTTGGTCAACATCAGATTTCCGCGTTTGATCCTGCCCATTGCCTTCCTCCTCGAGTCGACCTTCGGTTTTCTCGCCTCCCTCATCGTCTTCTATCTGATCGTCATCCCGTTCGCCGACGTGCGCCCTGGGCCGCAGATTGTGTTATTGCTGGTGGCCTTGCCAGTGCAGGTCATATTCAACATTGGCCTGGCCGCCGCCACCGCGCGGCTGGCCGTGCCTTTTCGCGACATCACCAACTTCATTCCGTACCTCAATCGGATCTGGCTTTATTGCTCACCCATCATCTGGCCCCTGACGATGATCGATAATGCATCGCCGACCGCCCAGACTCTCTTCCGTCTCAATCCGATGTTCCCGATGATCGCGGTATATCGCAGCGCCCTTCTCGGCTACCCGTTGGAACGTGCCGATGTGGTCGCGATGGTCGCATGGTGCTTCGCGGTCGGAATCCTCGGCATCGCCATGTTCATCAAGTACGAGGGGCGAATGGTGAGGTACCTTTGAGCACCCCCGCCATCAAGGTGGAGCATGTCTCGGTGCGATTCCGTCCCTTTGTCGACCGGCGTCCCACCTTGCGTCGCTCCTTGACCACCTTCCGACATAAGGAGACCCAGCTGGTCGAGGCGCTCAAGGGAGTGTCATTCGAGGTGCAGAAGGGCGAGGCGTTCGGCCTCGTCGGCCAGAATGGCGCCGGGAAGAGCACGCTCCTTCGGGTCATCGCCCGGACACTGCGGCCAGATGAGGGCCGAGTGGTGGTCCGAGGTCGGATGTCGACGCTCCTCCAACTCGGGGTTGGGTTCAATGCCCAGCTCTCCGGAAGCCGCAACATCTATCTCGGGGGCCTCGTGGCTGGGCTGACCAAGAACGAGATGGACGAGAGGTTCGACGAAATCGTCGAGTACTCGGAGCTCGGCGAAGCGATCTACCGTCCCATGAAGACTTACTCGTCGGGGATGTTCTCCCGGCTTGCCTTTGCGGTGGCCATGCATCTCGACCCCGAGATCCTGCTTCTCGACGAGGTCCTGGCCGTCGGTGACGAGGGCTTCAAGCAGAAGAGCAAGGCGTCCATGCACGAGCTCCTCGGACGATCCGGCAGCATCGTCTACGTGAGCCACGCGGTGAAACAGCTGGCCGATTTCTGCGATCGGGCCGCCTGGCTCAAGGATGGCGAGCTCGTGGCGATCGGTGATGCCGGGGAGGTCGTCTCGGAGTATCGGGACTTCGTTCAGCGGCGCAGGAAAGAGCTGAGGGCCCAGGGTCTGGCGTGAGCAGCTCGCCCGGAGGTGCCTCGCCCCAGCCCTCGACCCCAAGCGGCGATGAAGAGTCGGCCCGGCAGGAGCCGGACGTCGATTCCGAGCTGACCAGCGTCGTCGAAGAGTTCCGGGGCATACGTGCCGATCTGGTCAGCCGCCTCGATGACGAGATCGTTCGCTCGCGGGAACTGAAACAAGCCCTGAGCGAAGCAGAACGCAAGATCGAGTCGATCTACGAGAGCAAGACCTGGACGGCGGGCAGAGCATTGCGCCGACTGGCTCGGCCGTTTTCACCGGCGACGGATCTGAAATCGCCCTCGCGGTCGGTTGCCACCGAGAAGACCCGCGAGAGTGTTTTCGTCGAAGCGTCGCCTCCAGCCGATCCGCATCCGCTCTGGAAGGAGTACCAGGCTGAGATCGCTCCCTCCCTCGAGCCTGACGATGCCGGGGCCGTCTTCATGGTCTCGACGACCGGCTTTGGCGAGGGTCGCGGCGATCTATTCGTCGCAACCGGGCTCGGACGGTATCTACGCCGTCGCCAACTCAGGGTTGGCTATCGAGACCAGAGAAACTGGTACCAGACCTCGCCCGGCGCGCGATGGATTGTCGCGATGCTGCCTGCGTTCCGGCCCTCCAGGTTGCCGCCAGCATCGAGGGTCATCGGGTGGGCCCGCAGCGAGTTCATGAATTGGCTCACCCATCCCGAACTGGATCGATTCGATGCCATCCTCTGCTCTTCCCCCGCGGCCGCGGCTGAGCTCGAGCACTTCTTCGCCGGCCCGGTCCATGTCCTACCCGTCGGTGTCGACCTCGAGCTGTTCCAGCCCGATCCGCGCCCCACCGAGCACCGAGTTGGAGTGGTGTCGACCGTGAACCAGTGGGGGAGAGAGCGCGAGGTATATCGAGCACTTCGTTCGGGGCCTATCGACTTTTCGCTCCGAATCTATGGCCAGTCGGTTGGGCTCCCGTCGGAGCTGGCACGCTTCGACCAGGGCCCCCTGCACTTCTTCGAGCTCCCCAGGGTGTATTGGGGCGCTCGGGTCGTGTTGGACGACTTCAATCGAACCACCGTCGGATGGGGCGCAGTGAACAGCCGTGTATTCGAGGCGATTGCGGCTGGTGCGCTCCCAGTGACGAACTCGGAGCGGGGTCTCGACGCGCTGGGCCTGGGGGACGTGCCGACCTATTCCTCTGCAGAAGAGTTGAACCCACTGGTCGATCGCCTGCTTGGCGATGCCGATGGGACCCAGGCTTTGGTCGACAAGCTGGGCGGAGTGGTGAGGGAGCGCCATTCATTCGAGGCGCGGGCCGAGGACTTGGCTCGGATCATTGAAGCCATCGCCTGACGGAGGTACGAAGGCGATCTATGGCGTCGGGAGACTGATCGTGGTGTCCATTGCGATCGTTCCGTCTGTGATCACGAAGCGAACCACTGCTCCGTCAGGAAGGTGATCGTCACCCTTGTCGTAGAAGTGGTAGTAGCGGACCTCTCGCTCAGGCGGGGCGGGGTCGAGGAGGGAGGTCCGGCCGTCACGGGGCTTGAACTGGAGGTCGACGGAGTCGAAGACTGTCGGCATCACATCGGTCAGCTCCGCGGGATAATCGGAGATCTCGAGCTCGCTGGTCGAGCCTCTGCCGGCGGGCTTTATCAGCAACAGCGAGCGCGAGCGAGCATCGCTCCACTGCGTTCCATAGAAATTGCTCGGGACTCGTTCCAGCCTTCCTTCCTCGGTGAGTTCGAACTGCGCCCCATGGTCGGACTGAATGACGATTGTCGAGCCGTCGAATCGGTCCAACGCACGCAGTTCCTCCAGGAAGAGGCCGATCAGGTGCGTCGCGCACTCTGCCTGGTCGGCCGGCGCCGTCTCGATCTCGGAGCCGTATCGGCAATCCCCAGATAACACGTAGGGGAAATGGGGCAGGAGCATGTGCACCAGTGAGTAACGACCGGTGGCAGGCAGCTGGCGTTCTCGATTCATAAAGGTGCGAAAGCCCTCGGCGGCCAGCGGTGGGCCATTGTCGGGGAGGAGGTTCTGTCCGCTGAGCTGCACATAGTCCTCCGGTGGTATCAGACGTCTGGCGATCGCGCCTGGCAGCCTGGAATGAACCCACAAAGATGCTGCCAGCTTGTCGTAGTTGGAGCCCGGATCGAAAGGGATCATGTCTTTGAATAGCAGGGTCTGGTCGAACGGGTCCATAGAAAGGTAGATGGACCTGGAATGGGTGTAGGCGGTTATGGAGTATCCGGCACGGCGAAGCTGTTCCAGACTCGAGTCGGCTCCGCGAAGTGCAGCATTCACGAAGTCTCGGGGGTTGGTGCTGTAGTCGTAGCTTGCCGGGGCGAATATCGATGCCATCGACATCTGGGTGCGCCCCCACTGGGTTCGGGCATCGGGGAAGAACGTGAAGCCGGCCAAGTCGGCTTTCGCCTCTGCGTCAAGCGTCGTTTCGAACATCTCGGTTTGGAACTCGTCGAACACGATGTGGTACACGTTGGGCAGGAAAGACGAGGTCACAGCCGGCGTCAGGAGTGAGCCTTCCGTGCTCGACTCTCCTGCGTCGGCCCGGCCTACTTCCAGCGACGTTGCAACCACCAGTCCCACCAGCACCAACGCGCTGAACGTCCCGATGTCACCGAAAGGCGCATGGCGGGAACGAGATAAGAAATAGGCGCCGGCGACGACCGCCGATGCCGCTATCAGGCCACCCAGAGCGCGTCGCCAGCCCAACATCGTTGTATAGAGAAGCCAACCGGGTGTCACCAGGATGTAGCAACAGAACAGAAACCGACCGATCGCGGATGCGGACAAGGCCCAAAGGACCATCCCAATGGAAACAACGGCCAGAGCCGCTAGATAGAGGAGACGTCCTGCCGAGTAAGCATTACCGAAATAATCCGAGTTTCGACCAATCAGGCTCACGGCCGGCAGCGCGAAAATGACCAGCCCAGGTGCCACGATGGCCACGATCACCAACGGAGTGAGCCGCGGCCGTTGCCGGGTTCCTCGCAGACCAGGAGTTCTGCTCGAGGATTCCGTATCCAAACTCGCCATGGCGCACCATTTCCGGCTCTGCTCTCCAGCGGGATCAGGTGTGCCCCCGTTGCGAGGATGGCGCCGCTGGTCGAAACCGGGCGATGCTACAGGTTGGAAGCGTTCCGATCCGTCAGCCGGACAAGGGGGACCGGCGAAGGAACCCTGCCATCTGGCCTCGTGTTACCAAATCGTCCGGGCAGAACCGGTCGTTGTCAGGCGGGTTGCAGCCGAGAGTGATCCCGGCTCGGGCGACCTTGTTGATGGCGCTCTGGAAGATCGAGGTGCGGTCGTCACCGAAGTAGTCGGTCCCCGCGGGGGCAAGGTCGAATGTTCTCGCCAAGAAGGCAGCCATCTCTCCGCGAGTGATTGCGTCGCCCCCGCAGTAGGCACGAGGTGCGCAACCTTGCGTGATCCCGGATTCGAAGAGCTGATTGGCAGCGTTCTCGTAGAACTCGCCCTCGTCGTCTGTGAAATGATCCGCACCGGCAGGCGGAAGATTCAGAGCGCGGGCGAGGAAGACGGCCATCTGGCCTCGAGTCACACTGGCATCGGGACAGAATCTGGAGTTCAGCGGTGGGTTGCATCCCTTGGTGATTCCCTCGCTGGCCAGCCAGCGGATTGCAGATTCGAAGGTATGCCCGTGGATATCGAGGAACGAACCGAACCTGGCCTCTCTTTCCTGGACCCAGGCGTCCATGCGGCCATCGAAGATCCATGACACCGCGCTTGGTGGGCTCCAGGTTCGATAGCCCTCTCGGATGGCAGGATCGAGCTGGCCGTTTATGAGCACCCGAAAGTCAAGGTCTCTCTCCGGCCGATTGCGATTGAAATAGATGGCTCCTATCACCTGGTCGTGCGCTTTCAGCCTGGTGAACATGTCATCGAGCCATTGGTCTCGCGACTCGCCTCGGGGACCGGTCTCGATCGATGCCGTCTGCGTGATAAGGATCGGCTTTGTCAGCGAGACCTGCGCACGGAGGGCGTCGATGTACCGTCCGAAGGTGAATTCGTAATTGCGCCACGCCGGGTTGCCATTGTTGATCATGGCGAAACCGATCAGATCGACGACCCCGTCGCCTGGGTAGTAGACGTCATAGTTGTCGTCGTGGCTGCTGTCCCCGTAGGGGGCGAACACGAACCGGACCTGTCGGGGTGTGAGGCCCTCTTCGATCAGGGCGGCCCGAATCTGCCGGTAGCCAGCCTTGAACATGTGCGGCTGGCCCGACCAAGGGTGATTGGCGTTCATCTCCGGCAGCGGGGCGACCAGCATGGTCCGACCGGGACGACCCCGGAGCCAGCCGGCGAGGGCATTTCGCATCTGCTCCAACTTGGTGTCGTACGTCCCAGAGTTGAGGCCGGCGAGATCATCGGCGTGGATTTCGAGGTATGGGATGAGCCCGAGACCCTCGAGTTCGGTGAGCTGATCTACGACCGCCCCATCTGTCCAATTCCTCTCCAAGTCGAGGAAGAGCTGATAGATCGCGGGGGTCTTCCCTACCTGCTGGGTGAAGACGGGTATCTCATCTCGCCACTCCGGACCAGAGGCGATGCCGAGGAGCATCGGTTTGTCCGTCGCCGCATTGACAGGTGTTGCCATTGGCGCCAACGTTCCGAGGCCGAGTGCCGCGGCCAGTATCAACCGATGGATTCGATGGCGGGTGGGCAAGGACATCCAGACTGGTATCGGAAGCTGAGCGTTCCGACCAAAGAGTTCGGTGACCCACCTTAACGCAAGGTTGATTTTGGGCTACCGAACCGTCCCGATAGGCTCAGCAGTTGTGGGATGAAGGCCTCGTCGACGGAGGACGATTCACTCCCCTCGCCGCCTTTCGGCCAAGTTTGATGGTTTCCATCGTGGGATCAGCCGCCGGCCGCCATACGAAGGCACGTGTATCTGAAGATCGGATGGGACCCGGTCGCCTTCGGTGATGCTGAATCGGGACTTGAGGACCGTCGGCCTCGAAGCCCTGCCAACCCACGCATCGAAGATCGAACCGACATCGAGGGCGACACAGCCTGACTCCTTGAGCCACTGGCAGTAGACCTTGCCAGGTATGCCGGCCCCGACCAGGACAAGGGTTCCAGGGGGGAAATCGAACTCCGATCTGATCGTGCGATATCGATCCGGAACATGTTCGCCCGGTCCCGGGACCACGACGTGCTTGTCGGGCACGATCACTGTCCTGGTCTGGATACTGAATCGGCGCGCCACCATCTCGCCGAGCTCGGGCCTCGAGGTGACCAGTCCAACTTGATTCACGTCTTGCAGGATCTGGTTCAGGGCTCCTGTTGCCAACAGGTCCCAGTGAATCCAGGCGCTGCAAAATTGCTGATCTTCAGCCCACTCGATGCTCCGCAAGACCTGATGAAGGAGGGCCAACCGTCTGGCCCCTATGGCCTTCAGGTCCTCGATCTCTTCTGGTCTGATCCTGATGGCAGAGATCACGGTGTCTCGGACTTCGGTGGCAGAGCGCTGTAGCAGGTCAGGCGGGAGGGTCGTATTGACGAGGTCGTCTCGAATGCCCACGACGTCGGCGCCCCGAACCGCCATCTCGAGGTCCTGCTTGACCAGGCCCACGTCACGCAAGGTCACTCTTTCAGCCCCCCAGTGGCTGTGCAGGTAGGCGAGGTCTTGAAGCCCCATGTCTTCTCCGAAAGAGAGCAGGACAGCCTCCCCGTCGCCGAGCCTTATCAAGCTGAAGGGATCACGGTCGGAGACCGCCGTGCGTACCGTTTCGATGGCTTCCGAATCGCTGAGCAGAGCGAACTCGCAAGTTGGGTAGACAGGCATGACCCGATCACCCCTGCCGACAAATGGACGATCGCACCACACGGACAAACGGCGCATGACAAGGCCACTTCGTCGGGGGGGTCATTGGGCGACACCTTAACCGCAGAAGGTGTCATCGAAAGATGACACGACGAGGCTCCGGGAGCCACGGAAATCCCGCGTCCGCTATAAACGTCGAACATTCGGGAGACCCCGCGGATCGAGGCGATCGGGGTCGATGGGCGAGCTCCGACGAAGGAGAAGCTGATTGAGCGAGGACGAAATCTCACGTCTGTCTCAGGATGGGCTCGCTGATCAGAAGATAAACGTGTCCCAGTGGGTCTCGAAGGAGATGAAAGACACCGGCTGGGGGAACAAAGATGTTGAGCCACGCATCCTGTTGCTCCATGTTCCCAAGACTGGCGGCACGTCGCTCCGCAAAATGCTCCAGGCACATGTGAGCTCAAAGCTCACTTTTCTCAGCGCGGGGAACCATCAGTGGCTCGAACGAAGCCCAAGCGAGCTCAGTCGATTCAGGCTCTTCGTTGGTCACAACTTCCTGGAACCTCTCTACGTCTTGCCAGACGTGAGATGGGTCACTGTGCTCGCCGTTAGAGATCCGATGGCTTGGTGGCGGAGCTTCTACAAGTTTCGAAGGCGGCAGGTCGCCTCGGACTGGCGTGAAGATCGCATCACGGAGGTGACCTTCGATGAGTGGGTTTCTTCCCAGACCGACCAAAAACTGAGCAATCCGCAGTCGTCATGGTTGTTGACCAGGATCCGGATCATGTTCGACAGCCCGTTTGCCCCAAAGGGCGCAATCGCATCTTCCGTCGACGGCGCTGACGTGAAGGGGGCGGCACTCGTCGAATTGCTCGAGCGAATGATCGGCTCTGTGACGGTGTTGGGTGTGACCGATGACCTCTACTCGATCTATGCGGACGTGTGTCGAGAAGCCGGATGGACGCCTCGATTCACTGAATCTGTGAGAAGCAATGTGACCGAGGCGGCGCCGGAGGACCTTGGGTTGAGCCCTGACCAGGAGAAGCGGCTTCTCTCATTGAACGGATTGGACGGGCTCATGTACTCGTGGGCCCTGAACCGCAGGACAAGTGATCGTGATCAACAGGCTCAGTAGAGGAGCACGGTTGCCGATCAGCTGCCAACCTTCACTCGGGTCGTTAGCCAGGGGTCGCTTTCGCCTTGGATACCAGGTCCCCGAGCACCTGCACCAGGTCGGTCGCCTGTTGTTCCAATAAGCGTTCGGACCGAACATATTTGTCACCTGCATGCGCGAGGGAGTTGCGCAGGTCCGGCTGGTCACGAAACGCCGAGATGGCGGCCCCCCATTCATGAGGAGTTGGCCCACAGAGCAGAGCCACGCCTCGGCCCCTCAGTGGTGAATACGCGACCACATCACTGCATATCACGGGAAGGCCAAGGGCAGCGCCCTCCAGAAACTTGAGGTCGCTCTTGGCCTCGTTGAATGGTGTGTCGGCCAGTGGAGCGACCAGGGCATCGAAGTCAGATGCAAACTCCCGCAACCACTCAACGAACTTCGGGTACTCGCGGCTGGCCCTTGGTGGATCGACATGTTGGCACCAGTCCAGAGTGCCGGGTGGGGCACCTCCAACCACAGTCAAAGAAGTTGCGTTGCCAGGGTGACGAACGAACTCCTCGAGGAGACGAAGGTCGCCGCCATGGGTGCGGGATCCGAAATAGAGAAGGCGGAATGAATTCGGGTCCCTCTGTGGCGACTGACCGTCTTGATCATGATTGGAAGCAAACCAAAGTCCGGAGTCCAGGGCGTTCAGTATCGTGACTACGTGGTCGTTGTAAGCCATGAGGCGTTGGCGCAGGGCCTCAGTGCTCGCTGTGATCAGGTCAGCCCTGGCCGCCAGCCTCTTCAGCGGTTCTCGCCATTCGCGGAACGCATCGAAGTCGGGATGTATGGCGGGCATGTCGATGATGTCGTCGTCGAGATCCAGGACGATCGGAATGCCTTCGTCGTCCATCCTCTGAACGAATTCATCGGTCAACGTGGCGGGCACGCCAGTCCTCTGTATTAGGGCGATATCCAATTGCCTCGGTGATTCGGATTCGAGGTAGCGCTCCGCATCCAGGACGACGGGGCTCAAGTGCCGCTCGACCGACGTGTGGTAGAAGCGCCGCAGGACACGAACGTGTGTCGACGCTGGAAAAGTGCTCTTGTTGGCGGGCAGAAACAGGCCGATGCGGATCAGTGCGGCTTCGTCAGCCTGGAATCGGTCTCCCGATGGTGTGCTCCCCGACACACGCGGTGCAACCAATGTCGATGACTGGTCGTTGTCTGTGACCGGGCGGATATGAACATAGGGCACCTCGGCCTCGTTGTAACTCGGTCCTCCCTCGGCTCCTGGCATGGTGTCTGTCTTGGCCCGAGAGGACGCACTCCCGCCTCGCACCAATTCGAAAACGGGCTTGAATGACCGCGCCACTGCCAACGAGAACCGGACGACTCGTCTCGACCGCAGTCGGGTGTAGTCGCGCTGGGAAGCCGCCAGCTTCCGGCTCAGGCTCTCGAGCTTCGCGTCGGCCTCGTCCAGACGTCGCTCGAGCGCGGCCTTCTCCGCCGAGGCTCCTCTGAGCCGCGTTCGCATTTCTGACGGGCTGAGGACCGTTGAGTCGGATCGCCTGGCCGAGCGGGCTAGTACCACGACATTCAGGTCGACGCGCCAGGACGCAATATGCCAGCCGAGACGTCGAATTGCGTGTTCGAGATCGTCGCGCCGATGCTCATACCGGCTGTGATCGAGGTCGGAGCGAGGGGCGGTGGCCTGGTGTGGGCCATCGACGATATGCCCGCAGAGGCCGACAACACCGTCGATATCGGTCATGGTCAGGAGCCCCGCCAGGAATTCGTCCAGGTCGTCGGGCGGAACGATATCGAGCACATCGGTCGCCAGGATGTGTGTGAAGGTCCGATCCGATTCGAGCCCATGGATCTGGCCTTGCTGTTGCCGCCTGTAGCGCTCGGCGTCGACACCTTCCAGAGGATTGAAGTGCCGGCGATCGTCGGGCAGCAACTCCAAGACCGCTTCAACTTCCCCACCAAGTCTCCGCAACATGCCCCACAGGCGTGTCCTGCGAACCAAGAATTGTGGGCCGAGGTAGGGGCTTGAGGGGGTGAAACGACCATGCGACTCGACTCGTTTGAGAGCGCTGATGGCGTCGTGACGACTCCAGGCAGCAAGGTCGACTTTCGTGTCGACCACCGATTCGAGATATTCGTCTGCTGTCGTGAGGCCGTCCGGCCGCGCGTGGTGGATGAGCTCGGTCTCGAAGAAGCTCTTGGCGAATTCCGGATCCCAGTCCAAATCGAGCTGACGCGAAAGGTCTTCCATGTGGTCGAGCATCGCATCCCTCTCACCACCGAATTGGACGATCGGAAAGTCAAGCTCCTGGTGGAGCTGTGCCAGCCGCTCGTTGTATAGGACTGCAATCGACTCGGCCGCGGTTTGGGAGAAATGGTCGCGCGTCTCGAGCGACCTGGCCACGGAGCCGGCAGGTCGATATACACCTAGAAGCCGCACGCTGTCCAAGACGGAGAGCCAGGCCTCGAGGGTGAAGATGGTCCTTGGATCCTTGAACCCCCAAGGCCGCGTCCGGTCGCTGACAACCTCATCCAGTGCGCCTTCAAGCCTTCCTCGATCGATGGCCGACTGGTCGAGTGCGCGGGGAGGGCAGGTCCAGTCTCGATCCATGGAGGCCAGAATCCGACGGTTCTCATTCACGATGAGAACCGACTCGTAGAAGCCCTTCGGATTGTCCAACTGTGGTGGAAGCACCTCACCCACTTGGAGTCCCATACCGACCAGGAGCCCCATCACGGAGCTTGAGCCTGAACGATGAGATGACAGAACGATCAGAGGCGCTGGAAGTGCATCAGTCATGGAGCCGTGTGAGGGAACCACAGGGTCCTCGGTTTGTCCACACGGTGCTCTGAACGGCCTTCACAGCCGGTCGAGCAGGTCGAGCCATTGACGTGCGCGATGATCCAGGGTGTGGTCGGCCAGGACGACCTGGCGACCCTCGGTCGCGAGCCGACGTCGGAGCGGCTGGTCGGAGAGGAGAGTGCGCAGTTGGCTCTCGAGCTCGCGAGCGTCCGAATAGGTGTAGATCAGACCACCGAAAACCTCGGCCAGACCCATGACATCGTCCGACAGCACCACCCCGCCCGATGCCAGGACGTCGAAGAGACGGTTGGCGAGGAATCCGTTGGTGCGCATGGATCCGTGGTGGTCGGCCACGACCACATCAGCAGATCGATACGCCGCGGCGAGGTCCTCATTCGGTATGTAGTCCCGACGGACGAATGTGGCCTCAGGGAACTGTTCCCAATGCTTGCCATAGAGCTGGAACGGCCGGCCATTTCGCATGAGCCAGCGCGGCGCCCGGCGATTGGGCCAGCGAGCATTCCCGACATAGAGCACCGGCGTCTCGTACTCGGCTTCCCGCGGCCCTACCCTGAACCGGTCTGCGTCGGCCGCCTGGGGGATGAAATGGACGAGACGCCCGAGCTCCTCGCTGAGTTGCTCGGCGTGCTGTTGGCTGGCGGAGGCAACGAGGTCGTAGGCATCACACTCACCCGGCTCCAAGCGGTCCGGGTGACTGATGATCCACAACAGGTTCCATTGGCCGCGGGCTGCGGGTCGTCGTTCGAGCCCTCGAAGGTGGATGACTACATCACAGCTAGCGGCTTTGGAGCGACGCCAGTCCTCGACGATCAGTTCGGCGGCCTCGTTTCCCAATCGCCGAAAGGCGCGCATCAATCCCCTCGCGAGATGGGTGTCACCCCAGAACTGAGCCTTCTCCCAGTCAGGGGCACATGTCGAGACGCCGATCCTCAGGGCGTCTGAACGCGGTGCGGCGAGTTCCAAGAGTCGCGTGAACGAAGCCTTGTCAGGGCTGCTCAGTTCCTCGGCAACCTCCACAATCCCCGCTGCCCACGAAGCGGCCAGGCGTGCCTCTCCGACCCGATCGGGCACGAGGATCCGCGTGGCCGCGTCCAGGGCACCCGATCGCGCCCATTCGACCTCCTGCTCGCTGACGAGAGCAACCGAGGTATCGACCGAGCAGAACCAGTGGACATCCTGGGGTGGAGACAGGGCGATGGCGACATCACAACCTCCTCCTTCCTCCTCACTCACGTGCCAGCCGGCCTTAAGTGCTTGCTCGCGGAGTTGTCTTGCGAGACCTGTTCTGGGTGTGTCCGATTCGGGGGTCAAGTAGAGCGTGGGAGCCTGATCGCCCCGAAAGAACCACGCCGACTGCGGGCCGGTGACTTCCGACCTCAGTTTTCGCGTCAGCGCCGGTCCCCAGAGTTCGTTGAACCACTGATGGTTTTGGTTCCGGGTCTTGCCCCACGTGCCATCCATGTATTCGTGCTGAGTACCGAACTCGTGATGAAACAGGACCGCCCGTTGGTCGACGACGATTTTTCCGAGATCCGCCAATCGCAGACAGAGGTCCCAGTCTTCCGATCCATACCAGTAGGTCTCGTCGAACGGGGTGACGAGCAGGTCCGAGCGTCTGGCCAGCAGGCAAGCGGCGGTCGCCGTCGGCGTTTCCCGTGTATCGGGAGCCACGACGGACAGTGGGTCTCGTCCCGCTCCGGTATTGACTGCCCGGACGCCACGCGCCCCGTATACGTAGTGGACACCCAGATGTTGAACCGTCAGGTCGGGCTGCTCTGGCGTCGGCCCATGTCTCGGGCGCTTCGGATACACCAGCATGGCCCCGACCCCTGCAACGTCGTCTTGGAGTGACTGCACCATGTATCCGAGCCAGTCAGGATGGATCGGCTCGATGTCGTTGTTGGCCAGCAGCACCAGACTTCCGGTGGCGGCCCGGATGCCTTGATTGTTAGCGACAGAGAAGCTCTGGTTCTCGAGGTTGGATACGAGCACCCTCCGGCCGTCCCATCGTTCGAAGAGAGCGAGCGAGTCATCAGACGAGCCGTTGTCGACCATCACCAGCTCGATCGAGCGATAGCGCGTCCGCTTTCGGAGGCCTTTGATGAAGGTGCTCAAGTGGCCGGCGCCATCGCGGTTGGTCACCACGATGGACACCAGAGCGCCCTCGGTTGGCGCTGGCTGTGGACGAAGCCTCGTCAGGTTTCTGGCTAGCGCTTGTTCTTCCATGATCGAAGGGCTCTGAACAAGGGGCGGAACACCTGCGACAGGCCCAGGGCAAGTCTGACACTCCGCCGGTTACGCAAGCGGTCGAGTGCAAGCTCCGCCTCTTCAGCTCGTTTCCTCTCCGCTTCGAGCGCTTCGGATGTCGGCTCTTCGGCCGGCTCCCCGGGGAATGCCATCGACGAGAGCCGAGCCTCCATCGCGTGAATCCGCTCCAAGCCCGCCAGGACGTCGGTCACGACCGGGACGAGCTCGGTGTCGGTGAGGATGCGTTTTCGGAACATCATCCCGGATCGACCGGGCGACAACCGCTGCGTCACGACGTGGTCCCAACCGGTCTCCGTCGCGATCTCCTCGACGTCATGCGGCAGAGGATGGTTGACCGGCGGCGGCGTCGAGCTCAGCAAACCATCTCCGTCAGGATCCGGAACATCCAACAACAACTCGGCGAAAGCGTCCGTGGCCAGGTAGATGGATCGCATCATGTACTCGATCTCACTTGGGGGTCGACCGGCCACCAGACTGTGGGCGACCACGCCGTGGGGGCGGAGTCCGTTCTTGATCAGTGCCGCTCCGACGGCCAGTGGGCCCTTTACCTCGAGTTGGCGCACCTCCACTCCAGGGCGCTGGGCGGCTCCGGGTCGCGCCCCCTCGAGGAGGATCTCGGCCACGTTCGGCTCAGGATCGGTCTCGAAATGAGCCATTTCCCAGATCTGGTTGCGCTGCTGTGCATTTAGGACGCCGAGGTGCCTTTCCAATGCCACCTCCGGCTCGGAACGGAGCTTCAGGGACCGCAAGCTGATCGCCGGCACCTTCTTGGGGTGGCGAGCCTTCTCGATGAGCGAATCGAAGGTGGGGTTGGTATCCCGGAACCTCGTTCGATTCCGCACCAGCGTCTCGTCGAAGAACGACCTGGCTGCATCCTCGTCCCAGGGCAGGTCCAGGGAAGCGGCCAGGTTCCCGACCTGCCGGATAATGCTGTCGCCGCGGCCGGGGAACCGGATCACGGGGAGAGGGACCTTCGCTGCGATCTCCAGCAGACGACCCAGGTACGCCTCGACGATGGCTTCGGCGCGATCCTGTCGAATGTGGTCTCGTTTCTCGATTGATCGAATCGTGTCAGCCGGCTCGCGGGCGACGGCCACCAGGCGAACCCGGTCGACACCGAGATGACTCCAAGCGGGCAGGAGGAACATCGAGCGTGGATCCTTCATCGCCCAGACTCCCGGGAGTTGCTTGTGTATGTCGACCTGCTCAGCGAGCGCTGTGAGATCGAGACGGCCAGGTCGGAAGGTCGAGGGCGGGCACGTCCAGTCCCGTTCCATCTGGGCGAGGAGACTTCGATGCGCCTCCACCACTCCGAGCGCCTCGTAATAGCCCGTGGGATTGTCTGCTGTTGGGGGCATCAGCTCGCCCATGGAAACTCCACATGCCCGGTAAAGGAGTCCGGCCACGACCGATGTTCCGGAGCGGTGACATCCCAGAATGAAAATCGGCTCGCTCATTTGGCGCCTTGGTCCTGGAGAGCCTCCATGATGCCGACTATTTCACGGAGCGCCATCTCGTCCATTGCCCGCGTGGTCCGCTGGAGCTCCAAAGCGAGACGCTCGAGTCGTCGTTCATTTCGCTGATTCTCACGAGTGAGTCGGGCGACGTTGATGCCCTGTTCGATGACCTCGCGGCGTGCGCGACGCACGTCGACGTCACCTGGCCCGCTCCAAGGTAGTTCGGTGGCCAGCCGTGCCCAGAGGTACACAGCCTCGTCGTCCTCGAGTGGGTGCCCAGATTGGAGGACGTCGTATAGGCGGAGGCAGATGGCGCCGATGGGGGACTCGGGTAGGGCGGTGCCTACAGGCCGAGCCTCCCCGGTGGAGACTGTGCTAGCCGCGGTAGCAAGGATCCTCGGGCTCGTCTCCAGAGCGATGTGCTCGGCGATGCGCGTCAATTGTCCTTCCGGCTCGTTCAGCAGCGACTCGTGGTCGACGATCATGGAATCTGGTCGATTGAGGATGGCCGCCGCGCTGTAGCGAAACCAGAGGAAAAGACCGTGGTCTACGTTCAGCCCGTGCTCGGTTTGCAGCGAGCCGGCTACGGCCATCGGGTGCCTGAGGCACAGGATGGTCGCCGGTGCACTGCCAACCGTCTCCCACAGAGGTTGGACGAACGCCAGGCGTGGATCATTGACGACGACCCGGTCAGGTAGCCGGTCCGACACGTGTTTTGCCCGATCACGGATAGGAGTGATCCTCTGGTCCTCCATCCAGCCGGGCGAAAAAGGCGGCGGGGTGGACCATGTGCCACCGAGCGCGATGAGCACGTCTCGGTCGATATTCGCCACCGGCGCGTACTCGAATGCTGCGGGAAACGTGGTCGCACCTGGGGACTCCTCCGGGCCAACCCCCAGATCTGCGCCGAGCTTGTAGAGCGCGCCTGCCAGGTAGGAGGCCCCACTGCCCGGCACTCCGACGATCGTTATCAACTCGACACCCTCGATGGATTCCACGGGGCCATATGGAACGGCGGAAGGTCTCGTGGTATGGGGTGGTCGCGGCTGAACAAGCTCTCAAGGAAGAAGGGCATCATCGACAGACGGACACTAGCGGTATCGAGGGGACCATCCGCAGTCCGTGCCAGGCCTTCACACGGCTATGCCCAACCGCGTCAGCCGGTCGAGGATCGATTCGTACCGCTCGAGAAAGACGTCGCGATGCTCCCGCTCGACATCGATCGCCCACCGACCGATGTTCGAGTGGTCGATCGTGACGGACCTATCGAAGAACCGGTCGACGGCGGGGTGACGGTCTATCCCAGCGAACTCGAGGAGGCGGGAGAGCGTCTCCTGCCGGGCGTGGACGATCAGGTCTTCCAGCTGGAGTGTCATGACACGATCGCCGGGCAAGTTGGCGCACGCCTCGTGAGCTTCTGTCATCCGGACCTCCCACCAGTCGAGAGCTGACAACGGATCATTGGGTCCCCAACTCACAGAAGTCACAGAACAGGCCACGTCCTTTCCAGATCGGACGCTGTGGACGAGCCTCATCGTTGGCAAGAGGTGGAGCAGGTCCCCTGCCCTTGCGATGTTCGGTGGTGTCATTTCGACCCATGTACGTGCTCCTGCGGCGTCGGCCAAGGGATCGAGGACCGCGTGAAGGAAACGGCGAGCGCTCTCCAAGAGATTGCTCGGCTCGGCCCGCATCAGGTCTTCCGCCGCAGCGACCAGGTCGTTTCGGTCGAGGATGGTGTGAACGCCGCGTGTGCTGCCATCGGGCCGTACCCGTTGCCACCAGGGCCCTAACAACTTCTCGACGAAACTCTCGACGTCAGTCTTTCCCGCGACAACATCGCACAGGCCTCCCGGGTCGACAACAAAGCGAACCTCGATGGGAATCATGTGCAAGTCGGGGTGTGCATCGAGGATCCTTGCCACGATCGTCGTTCCGCTGCGACCCGTGCCGCCGACGAAGAGAGGCCCACTGCTGCTCATGCTCCAAGTCAAGTCGGGTTGGTGGGTTTCATGCGATAGATCGGCAGCGCAAACCCGGCTGCGATGGGGGCCCGTAACATCTCCAGCCCATGGATGCCACCCGTCTCGCCATATCCGAGGTGGTCCTGATCGAGCCCAGTGTGTTCGAGGATCAGAGGGGCTCTTTCTTCGAGTCCTGGAATCGGACGTCTTTCGCGAACGCTATCGGTGAAGAAATCGACTTCGTCCAGGACAACCAATCCCTGTCGGTCAAAGGCGTTTTGCGCGGGCTTCACTATCAATTCGAGCCACAACCACAGGGCAAGCTGGTGCGTGTGGTTTCGGGATCCGTGTGGGATGTTGCTGTCGACATCAGGCGTTCGTCGCCCACCTTCTCCCAATGGGTGGGTGTGGAGTTGAGCGCCGAGAATCATCGCCAGCTCTGGATCCCACCCGGTTTCGCCCACGGGTTTCTCGCTCTCACCGACCGCGCCGACATGATCTACAAGGTGACGGAGTTCTTCTCGCCTCATCTCGACCGGTCGATCCGATGGGACGATGCCGAGATCGGCGTCGATTGGCCGTTGGAAAGCGAACCAACTCTCTCGGACAAGGACGCAGCGGCGCCATATCTGCTCGACGCTGAAGTGTTCGCCTAGCCCCGATGAATGTCGTCGTATACACCGCAGTGTTCAACGACTACGACATCCTCCGTGGGCCTCATCGGCGCAACGAATCGGTCCGTTACGTCTGCATCTCGGATCGCCCCGTCGTGCGAGCTGATGGATGGGAGATTGTGACTGTCGACCTGCCGATGCGAGGGCATCCATACGCACAGCGATTTCACAAGATCCTGTCCCATCGAGTGTTCCCCGATGCCGATGTGACTCTGTACCTGGATGGGACCTTCCAGTTGCTCGTCGATCCGCTCCAAATGGTCGACGGCTACTTGAAGGATGCAGATCTGGCGCTGTTCAGGCATCCGCGGCGAACGGATGTCTATGAAGAGCTGGAGGCATGCGCGGCGTTGTCCAAGGATGACCCGGGCTTGCTCCAGCTGGTGGCGGAGCGATACGCAAGAGAAGGCATGCCCGGCGATAGTTACGTCCACTCCGCTGGAGTGATCCTCCGTCGTCACACGCCGGAGGTGGCCGCCTTCAACGAGGACTGGTTCGACGAACTCGTGCAAACCGGCATACGTGATCAGCCTGCCCTCGCCCACTCGTTGTGGAAGACCGGCATATCGGTCGAGGTCATCGACGCGGACATTCGCGACAACGCCTTCGTTCGCTACTACCCGCACAAAGCGAAATTGCAAAGGCCGAAACGACAGTTCTTGTTCATCGGAGGCAACCCGAGGTCTGGAACCACGGCTCTCTGCGAACTCCTCAATCATGACCCTCGCATCGTTCTCGGCATGGAGCGCTACCGAAAGATTCGGACACGGATCACTCCGGAACATTTCACGTCAGAGGTGTTCTTCGCGCCCACCGAGATGGAGACGTCCTACCTACCAGCGCGGTTGATCTCGCCAGACCGGCAGGGCTTCAAGGTCTGGCCGGCGGATGAATCTGCACTCAAGAAGAAGTGGGACACGCGCAAGCTGGTCTACGTGGGGGACAAGGCACCGTTCTACATCCGGCAACTGCCATACCTGAGAGAGACCTTTCCTGGTGCCCGGTTCATCGTGACGATCCGTGATCCAGTGTCGGTCGCCGACTCCTACCAGCGGCGTGCCGCAGACGCCACCGATCATTGGCCGTCGGCGAACGACTACACACTGGCCATCGAGCACTGGAATCGGAGCCTCAGGAACATCTTGCGCTACCTGGAGCGGTTTGGTCTACGCGACATCTTTATCGTCGACTACGACGGCCTCTTCTCGGGCGATCGAAACTATCTTCGCTCTCTCTACAGATTCCTCGAACTCGAGGTCACCTCGGAAGTGTCTGATCGATTCGAGGCGCTGACAGCCGGGTGGGATGCTCGGACCAGTCGGCTCCCCATTCTCGACGAGACGATGGAGGCTGAGGTGAGAGCCTCGGCAGATTGGGAGTCCTACTCGAGGATCAAGCGATTGTTGCCACTGATGCAGGACTACGACTTGCTCGCCTCAGAGCGCAAAGCCTGGGCTCGGAGCGACGCCTTTCGCGCGGAGGACACGGTTGCATATCGAGATCTCCACAACCTGAGCCGGTACATATACATGACGCTGTCCGAACTTGGACGGGAAGGGCCAGCCGCTGGGTCCAGGGCAACGGAGGCCGTGGAGAGTGCCGAGCAGACCTGGCGCACGTTCTGGGACCTTTGAAGTGACCACTTGGCATTGATCAGCTACAGGACTCCCCGTCGCACGAGCTCTGAGGCTCCGCACTTGCGCGACCCGTAAGTCTTCGCATAGGTTGAGCGGGTGCCACGCAAGTACCTCGTGACCGGCGGAGCCGGCTTCATCGGGTCGAATTTCGTTCGCTACGTGTTGGAGAACGAACCCGACGCCTTGGTGACCAACTTGGACCTCCTCACCTATGCGGGGGTGAAGACGACTGTCGACGAGTTGGATCGATACCCGGGGCACAACTTCGTGCTCGGTGACATTCGTGATGCTGATCTCGTGAACAGTCTCGCCCGAGACGTCGACGTGTTGGTGCACTTTGCCGCCGAGAGCCACGTGGATCGGTCGATCACCGGCCCGTCGGTGTTTCTGGATACGAATGTGGTGGGAACCGGTGTGGTTCTAGACGCCGCTGCTCGGAACCGGGTTCCCAGGTTCATCCACGTGTCCACCGACGAGGTGTACGGGTCGGTGGCCGAGGGGTTCGCCCCGGAGACTGCTCTGCTGGACCCATCGTCCCCCTACTCCGCGTCCAAGGCTGGCAGCGATCTGATCGCTCTCTCATATCGGGTCACCTTCGATTACCCGGTGATCGTCACCAGATGCACCAACAACTACGGGCCTTATCAGTTCCCGGAGAAGGTCATCCCCCTCTTTGTCACGAACCTCATCGACGAGCGCAAGGTGCCCCTCTATGGGACCGGATCCAACGAGCGGGACTGGCTCTATGTCGAGGATCATTGCTCGGCCCTTCACACGCTTGTCGACGCCGGCACAACGGGTGAGATCTACAACATCGGGGCCAATGCGCAGATGACCAACCTCGATCTCACGCGGCGCATGCTCGAGATCATGGGCAAAGACGAATCGTCGATCGAATACGTGGAGGACCGAAAAGGACATGACCTCAGGTATGCCGTGGATTCCTCCAAGATTCGTGCCCTCGGCTGGGCGCCGGCACACCCATTCGACGAGCGTCTGAGTGACACAGTCGATTGGTACCGGAGCCGCGAGGAATGGTGGCGGCCTTTGAAGAAGGCAACTCCGTGAAGGGCATCGTCCTCGCCGGGGGGGCCGGCACCAGGCTCGACCCGATGACCAGGGTCGCCAGCAAGCAATTGCAGCCGGTCTACGACAAGCCGATGGTCTATTACCCGCTGGCCACGCTGATGGAGGCCGGCATCTCGGAGATACTCCTCATCTCCACACCACACGACACCCCGCGTTTCAGAGATTTGCTCGGCGATGGCGCACTCTGGGGGCTGTCGATCGAGTATGTCGTCCAAGAGCATCCCGGTGGCATCGCCCAGGCCTTCCTCGTGGGCGAAGCATTCGTGGGCACCGACCCCGTGGCCCTCATCCTCGGTGACAACATCTTTCATGGTGCGCTCGGCCTGGCTGAAATCGTGGAAGGATTTGCCATCGGTGCCCTCGTCTTCGGATACCCGGTTTCCGACCCGGTCCGATACGGCGTCGTCGAACTCGCCGATGACGGCAAGGTACTTTCGCTCGAGGAGAAGCCGGCCCAGCCCAAGTCGAACCTGGCAGTGCCCGGCTTCTACCTCTACGACGGGAGGGTCGTGGAGATGACCAAGAAGCTCAATCCGTCAGCACGGGGCGAACTGGAGATCACCGATCTCAACCGCGCTTACATGGAAGAGGGGACCCTTCGGGCTATCCGGTTGGGACGTGGGATCGCATGGCTGGACAGCGGCACCCACGATTCTCTGCTCGAAGCGGCCAACTTCATCGCCACCATCGAGCACCGGCAGGGCCTCAAGATCGCCTGTCTGGAGGAGATCGCCCTGGAAAAGGGCCTGGTGACCTTGGAGGAAATGGAAGCCACCCTGTCTGCGATGCCTAACTCCACATACCGCGAGTATGTGGCCCGAGTTGTCGAGGAGCATCGATCAGAGGCATAGCCGTCCTCGGTGGGGGCGGCCAACTGGGCACCGCCTTCACCCGTCTCCTCGGCGACGACGCGAACGGGCTCTCACACGCTGACCTCGATCTGACCCGTCTCGACGACATCGCCCCCACTCTGGATGCGCTCGACCCCTCAGTAGTGATCAACTGTGCCGCCTACACGGCGGTCGATCGAGCCGAGGAAGAAGAAGGGCTGGCCACAACAATCAACACGGTGGCGGTGGGAGTCCTTGCCGAGTGGGCTGCGCACCGCTCGCGGCCAATGCTCACATTCTCGACCGATTATGTCTTCGACGGGCTCGCTGACCGGCCATATGTCGAGTCCTCCCCGACCAGCCCGATCAACGCCTACGGACGCTCCAAGCTGCTGGGCGAGTCCTTAGCCGTTGATCAGGGGACTCTCGTCGTGCGAACTTCATGGGTGATCTCGGGGAGTCACCCCAACTTCGTCGCCACCATCCTGCGGAGGGTCAGGGAACATGATCTGCGGGTGGTGGACGACCAACGGGGCAATCCGACCGTGGCGGCCGATCTGGCTCGGGTCAGCTACGCCGCTTTGCGTTCCGGGGCGTCCGGGCTGCTTCATCTCACCAACCAGGGAGAGACCACCTGGTACGAGCTGGCCAGAACCAGCGTCGGGCTCGCCGACCTCGACGTCTCCAGGCTCTCGCCTTGTGAGACGCAGGATTACCCGACTCCGGCCCGCCGGCCGGCGTACTCCGTACTCGCCTCGGAGCGGCTCGAGGGCATCGGACTCGAGCCGCTACCCCACTGGCGCGAGTCGATTGGGGAGCTGGTGACCGAGCTCAGGACCTGGATCTGAACCAGGGCCTGGTCGAGGGCTCATCGACCGCTCTCCTCAGTGCCATCGCCTCGTCGCGGGCCGCCATCATCCGCCGAATCCATGTCACCGCTGTCCTGGCTCGGTCCAGGTTTCGGAGATAGTCCGTGCGGTCGATCGTGTCCAGCATCGGCCCGTCGGGCCCTGTGTCCCAGCGGTCGAGGAATCGTTCGAGGTTGTTCCGGTAGAGGGCGGTCAGCCCGGGGACCTCCTTCATGCTGGCCTGAGACGCATGCTCCACGAGGACCCTGGTGTCGACTACCACGTCGAGGCCGTGGGCCCAGACCGTGAAGGCCAGGTCGAGATCCTCCCCACTGGCTCGCTCATACTCCTCGTTCCAGCCACCCAACCCCTCGATCTGAGATCTCCTCATCACCACAACGACACCGCTGGGAAACTCGCCAAAGGGGAGCAAGACCTCGACGATCTCCCCGGGCTCGGTTCTGACCGTCACCGGGTTGCCTGCAGCGGTCACGGCGGGTAGGACCATCCCGGTGTGCGGCTCGGCGTCGAGGATCCCGGTGAGCGACACATCCCATCCCGCCGGCAAGACGGTGTCGTTGTTGACGAACGCCACGTGGGTACCGATGGCAACTGCGAGCCCTGAGTTGTTCCCGGCGGCAAAACCGAGATTCTCCGCGTTGATCACCGCCTTGTCGGCCGCGGCGGATGCAAAATCGGCGCCCCCATCCGTCGAGCCGTTGTCGACCAGGATCAGCTCGTAGTCATCACGTGTTCCTGACCGAATCGAGTCGACACAATGCCGGGTCAACTCCAGCTTGTTCCATGCGAGAACGACCACGGAGAGATTGGGAGTCTTCACGAGCTACGCGAGGCTAGGCGCAGGCACCTCCATGCAAGCGGTAGATGGTCACCTCTCCTCCAGGCTGCTCGAACTCGAAGGGGTAGAGATTCGTCGCCCAATCGAAGTTGAAGGGGACGGGTGCGGCCCCAGACCGATATGGCGTGGCACGGAACACGACCTCCCCACGCTCCTCCAGCTCCCGGTAGTAGGCGGCGCCCGCGGGGCGGAGGTGCTCGTCGGCGAACAACCGGTCATAGAAGAGACTCGACGCAGACACCCAGCACCAGCCTTCCTTCTCGTACTGGTCGAGCATGCTGGGACGGGCCCCGACCGTGGACTGGTTGCCGTTCAGCGAGGTCACCTCCCATCTGCTCTCGACCGCACGAGTGCTCGGGTCCTCGTCGATCATCGGCCGCACCAGCACACCGGAGTTGATGAAACGGCTGCCGGCGGGGAGGTTGTCCCGCATCCATTGCACCGCCTCGGCTCTGGTGTCGGTGCGGCTAAGAAGGTCGTTCATCCGCACCACGTGGATCACGGACTGGAGACACACGAGAACCGTGGCCACGACCAGCAACGGAGTCGGTGACCAGTCCAGACGCTCGGTAATCGCGGCGGTCAGGCGAACCACTCCGAGGGCGGCGAGGAGAATCACGAACGGGAAGACCGGAAGCAGCCATCTCCCGAAGAATGCCGCCTGCCCGCCCATGAAGGCGATATAGGCAACGGGCGCCGGAAGCAGGATGGCGGCCACCTTCCGGTCCCGAATCAGCGACCAGATCGCACCAACGACTGCCAAGGCGCATGCCAACCACCCCAGCCCCCAGGTGAGCACCCACCCGTAGTAGAGGTGACCGTTCTCCTGTGCCTGGCCGATCTTCGGTGCCGTGCCTCCCGAGGGATCGAATCGGACCAGGTCATCGAGAACGGACTGGGTGTCTGTCATCAGTGTGGGAACCGCCAGCAGGAAGGCGGCGATCGAAGATGCGCCGGCGATGAGAAGTCCGAGCACCGCCCGCCAATGCTCGGAGCGCCAGTGGATCACGGCCGCGGCAAGGAGAGGCAGGATCACGATGCCAGCGGTGTATTTGGTCCCGCTTGCCAGCCCCAGGCCGACGCCGGCAAGGGCATAGCCACCAAGGTGATGTTTCTTGAGGACGAGCACAGACCCCAGCAGCGAGACGGTGCCGGCCACCATGGCTGCCACGTCGTTGGTGGCGAAATGTGACCAATGGACCGGGAGGAATGAGACAGCCATTAACAACGCGGCCACGAGGCCGGCACGACGATCGATCAGGACCCGTCCCACCAGATACACGACGATGGCCCCAACGGCCCCTACGGCGGCAATGACGACACGACCCACCAGATAAGGCGTGGCTGGATCGGACGCCGCGATGGCGGCCACACCGTCGCTGCCGCCGAACCAAACGGCGAACGCGAGGTAGAACACGTAGGTGATCAGAGGAGGGTTCAAGAAGTAGCCAGGATCGAACCCGCCTGTCAGATGGAATCGGACAGCCCGAGGGACGAAATGGGACGCCTCGTCGGGATTGAAGACCGCCGGGAGGCCATGGTCGATGCTCCAGAGACGTGCCCCTAGTGCGATGGCAAAGATGAGGGCCAGCACCACCCAGTGCCAACCAGCTCCGCTCCCAGATCCCTCGACGGAGCCTGGCTCACCCACTTCCGTCGGCGAAGCCAATGCCATTGCCGTCGAATGTAATGAGGCCTTTTCGCGGTTGTGTCCAACGGGCGCACTTCTCTTACAGTCTCTCTGTGCTGGCCCCCCGAACGACAGTCGCGATGCTCCATGTCGGCCGTTGTGGCAGCACGGTCGTGGCAGAGATGCTCGGCCGGCACCCGGCAATCTCCTGGGATGGTGAGGTGTTCGAGGACAAGGTCCGGTCAAAGATCGGGTTCGAGGAGGTTCCGCCCCGAGAGTTCCTCATCAACCGGATCGGTGACACTCCTGAGATCTATGGGTTCGAGATCAAGTACCTCCCATCGCACCACCCGCGGATCCTCGGTCTCGACCTGGCCGGTCTTCTCGATCTCACCGACTCGGTCGGCGTCAACCACTACGTGACACTGCACCGACACAACTACCTGCGACGCGTTGTGTCGGGTGTGATCGGCCGCGAGAGGCGACGTTGGCACCGGACCTCGGACGAGACCATGCCGGACACAAGTGTCCGGGTCGATCTGAATGCTGTGCCATTCGGGCCACGACAGCCGCTGCTCGCGGTCTTCGAGGAGATGAAGCAAGGGGAGGCGGATCTGAAGTCGGCTCTCTCCGACCGGGCCGCCCTTCATCTCACCTATGAGGACGACGTTGCGGTCGATCCGGTCAAGGCCTACGCGTCCGTGTGCGATTTCATCGGCATCAACCCGGAGGAGGTGCGACCCGGCCTGGACCGAACCGGGGCAGACAGACTCGAATCGATGGTGTCGAACTACCACGAGATCGCCGCGTTGTTGTCTGGCACCGAATACGAGTGGATGCTGGACTAGAGGATCCCGCCGACATGTTGCGTCGACCCCCCAAGCAAGAACCTCCGGTCGAGACGCCGATGGCCCCACCGTTCTGGGTCATCGGGGCCCCTCGGTCGGGAACGACCTTCCTGGCGCGGGTCCTCGACCATCACCCCGAGATCTTCCTGACCAATGAGACCCGCCTCATGCTCTTGTTCAGCCGGATGCTCAATCGTTGGGTTGGGACGCGTCGTCTCCTCGCCACTTCGCGTGACGAGGTCATCGAGAGCCTGTGGCAACAGGTCCCGCGCGTGGTCGAGCAGATATACCGCGATCTTGGGGCTCGACCGGGTCAGCGATGGGGAGACAAGTATCCCCAGTACGCCGACGGCGACCAGGATTCCGAGGCTCTGGCGACGATGGACCGACTCTTTCCAGAGGGCCAATATGTCCACATCATTCGTGATCCCCGGGCGGTCGTTGCATCCATCCTGTCGAAGGGGTGGCTCGGCTTCGATGAGGCGATCGAAGCATGGCGTGCCTTCGTGACACACGCTCACAGCTTCGGAATGATCGTAGGAGAGGACCGCTACCACGAGATCCACTTCGAGAGTCTCGTCGAAGATGGACACTCGACTGTGCAGGGAATATTCACCTTCCTCGGCTTGGAAAACCATCCGGAAGTTGATGCCTTCTTGAGAGCTGAAGCCGACAAGAGGACTCCGGTCAGTGCTCCGATGGGAAGACCGGGCAGCATCCATCGAGAGGCGTGGGAGGGTCGACTCGATGAATCACAGGTCTCCAAGATCGAAGTCGAGCTGTCCGGCCTCTTGAGGGAATTCGGCTACGGCGCCGAGTCCGGCGTCTAGGACGATTTCGACAGAGCGAGGAAGAAGGTGCGATCTGGCAGGTACCAGGGCTCTACGGCGAGCACGAAGTTGTAACCGGCCTGATCCAGCATTTGGTGAAACGATTCCGGTGTCGGCCAGAAAGACTGCTGATTCCCCCACGACGAGAGCAGGCCCGTCCCTTCGTGATAGACACGCCCCGTGTACCCCTGGAGCTCGACTTCCTCGCCTAATGGGTGGGTGGACAGCCCATTGGCGAGGTGGGTGTCGATGATCAATGGAACTCCCTTGCATCTGGCCAGGAGATCGAGCTGGTCCTCGGCCGTGAGGTGATAGAAGAGCCCGAGACACGCCACCAGGTCGTAGCCTTCAAGGTCGACGTCGCGCACATCACCCTCGACCCAGGTCACGCCAGGTGCAGCGGTGTTGCGCTCCGTACGGGCGTCAACCGCCATGACCTCCCAACCTGCCTTGGCTGCAACCATTGAGAACTTGCCGTGGCCCGCCCCGAGATCGATGAGGCGTCCGGGAGAAAAGAGCGCCAGCAACCGGCTGAAGATCGCAACACGGCGATGTCCGTTGTTTGTCAAGGCGTGACCCTCCGGATTGTGGACCCGGGAGGGCCGGCAAGCTACCGGCCAGCCGGATCGACGAGAGTTGTGGGTGTCCGGCTATCCGGCGGCGGCGCTCTTCGGGATGTCGCTCAAAGACCGTGCCTCGGTGGCATCGGTGGCTGTGCCGAGGAGGCCAAAAGACCCTCCGAACGTGTACAGGACCGCCGTCATACCACCTTGCAGAGCCTCAGTGGTTGGTGCTGCGCCCGAAATCACAAGCCGAACAGGTTGAGTTCCTGGCCCCACCTCGATAGCGGTGATCGTATCGCATGAGGCGAGGAAACTAGCCGTCAGGTCGATATCACGCCAGGAATCGCTCTTAGCGGTGCTGGGTGCGGAGCCGAAGTTGATGCCACAAGAGAACGCATCCAATTCCGAGAAGTTCGCCATTTGCAGGCTCCCTGTGACCACGAGGACGCCCGCCTGCGGAACGTGGAGATTCAAAGTCAGGTCATCGACGACACCATTGCCAGGATCAGGGGGTGCACTCTGGGGACGAACGGCAGCACCAAGCCCGGTTCCACTGCCGGCGATAAAGGTGTCATGGAAACGCTTCAAGAAGCCGGCCATCTGACTCCGCGTGACTGGATCTTCGGGGCAGTAGTTGGTGTTGGCCGGCGGGTTGCACCCTTGAGTGATCCCGTTGGCAGCCATGAAGTCGATCGCGGTATGGAACGTGTGAGAGTCAGGGACGTCCTGAAATTGATGTGACGCGTACAGCGTGAGCGGCACAGCCATCAGGACGGCGACGACCACAGCGAGAATGGTGGACTTTCTCAAGACTATCCCCCTGACTCTCGGCCGAGTTGACCGGTTGGACGAGCGTACTGAAGCTCCAACGCCCTAGGTCGGTCAGAGTCCGATGTTTGAATCGGGGGCACACGGGGTACCGTCGCCGCCGGCTCTACAGAGGAGGAAGGCATGGGTCTACCCGTACGCGCCGTTGGCGATATTGGCAAAGAGCGCGATGGGAGGTCCGTCTTCCGAAGATTCAAGAGTCCGGGTAGGAGCGCCGATACCGGTTCGGCGTGAAGTTTTCGACGCGTTTGTTAGCGGGGCTCGTGTTGGCCTTCGGGTCTTTGCTGCCTACGACCGCGCCCGCTCTTGCAGCACCCTTTGATCCAAGTGCCATGACCTTCCCCCTCGACGGGGAGTATCGGCTGACCGACAGTTTCGGCGATTGCCGAGGATCTGGGTGCTCCAGGACCCACGAGGGCGTCGACATCATGACGGCCAAAGGTGTGCCAGTCCTCGCCGTAGCCGACGGCACCATCAGCTGGATCAGCTCGGGGCCTTCGGACTGTTGCTATGTGGGTATCGACCATGGCGGCGGATGGGTCACGCGCTACATCCATCTGAATGACGACAAGAAGGACGCCGCCGGGAACTACATCGACAACACCGACGGCGAGGGATGGGGGATTGCCGCGGGCCTCGTCGAAGGCGTCGCGGTCAAGCGTGGTCAGGTCATCGGCTGGGCCGGTGACTCCGGGAATGCGGCGGAGACGGTCCCACACCTGCATTTCGAATTGCGCAAGAACGGGACAGCGATCGATGCCTACCCGTACCTGGTCAACGCGGCTGGTGGCTGGGATGGGCGTTTCCGCGATGACGACGGCAACGTCCACGAGAAAAACATCGAGATCATCGCGCAACGCGGGATCACACTCGGATGCAACCCGCCGCTCAACAACATGTTCTGCCCCGAAGATCAGATTACGCGCGGGCAGATGGCAGCATTCATCGCTCGCGCTCTCGATTTGCCCGAGGGCGGGGATATCCCGTATACCGACGTCGCCGGCAACAAGTTCGAGCCGGCGATCCGTGCGATCGAGGCGGCTGGAATCGGGTTCGGTTGCACGAAGACCGAGTTCTGTCCCAGTGTTTCGCTCCTTCGCCACGAGATGGCGGAGTTGCTGGTTCGGGCTTTCGGCTACGACAACCCGACAGCCACTAACTACTTCGTCGACGATGAGGGCAACCGGTTCGAAGACTCGATCAATGCCCTCGCCGCCCATGGCGTCACAATGGGGTGCAATCCACCCGCCAATACCAACTTCTGTCCGGACATGCCGCTGAAGCGGTCACAGATGGCCACCTTCTTTGTCCGGGCCATGCCGTAGTCCACTATTCGAGCACCTCGTAATACTTCTCGACTATCTCCATGCGGCGTTGTCGGTAGCCCGGTGTTGACCCCTTCAGTACATGCTCGATCGGATAGGCGGCACGTGGATCGATCCGGTCACGCTCGCTAGTGACCAACAGGCGCAGGATCCCGCGCTCCGGTGTGGCTTCCTTATCACCGAGGCGGACCCGGCGTCGTTCGGTCGTGTAGTCGGGAACGGTGCGGCCAAGCAGCCGCTTGACCGTGGCTTTCCCTTTCTCACCGAGAAGCGCTCCGGCGATTCGACTCGATAGCGGCGCGTCCCAATGGGTCTGCGCCCGCTCCCGTCCCGAGGGTTGCGGAGGCTTCAAGAGCTCGGAAGCGACTGCTTTGGCGCCGCCGACGCGGTCGGCGACTCCGCTCGTCTGGTGGTTATCGATCAGCTCGGCCCGAACCGCCGGGTCGAGGAGGCGCGCGGTTTCTCTCGCGACCGCCCTCAGATCGTCGTCACGGGCAGACAGGGCGACACCGAGGTCGGCCAGGTATTGAGCGCGTCCCTCTTGGTTGTCGGTCTTGCTCGAGGTATTGGGGATGAGCAGGGTGGGAACCCCTGCCGGGACCAGCTCATGCACCGAGTTGTATCCGGCGGCACTCACCGTGGCATCGAACGCTTTGAAGTAGCGGAGCAGCGGGTACACCCCTTTGATCTCGATCACCCGTGAATCCTCGACCAAGGGGACCAAATTCACCGCGACCGGGGAATTGGTCACAGCCACCTGCCAGTCCGTGTCACCCAGGGCCACATCGAGGGCGGTAGAGCCAGGCCCGGCTACATCACCTAGCCGGCCCGAGCCCAGAGTCAACAGAAGTGTCGGGCGATGCGGGTCGATGCCGAGCTCACGCGCCGCGGTCTCCCGATCGAGTTGGTCCATCACCTCTAGCAGGCTGATTGGCGGCACCCGCAGCGCCTCGGCGCCGATGGTGGCGCCCGTGTCGACGTCCGACGCTAGATCGGTGGGCTCGATCACGAAGTCGAACCCGGCTGTTTTCTGAAGCTGATGCTCGTTGGATCCCTCGCGCCACATGCCACGACGCAGCCAGCCCACGACGCAGTCGGGTAGCTGAGCGATGGCCCGCATGAACCCGGAATATGGCGCGACACCGTCGAACAACATCACGTCGGGCCGCACTTCATCGGCGAAAGCCGCCAGCCGGTCCTGGAGATAGTTGTCCCATTCCTTTCGCACGATGAACTGTGTCGTGAAGCTCGGGCAGTACTCACCCCTGACCCCAAAGTCCATGGCGAGGGGAAATCCGGGGGAGAGGGAGAACATGGTCGTCTCCGCCCGATCGCCAATGGCGAGGGCGATTGCGAGCTGGCGGGTCAGATGCCCCAGCCCCCAACCATTGCTGGTGACGAGGAGAATGCGCAGAGGCGCCGGCCCGGTCAGCGCAAGGCCTTCTGCAGGGAGGCCGATGCCTGCCGCAGGCGATCGCGATAGACGGCAACGCGCAAGTCGGCCGCTTCCGTGCCGCGGCTCGTCGCTTCGGCCGCGAGTTCGACGATCGACTCACCGGACAGGGTGTCGGTGCGGACCACGAGATCTCCGCGATCCACCGACTCGGCGAAATCCTTCAGTTTGGGGCGGTACTCGATGCCGATGAATGGCGTCGACACCGCGGCCGCCAGGATGCAAGCGTGGAGCCGCTCGCCGACGACAACCTCGGCGGAGCCGATCAGGTCGATCGCTGCCTGATTGTCCACATATCCGGCTAGGTATGGAAGCACTTCACCCCCGGTCGCCCTGCTCAGCTGGAGAATCTGGCCATCGTCCTCGGGGCTGGAGGCAAGGCACACCACCTCTCTGCCGTCGTGCTTCCATCGCTCGATCGCACCGGCCAGGGCTTCGATTACATCGCTGTCGGAGCCACCCCAGAGCTCGCCTTTGGTCCAAGCCGGAGCGACGACCACTCGACCGGCTTTCCGTTCGACCTCGGGGCCCGGGGTGACGAGAAGCGCCGAGTCACCACAGACCTCAATCTCGCCCCTGTAGCCCCACGACCTCAGTGTTTCCGCGGATTGGGGGCCGCGGACACCGACGTAGGCGCAACTCGACAACCAGCGAACCCACCGTTTGGGGTCCTCGGTCAGACCCCAGAAGTCAGGGCTGGCAACTCCCGTCCCCAGTGTCGCCCGCTCGATGCGGGGTGAGTCACGCTCGGATACCCAGCGCAGGTAGGTGCGCCGGTTGATCAACGTTCCGCCGCCGAGGATGATCAGATCCTGTGGGTCACCAGACTCGACTATGTCCGCCCAGTCGAGAAGCTCCCGCACACAGTCGACCATGATGTCGTCACCGAGGTTGAACCTACCTGTCCATCCGACGTAGCGGGCCTGAGGGCGTTCGGGGCTTACGGTGGTGGATCGGGCGGCCTGGGGCACCGGTGCGTATGTAGTCCCGTTTCGTCTGGCGGCGACGAATCTCGCGGTTGTGGCCACCGCGTCACGGGGATTCTTGACCAGGTCCTTGGCCAGCCGACGCGGGTCGGGTGAGACGTTGGTGAAGTCAGCCGGGCGCTCTGCTCTTTCGAGCCCGGGTAGCCGAACTGCTGCTGATGGCCAATGCCGATTCAGGTCCCATTCTTTGGCGGTTCGCCAGATCTCCGCGATTCCTGCGCCTTGCCGCATCAGCTTCGCGGTCTCTCGTTTCCGTATGAACCAACAGAGCGGCATGTCCGACTGCCATCCCATGTCGACCGTGGCCGCCCCGTTCTGGGTCCGCACGGCCCCACCCTGATCGGCCGGCAGCGCGTACCCGGTCGTCGCTGACACGTACTCCGGGCGCTGGTCGAGCCGCTTGATCATCTCCGGAAACAGCGCATCGGAGGGTGCTCCATGGCCGTTCAAGTAGCAGATGTATTCACTGGCGGACGACGACGTCGCTTCTTCGACCGAGGTGCTGAACCGGATGCGCTGGTCGCCGATGGTTGCTCCTGCGAAAGGATCGTGATCGTCGGGATTGGCGACCACGACCAGCTCGAAGTCTGTCCGCGGCTGGGCGACCAACAATTTCCAAGTGGGTTCCAGGGCACCGATCGGGACGTCGTACAGGACAATTGAGAGCTTTGGGTTCTCCGGGATCGTGGGCGGAGGCTGCTTCCGATAGAAATGGTGCGGCACGAGACTCGTCATCAGTCCGGAGTTGAGTCTCCGCGCTTCTTTTCTGCCCGCGGGTCCACCGGCCGAGTCCTGATCCAGTTGGTGCTCGATCTCGAGCGTTGGGTCGAACACGAAAGAGGCGCCGGCCTGCCAGGCCCGCCAGCCCAATTCTGTGTCCTCGCTTCCCCACCAGCGAAAACGCTCATCGAATCCCCCCAGCTCACGGAAGAAGGGCAGGCGGATGGAGACGTTCGAGGAGACGAACGCCCGAAACGCCTCGCCGCCGTGTTGGAGACCGGCCGACCTGCGGAGCAATCTGCTCCGGTAGTGCTCCGCCTCCCCTGAGGTCTGGTCGGGGGGGTTGGATCGGCCCCCGATCACCACCGACAGCGAGGACGACCCGTGCCAAGCCCGGTGCCGTTCGACGAAATCAGGGGGGACGATGCAGTCTGAGTCGAGCAAGAGGAGCACGTCGGCGTTGGCGTGAGCTGCGCCCATATTGCGGGCCCGGCCCGCCCCGAAACCGTCGTGCGATTGAAAGTGGTAATGGGCGTCCAGCCCCTCGACGGACTCGACGACGCCACGAATATCCTCCTTTGACCCGTCGTCGCCGACATGAACTTCGAACACCGACGTGTCGGTCTGGTCCGCCAGTGAGGTGAGAGTCCGAGCAAGGAGCGCCGGTCGGTTGTAGGCGGGGATGACTACGGCCACTCGAAGGTCGGATGCCCCGGTCGGATCGGGAGCAACCTCGTTGACGTTGTGCGGTTGCACTCCCTCTGTCACTCGGTGACGACCTCATGGGGCATGATGCGATATGCCTCCGCCATCAGGTCGTACCGGCGAGCGCTGCCATGCTGAGACACGACGGCGTTCGGATGCTGGGCTTCGACGAATTCGTCCAGCCCGTCGAAGGGCCCGTCGACGTAGATGTATCGCCTGGCGCTCGCCAGCACTTTTTCCATGAGGTCCGGGTCTCCACCCTGACGAACCGCCGCCGCCTCGAGATTGCGAGGGCGCAGGCGGTGCCGGCTGATCTCGGTGGCTCCCCAGATCTCACGATCGGGTAGCGCCCCAACCAGCTCGGGCGCCCCGAACTCGACCACTTTCTGGACCTCGGCGTCGCGCCGGATCAGCTCCGCCATTGGCTCCAGTTCGGGGATAGCCGGGATATCCCGCTTCTCGACCTCCGCTGCGATCTGGAACAGCTCGTCTACCCGATGGTCATAAGTGTTGATACCCAGCGACCGGGTCAAAGCCCGGTCGGCCATGTCCTGCATTGCCCCCGGGTCGGAGAGGAGCTCCCTGACGTCTTTGACGACGTCCGGGCTCAGCACGGCGTATTCGGCCTCTGGCTCCAACATCATCTCCATGCCGGGGAGATGATCAGAGAGGAGCACCGCCCCGCTGCCTACAGCCTCGAGGACTCGCATCGTGATGGGGAAGTGCCTGGTGCCGCCCTCGTTCACGACGATCCGAGCCCTGGCATACATGTCGGCCATCACGTCGGCGGTGACCTTCTCGCCGAAGGCGAGTCGATGCGCCGGGAACGACGCCTCCAGGTCCCGCACGATCTCCTGTCGCCTGCCATAGGGGCCACCCTCCCAGAGTTTGGCTCCGACCAAGGCCACATCGAAGGGTCGGTCCTTCAATCGAAGACTGGGATCGAGCACCTCGGTCGCCACACCGAACGGAAAGCGATAAATGGGGGCAGGGAACCACGGAGCCAGGTGCCAGGAGTGGGCGAGGAGGACTCCGTCCGCCCGGTATCGGTTGGCCAGCCGCAGATTGGTGTGGAGGTGGTGCTCCCCGTGGTGCGCCCAGAAGAGGGTGGGAACTTCGGTCGCGCCCGTCACTTCGAGCGCCGGGTATGGGCCTTCCACGAAGACGATCAGGTCAGTTCCGGCATCGACGCTGTCCAGGTCGATGCCCACCTTTTCCAGCTGGACGTCAGCCCCGCTTCTCCGGAGAGCCGACTCGAGGTACTTGCCCGGATTGGAGTCGGTCTTCCGGTAACAGATGATCACTCTTCGACCTTGGTGACGGTCGGGAACCGGGGAATACGGCGCGCGACGATCGTCCGGTGTCTGGAACGAGCCGAACCCCAACACCGGAGCCGCCAGGTCGGGCCGGGTCGGGGCGATCGCGATCAAATCGACGTCGGGCGGGCACTCCATTTGAGGTTGCCGGAGCACTGTGCCCTGGTTGACCCGGGCGGCGGCCACAGCCGCGGCGACGGCGCTGGAGTGGGTTGGCACGAAAGTTGTGGCACCGGTCGCCGCAGCCGCGTCCGACAGCCGACGGATGATTCCGGCCTCTCGCCGAGACTTCGGGCGAGCCCTGCGTAGAGCCGACCCGATCGGACCGAGGCCGACCGGCACGTTGTTGGGAACGGTTGTGTCGACCAACCCGGCGGCCGGTCGATTCTCGACTGCTACCACGGACACCCTGTGTCCTGCCGCGCTCAGAGCGCGGTGCAGTGAAAGGGCATGGCGGTCGTTGTGGAACCGATTTCGAGCGACGAGGCAGACATGCATCGCTCAATGATCGTATCGGCTCCTCAGGAGTTGATCAGGTCGAGGGATCGCCGGATGAACCCGGCCATTTGGCCTCGGGTGACTGGATCTCCGGGACAGAAGTGATTGTTCTGTGGCGGGTTGCAACCGAAGCTGATACCGGCTGCGGCGACTCGATTGATCGCCCCCTCGAAGGCTGAGGCTTCGTCGTCGACGAAGACATCGGGGCCTGGCGCCAGGTCCAGACCGCGATATAGCATGGCGGCCATCTGCCCTCTGGGCATCGGTTGTGTCCCGCAGTATCGGTCAGGAGCGCACCCCGTGCTGAGGCCGGCCGCCGCCATTCGATTGGCGGCCTCCTCGTAGAAGGCCCCGTCGTCGTCGTCGAAGAAGTCGGTCGAGGTCTGGGGAAGATCGAAGGCCCGGGTGAGAAACACCGCCATCTGGCCCCGTGTAACGAGGCTGTCCGGGCAGTAGCGGATGTTTTGGGGTGGGTCACATCCCTGCGTCACGTTGATCGCGGCCAGATGGTCGATCGCCTTAACAAAAACCGATCCGGCCGTGTCGACGAATCGGCGCGTCAATGTGCTCCCGGCATTGACCCGCCCGGTTTCCACCGTCGAAGCCAGATTCCCAGGACGATCGGCGAACGCCTTGATTCGGGCGATCAACTCTTGGTGGCCAATCCCCGGATCCTGGCTGAGGAGGAGAGCGGCCACACCTGCCACCACCGGTGCCGAAAACGATGTCCCGTCGCCGAGGACGTAACCCCCACCGGGATCCGTCGTGACGATCTCCGAGCCGGGTGCGGCGATATCGACGATGTCCCGGCCGTAGTTGCTGAATCCGGCGAGTTGATCCCGACTCGTTGTCGCGGCCACCGCCACTACGTTGGATTGAGGCAGCCCGCCGGGCACCATGATCTGGCCTATTGGCAAGTCGCCGAGATCGACGCCCTGGTTGCCCGCGGCCGCGACGATGGTCACGTTCTGCGACTCGGCTCTGGCCACTGCACTCTCGACGATGCCACCCGAGGACACGATCGCACCAACGGACAGGTTGATGACATCTGCGCCGTTGTCGATGGCGAAGTGGATGCCGTTGGCAATGTCGCTGGTCAGGCAGCCTCCACCTTCGCACGCTCGAATGGCCATGATTCTCGCCTCGGGGGCGACACCGACCGCCCCGATGCCATTCAGCGAGGCGGCGATGACCCCGGCGACACGGGTTCCATGCGCCTCGTTGCCGCCGGTGCCGACGGGGCTGGCATCAGCATCGTTGTCCACGAAATCCCAAGCCGTGGGATGCATCCGCAGGGAGAGATCGGGGTGAGTGGCGTCCACGCCGGAATCGATGACGGCCACGACCACTCCGGCACCGAGTGCCCGAGGCCAGGCTATGGGGGTGTCGATATCTGCATCGGTCACCCCTCCGGTCTGTCCGACATTGTGGTGATGCCATTGCTCGGGGAACAGAGGCTCGTCGTCGGGTGCCTGAAGCTGGAGTATCTGATCCTCCCAGACTTGCACGCCCAGCTCGCGGGACAGGGAGCGGACTGTCGCAGCCGGGGTCCCCTCGACCGGGACCTCGACACTGACCCATTGTTCGCCCTTGGCTGCCTGCCCTTTCACGGCCTCGGATTGGACGAGCGGATGATCCGCGCCGACTTCGGCCGGAATCGCCACCTGCATGGTCTCCGCGGGCGTTGGAGTGGCGGGGGTGGCGTGGGCGGCTGCCGGGGTCATACCAACCATCATTAGGAGGGCTAGGAGGGGGCGCATCGAGATACGCATGATCACAGACCTGATTGGTTAGGAAGTGGGAACGGGTACCTTGGTGCCCGCTCGATGACGTATCTGGCTGCCTTTGCCTTGGCCCTGAGCATGTTCCAGGTGGTGGGTCTGCCCCCCGGGGGCACGTTCACCGACGACGACGGGCACGTCCTCGAGCCAGGGATAGAGGCGATAGCCGATGAAGGCATCACTTTCGGTTGTAACCCTCCCTTCAACGATCGGTATTGCCCGGAGCGGGTGCTGACCAGGGCGCAGATGGCGGCAATGATCGCGAGGGCGCAGACTCTCCCTGCCACGCCCACAGATGCGTTCATCGACGACGATGGCCATGTTCTTGAGGGTGCCATCAACCGACTGGCCGCAGCGGGGATCACCCTCGGATGCAACCCCCCGGCGAACGACCGCTTTTGCCCCGACAACACGGTCACTAGGGCCCAGGCGGCAGGATTCCTCGCTCGAGCGCTCTCCATCCCTTCTTCGAGCACCAATCATTTCATCGACGACAACGGTCATGTGCTCGAAGGGGCCATCAACCGCATCGCCGATCGTGGCATAACGCTGGGCTGTAACCCCCCGACCAACAACCGCTTCTGCCCCAACGACGGCGTCACCCGGGCTCAGATAGCCGGGATGTTGACCAGAGCCCTTGGCCTCACTCCGATCCGACCGCCGGCACGGCCCGCCCTCGGCTGGGCCACGGTCGTCGACGGGCTGGAGGCGCCGATCCAGGTTCTCGCCCCGCCGGGGGAGACCCGCCTTCTGATCGCCGAGCAGGGTGGGGTCATTCGAATCGCCCAGGGTGGTGCCGTGACCGGGGTTTTCCTCGACATCTCCGATAACGTCATTTTCAGCGGCGAGCGCGGCCTCCTCTCGATCGAGCTCCACCCGAACTACCCGGCCGATCGGCGCCTTTTCGCTTGGTACTCGGGCCCCCTGCAGCCCGGCGGGAGTGGTGACCACACCACCTACCTGGTCGAATACGACATTGCCGCCAACCTCCAGACCGCGTCGTCGCCACGGACCGTGCTGGCCGTGGACCAGCCGTTCAGCAACCACAACGGAGGGTTCCTTTCATTTGGCCCCGACGGCTATCTCTACCTCTCTCTGGGTGACGGTGGAAGCGGAAACGATCCCGGCGGTCGGGCCCGGGACGTGAACACCCTTCTTGGCAAGATGATCCGGATCGATGTCGACGGAGCCCAGCCCTACAGAATCCCCGCCGACAACCCGTATGTCGGAAGGTCGGGTCGTGACGAGATATGGGCCTCGGGACTTCGCAACCCGTTCCGCTGGTCGTTCGACGGCAACCTGATGTTCATCGGCGATGTCGGGCAGGGCGCACGTGAGGAGATCGACGCCGTGCCGGTGACCCCGCGTGGCTACGACTTCGGATGGTCCCGCTATGAGGGCACCGTGTGCAATCCCAATGACACCGATCCCAGCTGCTCTCGTACCGGGCTCACATTCCCCGTGGCCGAGTACGGAAGATCGGTGGGAAGGACTGTCACCGGGGGAGTGGTCTACAGGGGTCCGACAGTCCGGTCGCTCGATCAGTACTACGTCTACGCCGACTTCGGCAGTGGCCGGGTCCTCGCGTTCCGCTACCTGGAGGGGCGGGCCGTCGAGCCCCGAGACCTCACCTCCTGGCTCGGTGGTTCGGGCTTCGTGTCGTTCGAGATCAACAACAGTGGAGAAGTGCTCGCCGTCGACTACCTCGATGGTGTCGTCTACCGACTGACCGGGGGTTGACCGATTCCCTACAGGGTGGCCGAGGACTGGCCGATTCACGTTAGGTGAGGCTCCGAAGGACGATCGCTATTTTTGTCGCGTCCCTGACGCTCCTGGGCTTGGCGGTGCCAGCCCTCGCTGCCGATGAAGAGTGGGAATTCGACGGCGGTGGTTGGGGCCACGGAGTCGGGCTGTCGCAGTTCGGCGCCCTGGGTCAAGCCCAGGATGGGCGAGATGCCACTCAGATCCTTCAGCACTACTACACCGGCACGTCGGTCGAATCGATGCCGAGCAGCCACTGGACCAGGCAGCCCAACGCGCTTTGGGTAGGTCTGATCGAGAACACGACGGCGGTCAATCTGACTGCGGTCGGGGGGTCCCTGTCCCTCTGTCAGCCGGCGGGGCAGTGTCCACCGACTACGGCCTTTGCCGACACCACCATCAACCCGGGCGAGTCGTGGGTGTTCGAGGCTGACGATGCGAACCCCAACCAGTGTCGATTCCGTAAGAAGGGCGAAGGAGGGGGCCACACCGGTTACAAGCCTTGCAACGGCCGCATCACCGGCCTCAGCCCGTCCAGCAGGGTGTCGATCAATGGCACCCAGTACGCGCGAGGGCAGATCCGCTTCGTCGACTCGGCGAATGGATTCCACGTCGTGGCCATGGTCGGGCTGGAGGCCTACCTATTTGGACTGGCCGAGGTCCCTTCCTCCTGGCCGGCAGAGGCTCTCAAAGCCCAAGCGATCATCGGTCGCAGCTATGCGGTCGCCACCGCCGTCTTGCGGGGCGGAAATGATGGCTCTGGAAAAGACCCGGGCTGTGGATGTCACCTGAGAGACACCACCGCCGATCAGGCATACGTCGGATGGGGCAAGGAGAGCCCGGCCGCGGGCAACTTCGGCGCCCAATGGGTGGCTGCCGTCCAGGCCACCGACCGGAGCGTTCTGATTCACCCGCAGTCCAACTATGCGCTTCGCATCGCCCGTGCCTTCTACTCCTCCTCCAATGGCGGCGCCAGCGAGGACGTTGAGTTTGTCTGGGGCGGGACAGCCCTTCCCTGGCTGAGGTCGGTCGATGACAAGTGGTCGGCGGATCCAGAGATCAACCCGCTGGCGAGGTGGACAGTGGTTGTCCCGGCCCCGAGGATCGCCGCCCACTTCGGGTGGGAGAGAGTGACCAACGTCAGGCAGATCGCCGGTCCACCCGGCGCCGTGATCGAGTTCACCGGCAAGAACGGCGACTCCACCCCGACGGCGAATCTGTGGGGGGAGAAGCTGAGGATCTTCCTGATCGACAACGCCTTCCGCCGGGACGGGGCTGAGGTCCGAGTGTCTCCTTACGTGAGCGGCATCGACTACCAGGGGCCTTTCCTCGACATCGCCAACAACACGTTCGAGGCGGCCATCATCTGGCTGGCGCAGCAGAAGATCACTCTGGGCTGCAACCCACCTCTGAACAGCAAATTCTGCCCTGACAACGAAGTGACCAGAGGTCAAATGGCGGTGTTCATCTCCAGAGCGCTGAACCTTGCCGCTCCGACCGCCGACCATTTCTCGGATGATGATGGGGAGTTCTACGAAGACGCGGCCAACCGTCTCTACGAGTCCGGCATCACATTCGGGTGTCGGGCGAATGAGTTCTGTGGTGGTCAGCCCATCCCCCGCGGGCAGATGGCGGCCTTCCTGGCGCGGGCGTACGGCCTACCCAACGCCCCGATGGACCATTTTGTCGACGACTCCGGCTCAGAGTTCCAGCCGGCGATCAACAAGATCGCCTCGGTCGGTATAACCCTCGGCTGCAATCCACCGACCAACGACAGGTTCTGCCCCGGCGACCATGTGACCCGGGGGCAGATGGCGGCATTCCTCAAGCGTGCCGCGGAGTGGGATTCCTGATCCTCCTACCATCGCGGCGGTGACAAACAGGATCGACTTCTTCACCAACCGGCCATGGACCGCAGGGGTCGTCGGGCTGGGTTATGTGGGTTTGCCGCTGCTCGTAACCGCGGCGAATCGTGGTCTTCCCTCGATCGGGTTCGATGTCTCTGGTGAGCTGGTCGCAGCCCTGGCCGCGGGTCGTTCACATGTCGACGATGTATCCGATGAGACACTCGCAACGGCTCTGGCGGAAGGTGTCAGGTTCTCCTCGGATCAGAACATCCTCGCCGAGGCCGACGCCATTTTCATCTGCGTGCCCAGCCCACTCGGCCGCAATCGTCAGCCCGACCTCTCCTACATCGAGGCAGCGGCAGAGACGGTGTCCCGGGTAGTCCGGCCCGGGCAATTGATCTGTCTGGAGTCGACCACCTACCCGGGTACGACCGAGGACTATCTGGTCCCGGCAGTGTCTGCTGCGGGACTCACTCTCGACGAGGATGTGTGGGTTGCTTTCTCCCCCGAGCGGGTATCGCCGGGCGACCTGATGAAGACAGCCGACATCCCCAAGGTGGTGGGAGGAGTCACTGACGTGTCCGGGGAGGTAGCCGAGGCCGCCTACCGGCGTTTGGTCCCTTCGGTACACCGGGTCAGCTCGGCGCGGGCGGCCGAGATGAGCAAACTGCTCGAGAACACCTATCGGGCCGTGAACATCGGGTTGATCAACGAGATTGCCCAGCTGTGTCATGAACTGGACATCGATGTGTGGGAGGTAGTCGATGCCGCAGCCACGAAGCCGTTTGGGTTCCAGCCCTTCTACCCAGGCCCGGGAGTGGGAGGGCATTGCATCCCACTCGACCCCCAGTATCTGGCCTGGCGAGCTCGTGAGACCAACTTCACCACGCGGTTCATCGATATCGCCGAACAGGTCAACTCGAAGATGCCGGCCTACAGTGCCGATCGGATAGCGGAGATCCTCAATCGTCGCGGGCTTCCCGTCAGGGGAACGCCGATACTTGGTGTCGGCCTCGCCTACAAGCCGGATATCGCCGACGATCGTGAGTCGGCATCCCTTCAGGTTCTCGATGTCCTCAAGGAGCGAGGTGCTCGAGTTGCCGCTCTCGATCCCGTGGTCGGTGCCCGGCGCATCGAGGCACTTGGTTACGAGTCAGTCGGTCCCGATGACGATCTATCTCGATTCGAGCTGGCTGCCGTTCTCACCGACCACTCGGACGTCGACTACAAACACCTCGCCGACCAGGTGCCTGCTGTGTACGACGCGCGAGGTGTGTATCGCCGTCTCGGGATCACCGCGGAGAACGTCGAGCCGCTATGAGGTCAGGCGTCCTGGTGTTGTCCACGGTGCATCGGCCAGACGACACCCGGATACGAGAGCGATTGGTCCGAACTCTGGCCGTGGACTTCGAAGTCGTATACGCGACGAAAGAGCCGGGGCCCTCCGACATCACCGGCCTGCGATGGTTTCCACTTCGAGGTGGTCGCGCCTTCCGTTGGTTTCGCGCCCTGGGCCTTGTCATGCGCCGAGATTGGGACGTGCTCGTCCTCCACGATCCCGAGACCATCCCGATCGGGCTGCTGGCGCGGACACTGAAGCGGCGCCCCGTGGTGTTCGATGTACACGAGGACATCCCGGCCACCGCTCTCACCCGTCCCTGGGTGCCCGGTCCGCTGCGGCGCCCGCTGGCTGTGCTCAGCAAGTGGGTGCTTGGGCTGGCGGAGCGATTCCTGGTCATCACGCTGGCCGAGGCGGGGTACTCCCATCTCTTCGCACACGAGCATGTGGTCTTCCCCAACTACCCGGATACCTCTGGCTATCCGGACCCCGAGCCAGAGTCACGACGGGAAGTGATCCATGTCGGAGATGTGACGATGGTTCGCGGTCTCGACACCGCGATCGAGGCCTGCGCCTTGGTCGGGATGCCATTGCGCCTGGTCGGGCCAGTGAGCTTCGATGCTCGATCGGAGTTGTCGAATCTGGCCAGGGCAAAGAGTGCTGAGGTCCTCTTCGTGGGCCCGCGGCCCAACCCGGAGGCGATGAGGATCGCCGCGGGAGCCGCCGTGGCGATCGTGCCTTGGAAGAACTTGCCGAACTACCGCGACTCGATCCCAACCAAGCTCTTCGAGTACCTGTCACTCGGGGTCCCGGTTGTCGCCTCCGATCTTCCCGGGATCCGGCAGGCGGGAGCAGAAAAGCTTGCCGTCATCTTGGTGGAACCGGAGAACTCTCTGGCGATGGCTGAAGGGATCAACGAGGCTCTCGAGGGAGATCTGCGGGCGAGGGCTGGTGTCGACGTAGCGATGGTGCGGGATCGGTATCGCTGGCCCCACAGGGAGGTCACCGAGTTCTACTTGGCCCTGTCCGGCCAAGGAGGAACCCGAAACCCCAACTCAAATGCATCACTGCCAGGGCCAGAGGTATGAGGAGGGCGCCGGGGCCGGTGCCCGGGAGCCGGCTTAGCCCGAACAGAACGAGAACGATGACATAGGCCGCAACTGCGAGCCAGGCCCACGGCCACCACAAGCCAGCAAGGATGGCCACGACTAGTCCGGTGACGAGGAGTGGGGGCGCCAACTGACGTGGCCGCAGTGAGCCGGGGTGATGACGGGCGAATTCCCGCTTCCATCGCCCGTAGTCGAAGTATTGGCGCGCCAGGGCGCTGACCGATCCCCGGGGCCGGTAGGAGACCTCTAGCTCGGGGTCGAACCAGACCGTGCCGCCCGAGTCCCTGATTCGCTGATTCAGCTCGTAGTCCTGGTTGCGGTCGAAATGCTCGTCGTAGCCACCGAGGCGTTCCAACGTCGATCTGAGGAACACGCCCAGATAGACGGTGTCGGCCGGCCCTGCCTTGCCGCCGATGCGATAGCGGGCGTCGCCGGCGCCGAGTCGGGACGACATTGCGGCGGCTACAGCCTTCTCCGATGCCGTGTTCCCCACCGGGACCTGCATGCCGCCGACAGTGTCGGCCCCGGTATCTGTGAGCACTTGCACCGCCCGGGCCAGATAGCCGGGCGGGATGACAGCGTGGGCATCCACTCGGGCGATGACCTCGGCGGTGGTCTGGGCCAGAGCCAGGTTGAGGCCGGTGGGGGTGCGGCCGGTCGGGTTGTCCACCACTTCGGCTCCACATTCTCGGGCGACGGCGGCGGTCCCGGGATCTGAGGCCGCGACCACGACTGATCCGAGCAGGCGATAGGTCTGGTCGTTGATCGCTTCGAGCGCGGGCCGGATCGTGTCCCCGGCGTCCTTGGCCGGCACGATCACGTCGACCGAGGGCTGATCCATCACGCCCGGATTCTCACACGCTTTCAACCCGGTCCGCGGAGGCAACACCCCTGTTGTGCACCGCGGCCAGGACGAGGAAGATCAGCGAGACCGCCAGGTAGTGGGCAAGTATCCGGTTGCCGGAATCACCGGCCCCCACCCGCCATGCTCCTTCACGCACATACGGGAGCGCCCAATAGAGCAGGGCGAACCCAATGATCGGGACCGTCCAGACGCGAGCGTCGGGGATGACTTGAACGATCAACGCGACAACCAGGAGAGCGATCGCCGCCACCCAGGTCAGCAACCAGAAGCCGTCTCGGACCAGGTTGCGAGCAGTGGCTTCGACGGACATGCTGAAGACGGTCGGATCCGTGGCCACATAGAAGGCGAGCAGCAGGGCGAGGCCGGCGACCCCGGCCAGGTCCAGCCAGCGCGCCCAGGGTCGTACGCGGCCGGCACCACCGGCGAGACATAGGACGACGGCGACAGCGATGGCAACAAGACTTCCGAAGACGGGAGCGGTCGGCGAGATCTCATTGCCACCGGCCGCATAGCGCCACAGGCCGAGTCCGTACCACAGGATGCCGACTGCGACAGTCGGGACGATCACGTCAAGCCGGATCGACATGTTTGCCCTGCTCGCCGCAACGGTCACCAAGACGATGGCAACGACCAGTGGAGCCTCGGGACGGAACACGAGAGTCACTGCGAGGGCGAGACCGGAGGGGATCGCCCATAGTGACAGCCCTCGCGACACTGCGAGCCAAATGCCGGCTACCGCGATCAACAGGTACGAGGCCATTTGGATGTGGGTGTTGATGTAGAACGAGTCATAGACGAGGCGGTTCGACGACAAGAGGAACAGGATCGCGGTCCCGACCAGGATCAGACGGTTCCGGCGGCCCAGGGCGCCCCGGGTCACCTCCAAAGCCAGCCAGGCGAACAACCCGAGCCCGAACACTCCGAACAGGGGACCTAGAGCGGCCAGGTAATCCCGGCCAACCATGTCAGAGAGACTTTGCAGCGCGGGCAGGCCGATCTGGCGGGTCACCAGATCGGTTGCATTCATCTCCCGCAAGCCTTCGGCTAGCACCAGATCGTTGGATGCCAGCACGTACCGCAGCGAGTCAGGCGTCAGCCGGGTGAGGTGCCACTGCCTTGCGGCGAGGGCGGTCACGACGGCGATCCCAACGCCCACGAGCATCCAAAGCACGTCGTCCCGCCTGATTCCGTCCCTGATGATGGACACCGCCGCCACCACCAACCCCAGCCCGAGGACGGTGAGGAGTGTCATGGCAGGGTCGAGGGTCCCGACCAGGACCAGGGACACCACAGCCGCGATCAGGTACGCCGCCGCCCCGACCGGCAACGACAGCCAGCATCTCGCGGCTGCCGTCACGTCTCGACGCACCGCGGTGAGCAGAACGCTGCCAGCAATTGTCAGGCCCACGGCTATGGCGATCTCGGATATCACGGTGACACCGGGGCCGGCGCGACAGAATCAGGGACGACCACGACATCGCCGTTGGGTCGCTCGGCGAGCCACCACAGGTCGTCGTTCCCGGGGATGATCGAAAAGACGAGATCACCCGACTCGGTCTCGACCAGCCATTGTTCAGGGACCTCGGGCACACCGGTCGCCCCCGCTGCCGGGTCGTAGTCCAACTCGACGACGTCGAAGCTGGCAAAGCCTTCGGCCAGCTCGGCGTTGACGAACGATCCCATCGGGACGATCAAGGTCCCGCCGTTGGTGGCGTCGTCGAGCTCCATATAGAACCCGAATCGCCGATCCACGGCTCGTTGCTCGGTGTGAACCAGCTCGGTCAGTGACCCGTCCCGATGAGTTCGTATCGGGGCGGCCGACCCGGGCAGAAATGGCGTTAGGGCAAGATTGACGACGGCGGTCAGGCCAAGTGCAGCGGGGAGGTATCGGGTATATACCGTGCCGAGGCGCTGGCGCCACGCCCTTGGATGATCCGGCTTCGGCACGCCGGGACGTTACCGCCCATCAGTGGCTTCGACAGATCCCCTCGAGGGCCCGGCATTGACCGGCGGCCTGCGGAATCGCACCTAACGTCGTACACCGATATGACCTCCGCGGACACCTCCGCTTGAACGAGTCCCCTCGCGCGCCTGGCGGCACGGGGGAGCGCCCGAGTCGGCTCCGGTCAGTCGTCGGATGGCTGGCGGTCGGCGCCATCTTCTTTTTCATCGCGCGGAGCCTGGTTCGCAACTGGGACCAGTTGGCCGCAGCAGACCTCCATTTCGACATCTGGCTCCTGCTCGGGTCCTTCGTCCTGCTCGGATTGTGGATGGTGGCGCAGGCCACCATCTGGCATCTCCTGACAGTGAGCAACGGCGCCCACATCCCGCTGCCGAAGGCGATGGCCGCCTGGTTCTACTCGCAGCTCGGCAAGTACGTGCCGGGGAAAGTGTTTCTGTATCTGGGCCGGGTGCATCTGTACACACGCGAGGGACGCGGCGCCGGACCGATCACCGTCGCATTCGGGGTGGAGTTCGTAGGGAATCTCGCCGCCGCGGTGCTCACCGTCCTCCTCGCTGCCCTCACGTCGGACGTCCCGGCCCTCGACGATTATCGGTGGCTGCTGTTGATAGCGCTCGTCGCCTTTCTGATCGCGCTTCACCCTCGGTTCATGGGCTGGGCGATCAAACTCGCGGCTAGAGCCCTGCGCCGACAACCATTCCAGATCGATCTGAGCTACCGCCAGGTTCTTGGCTACGTCTTTCTCTACTTCGTGAATTGGCTGCTGTTCGGCGTGGCTCTGTACGTTTTCATTCGCTCGTTCTACTCCCTCGAGCTCTCGTCGATCCTCTATCTGTCGGGAGCCTTCTCGCTGTCGAGCGTCATCGGGATCCTCGCTTTGTTCGCCCCCTCCGGGCTCGGCGTGCGCGAGGGCATCCTGGCCATCTTTCTCAACCAGATCATGCCTACTTCGGTCGCCTTGGTGGTTTCGGTCGCTTCCCGGTTGTGGATCACCGTCGCTGAGCTCGCGGCGGCCGGGATCGTCTATGCGTTCGTGAGACCCGGGCGATCGGGAGGGGAAATCGTCTCAGGGACCGACAGGGCGCCCGCTCTCGACGCTGGACTCGAGGACGACGAATAGGTCCGCGGCCAGCGCTCGCTCCTGAAAACGATCTCGATATGACTCGTGCCCGACGGTGGCTACCTGCTCTCGGCGGGACGGATCCTCGATCAGGGCGAGCACGGCGTCGGCCAGGGCGTGCGCATCCTCTGGGGGCACCGTCACTAGCCCGCCATTTGGGAAAGCTGCGCTGACGGCGGCGCCTTCCCGGGTCACCACTGGCTTACGCATGGCGAGTGCCTCATAGACCTTGTGGGGGATGACGCGACCGGCCTTCTGCGAGCCGCCGAAAACGCCGAGACACACCGTGGCCCGGGCCACCTGTGCCGGGAGCTCTCGGAGGGGGATGATCCCGTGCCGCTCGACCGAGACGCCGGTGCGAGCGATCGCTTGCTCGACGACGTCACGATCCGGACCATCGCCAATCAAGACCAGCTTGACCCCGTTCGGCTCGAGAAGAGCCGCCGCCTCGACGATGGTGGTGGCGCCGTGGAGGGGTATGAAGTTGCCGTAATACAGCACGACACCCGCCTCTGGCTTCACGTCGGGGCGCGGTCCGAACAACTCATCGTCAGCTCCCACCGCGATCACCGATCCTTCGCCCCGGAGTCGGCCGGCGATCCTCCGATAGAAGGCGAGCTGAGGCTCGGTGTCGGCAATCACCACGTCGGCGAGCCGCAACGACCACCGATCGATCGCGGCGGCCAGACGCCCGACCAAGGAAGTGGCGCTGCGAAGCCCGCGGTCCGAGATCATCGTGTCGAAGAGGGACAGAAACGGGTCGAACACCAGCGGCCTTCTCCTCACCGATGCGACGAGGCGAACGACCGGCACGTCGAACCAACCCGGGTAGGAAACCAGGTACACGTCGGGTGCCGGTGCCATCAGAAGTCGAACCAACAGTTTCGGATAGGCGATGAGAGCTCTCAGCGCCACTGTGAGGCTCGGCCGCGAGGCCAGCGCCACCCGGTCGGACGCCCATACGTTCTCCCGGATGACACGCCAGTGGACCGCGGAGAGATTCATGAGTCGAGCCAGCTTCTTGTTGCGGGAGAACTCAGGATCGAATGTGCCTGTCCAGAGGACTCTCATTCATCCTCGGTTCGGGCGTCTGCGAGACGGCCGACCGCGACGTATCCGATGCCCATCTCGGTGTCGTGGAACGGCCTCTGGGCGAATGCCGCGGGACGAAGCGCCAACTCCACTGTCCGCCCCAGAGTGGCCGGTGGTTGGAAGAACCGTCCGCTCCCTGCCGTGCCGACGTCCTTGTCGAGCCGGCGTCGGGCCAGGACGTTCCGCCCTGCCTCCAGCAGGTACCCGAGTGGCATGCCCCATGATTCGATCGAGAGTGGCTCGAGCCCGGACGATCGAAGCACCGAGGCCAAGCTGTCTCGCTCATATCGGCGGCAATGCCCGGCCATCTCATCGCACGGCCCGAAGCGGTCGGGATGGGCCGGGACGCTGATGAGGACGTGACCGCCAGGGGTCAACCACCGAACCCAGCTACGCAGGGTTCCCCGATCATCCTCGATGTGTTCGAGCACCTCGAAGGCGGCCAGCAGATCAAAGCTGCGGTCGGGTTGGTCGGGCACGGGCTCGTTGCGTACTTCCCCCTTTCCCAGACGTGCCAGACGCGTTGCCGCTTCGGCGTAGGACGTTGGGTCGGGCTCGTAGCCCCGGTAGTCGAACCGACTGGCGAATCTCCACGCCATCGCCCCCATCCCGCTTCCCGCCTCGAGTACCGAGGAGGGGGCGATGAGGGCGAGCCAACGCTCGATCAAAGGTAGACGCAGCGAAGCACTCGGGCTGAGGGCGGGCGGACGGGCCTGTTGCTGGTCGGTCACTCGATGGTTGCCGGCATCACGTCATGCGGCCGCTTGTTCAACTGGACCAGCATGTCGGCCACCATTCCTATCAGGGCCAGAGCAAAGGCGACACCCAGGATCACGATGGTGTTGGTGGCGACCCTGAAGTCCTTGTCGATGAGGTCGTAGACCAACTTGGCGACGCCGACGATGCCGAGGAGCGCGGAGGGAGGGCCGAAGATCCGCATTGGCTCCCACATCAAGGTGAGACGCAGCACCTGGAGCAGGTACCGCTTGGTGTCCTTCCACCAATGGAACTTCGATTCCCCTGCGCGTGGCGCGTAGTCGATCGGAACGTATCGCACCGAGTAGCCATTGGAGAGGAACGCCATCGTGATGGTGGTCACGCAAGAGAACCCCCGGGGGAGCAGGTGGAGGAACTGAAGTGCGACCTCACGACGAAAAGCGCGGAACCCAGAGTTCAGGTCCGGAATCCGCACCCCGGTGAGGTACGAGGCCAGCTTCCGTATCAGCCATTTTGCCGGCCCGCGAAGCAGCTTCAAGGTCCCCTCCTCGCTGGTGCGGGCTCCGACGACCTGGTCGTATCCGTCGAGCTGGTCGAGGAGGTCGGGAATCGTGTCGTTGGGATAGGTCATGTCGACATCGGTCCAGACAATGATCGACCCCTCCGAGGCCTGGGTGCCGTACTTGCGCGCCGACCCGCTGCCGCGGTTGGTGGCGAAGCGTAGGAGACGGATTCCCTCGATCTCCTTCAGTCGCTGGCCTGAACCGTCGGTCGAACCGTCGTCGACCACTACCAGCTCGTAGCTGTAGTCGGATTCGTCCATCGTTTTGCGAATGCGTTCGATCTCTTCTTCCAGGTGGCCGAGCTCGTTGTAGACCGGGAGGATGATCGAGACGGCGACACTGTCCGGGGTGGGGGCCTCATCTGGCATCTTCGGGCGATTATGGCAGTGGCGCTAGACGCCCGTGTGCTCCCCAATCCGTGGATTTCGAGTGGCAGCCTCGTCGGCCACCGCCCGACGAGCGCCGCCATATGATCCCGGCCCGTGCCCGACGACCTGACCACACTGGTCCAACCCGAGTTCGTGTTGGTGGCGTGGGCTGCCGGTCTGGCCCTGGTCTCGGCATCGGTCGCTCTCGCCAGATTGGTCGGCCCCGGCTTCACCTGGCTGGTCGCTTCGATCGCAGCAGTGATCGGAGTGGTCGGTCTCTACGCCGAGGATCCCTGGTGGGCTCGATTCGGCCTCATCCTCCTCGTGGTCGGATTGATCGTTGCGCGAAACCGCCAGCTCTCGGGGATCCTCCAGGCCTTTGCCGGGCTGGCCTTGCTGATCCAGGCCTCCGCCGGCGGTTGGGCACCGGCGATCTCGGCCGCCCTTGCCCTCGGGGGCGTGACGGGGGAGATGGCTCTCGGGCATTGGTATCTGGTCGATCCGAGGCTCCCGCGATGGATCTTGAGGACGCTCGCCTTCGTGGGCATAGCCGGGCTTGCCCTGGACTCGACAGTACTGGCCGTCGCCGGACTCCCCGCGGGCGGCGGCACGATCGCATATTGGGTCCTCATGGTCACCTCGGTCGCGCTGATGGCGGCCGTGGTTGGGTCGCTGCGTTACCCGGCCTACGCCGGAGTCATGGCCGCCACCGGTTTGTCATATTTGGCGGTGCTCACCACGCTGGGGGGGATTTTCCTCGGCCGGGCACTGGTCGCCGGCGTGGGCCCGTTTGCCAGTTGAACAGGAGACATCATGGAGATACGCAACGCACCCGACGACGTGGACCTGACCGACGCAACTCTGATCGTGGGCATGCTTTCCGAGAACGAGCCTGCCCCTGGCGCCGAGGAGGCCTACGCCAATGCGGATCCCTCACTGCTCGATCTGGCCAAGTTCGAAGGGAAGATGGGCCAGACGCTCACCCTGCCGCATTCCGAGGCCAAGTCAGTCGTCTTTGTGGGATTGGGAGACGAGGCGAGCTACGAGACGATCCGGAGTGGGATGGGGAATGCGGTCCGGGTGGTGAAGACTGAGCGAGCGGTGACCAACCTCGACAAGATCCCTGTCGATGGGGCGACGAGGGCGGTGGTCGAGGGCGCCGCGCTCGGTGGCTACCAATTCCGCGTCTACAAGACCGAGGGCGAGGCGCTGTCGATCGAGACTCTCGAACTGATCGAGTGCGACGAGACAGAGCTCGGCGAGGCGCTGATCACAACCGAGGCCACCATCCTGGCCCGGAACTGGGTCAACACTCCTGCGCTGGACAAGGCGCCAGAGATACTTGCCGAGGGGATGAGGGAAGAGGCAGAAGCTGCAGGTCTCACGGTGGAGGTATGGGATCAAGACCGGATCGTCGCCGAGAAGCTGGGCGCTCTCCTTGGCGTCGCCGCCGGGTCGGATCGTCCGCCGCGACTCGTCGTTATCGAATATCAGCCCGAGTCGGCCGAGGCTCATCTCGGCCTCGTGGGAAAGGGAATCACCTTCGACTCCGGCGGTCTTTCGATCAAGACCGCCCAGTACATGGAGGAGATGAAGGATGACATGTCCGGCGCCGCCGTCGTCGTGGCGGCGACGACTGCCATTGCTCGGCTCGGGCTCCCCGTGCGAGTCACCACGGTCGTGCCGCTCACCGACAACGCCGTGGGCGGCAAGGCGACGAGACCCGGCGATGTCCTCAGACCGGTCGCAGGGCCCACGATCGAGGTGCTCAACACCGACGCCGAGGGACGTCTCATCCTCGCCGACGGTCTGGGAGTAGTTCGCCGTTACGAGCCCGACCTGATCATCGACGTGGCGACGCTCACCGGCGCCGCCCATGTCGCCCTGGGTGACAAGATCGCCGCCGTGTTCGGCTCAGATTCAGAGGTGGCTTCTCAGGTCCTGGCGGCCGCTTCTCGCGCCGGGGAGCACTTCTGGGAGTTGCCCTTGTTCAAGGAGTACAAGAAGTCGATCGAATCGGACATCGCCGACCTGAAGAACATCTCAGGTGGGCGTTACGGCGGCGCCATCACTGCCGCCCTCTTTCTTTCGAGCTACGTCGAGGATGCGAAATGGGCGCATCTCGACATCGCCGGGCCGGCTCGATCAAGGGAGACTGCGGGCGAGCACGTGAAGGGGGCCTCGGGAATCGGGGTCCGGACTCTCGTCGAGCTGGCCCGGGCCATGGCCGAGCCAGCCTGAAAGGCTGCCAGTTCCTAGCATCTCCCTGTGCGCAGACGTTTCCTGATCCGTTCCAGTCTCAGCGACCTGGTTTCGCTGGGCGCGGCCATGGTCGTCGCATCCTTCTACGTCTTTGGGACCGTGCTCCCTTGGAACTCGATCGTAGGAGGCACACGATCGATACCGATGGTGGTCTACCTGACACTGTCGATGATCGTGTTCTCGATGCTCACCGCACAGATGTCCGGGCCCGGCGTGCCACGTCCCAGCTACGGCAGGATGTTCGCCATCTTCCTCGGCACTGGTGGGCTGACCGCGTTGCTGATCCTGTTCAGTCGCGATTACTTCTCGAGAAGGTTCCTGATCGTCACGGCCGTCTCCTGGCTGGTCCTGGCCACCGCCCACCGCATGGTGAGACGCCGACGGCCCTGGACCGAGCGAATCGCGCTCATCACCGGGGAGAAGCAACTCGCCGAGGATCTGATCGACTCGCCCCATGCGGAAGTCGTCTGGGTTCTCGACCCCAAGTCGGAGAGTGTCCCCGACCTGCCGGAAAGAGATGTCACGATGGCAGTGGACCTGAAAGTCGTCCTCTCCGAGCGTGTCGCCCAGTTCCTCTCGTCATCGGATGTGGCGGGCTACACGATCCGGCCGTTCACGTCGACCTATGAGGAGCACACCGGCCGAGTTCCACTGGTGCATTTGGCCGAGGGGTGGGAGATCTCGGCGCCCTTGCTCGAAGTCGCGCCCTGGCTCCCCGGCAAACGAGCGGTTGAGACGCTTGCCACGGTGATCACCGCCCCAATCTGGGTCACTCTCAGCGTGATCGTGGCAGCCTATCTCCGGCTGACATTCTCGGGCCCGGTGCTGTTCCGGCAGGAGAGGGTGGGGCTGGGGGGAGCCCCCTTCATCATGTACAAGTTTCGGACGATGGGTCACGACGCCGAGAAGGATGGTCCCAGCTTCGCCAGCGAACGCGACCACCGGATCATCCGGGGAGGCAGGTTTCTGAGAAAGTCGCGACTCGATGAGATCCCGCAACTATTCAACGTGCTTCGGGGCGAGATGAGCCTGGTGGGGCCGCGTGCCGAGCAGGTCCCGTTCGCCGACGTCTTTCGCAGTCAGATTCCCTTCTACGCCCATCGACATCTGGTTCGCCCCGGAATCACGGGTTGGGCTCAGGTCAACTATGGGTATGCCGATGATCAAGCTGACACCGTCGAGAAGCTGACCTATGACCTCTATTACATCAAGCACATGTCCCCGGTGATGGATCTCCGCGTGCTCTGGAAGAGTGTCTGGACGGTCCTCACCGGGTTCGGCGCCCGTTGAGCGCCCCAGTGATAGAGGCCCATCCGAGAGGCTTTCGGGCTCCTGGCACCACCTTCATGGTGGCCGGAGGGCTGATCGGAGCGGTCGGCGCCTACATCTTCCAGGCTTACGGAGGCCGCCAGCTCGGCACCGAAGCCTTCGCACCGGTCGCCCAGTTGTGGACGGTGTTCTTCATCATCGCGACCGTGCTGCTGGTCCCTGTGGAGCAATACATCACCCGCGAGGTGGCCGGGGGCCGGAAAGTGATACCGGTCGACCTGGTGCCGGCGATGACTGTGACTGCGATTGGGGCAGTCATCGGTGGCGGGTTCGTGTTCTTCACCTCGGACCGGCTGTTTGCCGGGAGCATGGCATATGTGATTCAGATCGTTCTCCTCATGATCGGCTACGGATTGCTTTTCGTGGGCAAGGGCGTGTACGCCGGCCGACGCCATTTCGCCAAGGTGGGTTGGGTCCTGATCGTCGAGACCGTGGTGCGGCTGGCGGCGGGCATCGCCGCCATCCAACTCGCCGCTTCGGCGGAATCGTTGGGTTGGGCGATGGTGCTCGGCGGATTCGCGGTCCTCGGGATGGGCTGGTGGCGTTACGACCAGGGACACACCCGTCCTCCGGCCGCGCCGCCAACTCGATTCCTCGGTGGTTATGTCGGCGGTACCGCTGCGTCACAAGTCCTGCTCGGCGCTGCCCCGGTAGCCGTCGCCCTGCTGGGAGGCGACGAGGCGATCCAATCCATCGTCTTCGCCACTTTCACCCTGTTCCGAGCTCCGCTCACCCTGATCTTCTCGCTCCAGGGCAGGGTCCTTCCCTACCTCGTGGGAATGGCCGCTTCCGGGGACCGCAAGGGCCTGGCCCAGATCGCCCGGCTCGTCGTGATCGGTGGGGTGGTGCTTGCTGGCATCGGTGCGCTGGTTGGCTGGCTGGTCGGGCCAGAAGTCGTCAGCTTTCTCTTCATTCCCGAGTTCGCTCCTTCTGCGACGGTGGCTGCTCTCACCGCCGCTGGTGTGACGGCGGCGGCTACGGCGCAGATCGCGGGTCAGGTCCTGGTGGCCGAAGGACGAACGTCGCGACTCTCCATCGCCTGGATCGCCGGCCTCGTGTCCGCAGTGCTGGCGCTGTTGCTCCTCGGGGGTGCCCCCGACGTTCGGGTGGCACTTGCCTTCCTCATCGGCGAAACCGTTGCCTTGGTGGCTATGGCATTCCTCGCGACCGGCGGGCCGGTTCTCAAGTCACCCATCTCGAATGCTCGGCCCCGAGGCTAGGTGGGAATCTCCAACGCATCTCCACTGGCACCACAGGGATGTGATCGAACACCACGAGCCCTGATGTCTCGGCCTTGACGAGGCCGACTCGAAGCAAGGTCGGGAGGGTTCTGGGCAGCCGCACCCCCTCCCCCTTCTCGGCCGCCCGAACCAGGCGGAGCAGCTCGGCAACGGCACTCGAGCCGATTGCGGCCACCCAGAACCGCCGCACGTAGGGGTCCGAGGGCTCGAACCCACCGCGACGAGGCTCCAGCCGGACCGGGACCACCGGCCGGACCCTCGCCGTCGGCCGGACCGAAGCGCCCGGAGGCCCCACGGTGCGCAGATGCGGAGGACGAGCAGTCTGGCCGCCTCCAGGCACTTCGGTTCTCATACGTCGAGATCTACCAGCGAATATAAAACAACGTCAAGAGTCACAAACGTAGGTCGCGAAACAATTGTCTCGGAGAGGTCCGGAACCCGGCGAACCTGGGTGGCCCTGGGCAGTGGAGGCGCTCAGGGACGGATGTCCAGCCCGATCAGTCGTTGCCGGGTGGCGTCGTCGTCGGTGGCGGAGGCTCCTTGAGCACCCCGACAAAGGCCACCACGTCGACCGCGCCCTCGACGGCAGCAGCGGGTGGCGGGTTCGTGTCGACGATCCTGCCCACCAGTGCTGGATCCGGCGTGCCGGTGTTCTCCTGAATCAGGTTCACCCTGACTCCGGTGTCGGTCTCGAACGAGCGCACTATCTCCAGGGCCTCATCGAAGGTCAGCCCGATGAGATTGGGCAGGGCACCGGTCGGGATCTCGCCGGTCGAGACGAAGATGGTGACGAAGGACCCCTGCCTGACCGTGGATCCACCGCCAGGCGCCTGGTTGACCACGACTCCTTCCGGCTCCAGCGAGGGCACCTCCTCGACCGACGCATTCAGCTTGGCCTCTCTCAACTCGGCTTCCGCGTCGTCCTCGGACAGCCCGATGACATCGGGCACAGTCGTGGGCGGCGGAATCAGCCACTTGTCGATGTTGCCTGGCTCCGGGGGAAAGTCGGTGACCGGGAGACCGGCATGAACGTACGTCATGAACTCGGCCCATATGGGCGCGGGGACCGAGCCTCCGAAGACACGGTCGTATTGCTGGCCATTGATGGTCACGTTTTCTAGAGGGACCTGCTGGGCCTCGTATCCCACCCACACGGCGGTGCTGTACTCCGGTGTGTACCCGACGTACCAGGCATCGAGATAGCTCTGATGGGTGCCGGTCTTGCCGCCTTGGGGGATCCCGATATTGGCGCGAGGGGCGGTGCCGGAGACGGGAACGATCTTCAGGGCACGGTTGGCGGCCGCAAAGATGGCCGGGTCGGCGACCTGTGTCGTCTCGGGCTTGTGCTCGTAGATGGTCTCTCCGGCGCTGTTGACGATCTTGGCGACGATGTAGTCATCGGCGTGCATCCCATATGTGGCAAAGTTCGAGTAGGCGTTCGCCATCTCCTTGGTGCTCACCGCCGAGCTGCCGAGGACGATGGAGAGGACGGGGTCGAGTGCCGACTCGTCGATGCCCATGCGTTTGGCGACATCGACCACCTTTTCGGGGCCGACTTCGAGTGACAATTGGGCGTAGACGGCGTTCACCGAGTTGTACGTGGCCTCGGCCAGGTCGATGACCCCGAACGACGCGCCGGCGTTGCGAACGGTCCAGATGTTGGAGCCGTTGGGGGCACAGGGGAAGGGGCATTCGATCTTGATCGGGCTCTTGCCACTCCAGCTGTGACCCATGGTGAAGCCGTTCTCCAAGGCCGCGATGAGGCCGAATGGTTTGAACGATGAGCCGGGGTTGCGACGGCCCTGCACGGCGAGGTCGAACTGGGAGAACTCGAAGGGGAGGCCGGATGCCATGACCTTCACCGCGCCGGTCCAGTTGTCGGTCATGGTCATGGCCCCGGTGGGTACACACGAGTGGGTCTCGGCGTACCGAGCTAGGAAGTCGTCGGTCTCCTCGGGGAGGATCTCACGGCACTTGGCGAGATTCTCTTCGTATGGCGGCAGGGGGAGCCATGCGGCCAGGATCTCGTTTGCTTTTTTCTGCAGCTCGAGGTCGATGGTGGTGTACACCTGGAGTCCGCCCCCTCCCTCACAGGCGACGTCGTCGGCCGGACAGCCGAACACCGCCTTCTTCCGCTCCTCGGGTGAGGCTCCCAAGAAGTCGAACTCGGGGTCGTTGAGCAGCTGTCGCTTGACCTCTGCGACGACGTGGTCGGCCTGCCCTCGGCGCAGGGGAGCCTCGATCACCCCGATGGGCGCGTCGGCGGCAGCAGTGGCTTGGGCCTCGGTGACCCAGCCGTTCTCCTGCATCTCCCGGATGACCTCGTCCCGTCGCTCCAGAGTCAGCTCAGGGCGATTGCGCGGGTTGTAGAGCGACGGGTTGCGGACCATGACCGCGAGCGTCGCCGCCTCGGCGATGGTGAGCTTGGCCATCGGCTTATTGAAGAACTCGACGGATGCGGTCTTGACCCCGTAGGCGCCGGCCCCGAAGTACACCGAGTTCATATAGAACTCGAGGATCCGCTCCTTGGGGAACCGTCGTTCGACCTCCGCCGATACGAAGGCCTCGGTGATCTTGCGCTGGATGCTCACCTCGCTGCCGACAAAGGCGTTCTTGACGACCTGCTGGGTGATCGTCGAGCCACCACGGGTGCGGTCGGTGATCAGGTTGTCGATGGCGGCAGAGACGATGGCCGAGAAATCGATTCCCTCGTGCTCGAAGAACTCGCTGTCTTCGGCGGCCAGGATGGCGTAGACGAGGGTCTCCGGCACGTCCTTGTAGGCGACGGGCTCGGAATTGCGCCCGTCATGAAGCTCGGCGAGGACCTCACCAGAATCGGCATAGATCCGGCTCACCCGACTCAGGTCGGGAAGGGTGAGCTCCATCGACTGGGTATCGGGCACCCAATCGTTTTTCACCCCTTCGAAGGTGCCGTATGCCGAATTGGCGCCGAGAAACGCGAAGAGCCCCACCCATCCGGAGAGGAGCAGGGAGATCGAGATGAGCGTGGCAAGGGCGCCGAACCATCGGCCGCGCCGTTCCCGCGCCTCTATTTGGTGGATCAGCGCTTTTCTGGCCATTGAGAGAGATGGACGTCGTGGTCGTCCCGCGAGTTCCCGATCTACACCGACGGGAACGATGCAAGGATACCCGGAACATGGAGCAAAACCGTCGCACTACCAGTGGCATCGAGATTCGGGTGGTGCACGACGAGCCTGGAGACCCCGCGGCAATCGGTGATCCCGGGGAGTTCCCTTACACCCGGGGGCCGCATCCGACCATGTACCGGGGCCGTCTCTGGACCATGCGCCAGTACGCAGGGTTCGGCACGGCAGACCAGACCAACCAGCGATTCCGCGCTCTGCTCGATGCCGGCCAAACCGGATTGAGTGTCGCTTTCGACCTCCCCACTCAAATGGGTCTGGACTCCGACGATCCGCTGGCGGCGGGCGAGGTCGGAAAGGTTGGGGTTGCCATCGACACAATCGACGACATGCGGAGGCTGCTCGCCGGAATCCCACTCGATCAGGTGTCGACATCGATGACGATCAATTCCACAGCAGCCATCCTCCTGCTCCTGTATCAGCTGGTGGCCGAAGAACAGGGCGTCGACCCGGGTCAGCTCAGGGGCACGATCCAGAACGACATCCTCAAGGAGTACGTAGCCCGAGGCACCTATATCTATCCACCACGCCCCTCGATGCGGCTCATCACCGATGTGTTCGCCTACGCGGCCGCCGAGCTGCCGCAATGGAACCCGATCTCGATCAGCGGTTACCACATCCGTGAAGCAGGGTCGACCGCCGCCCAGGAGCTGGCCTTCACCATCGCCAATGGGCTCGCCTATGTCCGTGCGGCGATCGACGCAGGTCTCGAAGTGGACGCATTTGCCCCCCGCCTCTCGTTTTTCTGGAACGGGCACAACGCGTTCTTCGAGGAGATAGCCAAGTACCGTGCCGGCCGGCGCCTTTGGGCCAGGCTGATGCGGGACGAGATCGGCGCCAAGGACCCCAAGGGCTGGGCGATGCGTTTCCACACCCAGACCGCTGGCTCCACCCTCACCGCACAACAGCCGCTCAACAACGTGGTTCGGACCACGATCCAGGCGCTCGCCGCAGTCCTCGGCGGCACACAGTCGCTTCACACGAACTCGTATGACGAGGCGCTGGGTCTTCCCACGGATGAGTCGGCCCTCCTCGCCCTCCGCACCCAACAGGTGATCGCTCATGAGTCCGGGGTCGCCGACACCGTGGACCCCCTGGCCGGGTCCTACTTCGTGGAGTACCTGACCGATCAGCTCGAGGAGGCGGCACAGTCGTTGCTGACCCAGATCGAGGACATGGGTGGCGCGGTCGCGGCTATCGAAGAAGGCTGGATGCAGGCCCAGATCGAGGACGCCGCGTACGCAGAGGCACGACGTCAGGCAGACGGAACCGGCGTCGTCGTCGGGGTGAACCGATACTCCACCGGTGGTGGCGAGGCCATCCCAGCCCTCGAGGTCGACCCCGGCCTCGAGGAGGAGCAGCGCAGACGCTTGTCCGGATGGCGGGCCGCGCGCGACGAGCCGGCCGTGGAGTCAGCCCTGGCCGAACTACAGGACCAGGCGAAAGGAAACGGCAACGTCCTCACCCCGATGAAGGATGCCTTGCGACACGGGGCCAGCGTCGGCGAGGTGTCCAATCGTCTGCGGGCCGTGTTCGGTGTCTACCGTCCGGCATGATGACCAAGGAATGAGATGAGCGACACGAGGAGACACCTGGCCATCATCGGGGGTGGCCCGGCCGGAACACAGGCTGCCACCACGGCGGCGTCGAAGGGCGGAAGGGTCACGCTGATCGAGAGGGAGATCGTCGGCGGCGCTGCCCATCTCTGGGACTGCATTCCTTCGAAGACGATGGCGGCAAGCGCCCTCCGCCACTCGTCGATACGCAATGCCGCCCAGCTCGGGCTTGCCACCGAGCCCACACGGGTCGACACCGGCGTGTTGGCGGCCCGGATCAAGGCCATAACCGGGGATATCAATCGCAACTGGCTGGAACTGCTCGAGTCGCAGTCGGTGGAGGTGATCTACGGCGATGGCCGTTTCGTTTCGGATCGGGAACTCGTGGTCGAGACGGGCTCGGGCGAGCGTCGTGTCGCGTTCGATCGGGCGATGGTCTCCACCGGTTCGTCGCCCCGCATCCCCGAGTGGGCACCGGTCGACGGAGAGAGGGTGCTCACGACGCGCCACTGTTACGACATGGTCGACGTCCCCGAGCACATCGTGATCATCGGTTCCGGTGTCACGGGGGTGGAGTTCACCCACATCTTCGAGAGCCTGGGATCGAAGGTAAGCCTCGTCGTTTCCCGTCGTCAGATCCTGCCCCACCGGGACGCCGAGGTCGCCGCAGTGCTCGAAGAGGACTTCCTGGAGCGTGGTGTGCATCTCGCCATCGGGGCAAGGGCCGAGAAAATCGATCTGGATGGGACGGGCGTCTCGGTCTTCTGTGATGACGGGCGGGTGCTGCGCGGATCGCATGCGCTGCTCGCAGTCGGTTCCGTCCCTCTAACCGAAGGCATCGGTCTCGACGCGGCCGGGGTGGTCGCCAAGGATGGTTACGTCGACGTCGACGAGTATCAACGATCGTCGGCTCCACACATCTACGCCGCCGGCGACGTCACCGGCCAGATGCCCCTGTCATCCGTGGCTTCTATGCAAGGGCGGAAGATCGCTCGTCACGCCCTGGATTTGCCGGTGACACCTCTCGACTACTCCAAGGTCGCCGAGGCCATATTCACCGAACCCGAGATCGCCTCGGTCGGTCTGGTTGATGTCGAAGCAGCGGCCCAGGGTCGCAAGGTGCGGACGATGAAGGTCCCCTTCGCCGCCAATGCCCGCTCCGTTCTCCAGCATTTCACGAGAGGCTTCGTCAAGTTGACGTCCGACCCAGCCACGGGTGTCGTTCTGGGCGGAACCATCGTTGGTCACCGCGCTTCAGAGCTCATTGGTGTTCTCACCCTCGCTGTTCAGGCGGACGTAACCGTCAAAGAGCTCGTCGAGACACTGATGGTCCACCCCTCGATGATGGAAGCCATTTCCGACGCCGCCGAATAGACATCTGGTGGCAGTCCGGGGCGCTCACTTCACGATGGCAATGACCTGACCCGGCGTCACGGTGTCACCGGGCTGGACCCTGAGGTCGACGACTTCGCCGGTGGCCGGTGAGCGAACCTCGTTCTCCATCTTCATGGCCTCGAGGACGCAGATCGGGTCGCCCTCGCTCACCGCGACCCCAGCGGCGACATGGACCTTTACGATCGTGCCCTGCATCGGCGCGGTGACCATCCCGTCGGACGCCGAGCCGGGGCCGGTCAGCTGGAGCTTGGGTGGCCTCCTGCGAATGCTGCCGGTCAGGGGTTCCGGCGCCCAATAGCTCACCGCGAAGCGACGACCCCCGACTTCGACAGTGATATCACGCCGGGACAGGCTCTCCTCCTCCGGGAGCGACGGGGTGGCCTCGGGATCGCTTCCCCCGAGGTCCACGTTCTCCTCCATCCATCTGGTGTGGTGTGTCCCGTTGATGAAGTCTGGGTGATTGAGGACGGCCAGATGGGCGGGGATCGTCGACGCCACGCCGGTCACCCGGAATTCCTCCAAAGCCCGTCGGCCCTTCTGGATGGCCCGGGCTCTGTCCGGGGCCCACACGACGAGTTTGGCCATCAGATTGTCGTAGTACTGGGAGACATTGGTGCCGGGTCTGATCCAGGAATCGACCCTGACGCCAGGCCCGGCGGGCTCCTGCCACTCCACCACCTGTCCGGGCGTGGGGAGGAACTGGTTGTAGGGGTCCTCGGCATTGATCCGGAACTCGATGGCGTGCCCTCTCGGCTCCACGGCATCGATGGTCAGCTCCTCTCCCGTCGCGATCCTGAGCTGCCACTCGACCAGGTCGTGCCCCGTGACCATCTCGGTGATGGTGTGCTCGACTTGGAGGCGCGTGTTCATCTCGAGGAAGTAGAACTCCCCGGAGCGATCGACCAGGAACTCCACGGTCCCAGCATTCACGTATCCGCAAGACTTGCCCGCGGCCAAGGCGGCCCGGCCCAAGGCCCGGCGCTGCTTGATGGTCAAGCCCGGGGAGGGGGTCTCTTCGATCAGTTTCTGATGCCGCCGCTGCACGGAGCAGTCCCGCTCCCCGAGAAAGAGCCCCTTGCCCTGGCTGTCGTAGAGGACCTGTGCCTCGACGTGCCGGGGTTTTTCGAGGTACTTCTCGACATAGACCTCCGGGTTCCCGAAGTATGCATCGGCCTCACGTCGGGCGCCTTCGAACGCATCGTCCAACTCCTCGGGCCCCCGAACCACCCGCAAACCCTTCCCCCCACCGCCGTGAGCGGCCTTGATTGCGACCGGGTATCCGAACTGCTCGGCGAGGGTGGCGACTTGCCCGACAGAGGTGACCGGTTCGGTGACGCCGGGCACCGTCGGCACGCCGAACTTCTCGGCATTTCGTCTCGAGGTGATCTTGTCACCCATGGCCTCGATGGCGCTGGCCGGAGGGCCGACCCACACGATCCCCGCGTCGGTGACCGCCCCCGCAAACCGGGCATTCTCGGAGAGGAACCCGTAACCGGGGTGAATGGCCTCGGCGCCCGAGTCGTGGGCGATCTGGAGGATCCTTTGTTGATTCAAATAGCTATCGGCTGCCGGCGCGGGGCCGGCATTCCAGGCCTCGTCGGCCAGGTCGACATGAAGGGCATCGCGATCCAATTCCGAATACACGGCAATGGTGCGAATCCCCATCTCTCGGGCCGTGCGGATCACCCGGACCGCGATCTCGCCGCGATTGGCGACGAGGAGGCTTTTCATCACTGAGGACCGTTTCCGTGCTTCTTCGGGGGGAGCGTTTCTCGCTTGGTGCGGAGGACCTCGAGAGCTCGGACCAGTTTGTAACGGGTCTCACGAGGCTCGATCACCTCGTCGACGAGGCCGAGCTCGGCTGCCACGTAGGGGTTGTTGAACCTCTCCTCGTAGTCGGCGATGAGGTCCGAGCGCGCTCTGTCCGGTTCCTTGGTGGCGCTGATCTCCCGGCGATGGATGATGTTCACTGCACCCTGAGCCCCCATCACCGCGATTTCGGCCGACGGCCAGGCGAAGACCAGGTCCGCTCGTATCCCGCGGGCGTTCATGACCAGGTAGGCGCCGCCATATGCCTTTCGGGTGATGACCGTGATCCGGGGCACTGTCGCCTCGCAATACGCGTACAAGAGCTTGGCCCCGTGACGGATTATCCCGTGATGTTCCTGCTCGACGCCGGGGAGAAAGCCGGGGACGTCGACAAAGGTGATGATCGGGATGTTGAAGGCGTCGCAGAAGCGGACGAATCGCGCCGCCTTCTCTGACGCCTCGATGTCGAGCGTGCCCGCGAGGATCGCAGGCTGGTTCGCCACCACCCCGACTGTGTGCCCGTCCAGTCGCCCATACCCCACCACGATGTTCTTCGCCCACATCTCGTGCACCTCGAGGAACTCACCCCCGTCGAGGATGGTTTCCACCAGTTCCACCATGTCGTATGGCTGGTTCGCCGAATCGGGGATCATCGAGTCCAGGGAGTCGTCGATGCGATCGGGGCGATCGGTGGGGGCGAAGTAAGGCGGAAGCTCCATGTTGTTGCGGGGCAGGTATGACATGAGGTACCGCACCGCTTCGAGTGCGTCGATTCCGCTCGGATAGACGAAATGAGTGACGCCGGATTTCGAGGCATGAGTCGCTGCTCCGCCCAACTCTTCCATGGTCACCTCCTCGCCGGTCACCGCCTTGATGACGTCGGGCCCGGTGATGAACATGTGGCTGGTCTGGTCCACCTGGAACACGAAGTCGGTGAGGGCGGGGGAGTAGACCGCCCCACCGGCGCACGGTCCCATGATGACTGAGATCTGGGGGATGACCCCAGACGCTCTCACGTTGCGCTCGAAGATCCGCCCATACCCATCGAGGGAGGCGATCCCTTCCTGGATGCGAGCTCCACCCGAGTCCTTGAGACCGATCACCGGGGTTCCGGTGTCGAGTGCCATGTCGAGCACCTTGCAGATCTTGTCCGCGACAACCTTGCTCAGGCTGCCGCCAAACACCGTGAAGTCCTCGGCGAAGACGAAGACGGGGCGGCCATCGATGGTTCCGTGCCCGGTGACGACTGCGTCGCCGAGAGGGCGTTTGTCCTCGATGCCGAACCCCGAAGACTGGTGCCGGACGAACTGATCGATCTCCTGGAAGGAGCCTTTGTCGAGCAGTGCATCCAGCCGCTCCCGGGCCGTCAGCTTGCCCTGCTCGTGCTGGCGGGCGATGGCTCGCTGACTTCCGGCATGCAGGGCCTCTTCGCGAAGCTCCCTGAGTCGCTCGATTCGCGCCTCGGTCCCCAAGACTCCTCCGTAACCTCACACATTCCGACTCGTCAGGAGACGAGATGGCTACACCCTATTTGCAATTGTGGGTGGAGGAGGTCCCATCCACACAGGACCTCGCCCGCTCTGAACTCGGCGCTCTACCGCTGCTTGTAGCCGCCGAGCGACAAACGGCCGGTCGAGGGAGGGGAGGAGCGGCCTGGTTGTCAGCGCCTCGTGCCCTCGCGGTCTCGCTCGCCTTCCGACCCTCTGATGACGACCTACGCCCGTTCTCACTGATGGCCGGCGTGGCGGCAGCCCGTGTCCTGAAAGGTGTCGGTCTGAAATGGCCCAACGACTTGATGTCCGATGGCGCCAAGGTGGGGGGAATCCTTGTGGAGCGCGCCGACGAACTGGTGGTCGGGATGGGGGTCAACCTCTGGTGGCCCGATGCCCCCGAGGGGATCGGCGCTCTCCACGATGCCGATCCCGGCGCCGTGATGCACACTCGGATCGCCGCGATCTGGGCGGCGGAGTTGATGCGTCTCGTCGATGCTGACGAATGGCCGCTCGATGAGTATCGGTCACTTTGCTCGACGCTGGGAAAAACGATCTCGTGGGAGCCTGATGGCCATGGGAACGCGGTCGACGTCGCCGGGGACGGGGGCCTTGTCGTTGAAGTCTCCGGGAGGAGGCAGACCCTTACCTCAGGCGCGATCAAGCACCTGCGCCACTAGCCGAGATCGACCTCGATCGCAGCCGGCAGCGTCGCCTTGAAGAAATCGACGAGCCGTGGGTAGGCGTCGGCGGAGGCATCGGCGCTGTAACCGTCGGCCTCGTCATCGAGGAAGGAGTGCCCGGCTCCCTCATAAAACAGCCACTGTCCATGGTCGTTCCGCCGTTGCGCCTCATCGACAGAAGATGGTGCGATCAGCTCGTCCTCCGTTCCGTAGAGCCCGAGGACCGGCACCGGGAGGTTGTCGAGGTAGGTGGCCACCTGGTACTCACGGTCTTCGTCGCCCGTGAGGGGGGTGTAGGCGACAGCCACCGACTTGACCCAAGGCCGGGTCGAGGCGCTCACGATGGCGAATCGTCCCCCGACATCGAGACCGAGGACCCCGAGATCACCGCTGACGGCCCAGCTGACATCATCGGACATGATGAATTCCTGGATCTCATCGAGGTCCAGCAATGCCCGGCGATCGGGCAGTGCTTCGTATGCCTGGTGCGGATCGCCCTTTTGGCGGTAAGGGTCGACCCCGATGGCGGCGACTCCCCAACGGGCGAACATGCGGCACATGCTCTTCTCGAACCCGGACAAGCCGGCGAGGGTCGGTAGCACGAGGACGACGGGGAACCGACCGGCGACGTCCGGCCGGGCGAGGTACTGCGTGCGGAGACTGGAGCCGATGGGCAAGGGCCAGCCCCCGTACATGATCGGGTGGGTTCCCTCGTGTGCCAATACCGCCATCGGCGGGCAGATTAGGCCGGCCGAGTGATCCGGGGATTGCCAGAACTACGAGGAACCCCTGCCTAGCCTGAACACGTCTCACCCGACGATGTCCTCATCCTCCCCACGACACCTTGCGCCCCGTCGCGGGCTGCCCAAATGGCTGAAGATCACAATCCTCGGCCTGTTGTTGGCGTCCACGCTCGGCACATTGGCCATTTTCTGGGCCCTGAACACCGGCCAGGGCGCGCTCGCCTTGGCCGAGAGCGACGAAGAGGTCGTCAGCGAACTCAGCGCGGCCGACGGCGACACATTGACTTTTCTCGTCGTCGGGAGTGACTCACGCGAACGTCTGGATGACCTCGCCTTTTTCGGCCGGTCAGCCGGGGAGCGGGGGGACGTGATCATGCTCGTCCATCTCGATCAGGCGACCGGTGAGGCACGGATGCTCTCGATTCCCCGGGATCTGTGGGTCGACATCCCGGGCAATGGTGAGGGCAAGATAAACGCGGCCTATTCGTATGGAGGGCCCTCACTCATGGTTAAAACCATCCGGGAAAATCTCGGGATCGAGGTCAACCACTATGTGGAGGTCGACTTCGTCGGGTTCATCGAGATGGTCGACGAGTTGGGTGGAATCGAGATGACCTTCCCCTACCCGGCCCGTGATGCCAAATCCGGGCTGAATGTCGAGGCCGGGAACCAAACACTCGACGGCGAGCAAGCACTCGCCTTCGCCCGCTCCCGAAAGTATGAGGAATATCAGAACGACTCATGGGTGAGCGTCGATGCCAGCGACCTCGGACGGACCCACCGGCAACAGGAAGTGGTCCGGGCGATCCTCACCGAGCTGAGAACCCCGGCTTCGATCGTGGAGGCGGGACAAATCGCAGGCTCTCTGGCAGAACACATGACAGTCGATGCTGCCCTTGCCTCCGCCTCGGTCGCCTCCCTGGCGTGGGACTTCCGGGGCCTGGTGACAGGTAGCATCGATGGCCAGACGCTGCCGGTCTTCGGCGACACGGTCAACGGCGCCTCCGTGGTGATGGCGGCCGAGCCCGAGGCATCGGCGACGATCGATGGCTTCCTGTCCGGCGTCGAGACCGTCGATTCCGCACCATTGCGTGTCCAGGTGTTGAACGGCAATGGCATTGCCGGCGCCGCCTCAGCCATGTCAGAAAGGCTCGCCGGGTTGGGCATCGAGATCGCCGGTGTCGGCAATGCGGGGGCGAGGGATTACGCCACCACGACGATCGTCGTCCCCGATGGCAGTACCGCAGGGGATCAGATCCTCGGGCAGATCGGTTTCGGTGTAGTTCAGACCGGTGCCGTCGATAACGGATATGACGCCGTTGTGATCGTCGGTGCCGACGCCTCCTGATCGCAACGCGCACCGATCTACCATGGGGGTTCAATGGATATCGCAATCATTGGGGCCGGCTACGTCGGTCTCGTAACGGGAGGTGGGCTCGCCAACCTGGGTCACCGAGTGCGTCTTGGCGAGGCCAATGCAGAGCGAGTCGAGCTCCTGCGCAAGGGCGGGGTGCCCATTTATGAGCAGGGGTTGCCGGACCTCCTGTCACATGCCACCGAGCGCGGTCTTCTCAGCTTCCACACCTCCAACAAAGAGGCAGTCGATGGCGCCGGGTTTGTCTTTCTCGCCCTTCCCACCCCCGAGGGGGACGATGGCCGGGCTGACCTCAAATATGTTCATGCGGTAGTGGATGAGCTAGCCAACGAAGTCGATGAGGACACGATCTTCGTCGTCAAATCAACCGTCCCTCCGGGCACGGTTGCATCGCTACGGAAGCGGCTGGCCGACCTCGGCAGCCCGGCACGCATCGTTTCCCACCCGGAGTTCCTCCGTGAGGGCAAGGCGGTTGACGATTTCCTCGAGCCTGATCGCATCGTGGTCGGCGCATGGGATGAGGCCGATGCACGAGCCGTGGCTGATCTCTACCGGAGCCTCGACGCGTCGGTTGTCATCACCGATCCAACGTCTGCCGAGATGATCAAATACGCCTCCAACGCCTACCTCGCCGCGAGGCTCACCTTTGTCAACACCCTGTCCAATGTTTGTGAGGCTGTTGGCGCCGACATCCTCGACGTCGTCAAGGGTCTGGGGATGGATCATCGCGTCGGTCCTCATTTCCTCCAACCTGGGCCTGGATACGGCGGCTCGTGTTTCCCGAAGGACACTCAGGCACTGATCGCTGTAGCCCAGGACGCCGGCTATGACTTCGAGTTGCTTCGAGCGGTCATCGAGGCCGACGAGGAGCAGCGCCGGCGGGTCGCCGACAAGGTTCGACAGGCCGCCGGTGGTGGCCTTCGAGGGCGCCGTGTCGGAATGTGGGGTGTCGCCTTCAAGGCCGGCACCGACGACGTCCGCGAGTCGCCTGCCGTGCGCATCGCCTCCCTGCTCCAGGCCGACGGCGCCGAGGTGGTGGCCTACGACCCCGAAGCGACGACTGATCTGCTGACAATGGCACCAGATCCGATCGCGGCGGTGACCGACGCCGATGTGCTGCTCATCGCCACCGAGTGGCCTGAGTTCCTGACGGTGAACATGGCTGAGGTGTCCAAGGTGATGCGAGGACACCGCGTGGTCGATGCGCGCAACATCCTGGACCCGAAGAAGGTTCGGTCGGTCGGTCTCGACTACTGGGGTCTAGGTCGTCCGGGGGCATAGCCGGTCCCGACTCCTGCCCCGGATCATCGGAACATGTCGTCCGCTGGTGCCCTGATCAGATCCGAGCCCCGACCCTCGCCCCGCGGACCCTCGTAACCACGGATGAGCGCGGCGGGGATCCCATCCGCTTTCCCCATCACGAGATCGGCCGCAGCGGCGAGCTCGTCGGCTGCTGCGATTTCGGTGACCTCGAGCTCACGGCCTGCCCAATCGTTCGTGCCCTTCAGGTCGATCACCGGTTGGATGCCTGACACACCGATTGCGATGTCGGTCAGCCCGCGCCGCCAGGGTCGCCCGAAAGTGTCGGAGATGATGACTGGGATGTCGACGCCGAAGCTGTGTTGGAGACGGACCCTGATCCGGTGGGCCGATCGATCCGGGTCCTCAGGAAGGAGGATCATGGTTCCCGACTCGGCATTCGACCGGTCGACGCCGGCATTGGCACAGATGAACCCGTGCTGGGTCTCGGCGATGATCAGGTTGCCCCGTCGTCTCACCACGGAGACCGCTTCAGATTCAACCAACGTGCGTTTGAACTCCTCCTCGTCGCCTTCGATGGTGACAACTCTTCCTTCCGCCTTGGAGACGATCTTGTGGGTGACCACCACCACGTCCCCCCCTTTGGGGGTCAGGGGCGCGAGTGCAGTGGCGAGGATGTCGGTGAGCTCGTCACCTGGACGAATGGCGCCGATCCCGGTCAGTGGAATGATCTGAAGGGTCACAGGCCCAGTATCGCCCGGGCCAGCCTCGCCGCATGCCCGGTGTCAGTGATTCGGGTCTCCATCGCCACGATGCCGACACCCTCGACCTCACCCACGTCGCCATTGTCCGTGACATCGACCACGAGCGTGTCGATGAGACCGTCGTAAGAGGCGAGCACCGCGCTCGAACCAGATCCGAGACCCAGATCGGCCATGACGACGTCAGCCGGGCCTTTGAGGGTGCGACCTCCAATCAGCGGGCTGATCGCGATCACTTTGGGGTGACGTCGGATTGCCTGTTCGATCGCGTCGATGGCGAGTATCGGCCAGATGGACAGTGGGGGATTGGAGGGTCCGATGACCAACACGTCGGCGCCGTCGAGGGCCTCGAGCACCCCCGGCGCCGGTGTTGCGTCTTGGGCACCGGCAAATTCGAGCTTGCCGACGTGATCCCGATGACCTCGATCGACGAAATACTCCCGGAAGGTCAGCGTGATCCCATCTGTGGTAGTGACCATGGTCCGGATCGGTTCGTCGGATGCGGGGAGAACCCTGGACTGGATACCGAAACCGGCGCGGACCGAGTCGGTCACCGCGGTCAATGTTTCGCCTTGCGCGATGCGGTGGCTGCGATAGAGCTTGAGAGCCATGTCGAGATCGCCAAGTTGAAATCCATTGTCGACGCCGAATCGGGCAAGCTCGCTGTTTGCGCGGAAGGTGTCATCAGCACGTCCCCAGCCATGCGGTCCCTCGACTCCTGCCAAGGTGTAAACCATGGTGTCGAGGTCGGGCGACAGATGCAGTCCATGAAGGAGGAGGTCGTCTCCGACATTCACCACGACCGTGAGATCGACGTCAGGCAGCGCATCGATGCCACGCGCAAGACGGGCGCCACCGACGCCTCCGGAAAGCTCAACGACCCTGGTCACGACTCTCGATATTGCTCAGTGACGCGCTCCCGTTCACAATGTCCTCCCGCATGACAAGTGCTTCAGCTCCGCAGATCGCGGACGAATCGACACCCCTGGTGCCACCGGACGCGCCCCGCGTGAAGGTGATCGTCACCCTGGTGGGGGGCGCCGACCTCCAGGCGGCCCTGGCCACCGTGGACCGGCAAGTCTACGAAGGCATCCACGAGGTGGTGGTGATCGGCGAGGCAAGCGGCGACTTGCCGGGCCGGGTGACCCGGATGGCAACGCTGGAAGAGGCGATCGAGGTGACCGGGGCCGAAGTCGACTATCTCTGGATTCTGCACTCCGATGCGAGGCCGCGACCCGACGCGCTCGCAGCGCTCGTGTCGGAGCTAGACCGGAACGAGGCTTCGCTCGGGGGGTCGAAGCTGCTCCTGGCGGGGACGCGGGACGAGTTGGAGTCGATAGGCAGCGCCACCGACGTGTTCGGAGACCCCTACACCGGGCTCGACGAAGGGGAGATCGACCTTCAGCAGTACGACGTGGTCCGTGAAGTGGCCTTCGTCTCGTCTGTATCGATGCTGGTGCGGCGGGACCTCGCTCAGGGGCTGCGCGGCCTCGACGAGCTCCTCGAGCCTGTTGCTGCCGGGCTCGACTTTTCCCAGAGGGCGCGTCTGGCCGGGGGACGGGTGATAACCGTCCCGTCATCGGAGGTCTATCACCAGGCACGATGCGAGGAGAGAGTCGGCGGGTGGAAAGAGGAAGCGGGACGGCTCAGAGCCATGCTCAAGGCCTATCGACCCATCACTCTTCTCTGGGTCGTCCCGTTCGAGATACTGGTATCGGTCATCGATTCCTTGGCGAACTTGCTCCTCCTTCGCTGGAAGGTGGGGGCAAGCCACCTGATGTCGTGGCTCTGGAACATCTGGCATCTGCCTTCGACCATTGGCGAGCGTCGCCGCTTCCGACAGGTTCGTGCCGTAGGGGACGAAGAGCTTTTCAGGTTCCAGTCGAGGGGATCGGTCCGGCTGCGCGAAGTTGGGTCGGAGCTGACCGATCGAGTGCTATCCGTGTTCGACGACGACCAGGCGCTGGCTCGTGGCACCCGCAGGATCTGGTCGAGCCCCGGCATCTGGGGCGCACTGCTCGCCGCTGCCGTCGTCGTCGTCGCGTCTTGGTCGATCTTTCTGAACGGGGTGCCCAACTCGGGTTTCAGCTTTCCGTTCGAGCCGCCGACGGTGGCACTGGACCGGTTTCTGGCAGGGTGGAACGACTCCGGGCTGGGCACGGCGGATGCAGTGCACCCGTCCACCGGGTTCACAGGGCTCATCTCCCTCGTCTGGTTCGGTGCCGAGGGCGCCGCCCGGACGATCGCCACCATTGTGTTCGCCGTGCTTGGAGTTCTCGGAATGGGCCGGCTTGCCGGTCGTCTCGGATTCCGAGGGCCTGGCCGTTATCTGTCCGGCCTCGTACTCCTGGCCGGTCCGGGCACAGCGATCCTCGCCGGCGTCGGGTCGTGGCTGGCCCTCGGTGCGGCCGCACTGCTGCCCTGGGCAGTTCGGGCGGTGATCCTCCATCCCGATGATCGGGGGAGGCATTGGATGACCCACATCGGGTGGGCCCTTCTCTGGGCCATGCTGCTCATCGCAGTCTCGCCGGTCCTGGGTGTGGTCGCTATCGCGGCCGCGGTCCTCTGGCGTCTGGTAGGAGGGAGCCGTTCGTCGCTTCGTCTCGGTCTGGTCACTCTCTTGGCAGGCGTCGTCGCCGTGGGGTTCTTATACGACGACCAGGGCTGGCTGCTCGATTTCGATCGCAGGCTGGGCCTGATCGTCCCCGATTGGTGGCCGGTCCTCATCGCCGTCACTGCCGTGCCGCTGATGCTCGTCGAGGGCCGTACCCGACGTCTCGGCCTCTTCGGAGCACTGATCGGTCTGGGCGGTCTGCTTGTTGCTCGCCTGCCACTGGGCGGGCCGGGGGTGGAGGAGGCAGCTTTGGTTCTCGCCTCGTTCGGCTCGGCGATCTTGGTTGCCGCCGCTCTCGACCGTCTCAGCATCGAGCCCCGCCGACTGCTCGCGGCGATCGCCGCCTTCGTCATGCTCCTCCTCTCCGCGGGGGAGCTGGTCAACGGCCGCCTGGGGCTCCCATCTGGAGATGCCAACGAGCGATATGCCTTTGCGTCGACCCTGGCCGATCCGGGGAGCCCTGGGCGAGTGCTCGTGATCTCCTCGGATCGAAGCCTCATCCCGGGTGAGGCTCGGGCGGGCCCTGGAATCTGGTACCGGATCCTCGACGGTCAGGGGACGTCTCTCGATGAGGTCTGGCTCCCGGAACCCCAGGCCGGGGATGTCCAGCTCGCAGATGCAATCGACCGGATCGCCAGCGGCACCGACCTGCGCCCCGGGGCGTTGCTGGCGCCGTTCGCCGTCGACTGGGTAGTCGTCGAGGGGGTCCAAACACCCTTGGACTCGATCCTGGACTCCCAGGTGGACCTCACTCCAACCCCGCTGCTCACCGGGGCCAAGGTGTTCGAAAACCCGCACTCTGAATCGCTGGCGGGGGTGGAGGACGGCGTTGTCTGGCACCGAGACGGAACCGCCTTCGAGGGTGAGGCATCCTCGAGCCCTGTTGCGATCAGGGTCAACTATTCGGGTGGGTGGGCGCCGCAGCCGGAGCGGGTCGACTGGTTCACCAACGTGTCGGCGGTGGAAGGGCGGGCCATCTTCTCGGCGACCGGGTACCTGTCCTACGCGCCTTACGCGGCCGCCGGCCTTCTCCTCCTGGCGCTCGGCCTCATCGCATGGGGGAGGGCTCGGAGATGACCAAGGCACTCCTGGCCGTCTTGGTGACCGCCCTCACCGTCGGGGTGCTGCTCATCCCCAGCCCAGAGCAGCCCCAGGCGAACGAGGTTGCTGCAGTCGACCCGCCTGCTGTCGCGGTGTGCGCGGTGGAGGAGGGGAGTGGCCGGACCACGACGATCGGAATCGCATCAGGCATCAACGGCGACGGCCGGTTTACCGCGTTTGCCGCCGGCGTGTCGGCCGGCTCGACGACGTTCTCGACAGGGGCCTCTGGCTCGGCGGCGATCCCGATCGCCGAGATCGCTCCCCTGGGCACCGGCGCCGGTCTCGCCGAGTTGCCCGGGCAGGATGTGGCGGCCGCATCCGTCCTCGTGGGAGCCCAAACCGTCGCTGTCGAGGCGTGTCTTCCCACGCCCGTGCGGCAGACATTGCTCGCAGGCGGGTCCACGGTGAGTGGCGAGCGGTTCCAGGTCCAACTGATGAACCCGTATGCCGGTGAGGCAGTGGTCGATCTGATCGTCCAGTCAGAGTCTGGTCTCGAGGCTGCTCCGCAATTGCGGGGGATCCTGGTTCCGCCAAGATCGTCGACGATCGTGGATCTCGCCGAGCTCCTTCCCGGGAGACAGTCGCTTTCCATCTCCATCGAGGTGGCGAGTGGCAATGTGTTGACGGTGGGTCGATTCGATGCCGGCGCTGACGGCGCCCTCTGGCATTCTGTGGCGCCGGCGTCCGATTGGTACATGCCGGTGCCGGCGGGCGGACTCAACGGCGAGCTCGTCATCTCGGCTGGCGTCGCGGCCGAAATGACATTCCAGGTCGATGTCTACGGCGCCCAGGGCGTAGTCGAGGGGTTCCAGGAGGGCGTGGTGCCGAGCAGGGGGGCGACGAGCGTCCAACTCGCCGAGATGGGCCTCGAAGGTGCGTCAGCTCTGAGGGTGATCACGACCCAGCCGGCGGCGGTCTTCCTGCGAGATGTATCTGATGCGGGTGTGGCCATCACCAGTGGCGCGACGACCACCGCATCGACGTGGCTTCTTCCAGGCGGTGGGTTGGCGCCGGGCGGCAGGGGGAGCGCCGTGATCCTCAATGCCGGACTCGAAGAAGACTCCGTGGTCATCACCGCACTACGCAAGCAGTCCGTTGCCCAGGAACTGAGCATCCCTGCCGGAACCGTCCTTCAGGTGCCGGCGATCGAGGGGGGTGCCAACTCCTACACAGTCAAGGGCTCCGGCGACCTGGTCGCACTCTGGGTGACAAACACCGATACGGGCAAAGCAGAGAGCATCGGCGTCCCGATCATCGATGAATGAGGTAGCGCTCCGGCTAGCACTTGTCGTCGGGGTTGTCCTCCTCTCCCTGATCATCGTCGTCGTGATGCGTCGACGGCCGTTGGCCTCCGCCTTGGATCGCGGCGGGCTCGACCCCGGCGTCTACCTCTTCACGTCCTCAGAATGCTCCGACTGCGCAGGGGCCCGGGCGCGTCTGGGGGAGCTGCTGGGCAGCAGCTCGTTCATCGAGATCTCATGGGAACACGACCCCGAGTTGTTCACGCAGCTCGGCGTCGATGCCGTGCCCTCCACACTGGTGGTCGGCGATGACGGCTCGGCCTCGATTCACCGCGGGATGCCCGATCATGTCGCGCGAGGCTTGAATCCTTGAACAGGCAAGCCCCAACACCTACCGTTTCGGGCATGATTCTCAGTTGTGCCCGATGTGGGTCGCCGGCTGCCGCCGTCATGACCTTCTCCTACTCGGACAGTTCGGTCTGGATGGACGACCTTGTCAACGGCGTCGACCGACATGGGTACGCCATGTGTGCCGATCATGCCGACCGCATGATCCCACCCCTCGGGTGGACACTCACCGACCGCCGAACCGTTACCAGGTTGTTCGCCCCGCTCTCCGTGGCCTGATGGCCCTCGACCGCGATCTTCTCGATGCGGTCAAAGATCTCGATGAGCACGATCTCCGGCGGCTGCTGATCCTGACCAGGGCCCAGCTCCAGGGCTCGGGTGCGCTCGGCACCGACGACCACCCTGAAGTCCATCTCCGTCAGCAAGAAGTGCGGTGCGGCAAGACCGGCTGCACCCGATGTCCGCACGGCCCGTACTGGTACGCGTATTGGACCGAGAACGGGCGGAGACGGAGTCGTTACGTGGGTCGACTCCTGGACGAGGAGGCATTGTTGTAAGGCCCCGACGGTCGTACGATGTACCCCTCCCCAGTGTCGAGACGAGATGAACTGTCCACAGTGCTCACAACCTGATGTGATCGAGATCGAGCACGTCCTCCCCGACGGGACGCAGGTCCTGTTCTTCGCATGTCACAACTGCGAAGAGAGATGGTGGAACCGTGATGGCGAGGACATCGACATCACGCAGGTTCTGGAGATCGTCCGACAGCATCGCGCGTGACCGCTCCGCGGTCGTATCTGCGGGGGAATCCCTGGCCGGTCGTCCTCACCCTCGCCGGCATCTCGCTGGTGATCCTCGTGGTGATGAATCCCTGGTGGATCGTCTCGTCCACCACACCGACAGGCGGCGACATGGGTGCCCATGTCCTCGGTCCCGCTTTTCTGAGAGACAGTCTCCTGCCAGAAGGCAGGCTCCAGGGATGGTCAAACGACTGGTTTGCCGGATTTCCTGCGTTCTACTTCTACTTCCCGCTGCCCTCACTGACCATCGTCTTCCTGGACTTGTTCCTTCCTTACGGAGTCGCGTTCAAGATCGTCACCGTCATGGGCTTGCTCGCCATGCCACCCGCCGCTTATTACCTGGCCCGCTCCATGCGACTGGGGAAGCACATCTCCCTCATCGCTGCAGGGTCGGGGGTGGTGTTCGCCTTCTTCGAGAGCTATTCCATCTACGGGGGAAACATTGCCTCGACCCTTGCCGGCGAGTTCTCCTATTCGTGGTCCTTTGCACTGTCGCTGCTCTATCTCGGGCTGCTCATCAGAGCGGTCCGTGACGATCGAAGATATCTGAAGTGGGCCGCTCTCGCGCTCGCCGCCACCGCCCTCTCGCATGTCCTGACGACAATCGTCGTCATCTTCGCGTCGCTCTTTGTCTTGCCTTGGCGGAAGGGTTTCTGGCGCACGCTGGCCATTTGGCTCTGGGGCTTTGCCATCGCGGCATTCTGGGCCTTGCCGCTGATCGCGAGGATCGGGTTCAGCTCGGACATGTCGTGGACCCCGCTATCGCGATGGGAGGAGATCTTCCCTGTGGAGCTGTGGCTGTTGCTTCCGCTGGCCATCCCGGGGGCGGTGTGGATCAGCCGTCGCACATCGAGGGCGGCACCCTTGCTAGCCGCGACGATCCTGCCCGTTCTCTATTTCCCACTGCCACACATCATGCCCGAGCTGTTCCCGACGGTGTTCGGGGGCGAGCGGTGGAAGCTGTGGAATGGCCGGCTTCTCCCTTATTGGTATTTCGGAGTCGCCTTCTTCGCGGCCGTCGCTGTCGGGGCGGCCATCATCTGGCTGTCGAGAAGGTTGCCCTCTCGGATCTCGGCATATTGGCCGCGAGCCTTGGTCGCGCTGATAACGGTCGTCGCCTGCGCTCTCGTCGTCGATTCGACCGAGTTCCCGGCCTGGGCGGCCATACCGGTCGCCGTCGCTGGGGCACTGGTCATCGGCCTCACGTTTCTCTGGGAGTCGAGTCTGTCCACGCGCACGTTCCTGACCGGTGCCACCGTTTGCGTGGTGGTTCTAGGCGCTCTGTCCGGGGTGACCTTCGTGGACGGGTGGGCGAAGTGGAACTACGCCGGCTACGAGAACAAGGCCAAATGGCCCGAATACGAGGCGCTGATGGCCGAGATCGACACCCTTCCCGACGGCAGAGTGCACTGGGAGGCCGCCAACAAGGAACTCGGTGTCTACGGCACACCGATGTCTCCGATGCTCATTCCCTACTGGACCGAAGGTTCGCACCCCTCGATGGAAGGGCTTTTCTTCGAGTCGTCGCTCACCACACCGTTCCACTTCATCAACTCGTCGGAGATGTCGGAGAGACCGTCGAACCCGATACCAGGGCTGCAATACCACACCGGTGAAATGGAGCGCGGCCTCAAACATCTCGAGCTGTTCGGCGTCGACTACTACGTGTCGGTGACGCCTGAGGCCACAGAACGTGCCGACGGGATCCCCGAGATGTCGAAGCTGGCCACGACCGGGCCCTTCAGCATCTACCAGCTCCCCGAGACCGAACTGGTCGAGGTGGCCTCATTCCTTCCGTCGGTCTACGAGGTCCCAGAGCATGGTCTGCTCGACTCGCTGACCGGCTCCGACACGGTCACCGGGTCGGATGGTGAGGAGCTGCCCAGCTTCTTCGACATGGCGCTCACCTGGTACGAGGACGTGGACAATCTCGACAGATGGGTGGTGACCGACGGCCCCGACGAGTGGCCTCGAATCGAGTCGATCGAAGAGCGACCCAACGTGGCGCTGGACGCACCGGCGAACGCCGTTAGTGACATCGTCGTCGAGAATCACAAGATCACGTTCACCACGAGCGCAGTGGGGTTGCCCCACCTAGTGAAGGTCTCCTACTTTCCCAACTGGACCGCCACCGGTGCGGATGGTCCGTGGCGGGCTACCCCGTCTTTGATGGTCGTGGTCCCCACTAGCGAGCAGGTCGTGCTCGAGTTCCAGGACACATGGGCGGAGACGGGTGGGAAGATCGCCTCCCTTGTCGGCGTGCTGGGCCTAATCGGTGTCGGAATCTGGGGCGTGCGCCGGCGCAAGGCCTAGAGATTCGTCGGACAAAGTCCGTCGGATGCGGAGCAACCCTCTGACGGTCCGGGGCACGCGCTTCACCAGCGACGTCCGCGCCACCCTCATCTCCTCGACTACCACCGGCACCTCCGCAATGCGATAACCGGCCCGCTCGGCCCGGATCACCAGCTCAGTGTCGAACAGATCCTGGCGACTGAGCACTGATGGGGCCAGCTTCGAGACCAGATCGTGGCGAAAAGCCTTCATGCCATGGGTGTCACTCACCCTCGAGTCGAGGATGGAGCGCAGAAGGAGGTTGAACACCCAGGTGGCGACCCGTCTGAGCAGTGGTCTTCTGTCCTCCGAGCCGGGATCACGCTTCGAGGCGATGACCAGATCGACGTCATCCAGCGCAATCACGCTCTTCAGGAAGTCAGCCGAGAAGTAGTCGATGTCGAAATTGACCACCCAACTTCCTTCCGCCGCCAGGAACCCATATCGCATCGCCGCCCCGTAGTCGGCAATGTCGAGCGACATCACCGTGACCGGATGGCCCGATGCCGCCCTTTCGGCCACCGCGGCGGTTCCGTCGGTGGAGCCGTTTTGAACGATGAGAATTCGATACGGCTCGCCAATGCCGTCCATCTGCTCGATGAGCGCCGGAACGGCCGTTGGGATGAAATCGGCCTCGTTGTAAACGGGGACCACTATCGAGAAGGTGGGGCGCATCCGGGGCAAGTGTAGAAATGAGCATGGGATAGGCCCACCTCTAGACTCCGGCGCCGATGAGCCCTGATTCCGTCTTCAAAGCCTATGACGTGCGCGGGCGCACGGACAACGGCGAACTGACCCCGGATTTGTATCGGAAGATCGGCGGGGCCTTTGTGACGCTGGTGGACGGTGACGAGGTCGCGGTAGGTCGGGATTGCCGGGAGTCGTCGGACGCCCTGTTCGAGGCACTGGTGCACGGGATCACCGCTGCGGGCGCAGACGTGGTGGATCTTGGGCTCGTGCCGACCGATCTGGTCTATTTCTACTCGGGCAAATATTCCATGCCCGGGGCGATGATCACCGCCTCGCACAACCCTCCCGAATACAACGGCTTGAAGCTATGCCGGGCCGGGGCGGCTCCGGTCGGCGCTGAGACCGGTCTGGAAGACATCAAGAAGTCGGTGATCGAAGGCGATGCGGAACGCGCAGCGGTGCTCGGGGCGGTGCGCTCGGTCGACGCGATCGACGATTATGTGGACCACCTTCTCGCGATAGTCGACGGGTCGTCGATCGGCCTGCTCGCGGTCGCGGTCGATGGAGGGAATGGGATGGCGGGAGTGACCATCGAGAAGGTCTTCGCCCGGCTGGAGGCGACGCTTGACGGCATCTACCTGGAGCCCGACGGGACGTTTCCCAACCATCCGGCGGATCCCATCCAGCCCGAGAATTTGAGGGATCTGATCGCGATGGTCGCCGACGGGGGGCACGATCTAGGGGTTGCTTTCGACGGTGACGCCGATCGCGCATTCTTCATAGACGACCGGGCCGAGGCCGTGAGTGGCAGCACGGTCACCGCTCTGATCGCACGCTGGATGCTCGCGCGGCACCCGGGGGCCTCGATCATCCACAACCTGATCACATCGCGGGCGGTGCCGGAGACCGTGAAAGCGGCAGGTGGGACTCCGATTCGGACCAGAGTCGGACATAGCTACATAAAGCAGGTCATGGCGGAGTCAGGCGCAGTGTTCGGAGGGGAGCACAGCGGTCACTACTACTTTGCCGACAACTTCCGGGCCGACTCGGGGATGCTGGCAATGCTCATCCTGATGCGCGTCGTCACCGAAGCGGGTCGACCGCTCTCTGCCCTGCGTCGGGAGGTGGAGCCATATCGGGCATCGGGTGAGATCAACTTCGTCGTCTCCGACCCCGAAGCCGCCATGAAACGAGTCGAAGCGATGTACCCCGACGCCGAAAAAGACCATGTCGACGGGATGACGATCGACCTGGGGAACGTCTGGTTCAATTTGCGGCCGTCCAACACCGAGCCATTGTTGAGGCTGAACGTCGAGTCGGCCGACGAGTCGGCCCTGCAGGCGACCGTGGCCGAGTTGGCGGGGACTCTCGAGGAGGAGAGATGAGTCTGATCGATCCGCAGTTGGCCGCGATCCTGGTATGCCCGGTCGACAAGGCCGACCTGACGGAGGACGAAGAGGCCTCGCGGCTGGTCTGCTCGGCGTGTGGCCGCAGATATCCGGTCCGTGATGGAATCCCTGTCATGCTGGTAGAGGAGGCCGAAGGAGGCCCCGATGACTGAGATGCTGGACATGATCCGCACCTTGGGGGATCAGATCCGTTGGGCGCGCGACCTCGATGCTCCTGACCTGCCGGCAAACCCAGAGGTCCTGGTGGGCGGGATGGGTGGGTCCGGGATCGCTGGGGACTTCGGGGCCGCTCTGACTACCGGGACCGAGGGCAGGGTGGCGGTCCAGAAGGGATATTCGCCGCTGCCAGGGTGGGTGCGCAGGGTGAAGCCGACCGTCATCGCGGCCTCGTACTCGGGGAACACCGAGGAGACCCTGGACCTCGTGGACGCCGCCGACGTTGCCGGCCTCCCGATCGTGACCGTGACCACCGGGGGCCAGTTAGGCGACCTTTCAGCCAAAAACGCCTGGCCAACCATCACGGTCCCGACCGGCCTTCAGCCTCGGGCTGCAGTCGGGTACCTGGCCGGCGCGGTCTCCAGGCTCCTGAGCACACTGGGTGTCCTCCCGAATCAGACGGCAGCTCTCGACGAGGCGGCGGACCTGGTCGACGCGGCCACGACAGAGGGCTCGGAAACGTGGGACGTTGCGCATGGGCTCGCCGAGGGACTGGTGGGCAGGGTCGCCATCGTCTACGGGGGAGGCCCGATAAGCGCCACGGCCGCTCAACGATGGAAGACCCAGATCAACGAGAATGCCAAGATGCCGGCTTGGTGGTCGGTACTCCCCGAGCTCGACCACAACGAGATCGTGGGGTGGGAGACGTTGCCGTCGTTGACGCGGGACGTTGTCGGAATCGTGTCCCTCACCGACGTCGGTGACCATGCGCGGGTTCGAGACCGACTAGATCACACGTCGCAACTAACCGAGGTCGCTGTGCCGTGGATCGGAGAGGTTCGGGCGCGCGGAGATTCTGAATTCGCCCGGTTGATGTCACTCACGGTGAGCGGGGACCTGGTGTCTTACATGCTGGCCGGAGAGGCGGGTGTCGACCCCGTGCCGGTCGAGACGATCGAGAAACTAAAGAAGCTACTGGTGAAGGACTGAGATGAACTACGACATTTCCAACCCCGCGCTGGCCGAGGCCGGTGCCCGACGAGTCGAATGGGCCGGGCGCCGAATGCAGGTCTTGGCAACCGTGCGGGAGCGGTTCGCCAAGGAGAAACCTCTGGATGGGCTTGTTGTCGCCGCCTGCCTCCATGTCACCGCCGAGACGGCCAACCTCATGCTGGCGCTCCGCGACGGTGGGGCCGAGCCGCTGCTCTGCGCCTCCAACCCGCTCTCGACCCAAGACGACGTGGCGGCGGCTCTTGTGGCCGAGGGCATTCCCGTGTTCGCCATTCGCGGCGAGGATGCCGACACGTACTACAAGCACATTCACGCCGTGCTCGATCACGCTCCAGCGATCACCATGGACGACGGCGCCGACCTGGCCACCCTCCTCCACACCGATCGACGTGACATCGAAGTCATCGGGTCCACGGAAGAGACGACAACCGGTGTCATCCGCCTCAAGGCAATGGCGGCGGACGGGACCCTTCGAGTCCCTGTGGTGGCGGTCAACGACTCGGCAACCAAGCATTTGTTCGACAACCATTACGGGACCGGGCAGTCAGCGATCGACGGGATCATCAGGGCCACCAACATCCTCCTTGCCGGGCAGAACGTCGTCGTGATCGGCTACGGAGATTGCGGGCGAGGTGTGGCTAACCGGGCCGATGGGCTGGGAGCAAAAGTCATCGTCGTCGAGATCGACCCGGTGCGCGCCCTCTCTGCCGCCATGGACGGGTTCCGGGTCATGACCGGTGCGGACGCAGCGCGGGTCGGCGATGTTTTCATCACACTGACAGGCAACAAGCACGTGCTGCGGATGGAACATTTCGACGTGATGAAGGACGGCGTGATCCTGGCCAATGCCGGGCACTTCGACATCGAGCTGGACCTGGCTGCGCTCCGCGCCGCAGCAGTTGCCCGTCGCGAGATCCGCAACAATCTCGAGGAGTTCGAGATGCAGGACGGACGACGTCTCCTCGTCATCGCCGAAGGGCGGTTGGTCAACCTGGGAGCAGCCGAGGGGCATCCCGCGGACGTGATGGACATGTCGTTCTCCAACCAGGCACTTGCGGCCGAATATCTGGCATTGAACGTCGATGACCTGGAGGCGAAGATCTACACGCTCCCCGAGGAAATCGACGCCGAGGTGGCCCGGATCAAGCTCGAGCATCTAGGTGGGGGAGTCGACGCCCTCACCGACGATCAGGTGGCGTATCTCTCCGGATGGCAGGAAGGGACTTCCTGACAGGGGGTTCCGCTCAGGTGCAAAACATCATCTCCGACGCTTAAGGTCGGAGATGATGCTTTGTCAGGCATGTCACTCGCCGGCCCGGGGGTTTCTCTGCGCCCGGTGCCGGGACGGACTTCGACCCGCCCCGGAGCGAATACTCGCTGGTGGCACCAGGCTCGTTGCCGCATTCGTACATGAGGGTGTGGCCCGAGAGCTGGTGCACGGTCTCAAGTACCGGGGCGTGACATCGTTCGCCGATTTGGTAGTCGAGATGATCGCCGCTCGTGTTCCGCGATTCCCCGTGGTTCCTGTGCCCAGGACCTGGTCCCGTCAGCTTCGGTACGGCATCGACCCGGCCCGGGAGATAGGGCTGCGCCTTGCCCGCGCCAAAGACGTCCCGCTGCTCGACCTGCTATCCGCTCCGCTTCATTCCCGACAGAGGGCAGGTGGTGATCACAACCGCCCGCCGCCAAGTCTGGGGGCGGCGAGGGCACGATCGGGTCCGGTGGTGCTCGTCGACGACGTGGTCACGACCGGCGCCACCATCCGCTCCGCGATCCAGGCATTGGGCTCCGAGCGAATTGCCCTTGTGCTCGCGGCCAATTTGGCCGATACGGTGTCTAGTCCCCGTTGATCCAACCTGGAGAACAAACATGAATGATCGGCAATTTGCTTCACGAGGCTGGTGCTGATGGCCTCTGTGGTGATAGTCGACGACGCCGAGTTGTTTCGTGAGGCGCTGCGCGCTGCGTTCGTCCAGGAAGGCTTCGAGGTGAAGGCAGTTGCTGCCGATGCGATGCACGCCATCGACATGGCCCGGGAGCACCAACCGGATCTGGTGATGCTGGATCTCCTGATGCCCGGAATGTCCGGAGTCGAGGTGGTCGGAGCGATCATCAAGTCCTGTCCCACCACCCGGGTGGTTTTGCTCACTTCGAGTGAATCGGCCAAGGACCTGCTGGCTGCGGTCAAAGCGGGAGCCTCGGGCTATCTGACTAAAGACACGCCGCTGCCCCGCCTCGTGGCAGCCATGCACGACGTGCTGGCGGGTGGCGCCGCCGTGTCCCCAGCGATGGGCGGCAAGCTGTTCAGTGCCTTGCGCGACCTGCTCCGGCATCACGGCGAAGCTGTGGCTCGCAGTCCTGAACTGACCGGACGCGAGCTCGAGATCCTGGGCTATGTCGGTGCCGGCAAGACCTCCAAAGAGATCGCCGCCGAGCTCTACATCTCCGAGAACACGGTTCGCAACCATGTGCGGAACGTCCTCGACAAGCTGGGTCTCAAATCCCGATTCGAGGCGGTTACCTGGGCGCAGCGGGAAGGGCTCATCGACGTTCGCTGACTGGCTTCGACGAGATTCCCGAAGTGGGTCAACTCAGGCCCGCCGGTAGCATGAAGTCCCAATGCCAATCCTCTCCAAGGTCCTGCGCGCCGGGGAAGGCAAGACACTCAGACAGTTCCAGGGCATCGTCGCCGCGGTAAACGACGTCGAGCCCGAGTTCGAGGCTCTCACCGATCGGGACCTAGCCGCCAAGACCACAGAATTCCGCGGTCGGATAGCTGCCGGCCAGGAGATCGACGACCTGCAAGTAGAGGCCTTTGCCGCCGTCCGCGAAGCGGCGAAGCGTGTGCTCGGCCAGCGGCACTTCGATGTGCAGATCATCGGGGCGGCCGCACTTCATCGGGGGATGGTCGCCGAGATGAAGACCGGCGAAGGCAAGACTTTGGTTTCGACGATGCCGGCCTACCTGAATGCCCTCAATGGCAAGGGGGTTCATCTGGTCACGGTCAACGACTACCTGGCATCCCGCGACGCCGACTGGATGGGAGCCGTCCATCGCTTCCTGGGGCTGAATGTCGGTCTCATCCAGAACGGGATGTCCTCGGCCGAGCGTCATCCCGCCTACGACTCGGACATCACTTACGGGACCAACAACGAGTTCGGCTTCGACTATCTCAGGGACAACATGGCCATGCGCGCCGATGACCGAGTGCAGCGAGGGCACCCCTACGCCATCGTCGACGAAGTCGATTCGATCCTGATCGACGAGGCACGCACGCCATTGATCATCTCGGGGCGGCTCTCCGACAGCGCAAGGTGGTATCGCGATTTCGCCAAGATCACCAACCGGCTCCAGAAAGACATCCACTACGAGGTCGATGAGCGAAAACGACAAGTGTTGACGACCGAGGAAGGTGTGTCACGGGTCGAGCAAGTGCTCGGCATCGAGAATCTCTTCGACCACGCCGCGGTGGACTTCGTTCACCATCTCGAGGCAGCTTTGAGGGCGAAAGAGCTCTATCTCCGCGATGTCGACTACCTGATCGACCACGGCGAAGTGAAGATCGTCGATGAGTTCACGGGTCGGGTACTCGAGGGTCGGCGCTATTCCGAGGGGCTGCATCAGGCCATCGAGGCCAA
>JBEVJN010000076.1:0-17678 GCA_040510135.1 Acidimicrobiia bacterium | reverse complement strand
CTCACCGTTTCACCCTTGCCTGTGCCCTCTCGGGCCATCGGCGGTCTGCTCTCTGCTGCACTTTCCGTCGGGTCACCCCGCCTGGGAGTTACCCAGCACCCTGCCCTGTGGAGTCCGGACTTTCCTCGGTCTTGCGACCGCGGTCGCCCGGCGGACTCACCATGTCATTCTACGAGCTGCGCCGCTTTCGTCGACCAGCCAGCCAGCCGGTCAGGCCGGCTATCACCGCGGCGATCAGCGCCAGCCAGATCACCGATAGGGTCGGCGCCGGGCTGCCCCCCATTCTCGCCACGAAGACGATGAGCGCGGCGAGGAGGAGACCGGTTACGGCGCCATGGAACCGCTCCGAGTGACGGGCCATGTGCCCGGAAACCCAGCCGGCCACAGCCAGACCCACCACCACGCCGGCGACGAGGCCGATATCGGCGCCGCCATCGACTCCCGCCACGGCGAGCAGCCCGCTCAGTACCAGAGCGACGATGGTCGCGGCCAAGCCTCCGGCCCCGAGGCCGAGACCGATCGCCACGATGTTCAGAGCCGCCAGCATCCCCCGATGTTCCCATTCTCTCCGTGCTGGAGCGTCGAAATGACGAATTGGGGGCCTTAGGACAACGGGTAGGGTCATCGGCGTGGAAACAAACGGCGGCCGGAGCCCACTCGTCGTGGCCGCGCATCGTCTCCCGGTCGCCTGGGACGAGAAGAGTGGCAAGTGGAAGACAAGCCCTGGAGGCCTCGTCTCCGCCCTGGCCCCCGTGCTCCGTGAGAACGGCGGGGTATGGGTGGGCTGGAACGGCGGGCCCGGCGGCGACGGCAAGTCGTTCACGGGCTCCGGCATCCGGAACCGCCCGGTGGTGCTCACCGAATCGGAGATCGAGAACCATTACGGCGGCTTCTGCAGCGGGACGATCTGGCCGCTCTACCACGATGCCATCCGTCCTCTCGAGTTCCATCGTCACTGGTGGTATCCCCATCAGGAGGTGAATAACCGGTTCGCCCAGGCCGTCGCCCGGGCGGCCGGGGCTGAGGGGAGAGTCTGGGTCCACGATTATCAGTTGCAACTGGTCCCAGCCATGGTGCGACAGCGTCTCCCGAAAGCGAGGATCGGGTTCTTCCTCCACATTCCGTTCCCGCCGGTCGACATCTTCGAGCGGCTGCCATGGCGTCGACAGGTCCTCGAAGGTCTCCTTGGTGCCGACTACCTCGGCTTTCAGACCCGACGCGCCGTTCTCAACTTCGCAGCCGCTGCCCGCGAGATCAGCGGAGCTCAAGGCCCGGCTTCTGCCCTCGAATACGACGGACGCCTGGTGAAGGCCCAAGCAGTGCCGATCTCGGTCGATCTGGCCCAGAGCGAGGCCGCAGGAAATGCGCCGGAGGCGAGGGCGGCTGCCGACCGTCTGCGCCAGGACCTGGGCGATCCCGAGCATGTGATCCTCGGTGTCGACCGGCTTGACTACACAAAGGGAATCGATCTCCGACTGAGGGCATTCGAGGTCATGCTGCAGCGTCATCCCGAGCTAGCCGCCAAGGTCTCGTTCATCCAGATCGCGGTTCCCAGCCGCGAGGACGTGGGCGAGTATCAGACGATAAGGCGCAGGGTCGAGGAGATGGTGGGCCGGATCAACGGACGCTTCGCTCGGGCTTCGTGGACGCCGGTCCATTACCTGTACCGCAACTATTCCTTCCAAGACCTGGTCGGGGCCTACCTCGCAGCAGACGTGATGATGATCACACCTTTGAGGGATGGAATGAACCTGGTGGCCCTGGAGTACGTCGCCACTCGAACCGACAACCGGGGTGTCTTGATTCTCAGTGAGTTCGCCGGCGCTGCCGAGCGTCTCACGGATGCTCTCATCGTCAACCCTTACGACCTCGACGCACTGGCCGTGGCGCTTTACGACGCGGTCATCATGGACCCCGAGGATCAGGGGAGACGCATGTCGAGACTGCGGAGGACGGTCGGGAGGCTGGACGTCCACGCCTGGGCCCGTCAGAACCTCGAGGCGATCGAAGGATGATCGAAGAGCTGGCAGCCACCCAGCGCCTGCTCGTCGCCAGTGATTTCGACGGCACGCTCGCCGAGATCGTCGAAGACCCCGACCTGGCCACCCCGCTCGCCCGATCCAAGGCGGCCCTCGAGGCACTGGCCGAGCTCGAAGGCACGACGGTTGCAGTGATCAGCGGCCGGCGCCGCGCTGATCTGGTGGAGCGATTCGATCATCCATCATTCATCCTGATCGGCGAGCATGGTGCCGACCACGGAGACGGAACCGGCCTTGAGTCAAGCGCTCTGGCCGAGGCCCGTCAGCTCGTCGATGCGGTTGCGCACGCGACGCCGGGGGCAAGGGCAGAGCACAAAGACCGGTCGGTCGGGTTCCACTACCGGCTGGTGCCGGATCCCGACGCCGTGGTCGAGGACCTGCGTCGTCGGGCGTCGATTATCGATGGGCTGAGGTTGGTCGAGGGCAAGCGGATCCTCGAGTTGACTGACTCGTCGGTGGACAAGGGTTTCGCCCTGCTCGAGTTGAAGCGCGAGTTGAGTGCCGACCGGGTGCTGTTCATGGGCGACGACGTAACCGATGAGACGGCCTTTGCCGCCCTCGGGCCTGGCGATCTCGGGGTGCATGTCGGTCTCGGGCCCAGTCTGGCCAATGTCACCGTCCCCGACCCTTCGACCCTCGCCGACCTCCTCGAGACCCTCGTCGCCCTTCGGCCGAAGCGGTGAGGCCCGCACCCGGGCGGCTCTCCGGCGAACGGGGCGAATTTGGGCTCAGGATGGGGAGGGTTGCCAAATCACGACTCCTATCCTCGGGCTGTGTGCGGTCGTTTCTCGATCACGGGTGACCTCGACTTCTACGCCGAGTACTTCGGGGTCGACGAGGTCCTCGCCGAGCGACTCGAGCCCAATTGGAACGTGGCCCCCACCGACCCGGTCTACACCATCGCCGAGCGGGACGGAGTGAGGTCGCTCGGCTCGATGCCATGGGGACTGGTGCCCCACTGGGCCAAGGATGCCCGCTCGATCCACATCAACGCCCGTTTCGAGACGGTGGCCACCACATCTGCCTTCCGGGAATCCTTCTCCCGCCGGCGCTGCCTGATCCCGGCCGACGGCTTCTACGAGTGGGAGCCCAAGGAGCAGGGACGGACGCCTCATTGGGTCTATCGGGCCGACGGTCACCCGATGGCCTTCGCCGGGATCTGGGCTTCGAGACGAGACCCCGAGACCGACATCTGGAATCGCACTTGCTCGATCATCACCACCGGCGCCGAGGGTGCGGTATCCGCTCTCCACGACCGTATGCCAGTTTCGCTCGTTCCTTCGGTCTGGGACGCGTGGCTGGACCGGGATCTGCGCGACCCCCAGGTGGTGGCGGGCCTTCTCCAGCCGATCGACCCCGAGATCATCATGGAGCACCCGGTCACGAGCCGGGTGAACTCGGTGAAGAACAACGGGCCGGAGCTGCGGGAGAAGGCAGAGCCCAACACCCTCTTCTGATGCACCAGGTCCTCCGGCGTGAGATGGGCCTCGTAGGGGCAATCGTCACCGGGCTGGGCTCGATACTCGGCACAGGAGCGTTCGTTGCAATCGGCGTCGCCTCGGGGCTCTGGGGAGACGCGGTGTTGTTGGCGATCCCGATCGCCGGGGTGGTGGCTGTGTTCAACGGCCTGTCGTCGGCGTTTCTCGCCGGCCGATTCCCGGTCGCCGGCGGCACCTACGAGTACGGATACCGCGCTCTCGGACCGTCCTGGGGATTCACCGCCGGATGGCTCTTTCTGCTGGCCAAGACCGCGTCTGCTGCCGCAGCGGCCCTCGGCGTCTCAGAATTCCTCGACGCACCTTGGGATCCCCGGATCTCAGCGGTCGCGGCAGTGGTGGGTTTGACCGGGTTGGTCCTCGCGGGATTGAGACGCACGATCTTGGTCAATGTCGTGCTCGTCACCGTGACTGTGGTCGCCATCGTGGGTTTCGGGATCGCCGGCCTCACTCAACGCGGCCCGGAGACCGCAATCGACGCAGAAACCATTCGCCTCGGCCTCCTCCCCGCCATCACATTTCTCTTCGTCGCGTACACCGGATACGGCCGGATCGCCACTCTCGGCGAGGAAGTGCGGCGGCCGGCGGTCACGATCCCGAGGGCAGTGATGGTGACCCTTGTCGTCGCCGTCTGCCTCTACGGATTGGTCGCCATCGCCGGTCGAGCGATCGGGGGTGAGTACTGGGGAGCCGAGCTCGAGAACGGCACGACTTTGGTCGATCTCGTGGCACAGCCACTGTCCACCGTGGTCCTGATCGGGGGCGTGACGGCAATGCTTGGCGCGCTTCTCAACCTGATTCTTGGCCTGTCGCGCGTATGGCTGGCCATGGGCCGGCGTCACGACATGCCGGAGCGCCTCTCGAGACTCGATCACCGATCCACACCGGTAGCGGCGATCTCGATCAGCGCCGTGCCTGTCCTGCTGGTCGTCCTGTTGGGCAACATTTCGATCGCCTGGAGCTTCTCGGCGTTCACCGTCCTCCTCTACTACGGGATCACCAACCTCTCGGCAATCGCCGTCGATCGCAGGCGATGGACGGCCTGGCTCGGACTCATCTCTTGCGCCCTTCTCTCGTTCTATGTGTCTCCCATCGTCTGGATCATCGGGGCGGGGCTCGTCGTCCTGGGTCTCATCTGGAAGGCACAACGCCGAGATTGACACGGGGCGCCGTTACCCTGCCGCGCGGCTTCGGGCCTCCTCCATGAACCATGTAATTCGCTCGACCCTGTGCGCCCTCGCCCTCACCGCGTGCAGCGTCGTCGTCGGCGAAACGCCCGTGGAGACCATCGAAGCCAGCACCACGACCACGTGGGTCACGACCACGACCGTCACGACGACGACCACCACCACGGTCCCCGCCTCCACCCCACGCGATTGCACACCGGTGAGCACCGGGACCGCACCTGTCTCCGCTGGGTCGGTCGCCGGCGTTGCCCTCCTCCTCTCTGCTGAGATTTTCCCGTGTGCCGACGATGTGGTCGTCGTGTCCGAGACGAACCTCAACGATTTCGCCACTGCGGCCCAGCTCGCAGCCGCCCTGGGAGGACCGCTGCTCCACCCGCATCCCCGCCTGACTGCAGAATTGGCGCGTCTGGGACCCCTTCGGATCCACCTGATCGGGGAGGTCGAGGTGGTAACCCCAACGGACGCGCGGGTGCTGCGACCCAACACCAGCAATGCCGTCGAGACGGCACGGCGCGCGTTGGACGCATCGGCTGAGTCACGTCTCCCGGCTGTGCCCGATACATCCACCATCGTGGAAACCATCGGCGCACTGAGTCATCGGGACCGAGTTGTCCGCCCCCAAACGGCTCCCTCGGTGACGCCAACGACGGCGCCCGCTCCGCCTGTTATCGACCGTGCCGCAATGATCAAAGGCCTCGCTGTTCCCTCCGGCTCGGAGTTTGCCTGGATGGTGCCGGCCGGCAGACCCTTGGTCGCACTCTCGGCTGCAGCGACGGGACGTTCCATCGGCGCATCGGTGGTCGCATATGACCCGTCCAACGTCCTCGGGTACCCACGGCTGGGGCCGGCACTGGCCGGACGATCGCCGGCAGCTGTCCGATTCGTGGGCACCGATACGCCGCCCTCCGCGTGGGCCATCGACACGCTGATCCGTGGAGTGCAGGTGCCCGGCGGGGGTTTTCAGGTCTTTCCACGCGTCCGGCCCCGAAGGTATGTCGCCTTTTACGGACACCCCGTGGCGTCGGGGCTCGGAGCACTCGGCGAACAGGGCCCCGCCGAGACCTTGGCTCGCATGCAGCCTCTCCTGGCCGAATACGCCGCCGACGGCGCGCAAGTGATTCCCACATTCGAGATCATCGCCAGCATCGCGGCCGCTGGTCCCACCGACGGCGACTACAGCGAGGAGTGGCCGCCGTCCGCCTTTGCCGACTGGATCAGAGTGGCGCAGGAGAACGGGATGTATGTGATCCTCGACCTCCAACCGGGGCGAGAGGATTTCCTGACGCAGGCCAAGCAATACGAGGAGTTGCTGAAACTTCCCTTCGTGGGGCTCGCCCTCGATCCCGAGTGGCGCCTCCAACCCGATCAAGTTCATCTGCGGCAGATCGGCCGTGTCAATGCAGCCGAGGTCAACAGAGTCGTCGACTGGCTGGCCGCGCTGGTCCGAGACAACAGGCTCCCCCAGAAGATGCTCATCGTCCACCAATTCAAGTCAACGATGATCGTCGACCGTGAGACTCTGAAGCGTCGGCCGGAGTTGCAGATGGTCATCCAGATGGACGGTCAAGGCCCGATTCCCACCAAGGACGAGACCTACCAATTCCTCACCGCCGGCACCGAAGAGGCCCATTGGAGATGGGGGTGGAAGAACTTCTTCGACGAGGACTCCCCCGAGACCGCCTCCCCCGCGTACACCATCAACCACTCGCCCGTCCCTGTCTTCGTCTCGTACCAGTAGACCTGGCAAGATCCTGTCTCGCATCGAAAGGATTTCTTGCCCAGATTCGCCTATTTCTGCGGTCACGAGCAGTGGCACCCCGAGGAGCTCGTCGAACAGGCGGTTCATGCCGAAGAGGCAGGGTTCGACGCGGTAGTCGTTTCCGAGCATTTCCATCCCTGGGTCGATGACGTGTCGGCATCCGGGTTCGCCTTCTCCACGATCGGGGCCATGGCCCGGGCCACCGAGCGGGTCCAGCTGATCACCGGCGTGACCACACCGCTGTTCCGCTTCCATCCCGGAGTGGTCGCGCAGGCAGCAGCGACCCTCGATCGTCTCTCCGGCGGCCGGTTCGTACTGGGTGTCGGGACCGGCGAGAACATCAACGAGGGTCCATTGGGCTACGCGTTCCCCGCCTACGCCGAGCGAAATGCTCGGATGAGCGAGGCACTGGAGATCATGCGCCGGTTGCTGGATGGCGAAAAGCTCACCTACGACGGCACCTACTACAAGACCGACCGGGCCAAGCTCTACTCACCGCCGATCGGCTCGGTCCCTCTCCTCCTCGCCGCAGGCGGGCCCAAATCGGCCACATTGGCAGGAGAATCGGCCCAGGGCGTCATCACCTCGGTAAAGGATCCTGCCGAGACCGCGGAGAAGGTCATCGGCCCGCTGAGAACTGCTGCCCAAGACCTCGGGCGGCCCGAGCCGATCGTGCTCGCGACGCGTTGGTCGATCTTCGCCGCTGACGACGAGGAGGCATGGGAGGCGATCTTCCCGTGGCGGGGCTTGAGGGCGCCGGGGAGGCTGGAGGCGGTCGACCCAGCCGACCTCCGGAAGATGGCCGACGCCATGCCCCGAGAGGAGATCCTGGACCGATACACCAGGGTGCGCTCGGCAGAGGAGATAGTCGAGGCCTACCTCCCCCTGGTTCAGGATCTCGATGCCGACGTGGTCACTTTCCAGATGGCGGCGCTGGACCAGCCCCGGCTGATCGGTTTGTTGGGGAGCGAAGTGCTGCCGGCGCTGAAAGGCTGAGTTGGTCACCCGACCCGGGTGATCAGCTCCACCAGTTGCAGAATCCGCTGCGTTGCCTCTGGTGACAGGCTCTCGTCCTTCGCGGCCACCAACAGGGAAGGGACCACCTCCTGGAGCGCGCTCAGTATCAGGCGCGAGTCCTCGTTGGACGACCCGAGCAACAACTCCACTGGCCCCATCAGCCCCTCTGCCAGCCCGGCGCCGAAGGTGGCGAACAGGTCGACCCGCTGGCCGTCGACGTCGCGGGTGACCATCAGCCGTTGGGCGCCCCCTTCAGGAGTGACGCCGACAACATAGAACTGCACACCTTCCTCGCTGGTTGTGCCCATGTCCTCGATCGCCACATCCCCGACGAATGTCTCTCCGACGCCCTGGGCGAAACCGTTCCAGAAGTTGGCCGCCACCTCCCCGCCGCCGTCCTCCAGCGAAGCGGCCACCGCCGACGGGGTCGCTCCTTCGGCGAGTGAGGCCAATACCGCCTGACCGGGGACCGCCAGCGAACCCGCTGCCGCAAAGTCTCCCTGAGCAAGCAGGCTCCGAAGATCCTCGATGGCGCCGACTGGATCTGACGCCCCTTCGCCAATCGTCACTGTCGTGGTGGCGCCACCGCCCGAGCACGCGACGATCGCCAGAGACCACACGAGGAGAGCTCTACGCATCCTGACCCACCACGTCGGGCAGACGCCCGGTTCGCCAAAAGCCCTCGCGACGCTCCTTGCGATTGAGGCCGGTGGCGATCCACAGCCAGACCAAATAGCCGAGACCGATCACGTCCAGGGCCCATCGCCACGGGTCATTCATCGCCCGCTCCCAGGCCAACGGCCAGAACGGTGGGACGCCCGCCGGTATCTCCCAGCCGAAGAAGGGCCAGAACAGGACTTCGGGATCGGTCCACAGGCCGTCGAGGAGGATATGGAACAACCACCCCACGCCGAGCGCCATGAATGCTCGGCGCCGGCGGCCTCGCCTGGTGAACAGGAGGACGGTGGCCATATAGAGCGTTGGAGCGAGGAGGGTGTGGAACCAGAGCTCGCCAATCGCGAGGGATCCGCCCATGATCCCGGTGCCGACCAAGAGGTCGACAATGTCGGGGAGGATCGCTCCGGTCAGGAGGAACCTCACGTCCACCTTCGGATCCCGGAATATCCATCGGAACAACCACAGGGTTGCCCCGAGGTGCCAGAAGAGCATGGCTCAGGCGACGAGGATCCGCCGACAATGGACGCATCTGGGGATGTCGGCTTCGAATGCCTCGACCTGCTCGGTTGGTGACAGTGTCATGTGACAACCTCCGCAAACCCCGTGCTCGAACCGACCTATTGCCACTCCCTCCTTCGAGCGACGGAGGGTCTCGTACATCTCGACGAGGTCGCCGGGCACCGGGGCAAGGGCCTCTGTCTTTCGCTCCTCCTTGCGGGCCAGCTCGGCATCGATCTGCTTCCACTCCGCCTTGATGATGGCTTCGAAGCCCGCCTTCTCCTGGATCGTGGCGTCACGACGGGCTTCGAGGTCGGCGACCTGCTCCCGGGCCGGATCGAGCCGCTCCAACATGGCGAGGACTCTCTCCTCGAGTGCCTCTTGTTGGCCGTGGAGGCTCTGCACCTCCAGCCGCATGTGCTCGGTCTCTCTCGCGCTCATCCCGCCGGCGAACAGCCTGGTCTCGTGCTCGGTCAGCTTCGCCTCGAGCATCTGAAGCTCCCCTTCGGACTTGTCGAACTCGAGCTCGAGAGTCTTCAACTCGCCGGCGGCAGTCTGGATCTCGGCAGCGAGCTCCTGTTCCCGCTGATGGGCGTCCTTGTAGGCATCGAGCTCGGGAAGCGACTGCCGTCTGACGAGGAGGCGATCGATCTGAAGATCCAGCTCTTGGACGTCGAGCAGATCGGCAAGACTCGTCATCTCCATTGGGGAGGGGAGGGTAGTGCCGGGGCGCTGCCAAGCTTCCTCCTCCTAACCTCACCAGCTTGGACCTGAGAGCACCGGTGGGATGGGAGCCGCCGCCTGGTTGGCGGCGTGTCGTGGCCATCGACTCCCACACGGGTGGGGAGCCGTTTCGCGTGGTTGTCGAAGGCGCCCCCGTGCTCGAAGGGGCCACGATGCTGGAGCGCCGCCAGTTCGCCGAGGACCATCTCGACGACCTGCGTCGCGCACTGATGTGGGAGCCAAGGGGGCATGCCGACATGTACGGCGCTTTCGTCGGGGCCCCCATGGACCCATCGAGCGACATCTCGGTCCTGTTCCTCCACAACGAGGGCTTCTCCACGATGTGCGGTCACGGCATCATTGCCCTCACCAAGGTCGTACTCGACACCGGGATGCTTCCCGCCGAAACACCGGAGACCGTGATCAGGATCGACACTCCGGCCGGACAGATCGATGCCACCGCCCATGTCTCCGACGGTCAGGTCGGGGCGGTCGCCTTTCGCAACGTGCCCTCGTTCGTCGCCGCCATGGATCGCATGGTCGACGTGCCGGGCCTGGGCCAGGTTCGATACGACCTCGCCTTCGGAGGCGCCTTCTATGCCTATGTCGATGCGGATGACCTCGGGCTGTCGATCGAGCCCGCGAGCATCTCCCCACTGATCGATGCGGGCCGAGCGATCAAGCAGGCTGTGATCGATTCAGGGCCAATCGATCACCCGGTCGAGCCCGGACTCGGCTTTCTCTACGGAGTGATCTTCGTCGCGCCACCTGAGGATCCAGCGAATCACTCTCGCAACGTCTGCATTTTCGCCGATGGCGAGGTCGACCGCTCTCCCACCGGTACCGGGGTCAGCGGGCGACTCGCCATCCATCACGCCCGGAGTGAGGTCACGACCGACGAGGCGATCACCATCGAGAGCATCCTGGGGAGCACGTTCACCGGCCGGGTGGTGGAGACCACCGAGTTTGGGGGTCTCCGGGGCGTGATCCCTGAGGTGACCGGGACGGCTCACATCACGGGTCGCAACGAGATGTGGCTGGACCCAAGCGACGAGCTCGGAGCGGGTTTTCTCATTCGCTGACTGTCAGCCCGAGCCGGAAGTGGCCCCCCTCTCTTCCTCACGCGAGATTCCGAGCGTGGTCAAGAGATCCTCATGGAGCTGGAACCACACCGTGTGATAAGAGTCGAGGCTGTCGGCGACGGAGGCCTTGTCCCCGCCAAGCGCTCGCTCCAACGCAGTCGTGAGACGGTCGCCGTAGACACCGAATCGCAGCAGCCGACTGGCCAGATCGGAACAGATCCGCTGCGCCGAGGCATCGATTCGGATCAGGCGAGAGAGCACCTTGGCGTCGTAATTCGCGTCGGTGTGGTCATTGACGGCGTGGGCGTCGCCCAGTTTTCGCATCTGCCAGTCGCCTGACATTTGGAGAAGCCCGGGATTGAGCCCGAGAAATGACTCGTAACAACTCCGGACATGGTCACGGGCGCCGACAATGTCGAGCTCATTCCGAACCAATTCTCGGTCCGCCACTCGACCACTCTCGGTGAGGTTCCAGCCCCCGAAAGGACCAGGGTCAAGAACGACCAAGCCGCGCACGGCAAGACTTCGCAGACGGATGAGGGTCTCGCCGATTCCCGTGCCGGCGGCAGTGGCCACTCGGTCCTCGCCGGCCACCCCGATGCATCGCATGGTGTGAAGCACCCTGAAGTCAGGCTCGGATTCGTAGGCTCCACCGTGGGCGTTGAGGGATTCGAACGGGCTACTCCCTATATCCATTGACTTTTTCGCCCCTCGCGGGGGAATAGATTTCGCCGCCGGAGGGCCCGAGCCGAGGCACCACCGGACGTACTACTTATCTCGGGTACCAAGACGGGGCGCCAAGCGTGCAGGGAGGACTCACCTCTATCGAGTTACCGCTCGACCAGCACGAGCCGCCGTAGAACCGGAAGCTGCCCAGCGTGTTGCTCCGGTAGTCGATACCGGTGGGGTTCCGATCACCACTGGACTCTCCATGACCGACGCGGCTGATGGTGTTCCCCTCGATGAGCCAGTCCCTCGCCTCGTAGAGGTAGATCTCGCCGATGCTGTTGCCGACAAACGAGCCGGCGACCGTGTGTTCCAGCAGCACGTCGGCAAGTCCGGTGTTACGGACGAAGTTCTGTGTGCCCACGCTGCCGTCGTTCTGAACCGATCTGCCGCCCGTTGGGACAGTGGCAAAGCGGTTGTCGATGAAGTCCACCACCGCTCCGGGCTGGCTCACCTTGAAGTCGGCGTGATCCTCGCCCGGCGAGCTGGCAAGGGTGCTACACCTGATGATGGAGTGACCGGCGTGCTGATCACCGCTCGGACCGCCGAACTGGATGGAGTCTTCGACAGGCCGGCCATTCCACAGTGAGTTGCGGATCTCGACGGAGCCACCCCGCTTCACCTCAACGGAGTGACCGGTGGAGCCGGTCCCGGTCCCGGTGAACGTCACATGGTTGAAGATCACATGCGCCCCGTAGACACGGACTAGATCATCGCTGTGGGTGCCGTTGAACACGACATTGCTGATCGTCTGGCTGCTCGTGTAAATGGTGGGGCCGCGGACTGGTGATCCGCTCGGCGCACCATCCGGCGCGGTGTCACAGGAGCCAGGCGAGACGGTGGTTGTCGGCGTTGTCGGGCTGATCGTTGTCGGGCTGATCGTTGTCGGGCTGGTCGCTGTCGGGCTGGTCGCTGTCGGGCTGGTTGTCGTCGTGGTCGGACGCGTCGTCGATGTGGTCGCTGAGGTGCTCGAGGTCTTGGTGCTGGGTTTGCCGTTGCTGTGCCAGGGTCGGTGATGGGCGGTGGCTGTGAGTGACAGCAGCATCACCAGCAACACCGTGGCAAGCAGGGCAACGGCTCTTCTCATAGGACCGGCTCGTTATCCGTTCACCACGCTTTCTAAACGGACTTGTCACATCTGCAGCCTCAGAACTGGTCACAGGTCCCAGGCATCCTCGCCCGCTCGGCGGTCCCGATCATCTCCGAGGGCGGCTCGATGTAGTGGCTCAGCGCCACCTCCAGCGTGTCCCCGAGATGGCCGGCCACCTCCAGGGGCGTCCATCCCGCCACGTTGGCGAGGTGGGTGACGACGCTGTGGCGCAGCTGGCGCGGGGCGAACGGGGCAGCCGGAATCGCCTCTGCTTGTCGGCCAGCCAGTTCTGGAGCCGCTGGGGGCTGATCGGCTCGCCGTCGGTGTCCCGCCGGAACAGCATCACCGAGCCGCGTTCCCATCCCTTCCTAACCAGCTCATACTTCTGATTCCGCAGATGGTCTCCCAGCAGCCCGACCATTTTCGGCTGCAGGGGAAGCCGCCTGATGCCGCGCTCACCGTTCTTGGCTCCCGGCGTCCACAGGTGCTCGGTCCTCCTGGCGCTGCCTGTCAGGGGTTCCCTCGCCATTCGAGCCCGCCCGCGGGGGGATTCGCGGGGGAATAGGTCTCCAGAATAGCTATACCGACCGTAGTCCGTGGTTACCGATGGTGCCCTACGCGGAGCGGGATTTCTTCAATCCGGCTCTGGCGAAACAAGGCATTATCGGACTCCATCTGCCACCACCCTCCGTGGTCGATCTACCCGTGGGCGTTGAGGGACTCGAACCCCCGACTCCTGCCTTGTAAGGGCAGTGCTCTAGCCAACTGAGCTAAACGCCCGTCACCGTCCGCGCGTATCAAGTGCGTAGGGTAACAATCGTTCTCATGACCGTTAGGAGGTACACATGACACGCACAGCTCTAATCATCACGATTTCCGCTGTACTTGCCATCACGGGGGACAGCGGTCGCGATCGTGGCCGGCTTCCCCGACGTCCCTGACGATCACGTGCATGCCAACGGCATCCAGTGGGCGTCCGACAACGGGTTGATGCGGGGTTACGACAATGGCAACTTCGGGCCGGACGATCCGGTGACCCGTGGCCAGTTGTCGACCATCTTCTTCCGCTACGACAACACCCTCGACGACGCGGGCACAGGAGGAGTCGGAACTCAGGGCCCTCCCGGCCCACCCGGAGCACCCGGAGCACCCGGAGCACCCGGAGCACCCGGCACCGACGCGCAGGTGACGGCCCAGGTCGCAGTGGGCGCTGCGCCGGCGGGGATCAACATCGGGGGATCGATCGCGGACGATCACACTGTTCTCGAAAACTCGCATATGACCCTTGCGCCCGGTGCCGCCTATCTGATCCAGGTTTATGGCTCGTTTCAGATGCCCAACACAAATGGGGGCGCAGTTGAGTGCGACCTCCTCGGAGGCGCTGACGTGTGGCCCCAGCTCACGTTCTGGATTGACGGCAACGGCAACGACGTCTACGACGGTGGTGAGGGGGTCATCTCCCCCAACGTTCTGATGCCGGATTGCAACGGGCGGCACGCCAACGTCTCAGGCGAGTTCACGATCCCCGCCCTGACAGAAGCCACCACTGTTGGACTTGTGGCCTTCGGCTACACCAGCACCTGGGGCACTGAGGGGGACGGCATCATCGGCGGCGGGGCGCTCATCGCGTCACCCCTAGGATCGCTCGAACTCAGTGGTGACCTGGACCTTCCCGCGTTCGAGGGCGAAGGCGGCGGCTAGAGGAATCGACCACACCGAACACGTTGTGACCTCCCAGCCTTGGGAGGTCACAACTTACTGCGACGCCCGGCCCCGACGACCCGTCGTGCGGCCGGGAAGGCCTACCGCGAAGAATGAGTCGGTCAGCCCATTCAACATTCTGGGGATAAGTGTCGATATCAGTATCGACAATCCCAAAGAGTGACCAGGGGTCTTCCTACCCTGGCTGGAGGCCGACGCAATGGGTAGAAGCAGCTCCATCGAACGTGAAGTAAGTGACGAGGCGATCCGCCAATACCTGGACGGGATCGGCTTGTTCAACCTGCTCACGGCCGAGGACGAAGTTCGGCTGGCCAAGGCAATAGAGACCGGGCGCAAGGCCGATTTGGCACTGGAATCGGAGAAGGACCAGGCCAAGCGTCGCCAGCTGGCCCAGATGGTCCGTGCCGGCGAGGAAGCCCGCCAGACCTTCATCCGCTCCAATCTCCGCCTCGTCGTTTCGATCGCGAAGCGATATGGGCACGCCCGTCTCCCCTTTCTCGATCTGGTCCAGGAAGGCAATCTCGGCCTGATTCGGGCGGTCGAGAAGTTCGAGTATCGCAAAGGCTTCAAGTTCTCCACCTATGCGACCTGGTGGATCCGGCAGGCGATCACCCGTGCCATCGCCGACAAGAGCCGCACCATCAGGGTCCCAGTCCACATGATGGACACCATCGCCCAGATGCAGACCTCCGAGGCCAACCTGACCAAGCGGCTCGGCCGCAAGCCGACCGACGACGAGCTGTCCGAAGAGTCGGGTCTGACGGTCGACAAGATCCGGGAGGCGAGAAAGGTCGCCCCCGAGCCCGTTTCGATATTCGAGCCGGTCGGTGACGACAACGCCATGCTCGGTGATTTCATCGAAGACCTCGAGGCCGCCGCTCCCTTCGAGCTGATCGCCTCCAAGCTCAACATCGAGAATCTCCATTTCGTCCTGGAGCGTCTCACAGAGCGTGAGCGCACCATCATCGAGATGCGCTATGGCTTGGGAAATCAAGAACCGGCCACCCTCGACGAGGTGGGACGGCATTTCAACGTGACCAGGGAGCGCATTCGTCAGATCGAGGCCAAGGCACTGGCCAAGATGCGTCATCCGTCCACTCCCGGAGGTCTCCGGGAGCTGGCCGTCTCCTGATCTCAGACTGAGCTCAGGCCGACTTCACCTGCTCCCAGAGCTCACCGGGGTCTGCCTCGATGGGCAAGCCGGCCTCGGATCGAGGGGGACGACCCCGCGTCCGACGCCGGTGGTAAGGCTGGCCATCCCAGAAGATGACACCGCCCCAGACCCCCCATTCGTGACCGTCACGGAGGGCGACCTCGAGGCATTGGACCCGGACCGGGCAGGTCCCGCAGATCCGCTGTGCCGCAGCCAGCTCCGCGGGTTTCTCCGAGAAGAACAGCTCATGGCTGCCCTCGTTACTACATCGTCCGAGCTCTTGCAGTTGTCGTAGATGGGTTTTCACTAGTCGAGTCCTTTTGTCGTGTCGTGGACGGAAAACAAAAAACCGCCGGGATCTCCGGCGGCCTCACAACAGACAGTTGCTGGATGTCACATCATGTGACGAGAGGCCGCCAATTGGCGTTCGGCACGTCGTCGCCGGCAGCGGGAACGGGCGCGTCGAAAAGCCCTGGGGTTCCGTTGGGGATCATCATCCGCTGCTTCATTTGCTGCCTCATTCCCTGGACGGCTGAAGATTGGCGTGCCGCAGCCCATCCGTCAAGGCAATTAACGCGACCCCGTAGTTTGATGCTGTGACGGCCGCCCTCGATCTCTGGGATTACAGACGGAAGGTCCATGAGATCTACCGCCGGGTGCGGCGGGGTGGTGCCGGACAGAAGACCTGGACCGAGTGGGTTGCCGCCCGGGATGCGCTCTTCGCCAATCACCCGCAGTCTCCCATCGAGGACCGGGAAACGTTCGCTGGGCTCCCCTACTTCGACCACGGCCCGAGCTGGCGAACCACCGGACGTTTCACACCGGTCGCTGACCAGGAAGCGATCCTCGAACACTCCGGGGAAGGCTCGACACGATTCCTCACCATCGGGACAGTGACGTTCGAGTTGGCAGGTCGAGACAGCCGGCTCGATGTGCTGTGGCTCGACGCCTACGGTGGAGGGATCTTCCTGCCGTTTCGCGACGCCACCAACGGCGACACCACCTATGGCGGAGGGCGCTATCTCCTCGACACCGCGAAGGGCGCTGATCTCGGTCATGAGAGCCACCAGATCGTCCTCGACTTCAACTACGCCTACCACCCGTCGTGCGTGCACGCTTACCGATGGTCGTGTCCGCTGGCCCCACTGACCAACCAGCTCGAGCTGGTCGTGGAGGCCGGCGAGCGCCTGGCGACGTAAGGTAGGAAGATGCTCGGCTTCATCTTCAGGCTGGTCCGTTTTGCCATTGTCGCCCTTCTCGGCGCCGCCCTGACGGCCAAGTTCATCCTCCAATCCCATGCCAACGAGGACACCGAAGAAATCGATCTCGTGAACATCTTTGGCGGCTCCAAGCTGATCTCGGCGGCCGATCCCTTCTTCGGAGGGAAAGTGACGACGGTGTTCGGTGGCACGCTGATCGACCTGCGCCGGGTCGTCCCCGCCCCGACCGGGATCTACCTAGACATCCTCGTGGCGTTCGGAGGGCTCAGCCTGGTGGTCCCACCCGGATGGAGAGTGGTGTTCGATGGGACCGTCACCGCCGGGCGGATCGAAGATCTCACCCGCCCCGTCACCGACCCGGACGCGCCGATCGTGCGTATTGGGGGCGTGGTCGCCCTCGGTGGAGTGGAGGCGACCACCCGCCCGCTCGTCGAGGCGGTTGCGTAGGACTCAGGCTCACACGATCCTTCTCTTCGACGCCCATCTCGCCAGCTCGTGACGGTTGGAAAGCTGGAGCTTTCGCAGCACAGACGAGACGTGAGTTTCCACCGTCTTGATCGAGATGCTGAGCTTCCGGGCCACCTGCTTGTAAGCGAACCCCCTGGCGATCAAACGGAGGACATCCTTCTCCCTCGTGGTGAGCTGGTCGAGCTCGGGATCGTCCTCGGTGGGCATAACACCGGCAAAGGCGTCCAGAACGAACCCGGCGAGACGTGGCGAGAAGACGGCGTCCCCGGCATCGATTCGACGCACCGCGTCCGCCAGGTCCTCGGGCTCGATGGTCTTGGTCACGTAACCCCGGGCACCCGCCCTGATCATCCCGATCACGTCTTCGGCCTGATCGGACACCGAGAGAGCGAGAAACTTCACCTCCGGATTGGTCTCCCCCACACCCTCCACCACCACGATCCCCCCGCCGTCGGGCATATGGACATCGATCAGAACGACATCGGGCTCGAGTCCCCGGATCTCTTCGATCGCCGTGTCGACGTCGTAGGCGGAGCCCACGATTGCGAACTCCTCGGAGAGCTCAGCCCTCACCCCGGCCAGAAATAGCCGATGATCGTCGACCAGGTAAACCTTCACCCTCATCCTGCGGCCACCGGCATCCTGAGCACTACCTCGGTGCCTTCACCCGGCTCACTCTCGATGTCGGCCGCTCCCCCGGCCCGTTCCACCCGCGCCTTGATCGACTCTGCGATGCCACGCCGATCGCCGGCGACACTGGTGGGCTCGAACCCCTTGCCCTGGTCGGTCACATACACGATGAGCTCATTGTCCTCGGCCT
>JBEVJN010000075.1:0-11321 GCA_040510135.1 Acidimicrobiia bacterium | reverse complement strand
CTCCGATGGCGTATTCGATCTCGGCGCGACGGTAACACTACGACTGAACCGCCGTTCAGAAAACCAGGGACGTGACCAGGTTTGCAGCGAGGTCACCGCTGCGGATCGCCCCATCGATCGTCCCGGTGCCGTTTACGTGCTCACCGGCCAGGAGGACACGCCCCAGAGGCGTGCTCAACATCTCCAGCATCGCTCGCTGTCCGGGCCCGACTAGGGAATAGCAACCGCCTGCCAAGGGATCGGAGCCCCAATCGGCGACCACCGGCGCTCCATCGAAGATGGCATCCGGTGCCGCCCGACGCAGACGCGCGGCCACATCTGACCGGAGGGCCGTGACCCCCGCCTCCGATCCGGCAAAGCCGGTGACTGCTCGCCTCACCGTTCCGGAAGGGCCCAAAGCGGTCCAATACCAGGCCGGGATGTCGATGTCCTGTCTGCGAAACATCGGTGGCGGTTCGGCCGTGGCGATGGCGACCTTGAGGCCGACACCCATCGTCAGTCTCCCGATCACCGAGGCCACCTCACCGGGCAGCTCCGGTTCGAATGTCAGGCGCTTCAAGACCCCAAGCGGGACAGCGAGCACAAGGGCCGCGGCGGTGAAATCCTCGTCGGCGGTCACCGTGACGTAGTGCGACGTCTGACGGATCGAGACGACTTCGATGCCGAAGCGGACATCGAGGCCAGGGGTGAGACCAATGGCGAGGCGATCGTTGCCGCCGTCGACACGCACGTACGACCCCTCGTCGCCTATGCCGAACTCCTCGCCGATCTCGGCGGCCGCGATCGACTCCAGCGGGGCGCCGGCCGTCCCCTGTAGACGGGAACGCAGAATCGACATCGCCGGACCGGACTCACCGAGGTCGTCGAGGAAATCCTTCGCACTGATCGCCGACAACCTCGCCGACCCCGTCACCATCATCCGATCGAAAAGGAGCCGGGCGAGACGCTCATGCTCCCCTGTCACGATCGGTGGTCCATCTATCGGATCGCGCGAGATGAAATCCATCCCGGTGTCGATCAGCCCGAGGCCGAGTTCGTTGGCGAGTCCGGTAACCGCCTTCTGCGAGGTCGAGATCCACTCGCCACCTAGCTCGACGATCTCGCCGTTGGGCATGCGGTGGGACCACAGACGGCCCCCGACCCGGTCCCTGGCCTCCAGCACGAGTACGTCGGCCCCTCGATCGCACAGCCGCCGCGCCGCCACCAGGCCCGCCAACCCGGCTCCGACCACGATCACCTGACGGGGTGCGTTGCCGTTCATGACCGGGCGAGCGTATGCCAGGCCGTGGCTAGATTGCCTCCGTGTCCGAGGGAACACCGGAGTATCCGGTCCGAGTCGACCGCCGCGTGTTCGTCCCGATGGATGATGGCGTCAGCATCGCCCTCACTGTTTATCAACCCGACAGCGACAACGACGGGCCCTACCCGACGATTGTGGAATCGCTCCCCTATCGCAAGGATGACTCCTTCTACGCGATTGATTGGCCCACATATGCCCACCTAGCCCGAAGGGGCTTCGCCGGCGTGCGCATCGACATCAGGGGAACCGGGGCCTCGACCGGGATCATCGAGGACGAGTACATGCCGAGGGAACAGGAGGACACACTGGCGGTCTTCCGCTGGCTGGCAGACCAGGAATGGTGCAGCGGGGACCTGGGGATGTGGGGGGTGTCCTGGGGTGGGTTCAGCTCCCTGCAGACTGCGATGCTCCGACCGCCTCAGCTCAAGGCGATCGCGCCGGTTCACGCCACCCATGACCGATTCGCCTGCGATGTGCACTACATCGGTGGCTCGCTACATGCCCAGGAACAGGTGGATTGGCCCCCGTCGATGGTCGTGTGCAACGGCCTTCCCCCCGATCCGGACATCGTCGGCGAGGATTGGTACGAGCGATGGATGGAGCGGCTAGAGCACACGCCGCAATGGCCGGGGATCTGGCTCCGCCATCAACGCCGAGACGACTACTGGCTACACGGCTCACCATGCGCCGACTACACAGCGATCCAATGCCCCACCCTCCTCATCGGTGGCTGGGTCGACGGGTATGTCGACGGGATGCTGGCCATGGCCCAGCACCTCAGCTGCCCCACCCGGACCGTCATCGGTCCTTGGGGACATTTCCGGCCGGCGACCGGGATTCCGTCGCCGCGGCTCGACCATCTCGACCTTCTCGCCCGTTGGTTTGGCCATCACCTCAGAGGTGACGAGAACGGAGTGATGGACATGCCCGCGGTGACCGCCTTCATCCGCACCGGCACACCATACGACGGGCCGACCAGCCCGCCATTCGACGACCCGCCGACACCCGGATACTGGCGAGCCGAGCCGGTTTGGCCGCCTGCCGACGGCATCGTCGTCGATCTGCCCTTGAACGATCTCCACCATGACGCCACGATCTGGTCCGGGCCGCAGTGGGTGGGGGTGCACGCCCCCGCCTGGGATCGAGCGGGGCGAGGCAGCTCCGATTCGGCGGAGGACGATGCCCACTCCCTCACCTTCGAGACCGCAGCTTTGGAGGAGCAGCTCGAGATCCTTGGAACCCCGGAGATCGAGGTGACGGTGGCCACGGACAAGACGGTCGGTGTGGTCGCAGCGAGGCTCCTCGCCATCTCGCCCACCGGCGACGCGCATCTGATCACCAGGGGTAACCGCAACCTGGCATTCCCGGAGGACCTGTCGACCCCGGTGCCGATCGGGCCGGACACACCAATCACCATCCGATTTCCGCTGATGACGACCTCTGCGGTCGTGCCTGCGGGCTGGCGCTTGCGGCTTGCCCTGTCCGGTGCCGACTTTCCGGTGGTCTGGCCACCGGGCGAGAGATTCACCCTGTCTCTCGATCCGAGTCGCTCCAAGATGCGTTTGCCCACAGTCCCGGTGCGTGGTGATCAATCCAGGGTCTCGATTCCGGCCCCAAATCCGCTCCCGCGGCCTCCCGGTCTCGAAGACGAGGATCGAGAACGCACCGCGGTCGAGCGGGACGGCCCGACCACCACCTACGTTCGCCGCCGCTACTCCAAGGAGCTTCAACCGCAACGGGCCGGACTGACCTACGTCTCGGACGAGAACTGGGCGGTGAGCGTGGACGACGACAATCCGGCCTCCACGCGGGTGCGGGCCGAGGCGGAGACGGTCATGGAGCGACCCGATTGGAAGGTTTCCACCCGGGGAACTCTGGAGTTGTCCGGGGATTCGGATTCGTTCCATCTCGTCATCCATCTCACCGCATCGCACGACGACCAGATTGTCTTCAGCCGGACCTGGACCGACACCGTGCCGAGGGCCTGGGCCTGAACCGCCGTTCAACTAATCTCGACTGATGGAACCGACCCTTCACCGGGATCGATACGTGGAGGCCGATTGGTACGCCAAAGAGGTGTCGCGCGTCTTCGAACACCAATGGTTCTGCGTCGGCCGCGAAGAGGAGATTCCCCAGGCCGGAGACCACCTCGTCTGCGACGTGGTCGGAGAATCGATCATCGTCACCCGGACCCGGGCCGGTGACCTCGCTGCCTACGTCAATCTCTGCCGCCATCGTGGGTCACAGCTGACCAACTCCGCAGGCAAGCCATCACAAGCCGAGCTCGGTCCCACGGGCACCTTCAAGGGCTCGATCCAATGCCCCTATCACGCCTGGACGTACGGCTTCGATGGCCGGCTTCGGGCGGCACCATTTCTGGACGAAGCGGACGGCCTCGAGAAGGAGGACTTGCCCCTTCATCACGTTGCGGTGGAGACATGGGCCGGCTTCGTGTGGATCCATCTCGGCCCGGAAGCGGCCGAGCCGATCGGTGGTCAATTTCAGGAGTCGGAGACCTACCTGGCCAACTACCCCCTGAGCGACCTCCGGACGGCGGTTCGGATCGTCTACCCGATCGCCGCCAACTGGAAGGCCCTCGTGGAGAACTACAACGAGTGTTACCACTGCGGTCCGGTGCACCCTGAGCTCGTCGAGCTGGTGCCCGCCTTTAAACAGCGGGGCGGCTCCGAGCTGGACTGGGAGAGCGGGATCCCCCACCGTGAAGGCGCGTGGACATTCACCGCCAGCGGGACGACCAACCGCCAGCCGTTCCCCGGGTTGACCCCCGAGGAGCAGGAGCGGCACAAAGGCCAGCTCGTCTACCCAAACCTCATGCTCAGTCTCTCTGCCGACCACGTAGCCGCCTTCACCCTTTGGCCCCACGGCCCGGCATCGACCACCGTGGTCTGTGATTTCCTGTTCCATCCCGACGAGATGGCTCGGGCCGACTTCGACCCCTCTGACGCCGTCGAGTTCTGGGACATGGTCAACCGTCAGGACTGGGAGATCTGCGAGTCGGTGCAGAGAGGGATGTCGTCACGTCGGTTCACCAGCGGGTTCTACGCCCCCATGGAGGACTACTCCATGGACATCCGGCGGTACCTCGACGGTCTGATGTGACCGACTACCGCGTGGGCGTCTTGGGGCTGGGCGGGATAGGCAGCGCCGCCGCCTATTGGGCCTCCCGCCGCCTCGGTGGCGATGTTCTCGGTGTCGAGCAATTCGAACTGGGTCATCCTCGGGGAGGATCCGAGGATCACAGCCGGATCATCCGGCTGTCCTATCACACCCCTGCCTACGTCCAGCTGGCCAAGGCTGCCTACGAGGCCTGGGAGCGGGTAGAGGTCGACTCCGGCGAGCAACTCGTCCTCAGGACCGGCGGGCTAGATCTCGCCCCGGCCAACGCCTCGATCGGCCTCGACGATTACCGGGAGTCGATGACCGCTGCCTCGGTCCCCTTCGAGGAGCTCGACGCCGCGGAGGTGATGCGACGCTGGCCTCAATGGAGGCTGAGCGAGGACGTGATCGCCCTGTACCAAGAGCGATCGGGCATTGCCATGGCCTCGAGGGCCAATGCCACACATCGACGGCTTGCCCGGGACAACGGTGCGACCCTTATAGACAGCGCCGGAGTCGGCGCCATCCGGGAAGTCGACGGCGAGGTCGAGATCGAAGTCGACGGCAAGGCCCAGCGAGTGGGCTCGTTGATCGTTGCCGCCGGCGCCTGGACGCCGGTCGTTTTGGGGCGGATGGGAGTCGAAATCCCTCTCGAGGTGACTCTGGAACAGGTCGTCTACATGGAGGCGGCAGATCCGATCTCCTTCCACCCCGCCCGATTCCCCATCTGGATCTGGATGGACGAGCCATCGTTCTACGGCTTCCCGATATTCGGGGAACCGGCCGTCAAGATCGCCTGGGATCGATGTGAGATCGTGACCGATCCTGAGAGCCGAACCTTCGACCCCCGCGATGATGTCACCGAGGTGGTACGCGAATTCGCGGCCCGCCACCTCCCGCAGGCCGTCGGCAGGGTCCGGCTGGCCAAGACTTGCCTCTACACGCTGACACCTGACCGCGATTTCCTCCTCGACAGGGTGCCCGGGACCGAGAACATCTTCACCGTCGTGGGTGCGGGACATGCCTTCAAGTTCGCATCGCTGCTCGGCTGGATCCTCGTCGACCTCGCTCTCGACGGCGCCACGACTCACGACATCTCCGCCCTCGCCGCCGACCGGGCCATCCTCCAGGAGAAGGAGCCGGAGCGCTCCTATATGGTCTAGACCCTCGCCGAGGTCAAGTACCCCGGAATTGGGCCGATTCCTTTCGGACATGGACTCTCTCTCCATGAAGCGAAGGCGCGTCCAGGAAGCGCAACAAGACACGGAGCGCCTCGCCGCCCTCAACGAGCTCTCCGCTGCCCTGTATGAGTACGACTCTGCCGAGGCGGTCATGGTGGCCGACGCCGCCATCGCCTTGGCCGACGTCCTCGGGGACGGAGCTGCTCGTGCTTGGGGGCTCCACCACAAGGGCTGGGCGCTGAGCTCGATGGGACGTCTCGACGACGCTCTCGACTCCCAATTGTCGGCCCGAGCTCAGTTCGAGCTGGAAGGGGACATGAGTGGAGTCGCCAATTCCCTGATGGCGATCGGCGACCTGTATGGCGATGTCGGTGACACCTCGACGGCGCTCGAGTATCTCGATCGGGCGCGGGCACCACTCAGGCTGGCCGACGACGAGCTCGGAGTGGGATTGCTGACGAACCTCACCGGGATCGCATTGAGCCACGAGTTGAGACACGAGGAAGCTCTCGACCTCTTCGAGCAAGCCGAAACGATCTATCTCAGGCTGGGCGATGGGCTACGGGTGGGCACCGCGATGATCAACCAGGGTTTCGAGCTCCTTGCCCTCGTGGAGAAGGGCGACGAGGGCGAACGAGCTGCGAAGATCGAGCGTGTCGGGATTCTCGCCGAGGAGATCATCGAGAGGGGCGAGAAGCTCGGTGACGACGGACGTCACACCCTCGCCTACGGGAAGTCAATGCGCGCTCACGTCCTTGCCGCCACCGACCAGATCGACGGTGCGATCGATGCGGCCGTGATCGCCGAGGGGGAGGCAAGCTCCGGAGGGCTCGACCAGTTGGCAGTCGAGCTCGCCCTGGATCGCGCCGGATGGCTCATCGGCGCCGGCCGAAACCAAGAGGCGGGGATGCTCGTGGAGGAGGCAGCTGACCGCAGCAAGCGTCTGGACATGAAGCGGCTGCTGGTGAGGGCCACTGCGCTGCGAGCCGACCTGCTCGAGGCGATGGGCGACTATGCCGGGGCACTGGCCTGTCACCGGGAATACCACCGTCTCGACGGCGACCTGCACACGGATCAGGCGGAACGGCGGGCCAGTCTCGCCACCACTCGGTTCCAGGTCGAACGTGCTCGTCAGGAGGCTGAGCTGGCCAGGGTGCGGGTTTCCGAGTTGGAGGCGCTCGACCACGAGAAGCGTGAGTTCTTGGCCAGCATCAGTCACGAGCTGCGCACACCCCTCGCCGCGGTCCTGGGCTTCGCCAGCGAGCTATCCGACTCCTGGGACGTCTTCGAGCCAGAGGAGGCGCGCTCTCTGGTCCGCCTGATCGCCAGCCAGTCGGTCGATATCTCCAGCATCGTCGACGACCTGCTGACGGTGACCAGGCTCGAGGCCGGAACGATGACGTTCTACCCGTCGGGCATCAGCGTCGCCGAGCACCTGGCCGACATGGTGGAGACGTCAGGACGCGAGTCCGGACGAAGCATCTCGTGGCAGGGAGACGCCATGGTGTGGGCGGATCCGAACCGGCTGCGGCAAATCGTGCGCAACCTCATCACCAACGCCATCCGCTATGGGGGCGAGGAGATCTCGGTTTTCGTCACTTCGCACTCCTCAGGAGCGAACATCGACATCAAGGACTCGGGCGGCCCGATCCCGGCGGGCCGGGCGGCGACCATGTTCGACCCGTTCGTCCACGCCGACAGTGGGGGACGTACCCCGAACTCGGTCGGGCTCGGTCTTGCCGTGGCAAGGAGCCTGGCTCGGATCATGGGTGGCGAGCTCGATTATCGACACGATGGTGGATCTGTGTTCCGCCTTGCGCTGCCTCTCCCTGAGTGATCTGCCCGGCTAGGCGGGGACTGCCCAGCAGGCAGCCGCGCTGAGGGCGCCCACCGGCGTTGGCCCCGGGTCATCGGTGGGGCATCGAGCTGCGATTTCCGGGGGGAGAGCACCGGACTGGAGAAGGGGGCAGCGGGGATGGAAGCGGCATCCCGACGGGATCCGGGCCGGATCGGGGATCTCCCCGGTCAGGATCTGCTGTTCCATCTCCCTCGTCTCGGGCACCACCGAAAGCAGGGCACGCGTGTAGGGATGTCGGGGGCTTTCCAGCATCTGCTCGGTAGGCCCGGTCTCGACGATCCGGCCCAGATACATGACCGCGACCCGATCGGCGATGTTCCAGGCCAGACCGAGATCGTGGGTTACGACGAGGATCGCCAACCCGGTCTCGTCTACCAAGCGGCGCATCAGAGCAAGGATCTCGCCCCGGATGGAGGCGTCGAGACTCGCCACCGGCTCGTCGGCCAGCAAGAGACGGGGCTCCATGACCATGGCACCGGCGATCACTACCCGCTGTCGCTGACCGCCCGACACCTCGTGCGGGTAGAGGGGGAAGAATCGCTCGGGTGGTCGAAGACCGGCACGTGAGAGCGCCCGGGCGACTCGCTCCACTTCCTCGCCCGCCTCGTGGCGGATGCGGAGGCCTTCGGCGACGATCTCGTAGATGGTCTGCCTCGGATTGAGTGCACCGGTTGGGTCCTGGAAGACCATCTGCACACTGGGATTGAAGATGGTCTGGATCTTCGGTCTGGGAGCATCACCGTCTTCACCCTCGACACGGATCTGACCGGAAGTCGGCTCTTGCAGACCCTGGATCGCCCGGATCAGCGTCGTCTTCCCCGACCCCGATTCGCCGACCAAGGCGAGCACCTCCCCCGGCGAGACGTGGAGGGATGCCCCGTCGACGGCCCGGGCCGCGCCGAAGTGAACATGCAGATCCTCCACCTCGACCAGGTTGGTCACACCAGCACGCACGCGGCACTCCTCTCCGCACCGGAAGAACGCAGGGCAGGCTCGACGGGCAGACAGGCATCATGGGCCAGCGGACATCGAGGATGGAACGGACAGCCCTGGGGGAGGCTGCCAGGAGTCGGCGGATCGCCGCCGAGACCCGATGGCGCCATTCGCGAGGTCTCGTCCCCGATGGTCGGGAAGGCTGCGGCCAGTGCCCGGGTGTAGGGATGGGCAGCATTCTCGAAAACGTCCCGGGCCGGGCCCTCCTCAACGATCCGTCCCGCGTACATCACCGCCAGGCGCCGGCATGCATAGGTCAGCACCGACAGGTCGTGAGTGATGAACATCAATGTCAGCTCCCTCTCCTGCTTGAGATCGCCGAGCAGAGCCAGCACCTGGGCCTGGACCATTAGGTCGAGGGCAGTGGTGGGCTCGTCGGCGATGAGGAGGAGTGGGTCACAGGCCAGCGCCATGGCGATGAGGACCCGCTGCCGCTGGCCTCCCGACAACTGGTGGGGGTACGAGTCGGCCCGGGCTGCGGGCAGGCCGACCCGCCTCAGCAGTTCGACGACACGCTCGCCGGCGGCGCTGTCGCTGGCCGCAGTGTGGTGGACCAACATCGGCTCGGCGATCTGCTCGCCCACCGTCTGCACCGGGTTCAGCGCGTGGAGCGCACCCTGGAAGATGATGGCCCCCGACGTCCACCGTGCCGCCCTCAGCCCTCCTGGAGTCAGGTTGAGGACATCTTTCCCGTCAAGCGTGATCTGCCCGGTCACTTCGGTCCCGGCGGGGAGTAGACGGAGCAATGCATTGGCCAGGGTGGACTTGCCGCAACCAGACTCGCCGGCGAGACCGAGGGAGTCTCCCTTTTCCAGATCGAAGCTCACCCCGCGAACCGCCGGCACGTCGCCTCCATGCCCGTGATAGGTGACCTCGAGGTCACGCACCGACAGCATCGGCTCGCTCATCGGGCCCGGCTCAGTCTCGGGTTGGCGATTTCCTCGAGAGTGCGCCCGATGAGGGTGAAGGCAAGGACGACCGCCAGGATGCCGAAGCCGGCGGGGACGAAGTACCACCAGGCGTTCCTGACCATGGCCCCGTTGACGAACGCCTCCTCCAGGGTCTTGCCCCACGAGGCGGCAGAGGGATCACCCAGCCCCAGGAACGCCAGCGTGGTCTCGGTGAGTATGGAGATCGGAACGGCCAGAGTGGCGTTGGCCAGGATCAATCCCATGACGTTGGGGAGGATGTGCTGCCCGACGATGTGCCTTCCGCTCGCCCCGAGCGAGCGCGCCCGATCGACGAAGAGACGTTGCTTGACCGTCAGCACCTGAGCGCGAATGAGACGCGCAGTCGAAGGCCAGGAGGTGATACCGATGACGAAGATGATGTTCCAGACGTTCCGCCCCAGCACCGAGGCCAGCACGATGGCCAGGGGCAGGAAGGGCACAACCAGGAACCACTCGGTGATCCTCATCAGGACCGCGTCGGGCCTGCCACCGACAAATCCGGAGATGATGCCGATGACCGAGCCGATCAGGATCGTGAGCACGGTTGCCGCCAGACCGACGAAGAGGCTGACCCGGGAGCCCCAAACGAACTGGGCCCACACCGAGCGGCGTATGTAGTCGGTGCCCATTGGGCCGAATTCGCTCGGGGGTGCCCATTGCGGATTCCCTTGCGCCCGGGCGTAGACCGGGTTCAGCTCCCTCACGTCGGCGAGCAACGGCGCCGCCAACGCCATCAAGACGAACAGCAACAGCACGGCGAGCCCGATCATGCCGCTTCTCGAGTTGCGAAATTGCTTCCACACCCTTCCTGCGGTGGCACGTCGGCGCTGCATGGCAAGACTGGTCATTGACCCTCCACCCTCGGGTCGAGCCAGCTGTACGTGAGGTCGGCGATCAGATTGAAGAAGATCACCGCCGCGCTGAACAGGAGAAAGAGCGCCTGGAGCATCGGTAGGTCGGGCCCGCGGATGGCGTCGGCGGTGAGCTTGCCCAGACCGGGCCAGGAGAAGACCGCCTCGACGGCGATGGCACCCGACAGCACGAAGCCGAAGTTGATCGCGGTAAGGGTCACCACCGGCAGCAACGCGTTGGGAACGGCATGACGATTGCGCACCGCCACGTCGCGCAATCCCTTGGCCCTTGCCACCGTCAGATAGTCCTCCCCCATGACATCGAGCAATGAGCTCCTGGTGACCAGGGTGTACTCCCCCAGGTAGGCAAGGGTGAGAGTCAGCGCAGGAAGGAACATGTGGTACGCCTGGTCGATGAGCAGCGCAAGACCTGATTCGCCGGATCCGGCTGTGGACACACCTCCAACGGGGAACCACCCCAGGACGACGGCAAACAGCACGAGGAGGATCATCCCGAGCCAGAAATCCGGCATGGAGTAGAACACCATCGTCCCGGAGGTGATGGAGTGATCCTTCCAGGTGTTCCGCCGCCAGGCGGCGATGATCCCCCCGATGGTGCCGATGAGAGCGGAGAGAATCGCCGAGACACCGACCAGGGCAACGGATGCCGGGATCGCAGCCACGATCTCGTTCCACACCGGTTGACGTGTCTGATAGGAAATCCCGAAGTTGAGCTGGGCCGATTCCCTCAGATACAGCAGGAATTGAGTCCCGAGTGACTGATCCAGGCCGAAAGCCACCCGCAGGTTGTCCAACGTCTCCTGGGGGACGTTCCTTCCCCTGAACAGCGACCCGATCGGATCGGTCTGTACCACGCGGAAGAGGAAGAAATTGAACACGAGCACGAAGACGAGGGTGAGGAGCGACCCGAGCACCTTTCGGCCTATGAGTCTTCCCCGCCCCCGTCCCGTCGCTCGAGCCGTGGTCAGGCGCTCACTCCCGTTCGTCGGCCTTGGAACGATTCCGCATCGCCAGGAAGACGCCGGCGATCACGATCACCCCGGCGGCGAT
>JBEVJN010000074.1:0-4517 GCA_040510135.1 Acidimicrobiia bacterium | reverse complement strand
CGCTATTCGGTCAACGACGATGAGCCGTGGATCCGCCAACTGGAGCAGTTCGTTCGCGACGTGGCGAAGGAGGAGGTCCCCTTCGTCGGGGTCTGCTTCGGCCACCAGCTGATCGCCAAGGCCCTGGGTGGCACCGTGGCCAGGTCAGACCACGGTTGGGGCGTCGGAGCCAAAGAGGTGAACGTTCGGGAGGACCTCGGACTCGGCTCCTCATACACCGTGCTCACCTCGCACCAGGACCAGATCGACTCACTACCCCCGGGAGCAGAGATCCTTGGGTGGAACGAGCATTGCCCGATTTCGATGCTTGGTGTGGGCGAGAACATTATTGGAATCCAGGGTCACCCCGAGTTCGATCCGGCTTACTCGGAGGCGTTGATGGAGTCCCGTCGCGGCGACCTGATCCCCGAAGCGACCGTCGAAGAGGGGATGAACTCGCTGGATAGAGACATCGACGGCGACCGTCTCGTGGATTGGATCCTTCAGCGTCTCAGCTCAGATGCTCATCGATCAGCCTGAGGATCCCGTGCCAGCCCCGTTCGGTGGCAATCGAACGGGCGGTCGAGACGTACTCGATTCTCTTCTCCGGGATCGCGAATGGCGCCGCCATCACCGAGAATCTGACCACGTCGGCAACCGACCCCCATCCTGCCCTCCGGACGATGATGGCGTCGATCTCCCGGGTATCGACGGGCCCGTCAACGGCAGAGGCCAATACCTGGCACGCAGTGAAGTGGTCGCGGAAGCGGGGGATAAAACGCTGGAACGAGGGGATCAATTTGGCGAATCGTGCAGCATCGCCCAGCAATGCCGCGATGAACAACGAAGCGCCGACGGTGTCGGCTGCTTCGGCCCAGCTCGACCCCTCGAGAATCTCGCTGGCGAGAGTGAAGGCCTCGTCGAGTCTCCCTCGGGCGATGGCGGCCTCCAAAGCGACATTCTTGAAACTGATATGCAGTTGCGGGTCCTCGACCTGGCCGATCAGCCCTTTGTCCTCCGCCTCGAGTAGATCGACTGCATCCAGATCTCCACGCCAAGCCGCCATCACCATCTCGACCGTTACGGTGTAGACCCGGGCCGCCGGGGGTTGGTCCCTGGTGAGCGGATTGGCGAGAACTTCCTCCGCCTTTTCGAACTCCCCGATATTCGCGTAGGCCAACGCCATCTGGCCAACCTGGAAAAGCAATAGGGACCGATCACCGAGACGCTGCGCGGTTCGATACGCCTCTTCGCCGACGGCGAGGCTTGCTGCATCGTCGAGACCGACGAGGACGTACGCGAGGTTGTTCTGACCCCGGGAAATGGTGCGGCCAAGATCGTGCTCCTCAGCCAGGGCGATGGCTCCTTCGATGATGATCCTGGCCTCGGACAACCGCCCCACCTGCCCTAGGACGGTTCCCTTGGTAATCAGCGCATCGACTGTCTCAGGCACCCACCCGAGCTTCTCGGCTGCAGCAAGCGCCCGGTCCGCAGCTTCGAGCACCCCTGGCCTCTGGCTCAGCATCAGACTGCGGGCATACACCACTGCCGCCGGGACTAGCTCCGGCTCTGAGCCGATATCGTCTTCGACCAGAGGCCCGAGTAGTTCGACCGCCCTCTCGGGCTGGTTGTTCTCCGCGAGACCCAGGGCGAATTTTCCGGTTACCCGGGTGAGCGAAACCTGATCTCCCGTTTTGCGGTAGTAATCCATCGCCTCCACCGCATGTCGCTCGGCTCTGTCCAGGTCAGCCGTGCGCCCCGACGCCTCGATGACCATCTCCCAGAACGGCGTACGCGCCTCGTCGATGTCGGCGATCTCCAGGGCGCTTTCAGAGATCAAAATGACCTGCTGGTGAGACTTCAGGTCTGAGGCCCGCGCGGCGGCCTGCACCATGGAAAGAAGAGCTCGATCACGGATTGCATCCCGGGCTTCGCCAGCCGGTGACGCCTCCAACGCATGCAGGTAGTGCCCGGCGACGATCCCGGCCAGCTCCGGGTCGTCCTGGCTTTCCAGATGCTCCGCCACGGCGAGGTGCCGGGTACGCCGCGCCTCCCGGCCGAGTCGGCCCAACGCCACATCGCGGATCAGACCCTGGAGGAAGCGATACTGGCCTCGCTCCACTGCCCGAGGGTCGCGTACCGGTTCGATCAACTCTCTCCGGCTCAGCGACTGCAGAAGCATTTCGATTTCGGCGGCGTCTCGTCCGGTGAGAACGGCCAGACCGGTGATGTTGAAGGTTTGGCCGAGCACGGCGGCGTCCTGGATGAGTGCTCGTTCACCACCACCAAGCCGGTCGAGGCGAGCGCCGATGACGGCCTGGAGGGATTCCGGGATGACCAGCTGGGTCAGATCGCCAACGAACCGATAATCCCCGGCTTCACCCGCCAGTTGCCCTTGAGCGAGCAGGCCTCTCAACAGCTCGACTGCATAGAGGGGGATGCCGGCGGCGCGCTCCACGATGGCCTCGGCAGACGTTTGGGGGATTCCGGGAACGGCGCCATGGACCAGGGTGAGCATGTCCTCTGACGACATCGGGCCGAGGGTGATCGAAACGACCCCCTGGCGCCCGGCACCCCAGGATGGCTTCAGCTCGAGCAGGTCGGGGCGGGCCATCGTGACGATGAGGATCGGTCGATCACGCCACCAGTCGGTCAAATCCTCCACGAAGTCGATCAGTGCCGAATCCGCCCAATGCAGGTCCTCGAACACGAGCACCGTGGTCCCTTGATTTGACACTGCCTCGAAGAACGCTCGCACCGCCGCATCCAGCTCGGCCCGGTCTCCCGGCGCTTCTCCCTCGCCGAGCACTGCCGCCAACCGCGGTCTCATCCAGGCACGATCGCCTGGGTCCGACACATAGGTATCGAGGGTTTCGTCGAGTCGGCGGGCGACTGTCCCATCGTCGTCGCCCTCCGCGATTCCGGCCCGTCCCTTGATCATCTCCGAGATGGCCCAGAAGGTGACTCCCTCGCCATAGGCGGGGGACCGGCCCTCATGCCAGTAGATGTTGTCGACGAGGCCATCGATGTATTTCAGGAACTCCCAAACGAGACGCGACTTTCCGATACCCGCCTCCCCGACCAGGGAGACCATCCGAGCCCTCGATTCGATTCCAACAGCGTCGAGAAGGTCTTTGAGCAGGCGCAACTCATTGGCACGTCCCACGAAGGGCGGCTCGAGGGATTCGGCCTTACCCCGACCTGCCCGCTCGGAGAGGACCCTGGTGGCTTGCCAGGCCGCTACCGGGAGGGTCTTCCCTTTGAGGCTTTGCGGTCCGACTGCTTCGAAAGCGATCGAGCGGTGCGTCGCTTGCTGGGTGCTGTCGGCGACCAGCACCGTTCCGGGTTCGGCGATCGATTGGAGGCGTGATGCGGTGTTGACGAGGTCGCCGGTGACGAATCCCATGCGATCGTCGTTGGGGCCAACCGCTGCCCCACCGGTGTGGACCCCAACCCTGAGGCCGAGATCGGGTGCGCCGACATCCGCGGAGAGCTTGGCCACGATGTCGATGAGCTCGAACCCGGCACGGATGGCGCGTTCGGCATCGTCCTCGGTCGCTGTCTCGGCGCCCCACACCGCCATGACGGCGTCACCGATGAACTTCTCGATGATCCCTCCGAACAACTGGATCACCCGCCGGCTCTGATCGAAATAGCTCGTCTGGAAGTCCCTCACCTCCTCGGCATCGCGGCCCTCCGAAAACTCGGTGAACCCGGCCAGGTCGGCGAAAAGGACTGTGACCAGCCGACGTTCGGCCGTGACTGTCGAGGCGGGTGGGTTTTGCGCCCCTGCCAGCGAAGTCCCACATTGGCCGCAGAAATTCGTCCCCGCCTCGTTGGATGCCCCACAGGTCGAACAGGTGGTGGCGAGAGGATTGCCACAGTTCCCGCAGAATCTGTTGTTGGCCGGGTTTTCGGTGTTACAGACGCTGCAGATCACGTTTGCGCACGTTACAGGTATCGGCGCGCTTGGCCGGCGCCGGATAACATCGTGCCGCCATCCCATCTAGTGGAGGAGAAGCCTTGGCCACCAAGCAAGAGAAAATGGAGTTGCTGGGTGGGGTGCCCTTTCTCAGCGATCTGAGCAAGAGAGACCTGAACAAGGTGCTCGACATCGCCAAGCCGACGGTTCACACCGAGGGCGCTGAGGTCATGACCGAGGGTCGCGGGGGAGTCGGCTTCCACTTGATCACCGACGGCAAGGCCAAAGTCCAGCGAGGGGGTCGGACGGTGGCGACGCTGGGGCCGGGTGAGTTCTTCGGTGAGATGGCACTGGTGGATGATGGCCCGCGGTCGGCATCCGTATTCGCCGACACCGAGCTGACCACTCTGGTGATCTCCAAATGGGAGTTCCGTCCGCTGGTCAAGGCCCACCCCGAGTTGGCCTGGAAGCTGATCGAGCACCTGGTGGTTCGGCTGCGGGAGGAGCAGACCGGTCGCGACTTGCTCGTCTGTTAGTCGACGTCCGATTCGGTCTCGACCGAGAGGTCTCCGCCCTCCCACCTCGCCCGGACTCGGTACTTCGCCGCTTCGCCTTC
>JBEVJN010000073.1:0-3029 GCA_040510135.1 Acidimicrobiia bacterium | reverse complement strand
GTCCCGATCGTCGGTCGAGACTTGCATTGGCTGAAAAGCCTTGATGCTCAGCTCCCGTTCGCCGGAGCGATGTTCTGGTTGATGTGGAAGAGGTTGTCCGGGTCATAGGTCGCCTTCACTGCTGCGAGCCGCTCGTAGTTGGCGCCATAGTTTGCGGGCGCACGGTGATCGTCGTCGCTGGACATGAAGTTGACGTAGCCCCCATCGCCGCCCGAGTGGGGATGAATAGCGGCGTAGTAGTCCTTCACCCACTTGATGTTGGACTCGTTGTCGGCAGGGTCCGACCAGATTCCCACGATCACCGGAGCAAAGCTCTTGTTCCGGTGACCGAACGCGGTCTCGTCGGCGCCGACCCGCTGCGCCGCACCGTTGATCGGATGGAGATGCATGCTGGAGCTGATGTGCGGTGTCTTTTTGCCATGCTCGACATGAGCAGCGATCGCCTCGTCGGTGAGCTCGGTGATGAAGTCTGCTTTCCAGTAATGCTGCATGCCCTTTGGGACCAAGCTGTCGAAGGCGCTTTGCAGGGCCGGGAACGGCATGACGCCGACCTGCTCCGCCTTAACTTCGGCAGCGTCGCGTAGTGGGTTGAGTACTCGCTCAGCCTCCTCGTGTGGACCGTTCCAGCACGTGATCAGTACACAGAACAGATCCCCGACCCGGTCCGCGGGGATAAACGGCAGAGGAGGAGCTATCTGCCAGCCGAAAAAGCATCCGAGCTGTTCGGGCGCATCTGCAATGTATTCGCGGTAACACTCCAGGACCGCCGCGGCATCGTCGAACTCGTAGAACAGCGGGCCGCCCACGATGTCGCCGACCTCGTGGAGCTGAAACACGAAGCTGGTGACGACACCGAAATTGCCGCCGCCCCCGCGCAAGGCCCAGAACAAATCTTCGTTCTGGTAATCGCTTGCGGTGACCTGCCGACCATCGGCGAGAACGATATCGGCCGCCAGGAGGTTGTCGATGGAGAGACCGACGCCGCGGGTCAGGTAGCCAATGCCGCCGCCCAGAGTCAGGCCACCAACCCCAGTCGTCGAGATGATCCCGCCGGGCGCTGCCAGGCCGAACGGGTAGGTCGCATGGTCGACATCACCCCACGTCGCGCCGCCCCCAACCCGGGCGATCTTCTTGGCCGGGTCGACCCGCACGTTGTTCATCCTCGACAGGTCGATGACCAGGCCGTCGTCCACCGTGCCGAATCCGGGAACACTGTGGCCACCACCGCGAATTGCCAGGTCGAGGCCCGTGTCGCGGCCAGCCGTGACCGCGGCCATCACGTCGGCCGAATCCACGCACCGGATGACGGCGCGGGGTTTGCGGTCGTGCATGGCATTGCAAACAGCGCGAGCGTCGTCGTAGTCAGGATCCGAGGGGGTGATGACGCGACCCCGTACCGTTTCGGGCAATGTCTTGATCGTGTCGCTCATTGGACGCTCCCCCTGTTCCGTTTCACCGAGGATGCGCGAAGGATGCGTCCTCGGGCGTTCCAAAAGCGTTCCCTCTCAGCGGGACTCGCTCAGAAAGCCGGTTGCTGCCCGGAACGCCGGGAGGTCATGGCCCGACGGAATGGTCTCGAGGAGGTCCCCAAGTTGCTCACGCAGTGTCTCATCGGGAAATCGACTGGCGAAGGAGTGGAGCGCCCGAAGCTCCAGCCAGCCCGCACCTTGAGCGCTGGCGATCTCGACGGCACTGCGCAAAGAAGCGGCGGCGGCTTCGGTTTCACCGGTGCGATAAGCCAGCTCACCGTCGATTCGCCACAGTTCGGCCTCGAGATAGCGCTGGTTGCACCTGTGTGACCACGAGAGCCCCTCGCGTGTGGCGGCTCGTCCCTGGCTGAACTCGCCGACCATGCCGCGAGCCCGGGCAAGGAGAAGGAGTGTGTAGGTCAGATGAAGGGCCTCCCCTTCGGTACGCGAGCGTGCCACCGACCGCACGATCTTCTCGATGCCACCAGCTATTCCCCCGCACACGTCTAGCCAGCCCCGAAGGGCCTCCAGGACGACCATGAGGTAGCGGTCCGAAAAACGCTTCCATAGCAGGTCGGCATCCCCGAGGAGGTCGGCGAGGCGGGCGAGATCCTCGGATTCGGCCGCGATGATCGCCGCGTAAGTGATGACGTACCCCAACGTCATCAGATGATCGAGATCGACGGCGATCTCAAGCGCAGATCGGGCTGTCTCGCCGGCCCTGCCGGCGTCTCCGCCCCACAGCTCGACGAGGGCCAGCCGTACGAGGCAAACAGCCTTCGGGTCCTGGGCGTACAACGCCAGATGCTCGTCGCGACGGGATAGGTCATAGGCTTCGATAGCGCCATCGAGATAGTGGCGGGCTCTGGCCAGATCGCCCCGCCAGAACGCGCTCACGCCGAGGAGATATCGGCCCTCTGTCCTGGCGATCGGATCATGACTCTCATGCTCGAGAAGCGCCCGAGCGAATTCATCGCAATCTTGGAAGCGGCAACCCTGCAGCCGGGCGAGACCGAGACCCCGGAGGATCGGCGGCGCCGCGGGTCTGTGAAGCTTGCGGCAAAGCGAAAGGGCTCGCTCGTAGAGTTGATGCGCACCCTTGGAGCCGTAACCGTCGAGGGCAACAAGCGGGGATCCGAGGGCGATCCGGATATCGAGTTCGAGTGCATCGCGGTCGGGTGACGGTGGCAGGTCGGCGAGCAGTGCGAGCGCTCGCTGAAACATGGTGACCGCTTCCTCGAGGGCCGACACGGCCACCGCTCGGCCGCCCGCCACACGGTAGGCATCGATGGCCGGTTCAACCATGCCGGCCTGGTCGTAGTGTGCGGCCAGCTGCGGGCTGGCCGCGTCGATGTCGCTGTGGAGCTCGACCGCAATCGCCTCGGCGACAGCCCGGTGGAGTTGGCGTCGGCGAGCTGGGCTGACCATCTCCAGCGCGACCGCCCGAAGCTTGTCGTGACTGAAATCGTACGTGAGCCCTTGATCGCGGATGATTCGTCGACGCCAGAGCTCGTCGACGTGATCAACGAGCTCGCGCTCATCGATCCCAGTGGCCGAGAC
>JBEVJN010000072.1:0-10851 GCA_040510135.1 Acidimicrobiia bacterium | reverse complement strand
GAGGAGATCTCCATCGATATCACCAACGACGGATCCGTCCTTCACGAATGGGTACTCATGCAGCCGGGGGTGAACATCGACAGCGAAGCCGACCTACCGGATACCGAGGAAGAGTTGCTCGCCGAATTCGTCTACGTCGAAGACGAGGTCGAAGCCGGAGCCAACAAGACTCTGAGCTTCACCGCACCTGATGCAGGCACATATCAGGTCATTTGCGCGATCGAAACCCACTTCGATGCCGGCATGGAGGGCACTCTCACCGTCGTCGACGCCGAGGCGGGCTCCTAACTCCATAGCTGGCTCGGCTTCCATCACGAGGGCGTCATCAGCGTCCGAGCGCCTACACGCTGAGGATGTCGATCACCCAGGTCGGGATGGGTTTCCTCAGAAACCGCTGGTGGGCCTTGAGGCGGAACTCGGGCAATCCACTCGGGCTCCCTTCTGGTCGTCGGGTCACGGGCCAAGTCCGTCATCCACGACTAACGCCGGACCGCCTGAACCTCAACACCGGAACGCCAAACTTAGAACGCGAAAACCCTATGTCTAATGGCGTTCTCGGGGCTCGAGACCCCGGATACAGAGCGGGTTTCCTAAACCGGGTGTTTGGTCGAGCGGGGCGACGGGAAACAAGTCAGAGATGGAGACGAAGGACGTCGCCGACATCCTGAATAAGCCGATCAGTCAAGAGATGCTGAACCGGGACCTCGCCCGGTTGGCGTACGTCGCGAAGGACGGCACTCCGAGGGTCGTCCCGATCGGGTTCACCTGGAATGGGTCCGAGGTCGTCATGTGCTCCCCGACGAACGCTCCGAAGCTGGCGTCGCTGCGCCAGAACCCGGCAGTAGCCCTGACCATCGACACCGAGGTGCACCCACCGAGCATCCTGCTGATCCGGGGCGAGGCGGTGCTCGACGAGGTCGAGGGAATTCCAGATGAGTATCTCCAGGCGAGCGGCACCTACAGAATGACGCCGGAGCAGCGAGTTGAGTGGGAGACCGAAGTCAGGTCGTTGTACGACTCGATGGTGCGGATTGTCGTAAAGCCGACGTGGGCGAAGCTGATCGACTTCGACGAGACCCTGCCAACCCCCGTCGAGGAGCTGGTTCGTCGGCGGGAAGAGCGGCAGCAGGCGTAGCCGGTGTCCACCGCCGTCGTCGAGGCGCGGCTTGCTCAGGTGATCCGTCGCCGGACCCAATGCGTCAAGTCGCCGATACAGGTCCTCGAGCTGTTCTTGGGGGACTTCGATGCGGAAGGAACTGATCGCGGTGGTCGTGAGAACGACGCTAAATCGACCCTAGGTCGGATTCCTGTGCCAAGGAAGAAACAGTCCAACATCCCCCCAATGCAGAGCAGGTTTCCTAGACCGGGGCGCTCGTCTCTGTTTTCCCCTGCTGCGAGTTGACGATTCTGCCCCGTCTTGGCGGATCTACCACGTCGCCGAGCTGCTGGGCGAAACGACCCCAAACACCCAGGCACTCGAGTCCGCAAATTTCCTAAACGAGCATTACATCCAGATAGGACACCTCGGGGTGGCGAGCGGCCAGGGCTTCTACCGTTATCCGAATCCTGACTTCGAGCAGCCGGGATTCATCTGAATTGTCCCCGCCACTCCTACCTCCTACACCACCTCTCGCAATCGTCCCGTCTCAACGTCGTACACAAAACCCCGGACCGAATCCGTGCGCGGCACGAAAGGACTGGCCTTGATCCGGGCGATCGATTGCCGGACATCTTCGTCCAAGTCAGCGAACGACTCGGCCGCCCACGAGGGCTTGACCCCAGTCTTCTCGTGGAGTTGGAGCCGGAAATCGTCATCAGTGAACGTGAGCATGCCGCAATCAGTGTGATGAATCAGGATGATCTCCTCGGTGCCGAGCAGGTGCTGGGAGATGGAAAGGGATCGAATCTCGTCGTCGGTTACCACTCCACCCGCGTTGCGGATCACGTGGGCGTCACCTTCTTCGAGACCCAGAGCCGCGTACGGGCTCAGCCTCGCATCCATGCAGGCCAAGACCACCACTTTCTTTGCTGGGGGAAGCGGCAGGTCGCCCTTGTCGAAGTTCTCCGAGTAGGAGATGTTGTTGGTCAGGAGTTGGTCGGTCACAGACATGATGAGTACCTCGTAACTATCAGATGAACGCCCTCCAGAACGTGGAGGCATCGCGGAACCAGTAGATCACTCGGGCCCGAACAGACGGCTGCTGTTATTCGTGACCCGAGCCGGTACAGCGGCATAGGCTCACCGATGCGCGGCTTATCCGCGATCCCATCGCGATGCGAGATGAATCGAGCTTTGCAGTCCGCACGTTCTGATCGTAGCCCTCGTCGCCCGTTCCGCTCAAAACCGTTGGTCGGGCAAACGCGGTCGCCACGATCCCATTGGCCACTGGTCAAGACTGAGCACCCGAACGCGCCAACACCTTGAAGTCGTCTCGATTCGGTTCATCCCTTGCCTTGCTTCCATTCCGGGGTGGCCTGCGGTTGGGCTACGAGTTCGGGGCGAGCCCGACACCACACTCCTGTAACGCGTGGAGAGCCGGGGTGTGAACCTCCGGCTCTTCACATTCGGCCCCGGATTGTCGGTTCTGGCCCGTAAGCGCCTCCCGCTGGTGCCTCCGGCTGGGTGGCGCTTCTCGCTTATGTAATCGCTGAATTGGAGCGGTGGGATACGGGGCAACATCTCAACTCATCTTCATTCGTGGACGATCCCTTTCGGGATAGGGCCGGCGTGGCGCGAACTCGTGCCCGTCAACTCCCCGCACCCGATGATCCAACCCCACTCCCTTGCCTTGCTCTCACTCCGGTGTGCCCGGAGCCGCTCAGCGGCAACTCGTCGCCACTATTCGAGGGCCTAACTCGCCTCGATGTAGGCCACGCCGCCTTCGCCGAGAACGCTTGAAAGTAGCGTTTGGAGGTTTCCGCACATGAGACCGCCACCGATATGACCCCTCTGGTGCGGGTGGCTGTGGGCTAGCCAGACTCTTTGCGAATGGATCGTTGTAGATGCCGTTCCCTGACGCTTGGGTCACCTTCTGTGTGGACCCAGACCCCGATGGTCGCCGGCTGCAAGGTCTCCGAAGCTGCAGTTAGCAATTGCTCCGTAAGCCGTGCGGTGTCGGTCTCGTTCCTGAGTTGTTTGGCGAATGAATCGATGACCTGCTCGGCGTTGTAGTGGGAGCGATAGAAGCGGCGGTCTATCCAAGCGAGGATCGGCCTGCGCACCCTGTTGAACAGAGCGACCACGATCAGGGTGGAGGCTGCGACGAAGACCGGCGGCTGACGGCCAAGCAACCGAGTAGGGATCCAGACCGCCCCGAGGGTGTACACGGCGCTCAAAAACACCACTACGACGGTGTAGCCGATGGCGCGGGAAATGATCCGATCGATGTCGTAGAGGCGAAACCGGGTTATTGCCACAACGACCGAGACAGGGACCATGGCGAGGGCGATGAAGTTCAGTGTCGAGAAGACGTCTCCTTCTCCAGGAGAGAACAGGTTGATGGCGAAAACGACCACCCAGACTCCGGCAGCGAACGCCACCCACCTGATCTGGGCTCGCACTAGTCCAGAGGACCGTAGATACCGGACGATGACCGCCGGAATCACACCCACGAAGAGAGTGATCAACCCGATCCCGAAGAACACCTGAAGGGGCCCGTCGTACCAGAGACCTACGGGTATGACACCGAACGGATTGTGCGTGACCCAGTCCTGGCCCAGGAATTCGGTCAAACCCACCTCTTCGAGAAAGAACTGGACCAAGAACACCTCGGCGCTGACCGCGGCGGCCAGCCAGCCGGCCCAGGACCAGCGACGGCTGAGGAAACGCCCGGTCGGAAAGATGTAGAACACCAGGAAAGCTGCCACCGAGAAGATGAAGAAACCGGAGTTGACCATGGCTAGAGCGAGAACATCCCCAAAGGAGGGTGGCTCTGGATGATCGACAACGACCATCCAGCCGAGACCTTCGAAAAGGAAGGCGAAACCCACTGCGATGAACAGCCACGAGATCGGATTCCCCGGTTGGTGTGCGGCGATGATGGCCCCGAGGACGGCGAAGAACACCGGTATCACGCCGAGCACGACTGGCCCCCACGCACTCTCCGAGTTGAAGCCTGCTGCGGCTTTCGTCTCCTCATCAACGATGAGGAGGAGGACGGACAGCAACAGGGTCAGCAACACGACGATGGCCGTCAGTCCCCACGGAAGGAGACGTTTGAGTCGGTTCCGGTCCATGGTTTCAGTACCCATCGTGACGTGCACAAGTTACGGGATGGTTACGACCCCGATCTCGCCTTCATACGTGCATCCTGTCTGTCGCCTGGACCAGCGACGCTCGTCCCTAGCCGAGTACGTCCGACCGAACAGAGTGATCCGTCGATGCGGTAGGCGGGTGGTGATCGTCCCGCCATTGCTGTGTCACTTCACGACCTCGAATCGAAGGTGAGTAGCACCCGGCGTCTCGATCGAGGTCGCCCTCCGCAGTTCGATTCCCTCAGGATCGAAATCCTCTAAGAGCCGGATACCGCCGCCAAGTAGTACGGGGATCAGGTGGATCTGCATCTCGTCCAGCAACCCGGCCTTCAGGTACCTGCCTAATGATGTCCGCTCCGCCCCAGATGCCGACGTTCTTGTCGCCGGCCGCGACACGGGCCCGGTCGAGGGCGGCCTCGATCCAATCCGTCACGAATGTGTAGGTCGTACCGCCCTGCATCGGGAGAGGCTCGCCCGCCTCGTGAGTAACTACGAACACCGGCATCCCGAACGGCGGAGGATCGCCCCACGGCTCGAAGCCGACGTCGAACATCCGCTTCCCCATCAGGACCGCATCGGTCGAGGAATATTGCTCATCCACGATCGCGACGTCCGCCTCCGTCTTGGCGTCGAACCGCCAGTCGTAAAGTCGACCGGGGTCGTTTCCCTCCAAGGGGCTTCCGACACTTGCATTGGGATCGATGATGAAACCATCGAGCGACATCGAGATTTCGGAAGTCACCTTTTGCATCGTTTTCCCCTTCCTGAGTCCGTTGATGCTCGATGGACCTGGTCTACCCCAGGAACTCATCGTCGATGGATCAGTCTCGCCGGGCGGGTAGTACGGTCGAGCGATGAGCGCCAACCGATTCGTGGCACTGCTTCGCGGCATAAACGTCGGTGGACGCAACCTGATCTCCATGGCGGACCTGCGGGGCGCCTTCGCAGCCGGGGGATACCGAGATGCCAGGACCTTTATCCAGTCTGGCAACGTGCTATTCGAGTCGGACTCAGCTCGAGGCTCGCTCGAAGACGAACTCGAGGCAATGCTCGAACGTCGACTTGGCGTCGAGTTGGTTGTCGTCGTTCGATCACATCTTCAATTGCGCAACCTCGTCGCCAAGTCGCCGAAGGGGTTTGGAGACGAGCCTGACCGCTATCACTCGGATGTGATCTTCCTCAAGTCTCCCCTCTCCCCGAATCGGGCGATGCGGGTGGTCGAGGTCCGGGAAGGCGTCGACCAGGTCTGGCCGGGGACCGGTGTCCTCTATTTCGCGCGTTTGAGCGCTCGTCGAACCCAGAGCAAGATGAGCAGCATCGTCGGCACGCAGGAGTACAAGCTGATGACGATCCGAAGCTGGAGCACGACAACCAGGCTGCTCGGTCTCTTGGACGAGGGCTAGACGCCGGACGAACCTCGCTCGATCACCGACACACGTCCTCCTTCTGTGTCAGATCTGCTCTACCCACCCCGCCCGCCAAGAGGGGGCTTCCAGTGTCGGCGCCCAGTAGTCGCTGATTCTCGAGATCCGGTCTCCGTCGAAATGCACCAAGTGGAGCGTCGTGCCATCGGGCTCAACCTGGGTGCGCCAGCTGAATCAAATGGGTCCGTCAGAAACTGACCGCTTGAAGGCCCCAACCAAGATCACGGCCCAAATCCGCTTGATGACGCTTTCACGCCAACGGCTGGGCTACGGCGTAGAGTGCCGGTCGACCGTGCCGAGGTGGAGATGACACATTCGATCCGTGTGGCCATCGTGCAACGGCCGCCAGTCACCCTTGACCGTACCGCCACAATGAAGCGCGTCCTAGAGGGGATCGACGAGGCGGCCGGAGATGGAGCACGGCTCGTGGTGTTCCCGGAGACCTACGTGCCAGGCTACCCCGAGTACATCTGGCGGTTACGGCCAGGGGACTCGCACGACTACCACCTCTCCCGCCAAATCCACGCTCGTCTGCTGGAGAATGCTGTGGATCTCGACGCCGACGATCTCGCTCCGGTCAGGGAGGCAGCCGAGGGCCACGGGATGGTCGTGATGCTGGGGGTCCACGAACTCGACGGGCGCTTCAGCCGTGCGACCTTGTACAACACTCTGGTCACCATTGGCCCCGACGGGAGCGTGCTCAACCGGCATCGCAAGCTGGTCCCGACCAACCCCGAGCGGATGGTTTGGGCCCAGGGTGACGCCACCGGGTTGCGGGTCACCAGCACTCCGCTGGGTCGGATCGGAGGGCTCATCTGCTGGGAGAACTACATGCCGCTCGCCCGGTTTGCGCTATATGCGCAGGGGATCGACATCTACGTCGCCCCCACCTGGGATGAGGGTGACACTTGGCTGGCGTCGCTGCGGCACATCGCCAAGGAGGGTCGCTGCTGGGTGCTCGGAGCAGGATGTGCCGTCCAGGCCGCGGAGATACCCGACGATTTCCCCGACCGCGATCGTCTTTATCCCGATCCAGACGAGTGGCTCAATTCGGGCGACTCGGTGGTGATCGACCCGGCGGGTCGGGTAGTGGCCGGCCCCCTTCATGGCGAGCACGGCATCCTCATGGCCGACATCGACGTTGCCGAGGCCAAAGCCGCCCACTACACCCTCGATCCCGCCGGTCATTACAACCGGCCCGACGTGTTCCAACTGACCGTCGACAGGACCGCCCGACCTCAGGTCGAGTTCGAGGATCCCGAACCTATGGCGATGGACTTCACGGGCCAACAGTCGTCGGAGTAGCCAAGAGCTTCCATCGCCTGGGAATCGTCTGGCGGCAAGGATGCGACGCTTCAAGCCCCGCCCGTCCGATGGAGACAGGTCCTGAGCGCTGTCGGACCTCCTGCGTCCTGAACCAGGATCGTCCGAGCGATGCGATGGCTCAGATCTTCTTGTTCGTCTTCAGGTTCCAGCCGGCCTTGATCGACGGGGAGAGGGTGCCGTCCGGCTTCTGTTGCTTGTACTCGACCTCGATCTTGGAGAAGTTGAAGGAGACCTGGTCGGTGGGGTTCGTGTTCTCCGACGCCCCGGTCTGGTACGAGGAGATGAGTAGATCCGAGAACGACCACTTAAGGAAGTAGTCGGCCTGCTTCCCGCCGGCACGATGGGCTGTGAGCCACGCCGACTTGATGTGCTCTCCCTGCGCACAGGCCAGGAACAGCTTTGGTGACGCCTTATTCAACTTCATGACGAAGCTGAAGTCGTTCGTAGTGACTTTCCCCGCACCGACGCCAGCGCCGACACTGGTCGCCGACCCTCCGGAGTTGGACTCCCCCCACGCCCACGACTCGATATCGATCTCGCCCTTGTGCGCGTTGTCTGTGCTCTCGCCGTCGATACCGGCGATCTTCAGGAAGTAATCGACTGCGGCCATCTCGCCTCCAACCGATGCCAACGGGTGCCTCGCGCGCCGCAGGACGCCCGGCTTTCCGACCCTAACGGGACGTCTCCGAACGCACAAGTCGTAGAGTCAAGGCCGTGGCGCCAGCCGCGGCAGGAGGCCCAATCTCGCTCGACCGGACGGAGACGATCGGCCGGTTGCGTACCGCGCTCGTCACGGCCGGTTACACGGGCGACGCCGTCCGGGAGCTGCTCGGCGAGGACGCTTACCAGGGCCGAGCCCGAGACGTCCCCGTCCACCTGCGCCGACTCACGACGGGGAAGCCCGTCGAGACCGCGATCCGGGTCTTCTTCCTCGGCGTTCCGGTTCCGGAGGACGAGCTAACCCGCGCGCTCGCGCCCCTTGACGCAGACGAGCTCGTGGAGCTCGGCGTCGTCGAGCCGGTGGGAGGCGATCTCCGCGCGACCGTGCGGCTCGTGCCGCACACGGACCTCTTCCTGGCCGGCAATCGCTATCCCGACGAAACATCGGAGGGAACGCCAGCGGACTACGTTGCGACGGCGACGGCACCTTCCGCGATCCTCGCGAGCCTCACCGTCCGCAAGCCGGTCGGTTCCGCACTCGACATCGGAACTGGCTCGGGCATCCAGGCGATCTGGGCGGCGCGCCACTGCGAGCGTGTGGTCGCCGTGGACGTGAACCCGAGAGCGCTGAACCTCGCGGCATTCAACGCCCGCCTGAACGGTATCGCGAACATCGAGTTTCGCGAGGGCAGTCTCTTCGAGCCGGTCAACGGCGAGCGCTTCGACCTCGTGCTCTGCAACGCGCCATACGTTATCTCTCCTGATACCCGCTACACGTTCCGCGACGGAGGTGCTGCCTCCGACGGCTTCAGTGAACGACTTGTCAGGGATGCTCCACAGCACCTCGAGGAGGGCGGGTTCGCGCACCTGCTAATCGAATGGTTGTTCCAGGGAAACGACTGGGAGGCCCGCCCGAAGAGCTGGCTCGGTTATAGCGGATGCGACGCTTGGCTCCTGCAGGGAATCGAGCGCGATCTGGTTACGCACGCGGCTGTCTGGAACGAGGAGGAGGCGGGCGATGGGGTGACGTACGCTGAGACGCTCGACCGCTGGCTCGCGTACCTCCGAGAACTCGAAGCGGATGCAGTGATCGAGGGAGCATTGATCCTGCGGAAGCGCTCGGGCGTAGCCAACTGGTTCCGCGCAGATCGGATCCCTGGAGGCGGACCGGCCCCAGGCAGTGACCACGTCCTGCGGGTATTCGATGCGCACGACTATCTGACAGGACTGGTCGGCGACGAGGCCCTGCTCGACGAGACGCCGCGGATCGCCGACAACGTCCATGTCGAGCAGGAGCTGTCAATCGGCAACGGCGGCTACATAGTCGAATCGATGACGCTGGTGCTCGACGAAGGGCTCGGCTTCCGTGCGGGTATCGACCAGAACACCGCGAGCCTCGTCCCGTATCTCGACGGCACGACCACGCTGCGGCAGGCGATCGAGCACGCGGCGCACGCGCGTGGCGTCGACGAGGAGGATATTCGGGCATTCAGGAGCGGCGCGCTCGCCCTCGCCAAGACGATGCTCGAGCTCGGCTTCCTCTCGCGCAGCTAGCCACACAAAGATCTCCAAGCACTAGGACGTCGGAGACGGACAAGCCTGGTCTGCATCAAGCGATTGGCCCCAGCCTCTTTGCCAGTCGGAATCGCGGCCAGTTTCGAACGGACGACTCCTCGTGAGGGTTCGCTACGGTCGGAGAAGGATGGACTCCTCCAGACCGGTGAGGGCCTGTGGTTGGATTCACGGGCATGGATCGTCACCGCTCAGCGTCGATGACCGCACAAGGCCCAATGCAACCAGCAACCGGATCAGCCACCATTCGACGAGGCCTGTACCTCGCACCCTTCGACGAACTGGCCGATCCTCACGTGATGGCAGGCCTTGCAGCCCACGCCGAAGCTCGAGGCTGGGATGCCATCTTCCTTTGGGACCGCATCCACTATCCACCTCGAAATCGCCCGGTAGCCGATGTATGGGTGATGCTCAGCGCAATAGCAGTCGCCACGCAGTCGATTCGCCTAGGACCCATGATTACTCCCCTCCCGCGAAGACGTGTCCAGAAAGTCGCGCGAGAATCCGTCACCCTTGACCGCCTGAGCCGCGGACGCCTGACGATGGGTGTCGGACTAGGGAACGTCGACGACTTCGAACCCTTTGGAGACGAAGTGGATCCACGCGCACGCGCCCGTCTCTTGGATCGTGGGCTCGAAAGGCTCACCGGATACTGGGACGAAGGATTCCAACCGCCTCCGGTCCAGCACCCGCGAATCCCGATCTGGGTTGCCGCCAACTGGCCCCACCGGCGGCCAATACGGCGTGCCCTCCGATGGGACGGATTGTTCCCAATCGACCTTCCGGGACCCGAGGAGTTTGCCCACCTCGCCGAAGAAACACGACAGCAGCGTGCTGACAAGGACGGCCCATTCGATCTGATCGTGGAGATCCCGCCGAGTGCTGACCCGGATCCATGGGTGTCAGCGGGCGCCACATGGGTCCTCACCGGCTTTGAGCCACAGCCTGGGGAAGACGAGGTTCGTGAAGTCATCGACGCCGGTCCCTGACCCCACCTTGACAGGTCACCTGTAGCGATCGGCCAAGACATCGCCGTCTCGAATCGGGCGAAGGCCACAGCCGACCCCGGGTGGCATCAAAGGAGTAGCGGTCTGGGGCAAGTCAAACGGCATGGCGGGAAGCAGCCGGGGGTGGAACATCGACAGCGAAGCCGACCTACCGGATACCGAGGAAGAGTTACTCGCCGAATTCGTCAACGTTGAGGACGAGGTCAAAGCCGGAGCCAACAAGACCCTGAGTTTCACCGCACCTGATGCAGGCACATATCAGGTCATTTGCGCCATCGAAACCCACTTCGATGCCGGCATGGAGAGCACTCTCACCGTTGTCGACGCTGAGGCGGGCTCCTAACCCTCGTAGCTGGCTCGGCTTCCATCACGAGGGTGCCATCGGCGTCCAAGTGGGCTTGCCCGTTGAGGATGTCGATCACTTTGGTTGCGTTCACCGCGTGCGGGAAGACACCAGCCGATCCCGCTTGTCAGGTGTTGCGGACAACCACCTTCAGCGCCCCCGTGTCGGAGGCCCGGCTGAACACGTCGTACGCGGCGTCGAACTCGTCGATCCCGAAATGATGGGTGACGAGGGGCGACGGGTCGATCAACCCGCCCTGGATGAG
>JBEVJN010000071.1:0-16010 GCA_040510135.1 Acidimicrobiia bacterium | reverse complement strand
CGGTCGGCATCCTCACCAGCCAGGGGGGCAAGACATCACATGCCGCCGTCGTGGCTCGTGGCATGGGCAAGCCCGCCATCACCGGGGCGGCCAAGCTGCAGGTCGATTCCGAGGCGGGCATCGCCTCCACCGGAAGCGTCGATATCCGTCGCGGCGATGTGATCACCATCGACGGGACGTCCGGAGTCGTCTATCAGGGCGAGATGGAACTCGTCCCGCCCGAGGTCCCCCCCGAGCTCGGTGACCTCCTCGAATGGGCCGACCAGTTCCGCAGCCTCGGAGTCAGGGCCAACGCCGACACGGCAGAAGACGCCACGCTGGCCCGGGGCCACGGAGCGGAAGGCATCGGGCTGGCCCGGACCGAGCACATGTTCCTCGGCGAGCGTCTCGCCATCGTCCAGAGGGTGATCCTCTCCACGGTTCCGACCGATCGAGAGGAGGCGCTCGGCGACCTGGAACGACAGCAAATAGGGGACTTCGAGACCTTGCTCGAGGCGATGGACGGACTGCCCGTCGTGATCCGACTCCTCGACCCGCCGCTCCACGAGTTCCTCCCCTCCCGTCTCGAGTTGGAGCACGAGATGCTGCGTCGGGTGCGGGCGGGCCGCCCGATCGACGATTTGCAGGCGATGTCCGACCAGGTGGCACGCTGGGAAGAGGACAATCCGATGCTCGGTTTGCGCGGGGTCCGGCTCGGGCTGATGCTCAAGGACCTTTACCGGATGCAGGCTCGAGCCGCCACGACGGCGCTCACCCGGAGGATTCAGGCGGGGGGCACACCCCACCTCGAGATAATGATCCCCCTGGTCGCCGCCGCCGAGGAGCTGATCCGGATGCGGGAGATGATCGAGGAGGAGATCGCCACCGCCACCGCGGGATCAGGCGTCGAACTGGACATCCCCATCGGGACGATGATCGAGCTGCCCCGGGCTGCGCTGACCGCGGCCGAGATCGCAGTGGTCGCCGACTTCTTCTCATTCGGCACCAACGACCTGACCCAGATGACCTACGGCCTGAGCCGTGACGATGCCGAGGGTTTGTTCCTGAGGGATTACCTGGAGCAGGGCATATTCACCTCCGACCCGTTCCAAACCCTGGACCGGCCAGGGGTGGGGCGTCTGGTGCGCGTCGCGACGAGGGAGGGACGGGAGGCCAATCAAGATCTGGTGGTCGGTCTGTGTGGAGAGCACGGCGGCGATCCCGATTCGATCGACTTTGTCCACTCGCTGGGCCTCGACTACGTGTCCTGCAGCCCTCCACGGGTCGAGGGAGCGCGGCTCGCCGCAGCACAGGCCGCGCTCCAATCGGATCGCAGCGACGTCTGAGTCAGCGGATCACCTCGACCAGGCGGGGCACTCCCTCCCCGGTGAGAGCCGTGGTGATCAACACCGGAGCCGCCGACTCGCCCAACCTGTCGAGAAGGGCGAGATGCACGATGTCGACCCCGGGCCGATCGCCCTTGTTGACCACGAAGACATCGGCGATCTCGACGATGCCGGCCTTGTCTGCCTGGATCTGGTCTCCCCAGCCGGGACCGAGGACCAAGACGACGAGATCGACTTGGTCCATCACCTCCAATTCCGACTGGCCGACCCCCACCGTCTCGATCAAGACCATGTCGAAGCCTGCTCGAGCCAGGACGGCAATGACCGGCGCGGCGGCAGCCGACAGTCCACCGAGGTGCCCTCGGGAGGCCATGGAACGGACGTAGACCCCTGGATCGCCGGCGTGGTCTTGCATGCGGATCCGGTCACCCAGGAGTGCCCCACCTGTGATCGGACTGGAAGGATCCACCGCGAGCACGGCTACCGTGTCACCCCTCGACCTCAACTCGGCGATCATGGCGTTGACGAGCGTCGACTTGCCGGCGCCCGGCGGCCCGGTGATGCCGATCCTCCGAGTGGGGGCGGTGGAGCCGACCATGGCGCTGACGGCCGCCTCGCCAACAGGATCCCCTGCTTCGATCGCGGTGATCAGACGGGCCAGGCTTCGACGATCGCCATCGCGGACGCGCCCGGCCAGATCGGAGTCGCTCATCGGGCGCCAGGTTAAGACTGGGTCAGAGCGCGGGGAGGGTGATGGCGTTGGGGCTGTGCACCTCGTCCATTCCCGGCGCATCCGCACTGGCGTGGACTTCTACGACACCCGGGACACGGTCCATCAGGATCCGTTCGATCCCGGCTTTCAAAGTCATCATCGAAAGCGGACAGCCGCCGCATGCACCGACCATCTGGATGTCGACCCGACCTCCTTCAGTGCCAAGCAACACGAGATCGCCCCCGTCGGCCTGAACCGCAGGTCTGATGTACTCGAGAGTCTCACGCAGCTTGTCGACGTCGATCGGGCCCTCGTCGACCTGGACGCTGCTGGAGATCGTCACGGGTGTTGTCTCAGACATCGCCTTGAAGAACCCTTACCTGGTGGGGATTGTTCCGATTCTACCTCTGCGGTCTGGCTCAGAACTCTTCGGGCTGTCCCCTCGGGGGGACATAGGGCGTCGGCTGTGTGACCTGGAGGGCCCCATCGACCCAGATGAACCCCCAGGACCCGGTTTCGGTGGTCTCGACTGGCGTCCCGTCGACCATGACGGTCAGGGGTGAGTCAGACCGGATTCTCACCCACTCGGAACCAATCACCAGGCCGACTGCGAGCTGGTCGGGGAGGAACCCGTCGCCGCGGACGGGGCTGAGCCCCCCGTAGTAATGGGCCAGGATCTCGGGGTATGGCGAGCCGGCCTCGGCCATGGCCTGGGCCCCGTACTGGGACATCCCGATGAGATGTCCCCAACCCGCCCCTTCAACGACGTAATAGGGCACGGCGATGGCCAACGCATCGCCACCAACGCGGCCGACCCGGACCTCACGGTTGATCGAGTATTCGGGACTCAGGACCGTGGTCGGATAGTCGATCCCGTCCGGCCTCTTCGCAGGCAGGAGGCCGGGCAGAATGGCCGCGGCTTCGTTTAGCCGGGATCGGAGCGCCCAGGTGTCCATCGAGACGGTGCCCGAGTCGGACACTATGTCGATCATCCACGGGCCTTGACCGTCCTCGGTGGTTCGCGTCGTGATCGACCGGACGTTGCCATCGGCTACGTCCGCCTCTGTGAGGAGCTGCTCCATTTGATAGCCCGGCAGCTCCCATGACCATTCGACGAACGGGCTGTCCTCAGCGGGCGAAGGGACTCCGACCAGATATGGCGCCGGCTCGGAGCCGGGCCAGATGTCCTCGATGTTCCTGGTGCGGAGACCTGTCGTCGACGAGTAGAAGGCTCGCGCCGGCTCGCCCTGGTAGACGAGGATCTCACCCGATGTTCGGCGCACGGCCTGGCGCCAGCGATCTCCATCCTCGCCCAGCACGGCGTCGACGCCGGCATAGACCTGGCATGCTGCGGTTGCGCAAATGTCATACCCGATGCGGCTTCCGGTCTCGGTGCGCCCACCCTGCAGGGTCCAGGCGAGATAGGTGCGGGCCGCGACGACCTGGGCGGCCAGGGCATCCTCATGCCAGCTGAATGGCACCTCCCGAATGCCCTCGAGATAGGCATCGAGCGACGTGACCTCGACCACCGCGGCGCCATCGGACTCGGCGGTGATCCGTAGCGGCCCGAGGTAGCGCCGTCCATCCATCTCGAGGTATGAGCCCTCCGGCGCGGAAACCTCCACGACCGAGCCCTCGGGTCGGGCCGCCATCGCAGGCGGCGCCATGACGACGAGGATTGCGACGACGGCGAGGGCCCGGCGACCGATCACGCTCTCTCTATTCTCGCTCCCAGCGATCGGAGCCTCTCCGGGAACTGCTCGTAGCCCCTGTCGATGTGGCTCGCCTCGCCAACCTCGGTCGTGCCGTCGGCCCGCAGACCGGCCAGAACGAGCGCTGCCCCGGCGCGGATGTCCGGCGCGAGGACCGGGCATCCGGAGAGCCGCTCGACGCCCCGGATGATGGCGTGCTGCGCTTCGGTGGTGATGTCTGCGCCCATCCTTGCCAGCTCGCCGACATATCTGAACCGGGAGTCGTAGAGATTCTCGGTGATCACCGAGGTGCCGGTTGCGACCGAGAGCAAGGCGACCATCTGGGGGTGCATGTCGGTGTGAAAGCCCGGGAATGGAAGGGTGGCGAAGTCCACCGGGGTCGGCCGCTCAGGCCCTTTCACCCGGAGCCACCCGTTGCCTTGCTCGACCTCGCACCCCGCCTCCCCGAGCTTCCTCAGCTCCATGCGAAGATGCTCCGGCATGCAGCCGGTCACCGTGACGTCGCCGGCGGTGATGGCCGCTGCCGCGGCATAAGTCCCTGTCTCCAGTCGATCGGGGACGACATGGTGCTCTGCCGGCGATAGCCGGTCCACCCCCTGGACGGTGACAAGAGACGTGCCCCCGCCCGTGATCCTGGCTCCCATCTCGGTGAGCTGCGTGATCAGATCCTCGATCTCGGGCTCGCGGGCGGCATTGACGATGACGGTGTCGCCTTCGGCGAGAACGCCGGCAAACAGGAGATTCTCCGTGGCGCCGACCGAGGGGAAGGGAAGCTCGACCTCCGTCGCTTTGAGCCGGCCATCGACCCGGCCGACCAGCTCGCCATGGACCAATTCGAAGTCGACTCCCATCGCCTCCAGGCCATTGAGATGCATATCGATCGGCCGAGCCCCCAGATCGTCCCCTCCGGGAAGGGCAACCCGCGCCTCACCACATCGAGCGAGGAGAGGTCCGAGCACCACGATCGACGCTCGCATCTGTCGCACCAGCTCGATCGGCGCCTCGGGAACGAGCTGGTCGGGGACCACCACCCAGAGCTCGTGGTCGCCTTGCTCCACGCGGCAACCTGTGTGCTCCAGTACCTCGCACATCAGCGCGACGTCGAGGATCGAGGGGACATTGCTGAGACGATGCCTGCCTGGAGCGAGGAGGGCAGAGACCATCTCCTTCAGCACGGCGTTCTTGGCCCCCAGCACGCCGACAGTTCCCTGGAGACGCGCTCCGCCCTCGACAACCAACTGAGACATTCAGTCGAATGTAGTTGGGTGTGGCGCCAACCCCATGCAGGGCCGGGGCCGGTCGTCTGGCTACTCTGCCGCCCGAAATGAGAATCGCACTCGGATCCGACCACGCCGGCTATCCGTTGAAAGAGCACCTTTCGACGTGGCTCGCCGAGTCGGGTCACGCCGTCTACGACCTGGGCACGCATTCCTCCGAGCCGGTGGACTACCCGGACTATGCCGCCGCCGTCGCGCAAGCCGTGCTGGATGGCCGCGCCGACCGGGGCATCCTCATCTGTGGCTCGGGGGCGGGGGCGGCCGTGGCCGCCAACAAGCTCCAAGGGATCAGGGCGTCGATTGCCCACGACACCTACACGGCCCATCAGATGGTGGAGCACGACGACGTAAACGTGCTCAGCCTGGGGTCACGTGTCATCGGGGAGGCGTTGGCGGAGGAGCTCGTCACCACGTTTCTCGAGGCGCGGTTCTCGCGCGAGGACCGACACGTGAGACGTCTGGAGAAAATCAGGTCCTTGGAGGCCTGATCAACCTTCGATCGAAGCCTCGGCTATCTGCACCAACTGGTCGAGGGCGTCGGTCGGCAGCTGCCCGCTGATCCGGCCCAGGTTGTTGTTGTCCCCATCCAGGACCACGAACATCGGAGTCGAGCTCATCCCGTAGTTCACCGCGACCGTCGTGATCTCGTCGTCCATGATCACCGGCGGGGTCCAGCCCTCCTCCTCCAGCCAGTCCTGAGGCGGCCAGTTGGGTCGGAGCCGGTCTGTTCCGGTAGCAACCGACACGATCTCAACGGTGTCAGGCAAGTTCCCATCATTGATCCACTCCTGGATGATGGGCACCTCTGCCTGGCAATGGGGGCACCAGTGCGCCAGGAAGATCACGATCTTGGGTGTGCCGTCTGGCTCGATCGTGACGGGATTTCCTTCCCAGTCTGCGCCTTCGACAGTGGGGGCGGTGAGGCCGACCGAGACATCTTCTTCTCCAGCCGCATAGACCGGCAGCGGGTCGCCGGTGACTGTCGGGTCGCCGAAGCCGCTGTTCTCGTCGACCGGCTCTTCTCCGGCGATGGATATGGCGAGGGCCACGATCAGACCGAGACCGACTACCCCACCGAGGATCCACCACAAGGTGGAGTTGCTCTTTGCGTCCTTGGATCCGGGTTTGGGCTTCTTGGTCTGGGTCATTCGGAAGCTTTCGTGTAGAAGGCGAGGAGAACGCTGATAACGATAAACCCAATTCCAGCCATAAATGGCAGGTCCATGAAGCCGAACATCTCGATGCTGCGGGCCGAACAGGGGACCGCCGGATCGCACGATCCTCCCTCGAGACTGGGGAAGAACTGGACGACGTTGTGATAGATGGAGACGGCCAAACCGATCAGAGCGAGGGGCAGGGCGTAGAACTTGACCACTGCCTCGCGCCTGATGGCGCCTACCAGAAGCACGATGGCTAACGGGTACATCGCGATGCGCTGGAACCAGCAGAGACGGCAGGGCACGTAGTGGAAGGCCTCGGAGTACAAGAGCGACCCGACCGAGGCCACCAATGCCACGATGAATGCGAGCCAGATCGCCTTGTCCCCCAACAATGCCGCCGCCTCGGGCCCTTTCACTGCCCGATACACGAGAAGGCCGATCGCTCCGGCCCCCGCGACCAGAGTGAGGATGGCGAAGATGTTGTTGAAGACGAGGATGGTCTCGACCGACATGCGCTTTCCTGACTGGCAGTCCCGACCGGATTCGAACCGGCGTTTCCGGCTTGAAAGGCCGGCGTCCTAGGCCACTGGACGACGGGACCTCGCGGATCAGAACAGATTAACGGGTGGCACGGACCTACCCCCTAACTGGCCAGTTCGCGCTGTGCTCGCTCCACCCGCTCCAGCGTCCTCTCCTTGCCCAGGGCCGCCATCGACTCGAAGAGGGGAGGGCTGACCGAGGAGCCGGTGACCGCCACCCGGAGCGGTTGAAGACCCTTGGCCGCACCGAGGCCCATCTCCTCCAGCATCCCACGCAGTGCAGCTTCGATGTCCGCCGCCTCCCAGGTCTCGACCGAGGCAAGACGCTCTTGGGCGGTGGTCAGGATCCCAAGCACTCCGTCTTTGACCATCACCTTGTCCCAGGCGGCCCGGTCGTAATCCTCGAAGTCCTCGAAAAGAAACACCACCTGCTCCCCCGCCTCGGGCAGGAGCCGGGTCCGCTCCTGGACCAGGTCGGCCACCGCGTCGAAACGGGCCCATTCCACGTCGTCGACCGGGTGCCCGACGGCCGATTCGACGTACGGGCGGGCCACGGACCGAAACTCTGAGGGATCCATGGCACGGATGTACTCCCCGTTCATCCACGCCAGCTTGTCGGGGTCGAATACGGCCGGATTCCGGGAGACATCGATCAGGTCGAAGACGGCGATCGCCTCGTCTCTCGTGAAGACGGTCCGGTCGCCATCGATCGACCAGCCGAGGAGTGACAGGTAGTTGAAGACGGCGTCGGGCAGGTAGCCCTCGTCGCGATAGGTGACGAGGGAAAGTGCGCCGTGACGCTTGGACAGCTTCTTTCCGTCGGTGCCGAACAGAAGGGGCAGGTGGGCATATCTCGGCTCGGACGCCCCGAGTGCCCGGGTGAGAAGGATGTGTTTCGGGGTCGAGGGAAGAAGGTCCTCGCCACGCGCGACGTGGGTGATCTCGTAGTCGACATCGTCCACGGTCGACGCGAGGTGATAGGTGGGAGTGCCATCGCTGCGCAAGATCACGAAGTCGTCGATGTCACGCGCCTCGAAGCTGATCTCGCCCCGCACCAGATCTTCGAAGACGACGGGCTGGTCCTGGGGGACCGACAGCCTGATCGCACCTTCCGTGCCGACGCTGCCGGGGCGCCTGATGTAGTGACCGGGGTGCAGGTGTTCTTCCTCAGCCCGACGGCGAAGCGCCTCCAGATCATCTGGTGACCGGTTGTCGTAATACGCCGCCCCCGAGGCCACCAGTACCGCGGCGGCCTGCTGGTATCGGTCGTAACGACTGGATTGCCGGTAGTCGCCATGGGGCCCGCCCACACCGATGCCCTCGCCCCAATCCAGCCCGAGCCAGCGCAGTGAGTCGAGGATGTCCTCCTCGAACATGACAGTCGATCTCTCCCGATCGGTGTCATCGATCCTCAGTATGAAGGTTCCTCCGTGATGACGCGCGTAGAGCCAGTTGAAGAGGGCTGCACGGGCCGTTCCCACATGGAGGTGCCCGGTTGGCGAGGGGGCGACCCTCACGCGGACCGTCATCGCGCCGCCACGACTCGATTCTGGAGGACGCCGATCCCGTCGATCTCGACCTCCATGAGGTCGCCAGGCACCACCTTGCTCACCCCCGCAGGGGTGCCCGTGAGGATCACGTCACCGGGAAGGAGTGTCATCACCGCGGTGACGAACTCGAACAGTTCGGCCACTCCGAAGACCATGTCGGAGGTGAAGCCGGCCTGGCGGACCTCCCCGTTCACCCGGCAGATCACCGCCAGTTTCTCCAACGGGTCCAATTCAGTCTCGATGGCCGGGCCCAGAGGGCAAAAGGTGTCGAAACCCTTGGCCCGGGCCCACTGCCCGTCTTTTCTCTGCAGGTCGCGTGCGCTCACATCGTTGGCTGCCGTGTAACCGAGGATGTAGGCGGAGGCGTCCTCGGCCTTGACGTGACGCGCCACCCGACTGACCACAACTGCCAGCTCCGCCTCGTGGTGGACGTTCTCCGAGATCGCCGGATGGACCACATTGGCGTCGGGTCCGACCACCGACGTCGCCGGCTTGAGGAATATCAGCGGCTCGTCGGGAACCGCAGCGTCATGCTCGGTTGCATGGTCCTCGTAATTGCGACCGACAGCCACCACCTTGGAGGGAAGGACCGGCGCCAGGAGGTGTGCGCTTTCCCACGGGACCACCGTCTCGGTCGGCTCCCAGGCAACGAAGGGTGAGCCGAGATAGACCAGCACCCCCTCGACATCGGCCACCCCATAGGCGATGTCGTCTCCGGCCTTGATGCGGACGAGCTTCATGGCCGGAAAGCTAGCGGTGCTCTTCGGATGCCCCGGAGGCGGCCAGCAGGCCCCGGATGTCGTGGGGCTTGCGAACGATGAGGGCACGGTCGACCTCGCCTGCCGCCGTCTGCCCCGGTCTCACCTCATGAGGCACCGCCGCCTTCCAGCGCTCCCGCCTCTCCAAGACCTCTTCAGACGGCTCATATCCGTAGCCGCAAAGGGCCAGGGCCACGTCGATGTCTTCGGGTACCGGGCCCCGGCCCAGGACACCGGCCCGAGCGATGGTGAGGGCGGCGACCACGGACTTGAGATCGGGATCGTCGTCGGGGAGATCGGCTGCATTCACCAGCCGCCACCCCCAGCCGCCGTCGGGCGTCGTCTGGCCGAAACGCCCTCCACTGGGAACCTCGTCGGGAGATGTCGGGATCCCGGGCTTGATGCTCGGCCGCCAACGTCGAGCCGCAGGAGGTTGGAGCACAGTGCGCGGCCGCTCCGCCTCCGTCAGCTCGATATTGGGCTCTTGGCCCATCAGATGAAGCTGAGCCAGTGGCGGTACTCGGGGATCTTCGCCGCGACCAAATCGGAGAACAGGTCCTGTGCCTTCCGGGTGACCGGACCGGGCTCGCCAGCGCCCACTACCCGCCCGTCGATCTCACGGACGGGGGTCACCTCGGCCGCAGTCCCAGTCAAGAACACTTCGTCGGCGGTGTACAGACTCCCCCGGGCCAGGTCGGCCTGAACCACCTCGATACCCTCACCCATCAGCAATTCGATCACCGTGTTGCGGGTGATCCCCTCCAGGATCCCCGAAGAGACCGGTGGGGTGTAGACCACGTCTTTGCTGACGGTGAAGAGGTTCATGCCGCTCCCCTCGGAGACCAGGCCCGCGTCGTTGAGCATCACGGCCTCGTCAAACCCGGCGCGGAGGGCCTCCTGCTTGGCCAGCACCGAGTTGAGATACTGACCCGACCCCTTCGCCGTGGGGATGAAGCTGGTGTGTGAGATCCGCCGCCAGCTCGAGACCATCGTGGTGATCCCCTTTTCCACACCGTCGTCGCCCAAATAGCTGCCCAGATAGAAGGCGGCCATGTAGTTGTGCACCGGGCTGCTCTTCGGGTTGATGCCGAAGGCGCCTGACCCATAGAAGACGAATGGGCGGATGTACGCGGATTCCAGCTGATTGACCCGCAGCAGCTCGAGACAGACTTCGTCCATCTCCTCGGCGGCCTCGTTCATCGGGAGGTCATAGGCCCGGGCCGAGGCGACCAGCCGGACCATGTGATCGTGGAGACGGAATACAGCGGTTCCCTCGGGTGTCTTGTAAGCACGAATGCCCTCGAAGACACCAGTTCCGTACTGGAGGGAATGTGACAGGAAGTGGACGGTGGCGTCATCCCACGGGACGAACTCACCGTCAACCCATATCTTGGTTGCCGGTTCCATCACCGAAGGCTAACTGGTGTCGACCGAAGCGAAACCTCTGATTCATGTTTTCGGCCGCAGGTGGTTGAATCGGACGATGGGCGAGGAAGTCCCGGACCGCTCTTCGATCATCGATTGGCTGCTCGACGGAGACCCCGCCATCAAATGGCAGACGATCCGCGATCTGGTCGGGGCTACAGAGCAGGTCTGGCGATTGGAGCAGGATCGGGTCGCCACCGAAGGGTGGGGGGCGAAGCTGTTGGCGCATCAGGATGGAGACGGCCGCTGGACGCCCAAGCTCTACGGCCGGAAGTGGATCTCGACCACTTACAGCATGGTCTTGCTGAGACGGATGGGTCTGCCCCGCTCCGACCCGAGGGCTCTCAAATCCTGTCATCTGTTCCTGAAGGAGGGTCTCGGGACCCGCCGCAACAGCGAGACTTGCGTCAACGCCATGGTCCTCGCATTCCTCTACTGGTTCGACGTTGAGGACAGGCTGCGGGAGCCGGTTCTCGAGAACCTGCTCGGCAAGCAATTGAAGGATGGCGGATGGAACTGCGAAATCCAGTCGAGTCACGGCTCGTTTCATTCCACGTCGTCCGCCCTCGAGGCCCTGCGCGAGTGTGTTGTGGCGGGTGCCCCAAACATCGATGAGATCGAGGCGGCCGAGGCACGGGGCCGGGAGTTCTTCCTCGAGCACCGGATGTTCCGATCCCATCGAACCGGGGAGATCGTCAACCAGCGGTTCCTCCGGTTGTCATTCCCACCCCGCTGGCACTACGACATCCTGCGCGGGCTCGACTACTTCTGGTCCGCGGGCGCGCTGAGCGACGCTCGTCTCGAGGACGCGATCGACGTGCTGGTCGAGAAGCAAGATCAGGACGGGCGGTGGCCGCTCCAGCAGCGCTGGCCGGGTGAGACCTGGTTTGAGATGGAGACAGTGGGTGAGCCGAGCAGATGGAACACCCTCAGGGCGATGCGAGTCCTCGAAGGCCGGAGCGGCGAGAAGTAGCCTCGCCGCCGATGCACCGACTCATCGCCTCCCTCTTCGGGGCTGGCTTGGTCCTGCGCAGGGTCCGGGGCTCAGATGCCGGATCGGGAACGATTGGCGGTCTGGTCGCTCTCCCGTTCGCACTCCTCGTCGGCGAGACGTGGGGTTGGCCGGGACAGCTGGCGGCGACCGTGCTGGTCACCGCAGTGGCCATTTGGGCCTCTGCAGGCGTTGCCTCCTCGGAGGGAGACGCCGGCTGGATCGTCATCGACGAGGCGGCCGGAGTCTTCGTCGCCACGATCGGTTTGCTCGGATGGGCAGCGGTGGTCGCCTTTGTCCTGTTTCGCATCGTGGACATCTTCAAGCGCCCATTCCCGGGCGTCCATCAGGCCGACTCGATGCCTGGGGCGACGGGGATCGTGCTCGATGATGTGGTTGCCGGAGCCTGGGCCCTGGCCATGGCCCATCTTCTCAACGCCACCATCCTGTGACGCGGCCGATCGCGACCAACCTGCGTATGGTCTCTTGAGGAGGTATCAGAGCAGATGGATTGGAACCCGAAAGCAATAGTCGTCGGCGTCGACGGCTCCGAGACCAGCACGCGCGCAGCCGGGATCGCCACCGAGATCGCCCGCGCCCGGCAGGCAAAGCTCCTGCTGGTCACCGTGGTCAGGCCGCCTGAGGGATGGTGGGGCATCGGTGGCGCCCCGCCGACTCCTGAGGCGCTCTCGGCCGCGCTGGTCGAGGGTCAGCAACAGGTGATCAGGGAGACCGAAGAGCAGCTCCCGCTGGACGGGATGGATTACGAGACGGTCGAGGAGCTAGGCGACCCGACATCGCGGCTCATCGCAGTGGCCGAACAGCGCGAGGCGGGGCTCATCGTCATCGGCAAGCGTGGAGCGGGGCTGGCGGAGCGGGTCATGCTCGGAAGCGTCGCGGATCGCTTGTGTCACCATTCACCGGTGCCGGTGATGGTGGTGCCCTGACCTCAGGGCACCACCCAGCAACCCCGTGCCCATAGTCGCCATCCTCCCGGTCAAATCCTTTCGACTGGGCAAGGGGCGGATGGCGGACCACCTCTCCGATGACGCCCGATCCACACTGGGCCGCGCCCTCGCCGAGAATGCCGCAGCCTTGGCCGTCGATGCAGGTTTGATCCCAATCCTGGTGGCGGGTGATGGTGAGGTTGGCGAATGGGCGCTGATAAATGGGTTCCCATCCATACCCGACCCCGGTGAAGGCCTGGACGGGGCGGCACTGGCGGGGACCAGATGGGCCACCGAAGCTTCGAGCGAATGGATCGTCCTTCACACCGATCTCCCACTCCTCACCGTTTCCGAGCTCGAGGAGCTGAAGGAGTCGCTGACCAGAGCCGGGACGGTCATCGCCCCCTCGGCCGACGGCGGGACCTCCGCCCTCGGAGGAAAAGGGCCGGCGAGCTTCTCGTACGGTCCCGGCAGCTTTCATCGCCATCTCGGCGCGTTCCCGGCGGCGGCGATCGTCGCCAGGCCTGGCCTCCTCCACGACGTCGACACCTTCGCCGACCTCGAGTCAGCTCGGGAGCACCCGCGTGGGGCATGGCTCGCTCATCTGAGGTGACCGTCCGCTTCGACCCCGGGGTCCTGGACCCCGAGCCTGAGGCCAGAGCGCAGTTGCTTTCACGGCTCGAAGCAGGACTGGCCGCGGTGGAACCGGAGGCCCTCACCGCTGCCGCGCTGGCCGGCCGCCGTTCTGGCAAGACCATGGTCATCTCAATCGGGAAAGCCGCCCCGGCCATGGCCCGCGGCGCCGCCTCCGTGCTCGACGTGGTCGGAGGTGTTTGCGTCGCCGACCATCCCGAACAGGTGCCCGAGAGGATGAGTTTCATGATCGGAGACCATCCGGTGCCCGGGTCGGCGAGCCTCGAGGCAGGCGCCGCTGTGCTCGATGCGGTCCGAAGTGCGCCTCCCTCCGTCGACATCGTCGCCCTCGTATCCGGAGGTGGGTCCGCTCTTTGCGAGTCGCCCCGGGAGGGCGTGCCCGCCGAGTTCCTCGCGGCGGTGACGAACAGGCTCATTTCGGGAGGCGCCGCCATCGAGGAGCTCAACCTTCTCCGGAGTCATCTCTCGGCGATCAAATGCGGCGGGGTGGCTCGAGCCGCGGGCCGCCCGATCGACACCTACGTCATCTCAGACGTGGCGGGGGCGGGCCCCGGGGTGGTTGCCTCCGGGCCGACGATCCCCGGCCCTCACGATCCGGAGGCCGCCGCGGTCGTCCTAGCGGGGCTGTCGATGAGCATCCCGCCCGGTGTATGGCAGGCCATGAAGACCGAGCCGGTGCCACTCCCGACACCCGAAGTCACTCTGTTGGCCGATGCCAGCGACGCCGCCCAAGCTGCCGCGGCGGCGCCCCCTCCCGCCGTCGTGGAGGCCGACTGGCTGCGCGGGGAGCTCGGAGCCGGTCTCGACCGATTCCTGGCCAACGTCGAGCCCGGGATGACCGTGGCAGCCGGCGAGGTGGTGCTCGAGGTGAGCGGTCCGGGGAGGGGTGGCCGAAACACCCATGCTGCGCTCCTCGCCGCCGAGCGTCTCGCCGGCTCGAACGATGTTTTCTGTGCCTTCGCCACGGACGGCGTCGATGGACGGTCCGGCGGAGCAGGGGGGATCGTCGACGGATCCACGATCGAGCGCGGCGGGGACCCGGCCGACGCCCTCCGGAGCTTCGACTCGGCCACCTATCTCGCCGGCACCTCGGACCTGCTTCGTTGCCGCCCGACCGGTACCAACGTATCGGACCTTTGGATTCTGTGGCGGAGGGGATGAGGCTGCCCGTAGAGTGGGTGCCAGGCGAATAGAGCAACGGGAGCATGGAAAAGACACTTGTGATCACCGGTGGCACCGGCGGCCTGGGATCTGCCCTGGTGCGTCGGCTCATCTACGAGGACTACCGGCTCGCCATCACGTATCTGCTGCCAGATGAGGCCGAGCGTTTCGAGCAGGAGTTCGAGATCGACGAGGATCGGGTCTTGTTGGTGCGGGTCGACGCCACCAACGCCGAGGCCGTGAATACCTTCATCAAGGGCGTCGCCGACAACTGGGGATCCATTCATGGGCTCGTGGCCCTGGTCGGCGGATGGGCCGGGGGCCGTGACGTGGAGGAGACCGACGACGTCCGGTTCGAGCGGATGATCGATCTCAACCTTCGCTCTACGTTCTATTCGGTCCGCGCCGTAGTCCCCCACCTGGTTGAAACGGGCTGGGGAAGGATCGTCACCGTGGGCAGCCGTGCCACGCTCGACTACCCAACCGGCCAGGCCGCTTTCAACGTCGCCAAGTCGGGCGTTGTCGCCCTCACCAGGTCGGTCGCCCAGGAGCTCGAAGGGACGGGCGTGACGGCCAACGTCCTCCTCCCTTCGGTCATCGACACGCCGGCCACGCGTCGATCTCTCCCGTACGCCGATTATGTGAACTGGCCCACACCGGACGAGATCGCAGCCGTCGCCCACTTCCTTCTCACCGAGGAGTCGGGCGTGATCAACGGCGCTGAGATCCCGGTCTACGGCCGGGCCTAGCGGTAGAGCTCGATCCACTCCCCGTGGGGGTGGGCCTGTCCGACGACCGTCACTCCACTCCCGTCGTCGACGACCAGCTGCGCCCAGTCGTTCGCCAAGTCCAGGGCCTCCATCGAGACCCGATGCACCGGTCGATCCGTCCGGGCCATGGAGACGATCGACTCGAGGCGGTCTCGCTCCGCTGCGTCGAACTGGTTCAGGGTGAACGAGCTCATGACGACTGCAGGCTCACCGGCCGGGAGCCTGGCCAGCGCTCCGGTCAGGGTCTCCAGCGCATTCCCCGAGATCATCTCTATATCGAGTTTCGAAACCATCTCGATCGCCGAGCGAAGACGCGCCCTGCGCTCGACCTGCTCGGGCCAGATCAGAGCGTCGAGCCATCGCCTGGCGCTGGGGTCGGCGGGATCCAGCGGATTCACGTCGAGCCCGGTGCGGCTCAGGACCTCGATGTCGGCGAAGGCCGGGCCAATGCCCTTCGATTCCGCCTCGAGCATGGGCCTGCCGGGACGCCGCTCTTTGTCGTTGTATGTGTACCCGTACCGGTCGAGGCCGAGATTGAGACCGGCACTGGCACCGACATCGATCAAGTGGAACGCAGGGAACCCCGCCACCATCACCATCGGGAGCAGGGCGACACAGCGGCGGCATTCATTGGTCTGGGTGTAACGGGTGTTGCCCACCTCGACGATCTCCTCTTCGTGGGCGAGGACAAAGCTCCGGAATTTCGGGCCCGCACCGGCGGGCGGGATCGGATCCTCCACGATCGACGGGTAGTGCCGGGCCAGGTCGCCCTCCTCCCCGTCCATGAGCATGTACTGAACGGCGCCGAACATCAGATTGGGTGGGGGCAGGTGCTGGATCCGGTTCATGACCCGGAGCAACTCGGGATCATCGGCGACGACTTCTACCAATTCGGCGTAGAGCGGTGAGTCGTGGGTGTGTTTTCCCCAGTCCCGCATGTACTCAGCGTCTACCCGCGGTGAGGGCATCAATGAACCTGGCGCCGATACGACGTCGCCAGAGCATCGGCGTATTCATTCCACCGGAAGC
>JBEVJN010000070.1:0-3784 GCA_040510135.1 Acidimicrobiia bacterium | reverse complement strand
TCGTCTTCTTCTTCGATCGCCTCGACGAGAGCAGGGATGGTTTCCTCCGCGAGACGACGGGCGCGTTCCTCGAGGAGCACGCGGCCCTCCTGGGTCAGGAGCGGTGGCTCGCCTGTCGATGTCATCTCGAATCCCTTCGCCGTGCCCGCAGAGCGGATTCCGTGGATTAGAGAAGAGCCCGATGAACGACTTTCGCCGCCCTTCGGGCCCTTCAGATCCAACCTTGGCACATGCCTTCGGATTTGTCCAGCGAGTTGAACCGGGAATCAAGCATCGTGGTAGATCTCGATCGCTTGATGCCCGGCGTCCGGCACCGCGAATAGATGCAGACGCTCGGCCTCTTGTCCGAGCGCCTTCACCTGGGCGCGGGGGACCTTGCGCAAGAGATGGACTTCGAGCTTCGATGTCTTCCCCGTCCGGCCCATTTTCCACCACCCGCTGAACATCCCCTCTACGAGGAGATTTCCCACCCAGCCGGGGGGCACGATCCCCGTCGTGAAGAACCGGGAGCGGTCTGAGTGACCGAGGAGGACGTTGTCGTACTCGGGCAAGAAGCGGGGCGGCGCGGGCGTGTCCTCGTCGAGGATCGGAGCGTCGGGGAGGTCGAGCAGGTCGGAGCCATCCGGGCCGCGAAGGGTGCGGAGACGTTCCCGCATGCCGTCGACCACCTGGCGCAAGCCGTTGAGCCGCGACCACACCCTGATGTCCGAGATCGTGGCGGGCCCAAACGCGGCCAGATATCGCAAGACGATCTGCTCATGGTCTCGCATCGCGGGGAGCCCGCTCCCGATCCAACCCTCGATGGTGGTCCATGTCGCCGCCCCGGTTCGTCCCCACAATCCGCGTGGGGGCACCTGGATCACGGGCAACAGGTAGGTGACGACCTGGGCCATCGAGGTCCCGGGCACGTTCGGCCATTTCTCCTCGAGTGCCCTTGCCAGATCGGCTCGTGTCATGGGTCGCTTGTCGAGCAACGACTTGCCCTGGTCGAGGAGCACGGCCCGGTCGAGGCCCGCGGTGTCCTTGGCGAATGACGTGGACCCGAGGACAGCGGCCAGGGTCGCCTGGAGGTGTGAGCGCAGGAACAGGAAGTCGGACGTGGTGGACATGTGGAGCGTGGCCCGCATCAAGGCGCCCCGGAGTGCCTCGCGGCGTTCGAGCATCCCCGACAGGGCTTGCGGGTCGAATCCCTCGAGGCGCGACCACAGGGCGTAGTAGGGGTCGTGCGGATTCTGTGCCTGCATCCCCACGAGGACCTCCATGGCCTCGGCCGGGGTTTGCTCGGCGCGCTCGAGCAACATTTGCCGTCCCAGAGTGGTCCGGTTCAGGGCCCTTTTGCTGACCTCGATGGTCAATGCTTGATTTCGAGCCCGCCGAACAGGACGGTGGCGTTGACTGCCAATGTCGGGGCGTCTGCTGAGACTGCTTCCTTGGCCGTGGCGTTCTCGATGCCGCCGAACAGGGGCAGGCCACGAGTAACGACGTTCCAGCCCTGGGGCACCGTGATATCAACCCCCCCGAACGCGGCGAACACGTCGAGCTCGGCGCCGGGTGCGGGCACGGTGTCGCGGAGGTCCACTTCGGCTCCCCCAAACACCGCCGAGATGTTTCCGCCCTGGAATTCCTTCGAATGCGATGCGATCTCGCTGCCGGAGAACACGTTGAAGCTATTGACGCGGTCGCCGGCCTCGGTTTTGGCTCCGAGGCCACGTCCGAACAGCACGAGGAGCCCGACGAGGATGATCGCGGCGGGGATGATGAAATTGCCGAGGTCGATGATGTCGAGATTCGACAGTAGGAAGGCGAGGCCAACGGCGGTGATGATCAGAGCCACCGGCCAGTGCCGAGGGTTGGCGGCGAAGGTGAGAATCCCGGCGAGGAGCACGATCGCAGGCCACCAGGTGCTGAAGATCTCGCCCGCATCGAGCACACCGGCGTTGTCGAGGAGCAGGACCGTCCCCATTGCGACGATGAGCAGGCCAAAGAAGAGGCGACCCCAGTTCATGGGCGGGAAGCTACCAGCCGTCCCTCAGTCCCCCGCAACGAAGAACCTCCACTCTCCCGTCTCGGTGATGCCGATGCGCCATAGGGCGTAAGAGCCGAATGCGGACGCTTGGTCGAGTTCCTCCTGCGTATAGACGGTGAGCAAGGCCTCCATGTCGGCCGGAGGGATCTCGTCCCACGAGTCGTAGACGAACGCGGAGGGCCAGTAGTAGTGGCGGGGCAGACCGTCGTAATCCTCGAAGGCATATGGGGTGTCGAACAGCTCGATTAGGAGGGCCAATGCTGGATAGGTGCCCTCCTCCTCCCACATCGGGATCATCTCGAAGCCGCCGCCGCCGAAGCTGGTCACGAAACCTGGAGAGGCCAACGCCTCCAGTGCCTCGAAGTCACAAGCGATCGCTGCCGCGGCGATGGCTCGTCTGGCGTCGGCGACCGGTGTCGGCAGCCCGTCCTGCTCGGCAGGCAGGGGCAAGCCGGCGGCCGAGCAGTCGGCAACGACAGGCGGAACGGTCGTCGCGGTCGGACCCGTTGTGACGGGCTCAGGCACCGTGGTCGATGCCGGGACCGGCGAAGTGGAGGGAGTGGAGCCACTGGCGGGCCCGGAGTCATCGGGGTTCGAGATCATCGGGAGCACGCCCAGGGTGACGATCACCACCCCGAAAGCAGCGGCGAAGATCAGCCATCCGCGGGGAAGGGCGCGGCGCGCATCGGTTTCGAGGGGTGGTGGCACCGCATGTTTGGCCGACCGACGCAGCTCCTGGGCAGCCTGTTCCATCCTCTGCTCGAATTCGTCGAGATGCTTCATGTCGTCTCCTCGCCCCATGTATCCAGACGCCGGCTCAGATGTGCCCGCGCCTTGTGCAGGTGGGCCTTCACCGCGCCCGGGCTCACACCCATGACTTCGCCGATCTCGGCGACCGAGAGCTGGTCGACATAGTGCAGGACGGTGGCCTGCGCTTGTCGTCTCGGTAGTTTTCGCACCTCGTCCCAGACTTCGGTGGCGCTCGGGGTCAGCTCGGGGAGCGTGTCCTCGCCGGCGCGGCCGCCGAGCCGGGTCAGGGCACGCAGCTCGGCGCCGGCCGTGCGTTGGAGCGATGTGGCCCGGTTGATCAGGACCCGGCGCACCCAGGCGCCGGGATCGTCGTAGCCCGAGACCTGGTCCCAGTTTCGGTGAGCGGCCAGGAACGATTCCTGGGCGAGATCCTCTGCCGAAGAGCCGGTTCTGAGGAGTGCGCGCGCGATCGCCACCATTCGGCCGTACTCGCGCCGGTAGAAGCTCTCGAATGGCTCGACGTCGAGCGCTCCGATCTCTGTCGAAGGCACGTGTCTCCTCGATTCCTGGATCGTCCTCACCCACCTAACACGCACCGGCGCACTAACAGGTTTACCCGGAATCGCGGCGCGGGTATGAAATAGGATTCGGATTGGCCATGGATCTGAATCGACTCACCGAGAAATCGCAACAGGCGCTCTCAGAAGCGCAGTCATTGGCTGTTCGCCTCGGACACACCGAGGTCGACGGGGAGCATCTCCTGCTTGCCCTTCTCACCCAGGCCGAGGGACTCGTGCCCCGGCTCATCTCTCAGACTGGGGGCGATCCGGCTCGCTTGAGCTCTGACATGGAGGCGGAGCTCGCCAAGCGCCCAAGTGTCAGTGGCCCCGGGGTCTCACCCGGTGAGATCCGGGTGACGCAACGTCTGGCCAGGCTCCTCGACTCGGCGGAGAGAGAAGCGACACGTCTCAAGGACGAGTACGTCTCGGTGGAGCACCTCGTCATCGC
>JBEVJN010000069.1:0-25397 GCA_040510135.1 Acidimicrobiia bacterium | reverse complement strand
GGAAGGCCACGCTCTTGGCGTCCGCATCTCTGGCCAGGTCGAGACTGCTTCGATAGCACGAGCCCAACAACTCGACTGCCTGGTCCTCGGCGACGGTGCCCCAGATCGGGCCCACGGTGTGCACCACATGGCGGGCCGGCAGATCGCCTGCGGTGGTGATTACTGCCCGGCCAGTGGGCAGCTGACCCCGCTGGGCCACGATCTGCTTGCACTCGGCGAGGATGGCCGGCCCCCCGGCGCGATGAATGGCGCCATCGACCCCGCCCCCACCCATCAGCGACGAGTTGGCCGCATTGACGATCACGTCAGCATCGACGGTGGTGATGTCGCCCTGGATGGCCTCGAGATGGGTCACGAAACGACTGTAGAAGAGGAATCTCCCCTCCTTCGTTCAGGAGGGAAACTCAGGCGACTGCGCTGGGCGTGTGGAGCCGAATCACAGAGCCGAGCAGCGCAGATTCCTCGGTGCGGGAGAATGCCCGGCGGCGCACGGCCTCAGCTACGGCGTCACGGCGTGGGTTGGGACCCCGTCCGAACGCCTGCAGGGCCGCCTCGGTGCTCATGACTGCGGCGCGGAATGGATCGGGGAGCACCGCATTCAAGGCGACCAGCCATACCGACCTAGTGACTCTCGAGGCGGCCTCGAGACCGGTCATGAGGGCTCGCTCGATCGAGGCCAGCTCGTTCTCTCGACCCGCAGCGACGAGAGTCAACGCCTGATGCAGGAGGCGCTGAATCAGTTCGCGGGCCGGCTCGGTGAGGTCGGGGAGGTGATAACGGAACACGATCGAAGCGCAGTCGATGGCGTAGAGCCGGGCGTACGGCTCGTCCCATTCTCCGAGGCGGTAGCGCTCGACCTCGAGAAGTGCGGAAATGCTGTCGAGGCCGTCATACCGGCTCGACATCATCCCGCCCGCTTCCACGTGGTTTGGTGCCACCATCACCGTTGTCCTTGCCCTTCCTTGGAAACCCACTTGCCTGTCCTGTGGATAATCCACAATTTCCGACGATTTGGGCATGGGCCGCATGGCCCATTCTTTCCACAACCATCTGAACTAGTCCTCTGGACCCAGAGACATGCCGGGATTGCGGCGACCCTCGGCTAGATTGCCCCGATTACCGCCGAACCTGGCATGCGCCAGGTGGGGGGAACCAACCCCATCGGGGGCGAATCCCGGCATCGAGGGCCGGGTAGGGCGAACTTCCAGCCCGAGCCCGTCAGCTAACTCCCAAGGCGACAGAGGAAGAAAAAGAGGCACCGATTTTGGAGACGTTCAGCGCCGCCTCCCACGGTGAGGTGTTGCAACTCGTGATACAGATCGCTGTGTTGCTGGCTGCTGCCCGCTTCCTCGGTGGGTTGGCCCAGAGGGTGGGTCAGCCGGCGGTAGTCGGCGAGATCCTGGCCGGAGTCATTTTGGGTCCGTCGATCCTTTCCGGGCTGGTGCCCTTCATCGGCGAGTGGATCCTTCCCCAGACCGAGGCACAGGGCTACATGCTCGAGGTCGTGGCCCTGATCGGGGTCATGTTGCTTCTCGTGATCACCGGGCTCGAGACCGATCTAGCCCTGATCCGGCGTCGATTTGGAGTCGCTCTCGGAGTCGCCGTGGGTGGTCTGGTAGCCCCGTTTGTGACCGGGTTGGCCCTGGGCTTTGCCCTGCCCGACAGCCTGCTCGTCGACTCAGCGGACCGAACCGTTTTCGCCCTCTTCTTGGCAACCGCGCTGTCGATCTCGGCGATTCCGGTGTTGGCCAAGATCCTGATGGACCTCGATCTCATGCGGCGGGAGTTTGGTCAGACGGTCCTTGCTGCCGGAATGATCGATGACATCACCGGTTGGACGATGCTGGGTGTGGTCACGGCTCTGGCCAGTGCCGAAGCGATCACCGCAGGGTCGGTATTGCTGACTTTCGCGATGGTGGCCATCTTCATCCTGGCCACGATGACAGTCGGCAGATTTATCGTCGAGAGAGGGCTGGGCCTGATCCAGGATCGACTGCGGGGGCGGGATGCCATCCTGACATTGGTGGTCGTGCTCGCCTTCGCTTGGGGTGCCTTCTCCCAGGCGCTCCGGCTCCAGCCGGTGATCGGAGCCTTTGCGATCGGGATCCTCTTCGGCCGTCTCCCCCGGTTGCCCACCGACGTCGTCCACAAGCTGGAGAGCATGGCCCTCGCCGTCTTCGCTCCGATCTTCTTCGCCGTGGCCGGCCTCAAGGTGGATATTCGCTCCATCTTCGAGCCCGGTCTCTTGGCTGTCGCCGCCCTGGTGATCCTCATAGCCACCTTCGGCAAAGTCGCCGGCGCCTACGTCGGAGCCAGGTACTTCTCGGGCCAGGACCACTGGTCGGCGCTCGCCTATGGCGCCGGTCTCAACGCGCGTGGTGCGGTGGAGATCATCATCGCCACCATCGGGCTCTCCCTCGGCATCCTGACCACAGAGATGTTCTCCATCATCGTGCTGATGGCAGTGGTGACTTCCATCGCGGCGCCCGCCGGGCTCAGGTACTGTCTGGCCCGGGTCCAGCCTGGCGATGAAGAGGAGTTGAGATTGGCCCGTGAGGAGGTGCTCAAGGGCAGTTTCCTCGCCGGGATGAAACGGGTCCTGGTGCCGGTGAGGCCCCGGATCGGTCAGGTTGGCACGCAGACGATCCAGGCGGTCCTGGTGGCACGCCTCGGTGAGGCCAGCGACATCTCCACCACACTTCTCGCCGTTGCCGGGGATCAGGACCGCGTGCTGGCCGCCGCCTATGTCAACTCGCTCCGCTCGGTGTTCAGGAACCGGGGGACCACCACGCGCATCGTGTCCAGCCATGATCCGGTGGAGGCGATCCTTCATGAGGCGGAAGCCGACTATGACCTGCTCGTGATTGGGACCCCGACCATGAGTGGCACTGGCGAAGGGGTGTTCGGGCCGGTCATCGACGATCTGATCAAGCTGTCCCGGACCCCCACCCTCGTGGTGAGAGGGGAAAACGTGCCCGAGGACTGGGCGCCTACCCGGATACTGGTGCCGGCCAGTTCCAGCAACAGCTCTCGAAACGCGGCGGACCTCGCCTTTGCCATCGCCGGATCGGATGCTGTCGTGACCGGGGTGCATGTGGTGACGCCTTCTCGCCTCTCCGGGATGCGGCCCAATGTCGCGCTCGACGTGACCGCCGAATTCGAGATTCTGGCAACCCGCATGGGCCAGCACGTCCAGACCGAAGTTCGAGAGGCCGAGGACATCGAGACAGGAATCCTCGACGCGCTGGTCGAGTTCGAAGCGGACCTACTGGTCCTGGGCACCAGCGTGCGGGCCGGGACCACTCACCTCCATCTCGGCCCCCGGGTCGAGTATCTAACCCGGCTGGCACCCTGCCCGGTCGTGATCCTGAACAGCTAGCCGTCCCTCAATACTCGTAGAAGCCCCTGCCGGTCTTGCGCCCGAACAGACCGGCTTCCACCATCCTGGTCAAGAGTGGCGGAGAGGCATAGAAGGGGTCCTTGTACTCGTCGAACAAGACGTCCGCGATGTGTTTCATCGTGTCGAGGCCCACGAAGTCGGCGAGCTCGAGCGGACCCATGGGATGGTTGGCACCGAGTCTCATACCGGCGTCGATGTCCTCGCGGCTGGCGACACCTGCCTCGTACATCCGGATCGCACCGATCAGGTACGGGACGAGGAGCATGTTCACGATGAACCCTGCTCGATCACGAGCCTTGATCACGGTCTTCCCTAGTGACTCGGCATAGGCCCTGGTCGCAGCCTCGGCCTCCGGCGAGGTCATGAGGGTTGTCACCAGCTCGACGAGCCCCATCACCGGGACCGGATTGAAGAAGTGGAGCCCGACCACCCGGTCCGCCCGGGACGTCGCAGCAGCGATCCGCGTGATTGGGATCGACGACGTGTTGGAGGCCAGGATCGACTCGGCAGCCACCACTGCGTCCAGATCGGCGAAGATCCGCTTCTTGATCTCCTCGTCCTCGGTGGCGGCCTCGATGACCAGCTGTCGGTCGGCTTGGTCTGACAGATCGGTGGAGAACTCGACCCTTTCCAGAGTTGAATCCCGATCCGGCGGTTCCAGCCTGCCCTTTTCGACGCCCCGGTCCAGGGAGGCTTCGATACGGGCCCGCGCCGCATCAGCCGCCTCGGCGTGAATCTCGTGGACGATGACGCGGCTGCCGGCCCGGGCGCACACCTCGGCTATGCCAGAGCCCATCAGCCCCCCGCCGATCACACCGACCCGCTGGATGGTCATCTCAACTCCTCAGGTCGTGGCGATGGCGAGGTCGCCTGCCCGGAGCCAGCACGCTGCCTGATGATGGGGACCTTGAGGTGAATCCATCAGCATCGGGTCCTGCACATCACACAATCCCTCTCGGGCGATCGGGCAGCGGGGGTGGAAGTGGCACCCCCGGGGCGGGTTGAGCGGCGACGGGATCTCTCCCTGGAGGATCTGGCGGTTCCGGGGACGGTCTGGATCGGCGATCGGGATCGCGGAGAGGAGCGCCTCCGTGTAGGGGTGAAGCGGGTTCCGGTACAGAGTGTCGCGATCGGTTAACTCCACGACCCGGCCGAGATACATCACAGCTACGCGGTCGGAGATGTGCTCTACGACCGCGAGATTGTGGGCGACGAACAACAGAGTCAGGCTGAGCTCTTCCTGGAGTTCGGTCAGGAGATTGAGAACCTGTGCCTGCACCGACACGTCCAGCGCCGAGACCGGCTCGTCGGCCACGACCAGATCTGGGTTCAGAATTAGGGCGCGGGCGATGCCGATTCGCTGCCGCTGTCCGCCGGAAAACTCATGGGGGTACCGGCTGGCATGCGACCCTCGGAGCCCGACCAGCTCCAGCATCTCCTTGACCCTTTCCTGCCGCTCCTCCTTGTCGCCAATGCCATGGAGCCGCAGCCCCTCGGCGATGGCCGGACCCACCTGCGACCTGGGATCGAGCGATCCATACGGGTCCTGGAAGATGATCTGTACGCGCCGTCGGAATGGCTTGAGGTCGTTGCCCGAGAGATGGGTGATATCCACACCGTCGAACTGGATCGTTCCAGAGGTCGGCTCCATCAGACGCGTCAGAAGGCGGCCGAGAGTGGTTTTGCCACATCCGGACTCGCCGACGAGTCCCAGAGTCTCACCTTTGACGATGTCGAGATCGACTCCGGCCAACGCCCGCACCGTGGCCACTTGTCGCTGCAGGATGCCTCCCCGAACGGGAAACTCCTTGACCAGGTCGCGGATCTCGACCAGCTTCTCAGCCATTGGGGTCCTTGACCTTCTCCGGTCCGAAGTACAGCCAACACCGCACCTTGTGGCCGTCCTCCACCTCTCGAAGGTCAGGCTCGATCTCAGTGCAGATCTGTAACCCGTTTTCGACCCTGGGCACACACCGGGGTGCAAACCGGCAGCCCTTGGGGAGCTCGATCATCGAGGGCACGACACCGGGGATCACGTCGAGTTGGTCTCTGAGCGATCCCAACACGGGGATCGATCCGATCAGGCCCTTCGTGTAGGGGTGGAGCGGATTCCTGAAAATGGTGCGAACATCTGTTTCCTCGACGATCTCACCTGCGTACATGACCGACACGCGGTCTGCCATCTCGGCCACGATGCCCAGATCGTGTGTGATGAGGATGACCGAGGTGTTCGAGGTCTTCTGGAGATCCCGGATGAGATCGAGGATCTGGGCCTGGATGGTGACGTCGAGCGCTGTCGTCGGCTCGTCTGCGATGAGCAACTCCGGCTCGCACGCAAGAGCCATGGCGATCATGATCCGCTGCGCCATCCCTCCGGACAGCTCGTGCGGGTATGCCTGGGCCCGGCGCTTCGGGTCGGGGATCCCGACCTTGGACAGCATCTCGATGACCTTCGCTTCCTCGACTTCAGTGCTCCAGTCGCGGTGGAGCTCGAACACCTCCTTGATCTGGGCACCGGCCCGGTACACCGGGTTCAAAGCCGAGGTCGGCTGTTGGAAGATCATCGAGATGTGCTCGCCGCGCAAGGCTCGGACGTCGGCCGCGTTCATCTGGGCGATGTCCTTGCCGCCGAACAGGATCTCTCCGGCAACGACCTCTCCAGGATGCGGGATCAGGCCCATGATCGAGAGCGAGGTCACCGACTTCCCGCATCCCGATTCCCCAACGAGGCCGAGGACCTCTCCGCGCTTGACGTGGAAGTCGGCGCCGTCCACGGCTTTCACGACGCCCTGCCTCGTGTCGAAATGCGTCCTGAGCCCTCGCACGTCGAGGAGGACCTCGCCCGCGGGCACTGGCAGAGGTGCGTCGGTGTCGATGGCGCTTTCGGGAAGGGGTCTGGCCGCGCTCACTTGTTCAGCGTGGGATCGAGGGCGTCGCGGAGTCCGTCACCCATCAGGTTGAAACCGAGGACAGTGATCATGATGGCGAGCCCGGGAAAGATCATCAGATGTGGCGCGGTGAAGATCCTGTCGCGCTCCTCGGCGAGCATCGAGCCCCATTCGGGAGTCGGGGGGACGGCGCCGAGCCCGAGGAACCCAAGGGCAGCTGCCTCCAGAATCACGGTGGCGATGCCCAGCGTGCCGAGCACGACGAGCGGAGTCAGGGCATTGGGGACGACCCGGGTCACCAGCACTTTCCGTCGGGAGGCGCCAAGGGCGCGCGAGGCGGACACGTAGTCGACCTCCTTAATCGAGAGCACCGACGCCCTCATTACCCGTGCGTACTGCGGGATAGTGACGATGGCGATGGCGAGCAGGGTGTTGCGGAGGCCCGGCCCAAGGACGAAGACGATGGCGATGGCCAGTATGAGAGACGGGAAACCGAGCACCACGTCCATGATCCGCATCATCAGGTTGTCGCTCCACCCACCTGCGAAACCGGCGATCGCACCGATAACGGTCCCGATGACGATTGTGATGAGGACGGTGGTGAAGCCGAGGGGCAGGCTCACCCGGGCCGCGTAGATGACCCTGCTGAAAAAGTCCCTGACATTGCCGTCCAGCCCAAATATGTGCTGCGTCCCCTCGCACCCGAAGGCGTTGATGCATGGAGGCAACCACCTTTCCGCTCCGGGCTGCCCGATGAAGTTCTGGTACGGGTCGTAGGGGGCGATGAGCGGCGCGAAGATCGCGACCAGGATCATGAAGCAGACCAGGATCAGACCGATGATCCCGACCTTGCGCTGGAAGAAGCGGCGAACCGCGATGCGCCAGACAGAGCCTGGTTGCTCGAACAACGCGTCCGGGTCTGGGAGGGCCACGTCCGGCCGAAAATTCATCTCAGCCTCACCAAGTGTCATTCCAGCCTCACTCTCGGGTCCAGATATCCATAGGAGACGTCGACCAACAGGTTCACGACCACATAAGTAGTCGCGATGATCAGGGTGAATCCCTGGATGATGGGAAAGTCCCGGGCGGTGATCGCGTCGAACAGGGCAGTCCCGACTCCGGCCAGGCCGAATACAGTTTCAGTGAGTACGGCACCTCCGAGCAGCAACCCCAACTGGAGTCCGATGATCGTGACCACCGGGAGCATCGCATTGCGCAGTGCGTGCTGTCTCACGACCTTCCGTTCCATCGCGCCCTTGGCCCGGGCGGTGCGGATGTAATCGCGGCCCAGCACGTCCAGGAGCGATGACCGGGTCATCCGAGCGATGATGGCCATCGGGATCGTGGCCAATGTGATGGCGGGGAGGATGAGATGCTTGGCCCCGTCCCAGAACACCGCCCATTGCGCGCTGATCAGGGCGTTGGTCACTGTCATGTAGGAGACGAACTCCGCGGCGGTCGACACGAATCCCTCCTCGGGGATCTGCCAACCCCACACTTCGTAGAACGGGAGGGCACGGTTTCCCGGGCTGAGCGACCCGCTGGGGGGCAGGGCGAAGATGGTCCCCGACAGAACGACAGCGAAGAGATAGGCCAGTAGCAAGCCGAGCCAGAAGATGGGCATGGACACGCCGACGTTGGCGAAAGTCATCGCAGCGACATCGACACTGGAGTTGTGACGCCGGGCCGCAGCGATCCCGAGCGGGATTCCAACGATGATCGCCACACTCAACGCAGCGATGGTCAGCTCGAGCGTCACCGGCAGCCGCTCGATGATTATCTGGGTGACCGGTCGGGAGAAGCGGATCGACTCTCCCAGGTCACCGCTGATCACGTTCCCGAAGTAGATGCCGAGCTGGACGAGGATCGGCTCGTTGAGCCCGTTGGCCTCGTTGAATCGCTCGCACGCTTCCGCGGAAGCCCTCTCGCCGAGGATGGCTGTACACGGCTCACCCGGGAGCAACCGAACCAGAAGGAAGACGAGGAGCAGGACCCCGATCAGGACCGGTATCGCGACCATGACGCGACGGAGGATGTAACCAATCATTTCCTCGACCGGAGCGTAGAACGGGGGGAGGCGCTGATGCGCCTCCCCCCGTCACCTCTCTGAACGATCAGAGGGTCATCCAGCCGCTGTCGTGGTGGGCGGTGGGTTCATCAACCCATTCCACAACGTCGCGGGATACTCGAACACTCCCGTGTTGCCGGTGTGCAGCGGATTTGCTGCATCGAGCGAGGCGGACCATGAGGCCACCACGTCGTTGGCATCAAAGGGAGAGCCGTCATGGAAGGTGACACCCTCACGCAGGGCGCACGTCCATACGACGCCCTCGGCGTCAGGCACACACTCGGTGGCCAGCTTCGGCACGGCCTGTCCTTCGAGGTCGTATCCGTAGAGCCCTTCCTGCGTCATCTGACAGCCGTTCAGTGACTCGCCATCGGTCTCATCGGGGCAGTAGAGCGAGATCGGCTCGGCGTTCTGAACGAACACCAGGTCGGCATCGCCCGGGTTCATGAGGGCGAACTGTGGTGCACCGAATGGTGGGGTCACCGCTCCTTCGAGAGTGGCCAGCCCGGCGTTTGCCGCAGCTCCCCATGCGATCGGGACCATGGGCACGTCCTCGGCCAGCAGGTCGTTGATGTGCGCGTAGACGGGCTGCGCCTCAGCCGGGTCCACTATCCCCGATCCTTCGATCACCGCGTCGGCGATTTCCTGGTTCATGACTCCGAACTGGACATTGATGCCACCGAAGTGATAGTCGAGGAAGTTGGTCACATGCGGGTAGTCGGCGCCCCAGCCGAGGAGGTGGATCCCCTCCACCTGGCCGGCAGCTGTTGCCTCGATGAACGCGCCAGATTCCATGACCTCGATCGTGGCGTTGATACCCAGGTTCTCCGCCAACTGAGCGCGGATGTCCTCGGCCACTGCGGTCGGCTCCGGGAGATAGACCCGGAACACATCGCGGAGTGTGATCGTGGTATCGAACCCATCGGGGAATCCGGCCTCGGCGAGCAGCGCTCTAGCTGCCTCAGGGTCGAAGTCCGGGAACGATCCGCCTTCACACGCGTTCTCCAGGATGCAGGGCGCGAAATGGGTGGCCACTTCCGACCCCTCCGGGTAGAACGTGTCGATGATCCTCTGCCGGTCGATGCCGAGCGCAATCGCCTGCCGCACCTGCGGGTTGTCGAACGGTGGGAACTGGTTGTTGAACCCCACGTAGAACACGTTCGGGTTGTTGTCGACGAGCAGCTGCAGATTGGCGTCACCCTCGATGCCGGCGTAATCGCTCGCCGCCAGGTTGGTGATGAAGTCCGCGTTGCCCGATGTCAACTCGGTGATCCGCGCGGTGCTGTCCTCACGCCACCGGAAGACCAACGTGTCGAACGCCGGAGCCTCGCCCCAGTAGTCGGGGTTCGCTTCGAAGACGATCTCAGAGCCCCGTGCCCAGCCCCCTTCGGGGAGCATAAACGGGCCTGTGCCCACCGGGTTCTCCAATGGGGCCCCGCCTGTTGCCTCCAGATGCTCAGATGGCTGGATGGAGAACGGGACGAACGCAATCTTCACCAGGAATGCCGGGTCGGCCGCGCAAAGGGTGAAGACGACCTCGCTCGCCGAGGTGGCCTCGATCTTGTTGATCTTGCCCCCATAGTCACAGCCCCCTGAATCGAGGGTGAGCAGCTCCGACGGCGCCTCGGTGGTCGGGACCGATGTGGTCGTCTCCCCAGCTGCCGTCGTCGTAGCCTCTTCACCCCCTGTGGTTGACGTCTCGTCACCGCCCTCGCTGGCGCAAGCGCCTGCGATGAGGGCGAGTACTGCAACGAGCGCCAACCAGCGCATTCGTTTCATACTTTCTTCCTCCTTGTTGGATCAGGTCGCGGCGAAGGCACGCCGACCCCGCGACGGCGCAACGCTACCGGTTTCGATCGGCCCGCGTGCAAGTCGGGCTACCTCCCCGCCGCTAATTACCCTTGGCTGTGATGTCGTACGACCACAGGGCGATTGAAGCCAAATGGCAGGACCGCTGGGAGTCAGAAGGGGTTTTTCACACCACAGAGGACTCGACGCGGCCCAAGTTCTACAACGTGGCCATGTACCCGTATCCGTCGGGCGAGCTGCACATCGGCCATGTCCGCAACTACACCTATATCGACCTGATCACCCGCTACAAGATGATGCAGGGGTTCAATGTGCTCAGCCCGATGGGTTGGGACAGCTTCGGGCTCCCGGCGGAGAATCTGGCGATAGAGACCGGCATCCACCCGAGGGTCAGTGTCGAGGCTCAGATCACCAGGATGAAACAGCACTTCCGGAAGCTGGGTGCCGCGTTCGATTGGAGCCGTGAGCTGGCCAGTCATGACCCTGCCTATTACCGGTGGGATCAGTGGCTTTTCCTCGAGCTATTCGATCGAGGCCTCGCCTACAAGGCCACGGCTCCGGTCAACTGGTGCCCGAAGGATCAGACCGTTCTCGCCAACGAGCAGGTCGTCGATGGAGCCTGCGAGCGATGCGGGACTCTGGTCGAGAAGCGGAACCTGGCTCAATGGTTCTTCAAGATCACCGATTACGCCGACCGGTTGCTCGACGACCTCGACGAGCTCGATGACTGGCCCGACCGGGTCCGGACCATGCAGAGGAACTGGATCGGTCGATCGGAGGGGGCACGATTCAGGATTCCGATCAAGGACATGGATGCCTCGTTCGAGGTGTTCACGACGCGGCCTGACACCATCTTCGGGATGACATTCTGCGTGCTCGCCCCAGAGCATCCGCTGGTGGAAGAGCTGATCTCGGGCACGGAGCACGAGGAAGCGGCCCGGGCGTACATCGTCACGGCTTCACGGGAGTCGGAGATCGAGCGTCTCGCCGAGGGTGAGAAGACCGGCGTCTTCACCGGCAGGTATGCCATCAACCCGGTCAACGGAAGTCAAGTCCCGATCTTCATCGCCGACTACGTGTTGATGGGCTATGGCACCGGGGCGATCATGGCCGTCCCTGGTCAGGATCAGAGGGACTGGGATTTCGCCGTCAAATACGAGCTCGGCATCGTCCGGACGGTCGATGCCGGCCCGGACTGGGAGGGCGAGGCCTTTCTCGGGGACGGGCCGACCATCAATTCCGAATTCCTCGACGGTCTCGACCGGGATGAGGCCAAGGAGCGGATCATCGCCTGGCTGGAGGAGCAAGGGATCGGCGAGAGGGCCATCCAATACCGGCTCCGCGACTGGCTGATCTCGCGACAGCGCTACTGGGGGTGCCCGATCCCGATGGTGGAATGCCCCAAATGTGGCTTGGTCCCTGTTCCACGCGATCGACTCCCGGTGACACTGCCCGAGGTGGAGGACTATGCCCCCAAGGGCCGTTCTCCGCTAGCGGCGGTCGAAGATTGGGTTGCCACCGCATGCCCCCAATGCGGAGGTGCGGCAAGTCGCGAGACCGACACGATGGACACGTTCGTCGACTCTTCCTGGTACTACTTCCGGTACACCGACCCCCACAACGAAGACGCCATCTTCGATCGGGCTAAGGCCGATTACTGGATGCCCCTCGACCAATACATCGGTGGTGTCGAGCATGCGATCCTCCACCTCCTCTACGCCCGCTTCGTCACCAAGTTCCTCTTTGACATCGGGCTGAGCCCGGTCACCGAGCCATTCATGAGGATGTTCACTCAGGGCATGCTCGTCAAGGACGGGGCGAAGATGTCCAAGTCAAAGGGAAATGTCGTGCCGCCCGACCGGTATTACCAGGAATACGGCGCGGATGCCCTGCGGCTGTTCGAGTTGTTCGTGGGGCCGCCCACCGACGATGCGATCTGGAACGACAGCGGTGTCCCGGGTACGAAGCGATTCCTCGACCGGGTTTGGAAGATGGGCACCGCTGCCCACGCCTTTGTCGAACGGGGCCCGAACGACGACGACGCCGTCTTGATGGCCGAGACCCATCGCGTCCTGAAGCGTGTCACCGAAGACATCAACCGCTTCCACTTCAACACGACGGTCTCCTCATTGATGTCCCTGGCGAATGTCTTCCAGGAGTACCTCGGCCGATCGCCCGTGAAGAAGGCATTCGATGAGGCCTACCGGGTCATGATCCTGATGTTGGCGCCGGCTGCGCCCCACGTCGCCCATGAGCTGTGGGAGATGCGGGGTATGGGATCGATGCTGGCCAACGAACCATGGCCCGAGTGGGACGAGTCCTTGGTGGCTGAGTCAATCGTGACGATGGTGGTCCAGGTCAACGGGAAAGTTCGTGACAGGGTCGATGTCCCGGCGGACATCACGGCCGAAGAGGCTCAGCGGGTGGCCCTCGAGCTCGAGAAGGTCAGGGGCTGGATCGACGGCGCCGTGGTGCGCAAGGTCATCGCCCGTCCGCCCAGCGTCATCAACTTCGTTGTGGGGTGAACGCGGGCCAGATGCTCCGTGTCGGCGGGATCGACTCTGTTCGGGTGCGTCTCCTCATCCATCCCGTCGACCCGGAATCCGTCCAGGTCCGATCAGCGCCCGCACTCATGCGCGGTCTGTGGGGACGAGACATCAGCGCCATGACGCTCGGAAAGACGATCTTCCTCGACCCGGATCTGATGGCGGCCGCCCAGCATTTGCCCGGCCTCCTCTTGGTCCACGAGCTGGTCCATGTGCGTCAGTGGGATGAGCTGGGCGTTATCCGCTTCCTCTGGAGATATCTGTCCGCCTATGTCGGCGGGCGGATGAAGGGCCTCGGCCACCGTGCCGCCTATCTGGCGATACCCCTCGAGGTGGAGGCGCAGGTCGCAGCCCGACTCATCGAGTGACAGCACGGCCTATTCGACGACCACGCCGTCCAGGTCGGGCTCGGGCGGGAACTGAGGATCCATCTCTTCGAGGTTCTGGATCAAGATGCTGGCCACGACCAGGTCGCGGTACCACTTCCGGTTGGCCGGGACCACATACCACGGGGCATGCTCGCTCGAGGTGCGAGTGAGAGCCTCTTCGTAGGCCAGGGCGTATTCATCCCACAATTTGCGGTCCTCCAGGTCGGCGACGTTGAACTTCCAACGCTTGTCCGGTTCCTGGAGGCGGGCCTCGAGTCGTCTTTTCTGCTCCTCCTTGGAGATATGGAGAAACAGCTTGACCACGGTGGTCCCCTCGTCCACCAGGAGTCGTTCGAAATCGACGATGTGGCGGTACCGCTTCCGCCACTGTTCTTCGGGAGCGAGGTCCTTGACCCGCGCCACGAGGACGTCTTCGTAGTGCGACCGATTGAAAATGGCGATCCCGCCATTCTCTGGGGTTCGCTGATGGATGCGCCAGAGATAGTCATGGGCACGTTCCGATTCAGAGGGAACGCCGAAGCCCCAAACCCGCACTCCCTGGGGATTGACGCCCTCGAACACGCTCCGGATGGTTCCGTCCTTGCCTCCGGTATCCATGGCCTGCAGCACGACCAGCAGCTTCTGCTTCGACTCGGCCCAAAGTCGCGTCTGCAGTTGGGCCAGCTTCGCGTTCAAGGGCTTCAGCGCCGCCTTGCCTTCGACCTTCTCACCGTCGAAGCCTTGCTTCGAGTCGGGGGCGCGATCTGCAAGGTTGGCTTCCGCTCCCGGCGCGACCAGATATGGCGTGGTGTCGAGCACCAGAGCGACACTATCGAACGAACTTCTTCCCTCACCGGCCTGTGCTTGGTATTTAGACCGTAGAAGAGCTTGGTGGGGTCGGTATGGGTCGGACACAGGCGATGGCGCTGGGCGTGATAGCTGCCGCCGTTCTCGTCGGGGCCGGGCTGGGCGCCCGGGGCGGCCCGACTCAGGTTGAATCGACCGTCTCGACGTCGCAAGCGGCGTCGCCGAGTGCTGCTGTCTTCCCTGTCTACGTCTCCGGGTGGGTGGCAACTCCCGGCGTCGTCGAGATGCGCGAAGGGGCAATCGTCGCCGACGCCATCGCCGCTGCCGGTGGCGCCATGGCGGGGGCCTTGCTCGACGAGGTCAACCTTGCCCGGCCGCTGGTCGAAGGTGACCACCTGCAGATTCCGGGGCCAGGCGAGTCTTTGACCGCGGCCGGTGGCGGCGCAGAGCGGGACGACGGCTTGATCGCCCTCAACCAGGCAGATGCGTCGGTCCTGGAGGACCTTCCCGGCGTCGGACCGGTGCTGGCCGAGCGAATCGTTGCCCATCGGGAGGCCAACGGGCCGTTCGACACGGTGGAGGACCTTCTGGAGGTGCCAGGCATCGGCGAGGCCAAGTTGGCGGCGATGAGGGACTCGATATCCGTGCCCTGATCTCCAACCACCCAGGCTTTCCCCCGGTCGTCTCCCGACCCTGGATTAGATGCGCGGCGTGGGTGATGTTCGCTGCATGGGCTGGATTCTCGCCGGGCTGGGGTCTCGTCCTCGCGTCTCTCCCCGTTCTCTGGATGTCGGCGAGGGGTCGGCTCCTGACAGCTCTGATCGTGGCGACCACCGCCATCCACTCCGCGATCGCGATTGCCCCTCTCGACCCGTTGCCCCCCGGACGCATCGAGACCAAGGGCGTGATGGCCAGCGACGTCAACGACGGTCGTTATGGGGCGTACGCCCTCGTCGACCTGAGCTCGGGTCCCGTCCTCGCCGATCTTCCTCCGAGCGCAGACGCGTCCCGCGGTGATGTCGTGTGGATCGAGGGGACTGTCGTCGGAAGGGCAGGGGAACTCGGGGGCCGCCCTCATAGGGGCACAGTGGATGTGACCACCTTCCGGGTCGTGTCGGGGCCCGGCTCGCCCGTCGTCGCGTTGGGGAATGTCCTGCGTGACCGGGTGATCGACCGTCTCAGCCCACTGGAGGATGGGCGCGCCCTCCTTGCCGGATTCATGGTGGGGGACACGAGTGGGGTGGATGAGGTCGATCAGTCGGCCATGAGGCGCGCGGGTCTGTCGCATTTCACTGCCGTGAGCGGGTCGAACGTGGCTGTTTTCCTGGGTCTGATCTATGTCTTGGCCGGCCCGATCGGGATCGGGCCCCGGCGGAGGGCGGTCCTGGGCCTGCTCGGCCTGCCGGTGTTCGCCGCCGCGACGCGATTCGAGCCCTCCGTTCTTCGTGCCTCTGCCATGGCTGGTCTGGTCTTGGGCGGGCGTCTCATCGGCGTGGTGATGGAGACCTGGCAAGTGGTTTCCGCAGCCGTGATTGTGCTCCTGCTCGTAGACCCGGGTCTCGTCCGGGGTGCAGGGTTCCAACTATCGCTTGCAGCGACAGTCGGGGTCATCCTCGGTACGAGGTGGCCGTCCTCCGGTGGGAGGATGGCTCGAGCTCTCGCCGTGAGCATCGGCGCCCAGGTGGCCGTCGCTCCCTTGCTCATGATTCATTTCGGATTGGTCCCCCTTCTCTCCCCGCTGGCCAACCTCGTCGCGGCACCGATGGTCGCATCAGCCACCATTCTCGGGGTGCTGGGCGTCATGGGCCCGACGCCCCTGTCCGACCTGGGGGCGGCACTGGCAGACATTGTCCTGAGGATGGCTCACTTCGCGTCTGCTCTGCCCCAGGTCGGCTGGTTGGGGCTGGGCATCGTGCTGGCGGCCGGATTGGTGCACCTGTACCAACCAAAGCTGAGGGGTGTTCTGGTCCTCCTCGGGGCTGCCGGGATCGCTGGTCTGTTGCTGGTCCCCGGATCGTCGCTGCCCGATCCGGGGGCGGTGGTTCTCGACGTCGGTCAGGGTGATGCCATTCTGATCTCGGGTGGGCCGGGGAACCTCGCTCTTGTCGACGGTGGTCCTGACCCCGTCATCCTGATCGAAAATCTCACCCAGTACCGGGTGCACGAGCTGGACCTGGTGGTGCTGACCCATGCCCATGCCGATCACGCGCTCGGGCTCACGGCTGTGGCGGGGAGAATCCCGATCGGTGAGGTCTGGGCGCACGTCCACCCCCATGAGACAGCTGCGTCGACCGAACTTCTCGGAACACTCTCGAGGTCAGGGGTTCCGGTGGTGGACCCGCTGGTGGGGGAGGAGTATCGCCTTGGGGCACTGACCCTCGCCGTCGAGGGCCCGTTCCGTCAGTACGCCTCATCCAACGATCAGTCGATCGTCCTCACGGTGATGGGCCCGGAGAGGTCGATGCTCTTGGCCGGCGATATCGAGACATACGCCCAGGCCGATCTGGGCCACCTGAGAGCCGATGTCTTGAAGGTGCCGCATCATGGCGCCGGTACCTCGAACCCGGACTGGCTGGAAGGGGTGGGTGCCGAGACAGCGGTGATCTCGGTGGGAACGAACGACTTCGGCCATCCCGTCCCTTGGGTCATGACTGAGCTCGAAGCGAGCGGCGCGACGGTCTTGCGGACGGACTTGCACGGTGATGTCGTCGTGCCTCTCGATTGAGGATGGGAGACTGGACCTGTGCTGGATCTCGGAGTGACGCAGCTCCCTTTGGGAGAGATCACGTATGTGATGGGAGTGATCAACGTCTCGCCTGACTCGAAGAACGTCCACACCATCGCACGCTCAGTCGACGAGGCACTTCTCATGGCGGACCGTTACCGGTCTTGGGGTGCCACGATGATCGACGTCGGCGGACAGTCGTCGCATCTCGACAATCCGACAATCGAGGCGACGGATGAGATCGCGAGGGTGGTACCGATGATCGACGCGCTCGTCGCGGAGGGTCACCTGGTGGCAATCGACACCTGGAAGCCAGATGTGGCCGGCGCAGCGGTCGGCGCCGGCGCTGTGATCATAAATGACACAGGGGGTCTCGCCGACCCGGAAATGCGCCAAACAGTCGCCGAAGCCGGAGTCGCCGCAGTCGCCGTGTACGTGGAGGGAGACAACCCCCACGACGTAGGGCAGATCGAGATCAGAGAAGACAAGGCCGATCGGACTGCTGACGTCTTTCGCGCGCTCCTCTCTGATCTCGCCGGGCTCGGGATCCACAACGTCATCCTCGACCCGGGGATCGCCCTCAACTATCGCGGCGACTATGAGGCATATACCCGGATGCAACTTCAGGTCATCGCCGACTCCGAGCAGGTTCGGGCACTGGGCAAGCCGGTTCTTATACCGATCCCGCGAAAGCGGGACTTTCATCGTGTCGTGGCCTACATCTCGCTCGCTCTTGAGCACAAGGCAGACATCATCCGGGTTCACGATGTCGCCGTCGCCTGCGATCTGGCCCGTCTGTTCGGTCGCGGCCGATAGCCCCGTTGGCGAAACGTGACGGCGGGTCTGATTACCGTCAGGCCATGGCGTTGCATCTCATCTCGGCCCCGTCGAACGCGGGGCCCGGCGAGCGAGAGCAGATGCTCGATGGGGCTGCCCAGCAGTTCTCGCGAGCCGGCTTGGAGCGGGGCCAGGTGCTCAGGATCGACGTTCCAGGCCGTGGTGCGGGGGAGGAGGGTGACGGCGCCTTGCGCACCGAGTTGGAGCCAGTCATCCCCTTGCTGCAATCCGGCTCACTGTTCGGCGAGCCACAGGGTCTGCAGCTCGTGGACGCGCAAAACCTTCAGGCGTCGGAAAGTGCTGTGCTCGAGGAGTTGATCAAGAATGCCGATCTGACCACGATCGAGGTGGTGATCCTGGCCGCCGGAGCGGTGCCGAGGACGCTGTCCGCTCTCGTCAAGAGCCTAGGCAGCTCTCAGACGGTGCGGAAGATGTGGGAGCGCCAGGCGATGCAGTGGCTCGACGCCGAAGTCCGGGATCGGGGACTGACCTTCGAGAAGGGCGCGGAGAAAGCGCTATTGCAGAAGTTCGGCTCGGACACGGCAGCCATGGGCCAGGCTCTCGACCAGTTGGAGCAGACCAGCGGCAAGATCACCAAGGAGGTGGTGCTCGACCGGTTCAAGAACCGCCCCGACGAGCCAACTTTCCTGATCACCGACGCCATGTCTAAAGGTGAGGTGGGGGAGGCGCTGCGACGTCTCTCCGATTTCCTCGTCCACGGGCACCCTCTGGTGTTCCTGGCGGCCGTCGAGTCGGATCTCAAGAAGAGGGCGCTGGCTGCGGCGGCGCCGGACGAGACGACGTTTCGCCAATGGATCGGCGCTACGGCGAGCGACCGGGGCCCGGTCCGATTCTGGTCGCAGCGGGGACGGGTAAGGGAGTCGTCGCTGCGACGGGCTCAGGAGGCCCTGGTCAGGGCAGATCGGGTGATCAAGTCTCAGCCCGAAGAGGTGCATCGGGTGACCCTCGAGCGGCTGACTGTGGCGTTGTGCCGGTGGTACGGATAGGGCGGCCTTCGGCCACCCGTTCTACGTACTGCGTCTGACGTTACGAGCTGGTCGTGACTCGCTTGGCGAGGCGGGACTTCTTGCGGGCGGCGGCCTTCTTGTGGAGGACCCCCTTGGAAACCGCGGTGTCGATCTTCGCCTGTGCCTGACGCAGCAACTCGTCGGTCGGCTCGCCGGCCGCGGCAGCCGACTCGACCTTCTTGACACTCGTCTTCAGGTTGGAGTTGATCGACTTGTTGCGCATCCGCCGATTCTCGTTCTGGCGGTTCCGTTTGATCTGTGACTTGATGTTGGCCATGTTGAAAGACTCTCGTGTGGTCGGGAATCGGCACTCAGGGGTCGGGTCTTTGCGCCGGAAACCGCACAGTAGCAGGCCCATATTCCAAGGTACAATGCCGCCTCCTCCCGGTTACCCGTGACCAATCAATCGCGCATTCGCAACTTCTCCATCATCGCCCACATCGACCACGGCAAGTCGACCCTGGCCGACCGCCTCCTCGAGTTGACTGGCGCCGTCAGTGAGCGGGACATGCGCGAACAGGTGCTCGACACCATGGATCTGGAACGGGAGCGGGGGATAACGATCAAGGCACAGACCGTCCGGCTCGCCTATCGCTCCGTCGATGGCCAGGACTACGTGCTCAATCTGATCGACACCCCGGGGCACGTCGACTTCTCCTACGAGGTATCACGATCGCTCGCTGCTTGCGAGGGTGCCCTGCTGCTGGTCGATGCGGCCCAGGGTGTACAAGCGCAGACGCTGGCCAACGCCTACCTGGCGATAGACGCGGGACTCGAGGTAATACCCGCGATCAACAAGATTGATCTGGTCGCCGCAGACCCCGACCGCGTATCCGCTGAGATCTGCAACGTCATTGGCGGGTCTCCTGACGACATAGTCAGGATGTCGGCCAAGACCGGAGAAGGCGTCGAGGTGCTGCTGGAGCGTCTCGTGGAGCAGGTGCCGCCGCCGGCAGGTGACCCCGATGGCCCACTGCGTGCTCTCGTCTTCGACTCGTATTACGACGCCTACCGGGGCGTGGTCTGCTACGTCCGGGTCGTCGATGGCCGGCTTCGCTCCGGATTTCGGCTGAAGTTCATAGCAACGGGTGAGACCCACGATGCGGCGGAGGTCGGGATCCTCACGCCTGCTGCCAAGCCGGTCAATGTCCTGGAGGCAGGGGATGTGGGCTATCTGATCACCGGGGTCAAGGAGATCGATCGGATCAAGGTCGGGGACACCTTGACCGACGCCGCCGTCCCGGCACGTGAGCCGTTGCCCGGATATGCCGAACCAAAGCCGATGGTCTTTTCCGGCCTCTTCCCCACCGATGGCGACGATTTCGAGCGGCTGCGGGAGGCGTTGGAGAAGCTCCGCCTGAACGACGGGTCATTGACGTGGGAGGCGGAGACGAGTCGTGCCCTTGGATTCGGGTTCCGGGTTGGCTTTCTGGGCCTGCTCCACATGGAGATCGTGCGCGAGCGGCTGGAGCGAGAGTACGACCTCGACCTCGTCGCCACCGCCCCGTCGGTCGCCTACCGGGTGACCCTGCCCGACGGCAGCGTCCGGGAGATCAAGTCGCCCCAGGACCTGCCCGACCCCGGGAGCAGGATCGGTGTCTCCGAGCCGTATGTCCGGGCGATGATCCTCACGCCCAGTGAATACGTGGGCCCGATCATGGAACTGGTGACGACCAAGCGGGGTGAGATGGGCAACATGAGCTATCTGAGCCCGGAGCGTGTCGAGCTCGACTATCAGATACCCCTCGCCGAGATCGTCTTCGACTTCTTCGACCTGCTCAAGTCGCGGACCAAGGGCTACGCCTCGCTCGACTACGAACCGGCCGACTACAGGAGGGCCGATCTGGTCAAGGTCGACATCCTGCTCAATGGGCAGCCAGTGGATGCGTTTTCTGCAGTCCTCCACCGGGACAAGGCCGCCGACTACGGCAAGACCATGACCGGGCGACTCCGCGGGCTCATACCACGCCAGATGTTCGATGTGCCGATCCAGGCAGCGATCGGAGGGAAGATCATCAGCCGGGAGACCGTGAAGGCCAAACGAAAAGACGTAATTGCCAAGTGCTATGGCGGTGACGTCACCCGCAAGAAGAAGCTGCTCACCAAGCAGAAGGAAGGAAAGAAGCGGATGAAGATGGTGGGTTCGGTGGAGGTGCCCCAGGAGGCCTTCGTGGCAGCGCTCCGCGTTGACGACGACATATGAGACCTCTCGAGGTGGACATCCACGCCGCCATGATCGCCGCATACGTCCACATCCCGTTTTGCTCGGCCATCTGCCCCTACTGCGACTTTGCCGTCGTCGCGGGCGCGGATGACAGGATCGAGCGTTATGTCGACGCGGTAATCACCGAGATCGGGTTGTCGGATCCCTGGCGCGAACTCGATGCTGTGTACTTCGGGGGTGGGACCCCGAGCCACGTCCACCCCCATCTCCTCGGTCGAGTTCTCGACAGTCTCCGGACCCGCCATGGCATCGCACCTGATGCCGAGATCTCTCTCGAGGCCAACCCGGAGGACTTCGGCGAGCAGCGGGCCGTGGAGCTGCTCTCGGCCGGATTCACTCGGGTGTCATTCGGGGCACAGAGCTTCGATGACGGTGTCCTGGCCAGCTTGGGCCGGCGTCACCGAGCGGAGGACATCGACAGATCGGTCGACAACGCACGACGGGCGGGTTTCGACAATGTCTCGCTCGATCTGATATTCGGGACACCGGTGGAAACCGGAGATTCGTGGGCGCTGTCGCTACAACGAGCGGTGGATCTCCAACCGGACCACGTCTCTTGCTATGCACTGACCGTCGAGCCGGGCACGCCGCTGCATCGTGAGGTCAAGGCTGGAGCCGAAGCCCCCGATCCCGACATCCAGGCCGACCGATACGAGCTGGCGGGGACGATCCTCCCCTTGGCCGGCTTGGACCGATATGAGGTGTCCAACTGGTCCCGACCCGGTCGGCAATGCAGGTACAACCTGGTGGTGTGGGCCCAGGGGGAGTACGAGGCCTACGGCAACGGCGCCCACCGCTTCCTGGGCCGGGTGCGAAGTCACAACGTTCGCCGGCTCGAGGCATACATGGACCGGGTCGAAGCTGGGACGAGGCCGATCGCCGGAGTCGACCCGATCGAGGGTTGGGATGTTGAGATTGACCGGCTGTTCGTCGGCCTGCGCCGTTCTGTCGGCGTCGGTCCCGGCCCGGGGGTCGAATCCCTGATCCAGACGAGCGGAGGGCAGGTGTTGCTCAGGGAAGGGATCATCGAGGTCGCCGATGGAAGACTCGTTGTTCGGCGACCGTTGCTCACCGACGAGGTCCATCGTCAGGTGCTCGATCTCGCGCCACCCCGAGGGTGGGTGGAATCGATCAACACGGATAACCTCTAGTCGAGATGCTTGAAGATCGCCGATCCGAGATCCTTCGCGCCTTGGTCGAGGAGCACATCCGCTCGGGTGAACCGGTCAGCTCTCGTGCCATCGTCGACCGGGCCCGTCTCGCGGTGTCGAGTGCGACGGTGAGACACGACCTGGCCGCGCTCGAGTCGGAGGGGTTCGTCATCCAGCCCCACACCTCTGCCGGCAGGGTCCCCACTGCTGCGGCGTACCGCTACTACGTCGATCACCTCGGCCCGGGGCGGCTCCGTTCGACGGCACAGGCGAAGATCGACTCCTTCTTCGGCGAGGTCCACCTCGAGCTCTCCAAGCTTCTCAAGGAGACGTCTGATCTCCTGGCCGAAGTGACCGATCTACCTGCTGTCGTCGTGGCGCCTGCGCTCCGCGGCGACCGGGTGCGTGACCTGCATAGCGTCCAGGTCACTGCCGACCAGATGCTCCTGATCGTCGTCACCGACGGGGGTCGGGTACTCCAGCAGCGGGCGAGGGTTCGTGTGCCCATCACCGCTACCGAACTTGAGGAGGCCCACCGGGTCGTGAGCGCCGCCGTCGTCGGGTCCGACCTCGGGGCTGCTCCGACGATCAGTGAAGAGGTGCTTGGCGGGCTCGACGAACGGACTCGTGAAGCGGTGCTCACCATGAACGACGGGCTTCATCTGGCTGCGGCGGCAGGCACAGAGATCTTCATTGGAGGGACTCAGCGGTTGACGTCGGTGTGGGAGGATCTGAGCGCGGTACAGCGAATCCTCGAAGTTCTGGCCCGCGAGGCCGAGGTCATGAAAATCCTCGCGGTCGCCTCGGGGACGTCGATCCAGATCGGCGCCGAGCTTCCGCTGCAGGACGTCGACCTCGCCGTCGTGTCCAAAACCTACGAGGCGGGCGCCAGCGGCGGGTCAGTTGGTGTCATCGGGCCGATGCGCATGAACTACAAGCGAGCGATCTCGGCGGTCGAAGAGGTCTCCCGCGAGTTGGAGGACCGGATCAGCTCCGAACAAGACTGACCCATGGCCAAGAACTACTACGACATCCTGGGCGTGAGTAGGGACGCCACAATCGAAGAGATCAAGAAGGCTTTCAGGCTGACCGCCCGGGCCACCCATCCCGATGCGAATCCGGGCGATCCCGTCTCTGAGGCTCGATTTCGCGATGCTGCCGAGGCCTACGAGGTTCTCTCCGACCCGGATCGGAGGCGTCGATATGACAGAGGAGACACCATTGATCTCTCCGACCTGTTCGCCGGCTTTGGCGGGTTCGACGACCTACTGCGATCCGTGTTCGGCGACAACTCGATGTTTGGTGGCGGGGCTCGGGGCCGTCCGACGAGGGGTAGCGACGTGCTGGTGCGGATCGAGGTCGATCTGGTGGGTGCCACATTCGGTACCGACGCCGAAGTCACGTACGAGACCAAGAACACATGCGAGGTTTGCTCCGGAACCGGGGCTAAAGAGGGTCACGGTCAGACGACATGTCCCGAGTGCGGTGGTGCTGGTTCGATCCGGGAGGCACGACGATCCCTCTTCGGGACGATGATGACGGTCGGGACTTGCCCCAGCTGTCGTGGCGAGGGCGTTCTGGTGACAAGCCCGTGTCCGGCGTGCTCCGGTATCGGCGCAGTGGACGGGGATCGGACGATGACGGTCGAGGTGCCGGCCGGTGTGTCCTCAGGCACACGACTCCGGATTTCAGGTCGGGGCCAATCGGGTGGTCGTTACGGCCCGCCCGGTGACCTCTACGTCGAGGTCATGGTCACCGCCGACCCGAGGTTCGAGCGTCATGACGCAGATCTGGTGCACCATGTTTCGATCGGCATCGCCGAAGCGACGCTGGGGACGAGGCTCGCCATCCCCTTGATCGAGGGCGGCGAGAATGATCTCGAGATCCCTGCCGGCACTCAGCCCGGGACCATCTTTCGGGTGGCGGGTCTGGGCGTCACCCATCTCGGCCGGCGGACCAGGGGAGACCTCCACGTGGTCGTCTCCGTCACCGTTCCGAGTGATCTCACCAGCGACGAGGAGGAAGCTCTGCGGCGATGGGCAGAGCTGCGAGGTGAGAGGACGGACCGGCCAGCCTCGGCCGGCTGATCTGTCGACTCGATGGGCCACGTGCCACATCTTCTGGTTTCGGGCCCGTGGGGTGGGGAGCATCTCGAATTGTCAGCGGAGCAGAAACACCATCTCGAGAAGGTGCTTCGAGTACGAGACGGGGAGCCGGCGACCTACACCGACGGAGCCGGGTCCTTGGGCCAAGGACGATATGCGAGCGGTTGGCTGGCGAGGGACGAAGAAAGCCAGATTCCCGCCCCTTCCGACCTGATCGTGGTGGTCGCCCCGCCCGATAATCGAGATCGGGCCCGTTTCATGGTCGAGAAGTTGGCCGAGATGGGAGTCGCCGAATTGCTTTTTCTCGACACCAGGCACGGACAGGGCCGTCCGCCTAATGCGGGGAAGCTCCTCTCTTGGGCGGTCTCCGGCCTGGAGCAATCCCGGGGTGCTTGGCTTATGAAGACGTCGGACCGCCTGGCAACGTTCGGGGATCTGAGGTCACCCTTTGCCGTGTGTGATCAGGGAGGAACACGGGATACACCTCTCGCGCGCACAGTGGTCATCGGGCCCGAAGGCGGATGGGGGTCCGAGGAGATCCCGGAAGATGCGTTGCGTTGGGATCTTGGCGACACCGTGCTCAGAGTCGAAACAGCTGCGCTGGTGGCCACTGCTCGGATCCTATGAATCATCGCGTCGAGCAGTTAGCATCCCGCCTACGGGCTTACGGGAGGAGACCCTTGGTTGATAGATTCAGCGCCACGCTGGGCTTGCGCTTGCGTGCCGCCCGCCGCCAGCGTGGTTGGTCGTTGGGAGAGCTCGAGTCCTATACCGGTGGCGAGTTCAAAGCCTCCGTTGTCGGCGCATATGAGCGTGGGGAGCGCGCGCTGAGTGTTCAACGATTGGTGCGTCTCGCCGAGATCTACGCGGTGCCTGCCGCTGACCTCTTGCCCCTCGGCCAGGCTGAGCGGGGAGTGCTGATCGATTTGGATATGGCAGCCGAGTCCAAGGATCTCGACCTCATCGATCGCTACCTCGCCGCAATCCACTTCCTTCGCCGTGAGGGTCGTCCTGACGAGGTTCGCGACTCGGACAAGGCTGTGATTGCTTCCCTGCTGGATTCGACGGTGGAATCCGTCTCCGGGCAGGACTGAATGTTCTGAATCAGCACGGGACGCCCTCTACAATGGGCGCGACGCCACAGAGAGGGCGTCATCTCCTGTGCCCACTGAGCAACCCACCGAATCTATCGACTCGCGTTTACGCGTCCCCAGCCACCATTTGATGCTGGATCTCCTCGGGGAGGCCGATAGGCACCTCCGCCAGGTCGAATCCCATTTCCCGGAGGTGCGATTCATCGCGCGCGGGGACGAGGTGGCCCTCAAAGGCCCCGACACCGAGGTCGAACGAGCCCGAACCGTGCTCGAAGAGTTGCTCATCCTCGTTCAGGAGGGCCATGCCCTCGACTCGGCCCGGGTGGACGAAGTGGTGAAGATGGTCA
>JBEVJN010000068.1:0-2937 GCA_040510135.1 Acidimicrobiia bacterium | reverse complement strand
CAAGGCTGAGGCAGCCGCGATACGCCGCACCGGCAAGGCTATTCCCGGGTGACGTCGCCTACTTCTCGCACGGCGCACTGCACGCGGCGACCGTCGCCGAGAGCCTCGAGGCCGCCCGCCTCACCATCCGCTCCCAGATCATCTGGGCGAAGGAGCGGCTGGTGCTGAGTCGCGGCGACTACCACTGGATGCATGAACCGATGTGGTACGCCGTCAAGAAGAGCGGCAAGGGTCACTGGGCGGGCGACCGCAAGCAGACCACGCTCTGGCAGATCTCCAGCCGCGACCAGGACGCCGAGACGGTCCACGGCACGCAGAAGCCGGTCGAATGCATGCGCCGGCCGATTCTCAACAACAGCTCGCCCGGCCAGGCGGTCTACGAGCCGTTCATGGGATCGGGAACGACGCTAATCGCTGCCGAGACAACCGGGCGGGTCAGCCTCGGGATCGAGTTGAACCCGGCCTACGTCGACGTCGCCGTCGAAAGATGGCAGCGTTTCACGGGCAGCGCCGCGATGCTCGAAGGGTCAATGGAACCGTTTGACGACCTATTCCATCGGAAGGCGCCGGTTCCTGGCAAGCCACCGAATTAGGCGATCGCCAGCCCTAGCTCCCCCAACGTCCGCTCGAGTGACCGAGAGGCAACTGGCTTGGGCAGAAATCGCAGTCCCGCTGGCAGTTCAGAAGGGGCCGGTCGATGGTGACCCGAAATCATGATGAGCGCGCAGGGCGGCCAGCGTTCTCGAACGATCCGGGCCAAGGCCAGACCGTCCATCGATCCTGGCATGCTCAGGTCGGTGATGACCGCGACGATCTCGGCGTGAGCTTCGAGAAGCCTGATCGCAGCGTCGGCGCCGGCTGCCTCAAGAACGCAATATCCCATGTCAGAGAGGTGGTCCGCCAATTCGATGCGTATGAGAGGTTCATCCTCCACGACGAGGAGGGTGAGGGAGTGCGGACCGTATCTACTCACGAGCTAGTGCTCCTCTTGCACGCTCCCGAGGTCCGCTCGGATCTCGCAACGCACTCCATCGGCGGCGTAGATCAATGCGACAGAGCCCTCTCTCGATCCTGACAAGCCAGCATTTATTAGGCGGTCCCCGGCTCCACGACTTTCGGGCGGCGTAACGGGAGGGCCACCCTCCTCGCTCCAGCGGAAGACGAACTGGGCCGTGTCGCCAGAGCCAACAGTGTCCCAGCTCACCAGCACTCGCCCTTCCGGCGACGAGAGCGCCCCATACTTGACCGCGTTCGTGGCCAGCTCGTGCAGGATCAAAGCCATGGAAAGGGCGGGCCTGGACGCAAGGGCGAGGTCAGGTCCCTCGAAGACATAGCGTCCAGCAAGCTCGTCATCGTATGGAAAAACAGACCTCTGCACGATCTCGCGCACCAGGAAGAGCTCGGTCTCGCCGGCAATGAGCGCCTCGTGAGCCCGGGCAAGGACCTGGATGCGGGCGGCAATGGTTTTCGAGAGAGAACCGAGGTCTCGTGATGATCGAAGAGTCTGCCCGACGATTGCCTGCACCATCGCGAGCTGGTTCTTCATCCGATGACCGAGCTCACGGTTGAGCGTTGCCTGGAACTGTTCGGCTGCGATGCGGTCTGTTACGTCGTAGCCCTCGCAGAATACTCCAGTCACGCTGCCGTCCTCGCCCACAAGAGGGGCGTAGATGAAGTCCAGGAAGCGTTTCTCCTCCCGGCCGGTCGGGGGATATTGGTAGCGAACCTCGGCTCCTTGGGCTCGGTAGACCTCGCCTGTCAGGTAGACCGCATCGAGCCGCTCGAAAAAGCCCTGTTCAGCGATCTCGGGAAACGCTTGCCGGATCGGTTTGCCGATCCAGTCCTCGCTTCCGAAGGCGCGTAGATGGGCCTGGTTGACGAACTCAACCACGTGCTCGGGTCCGGACATGACACTGACGAAGCTTGGTGCCTGCTCGAAGAGGCGGCGTTGACGCTCTGCTTCGGCCGCTTGATGACGCTCGGCAAGCACAGATCTGGTCGTTTCGGTACAGACGACGAGCACACCGCCGATAGCGTTCGCAGCTGTGTCGTCGTCGATCGGACCGTAGCTGTAGGTCCAATACACTTCCTCCAGCCGGCCGTTGCGCGTGATCGGCACGAGTTGGTTCTCGTGCCAGGTCGCGCCTTGGCCGGCCATCACCTGATCGATTTGCGGCCCGATGATCCCCCATATCTCGGCCCATACCTGACGCGCCGGCTGGCCCAACGATGCAGGGTGCCGCTCAGGCCCGATCGATTGCCGATAGGCATCGTTGTAGAAACAGAGAAGTTCTGGCCCCCAGAAGATGTACATCGGGTGGCCCGTGTTCAGGATCAGCCGGAGTACCGTTCGAAGCGCCTGAGGCCAGCCTTCGGGTCGACCGAGCGACGTGGCTCCCCAATCGTGTCTGCGGATGAGCTCACCCATCTCATCGCCGCCAGAAAGAAAGACGTCAGGGCGGCGAGATGGCGCGGTAATCGACATGGACACCCTTTTGGCGAGACGCACCTGTTATGATTCAGCACTTCAATAAATGCCGGAGCCGACTGCCAGTTGCAGTTGGAGATGAACCATGGGCGGAGCGCCCTTCAAGGCGGCGACCGAGCTCCGACCCGGCCGATGCGACTCCAGCCCCGGCCGCCGAGACTACCGGCCGACTCTCGCACAGCATCGACGTCGTTGCGGCCGTGCCGCATCGGCAGCGGTTCAAAGGCAAGGCCGCAATAGACGGGAACTGAAGGCAAATCGCGAACAAGCATGACACCCTGCGTGGCCCCGATCGAGGCGACCGCAAAGCCCCGGGGTCGACTCCGCGCCGCGGTTGGGCCGTGGACCCTAGCATCACTATGCGGAGAGTGGCCGAGCTGGTGCGATGGCGGTTGGATCGCATCTCTGCTAGGTCGTACCGCATCGGGGGGGAAGTCTGTGACATCCAC
>JBEVJN010000067.1:0-9499 GCA_040510135.1 Acidimicrobiia bacterium | reverse complement strand
TGCCCGGTCCGTGCGGTCCGTGCTCGGAGATCTTCTTCGACAAGGGCTCCGAGTTCGGGGAGGGCGGCGGTCCCGCCGTTGGCGATGAGGACCGCTTCGTGGAGATCTGGAATCTCGTCTTCATGCAGAACGTGCAGGACGAGCCCTATCACGTGATCGGCGATCTGCCGGCGAAGAGCATCGACACCGGGATGGGCCTCGATCGAGTGGCGGCGGTGCTGCAGGGCGTGCCCTCGGTGTTCGACATCGACTCCACCTCTCACATCCGCGACGCAGCGGCGTCATACACGGGCCTCACCTATGGCGAGGACGAGATGCACGACGTCTCACTCCGCATCCTGGCCGATCACGGCCGTGCCGTGACCTTCCTCATCGCCGACGGCGTGATTCCCTCCAACGACGGCCGCGGGTACGTCCTTCGCCGGATCTTGCGACGAGCGGTCCGCCATGCCTGGCAGTACGGAGGAGAAGGCCTCGTATTCCCGATGCTCGTGGACGCGACCGTCGAGGTGATGGGGGATTGGTACACCGAGCTCGGCGAGCGGAAGGACTTCATCAACCAAGTCGTGGTCAGGGAGGAGGAGCGCTTTCGTCGCACGCTCGAATCCGGACACCAGCTGCTCGACGCCGAGCTTGCCCGAGACGATGCGCCGGCGCTCTCCGGGGCGACGGTCTTCAAACTCCACGACACCTACGGGTTTCCCATCGAACTGACCCGCGAGATCGCGTCCGAGCGGGGAATCGAAGTCGATACCCAAGGATTCGAGAGCGAGATGGCCGAGCAACGACGTCGAGCCCGTGCCGCCTGGAAGGGCGGCGACGAGGTCGCGGCCCAGGAGATGTATCGCTCGGTGCTCGATGTCACCGGGCTCACCGATTTCGTCGGCTACGAAGCCGACACCGCCGATGGCCAAGTCCTCGCCATGGTCGCCGACGGCGAGACGGTGGAGCGCGCCGACGAGGGAAGGCAGGTCGAGGTGTTCCTCAGCCGCACGCCCTTCTACGGTGAGTCCGGGGGCCAGATCGGCGACACAGGGCTCATCGAGACGGAGACCGGGTCGGCCGTCGTTATCGACACCAAGCATGCCTTGCAGGGTCTCCACGGCCATCGCGTCAGGGTCCAAGACGGCTATTTGGCGGTTGGCCAGATGGCCACGGCCTCCATCGACACCCCCCGACGCGAGGCCATCAGAAAGAGCCACACCGGAACTCACGTCTTGCACTGGGCACTTCGCGATGTGCTCGGCGATCACGCCAGCCAGGCTGGGTCCCTGGTTGAGCCTGGCCGGCTGCGCTTCGACTTCTCACATTTCGCCCAGGTCGCTCCTCACGAGCTGGCCGAGGTCGAGGCACGGGCGAACGAGAAGCTGATCGACAACAAGCGCGTGAAGACCACGGTCACGACCAAGGAGGAAGCCGAGGAGATGGGCGCTCTTGCCTTCTTCGGCGACAAGTACGGGGACACGGTCCGGGTAGTGCAGGTCGGGAGCTTCTCGACAGAGTTCTGCGGAGGAACCCACACCCACACCTCGGCTCAGGTCGGGCCGCTCCTGGTCACCTCCGAGTCCTCGATCGGATCCAATCTCCGCCGCGTCGAAGCCCTGACCGGCCTGGCCGCATATCAGCAACTAGTGGAGGTCCGGGCCGGGCTCGATCACGTGGGCCGATTGTTGAAGGTCTCAGGACGGGAGGTCCCGGCGCGTGTCGAGGGTCTCCTGGAGCGCATCGACACGCTGGAAGGAGAGCTCGACGTCCTCCGCTCTCAGCGACGTGGCGAGCTCGCCGTCGAGCTCGCCGGGCATGCCAAGGAGGTGGGCGAGACGTCATTGCTCGTGGGCTCGGCCCCCGACCTCGACGCGACCTCTCTGCGCCAATTGGCCCTTGGCATCAGGGACCGCCTCGGCCCCCCCGCTGTGGTCGTGGTCGGCTCCATCGTGGCGGGAAAGGGGTCTCTGATAGCAGTGGTGACGAAAGACCTGGTCGCAGCCGGTGTCTCCGCCGCCGAGATCATCTCCGACGCCGCGACCGAGCTCGGCGGAGGCGGATCCCGCGATCCGGAGCTCGCTCAAGCCGGTGGTCCGCATGGAGACCGGCTCGATGACGGGCTCGAGCGAGCCCGGGACAGCGCCGAACGACTTCTCGGGAGTCTGTGAGCCGCTCCCTCGGCGTCGACTACGGAACGAAGCGGGTCGGTTTGGCCATATCCGATTCGCTGGGGATCACTGCCCGGCCCCTCTCTGTGGTGCCCAGGTCAGCGGTTGTGGAGGAGGTGGTGAACCTCGTCAAAGAACACGATGTCGGTACCATTGTCGTCGGCCTCCCTACCGGGCTGAGTGGTGGTGAGGGGATATCCGCATCCGAAGCCAGGAAACTTGCGGATGCGCTCGGCGTCGCCGCCGGGGTCGAAGTCATCCTGGTGGACGAGCGTTACACCTCGAGAATGGCCGAAGAAACGCTCCTCGACTCCGGGATGAAACGCCGGAAACGGCGAGAGAGCGTCGACAAAGTGGCAGCCGCAATCATCCTTCAGGACTATCTGGACCGAACCAAATGACTTACGAACCTGCGCCCGAACAGCCCTCCCCGTGGATCCGGGTGAGCAAGATCGCCGCCACCATCGGGCTCGTCGTCCTCGCCGGGATCGCGGTGGTCGGCGGTGGCTCCTATCTCGGCCGTCTTGTCGGGTCCTCCTTCAACTCCGACGATCCTTCCGCCAGCCCGGTATCGGTCCAGCCCGGACAGGACGTGACGATCGAGATCCCCTCGGGGTCGACTGCGGAGGACATAGGCGCCATCCTCGCTGCCCAGGGAGTGGTTCGCTCGGCGCTCGAATTCGAGGTGGCGGTCCGCAACAACGAGGCAGACGCGCGTCTCCAGGCCGGGACTTACGCGATGCAGACCGTCATGGATCCCAACGAAGTCGTGGCCATGCTCGTCGTGGGGCCAGTGGCGGACGTCTACCGGGCGACGGTGATCGAGGGCCTCAAGGTCCATGAGATCCTCACCGCACTCGCCGAGGCATCGGGAGTGCCGTACTCCGAGTTCGAAACCGCGTTGCTCGGTGGTGAGGTCGAGACCTCCTTGACCGAGATTCCGGATAACCCGACCCTGGCAGACTGGGAAGGTTTGCTATTCCCCGATACTTATGAGTTCGCCAGCTCGGCCGACCCGGTGCACATCTTGCAGCGGCTTGCATCGACCATGGAACAGCGCGTGGGGAGCATCGACTGGGCCACCCTGGAGGCGGCTGGGATGACGCCATACGACGGTTTGAAGATCGCCTCTCTGATCGAGTCCGAGGCCCAGTTGGATGAGGAGCGCCCGACCGTCTCCAGCGTGATCCACAACCGTCTGAACATGGGCATGAAGCTCGACATCGACGCAACGGTCCTCTACGCCCTCGGCACCGACGATCCTGCGCTCTTCGATCGGGAAGTGGACTCGCCCTACAACACGTATCTGGTCAATGGGTTGCCACCGACTCCGATCTCCTCCCCCGGGCGGGCCTCGCTGGACGCTGCAGCCGCGCCGGCGCAGTCCGACTTCCTGTATTACGTCCTCTCCGACCTCGATGGTCATCACGCCTTCGCCGCAACCCTCGATGAGCACAACGCCAACGTGGCTCAGGCTCAGGAGGATGGCGTCCTTCCCTAGACGCTGACCACCGCTGCAACACTTGCGGCGATGTCTGTTCCACTTCGTTTGGCAGTGCTCGGCGATCCCATCGAGCACTCACGATCCCCGGCAATCCACAACGCAGCCATGGCCTATTTGGGCATCGAGGGCTCGTACGTGGCGAGACGAGTTGAAGCGGGCACCCTGAGCGGCGTCATCGGGGAGCTCAAAGGCGGATCGCTCGACGGAGCCAACGTGACCATGCCACTGAAGACGGAGGCGGCCGCGCTCGTCGATGTCCTGACGGAGGAAGCGACGGCAAGTGGCTCGGTCAACACCATCCGCATGCGATCGCGAGCGGTGGAGGGACACAGCACAGATGTCGTGGCATCGGTGAGGGCCTTCACAGACGAGCGCTTCAACCCGTCGGCCCCGATCCTGGTACTTGGCGCGGGAGGCGCCGCGGCCGCGGCGATTATCGGCGCCGCCGGACGCGAGCTCTATGTCGCGGCACGCGATATCCAGCGGGCTACCGCCCTAGTGGAGAGGATTGACGGTGGGGCCGGGGTGGTTCCCTTCGGCGTTGGAGTCAAAGGCGCGTTGCTGGTGAATGCCACGCCGCTCGGTAAGGGCGGGACCTCACTGCCCGAGGCTGCAACCATGACCGCCTCGGGGGTGATCGACCTGGCCTACGGGGCCGATGAGACACGCACTGTGGCGGGCGCCCGCGCCGCCGGGCTGCCCTTCATGGACGGAGTCGAGTTCCTGGTGCTGCAGGCGGCGGCATCATTCGAGTGGTGGACCGGTGTCACCGCACCGGTCCAGGTCATGATCCAGGCGGCCAGAAACGCCTAAAGCGTCTGGTCAAAGCGGCCGATCTCGTGGCTAAGTCTTCAAGCCAAGGAGTTGGTTACGTGGCTCTTTCAGGAAACCTGGGTTTTGTCCCTCTCGATGAGGTGTTGCGTCTCTTGATGCGATCCGACCAGCGCGGGTCGGTCGAGGTGCGCGGCGAGGACATCCGCGGCCGCGTCTTCGTGGCCAAGAAGGGGATCGCGCTGGCCACAACGGCCGAGGACCGTGACCTGCACAAGCATCTTGTGAACTCTGGATACGTCGACGACGAGTTCCTGCGCAAGGTCGTGTCCGGTGAGTCATCCTTCCTGGATCTCCACGATCGGGAGACCGCCATCATCGACCTGCTCCGGGAGATCACCATCGAGAGCCTGTACCACCTCGGTGAAAAGGGAGCCTCATTCGAGGTGAGCGACGGCGCTGTCACGCCGTACGGGAGCCCGCGCCCATTCGAGCTGGAAGCGGCTCTGGACGATTCGCGTCGTCGGGCCGACGAGTGGGCCACGGTTCGTGAGACGATCGAAGATCTTGATGCCACGATCCGGATTAGCCGTGATGCCGGCGATCAGGACGAGATCACGCTGAACCGCGAAGCCTGGCGTCTGCTGTGTGAGCTGGGCTCCGGTGCCTCGGTATCTACCATCGCCGAGCGTTTGGGCACCACAGAGTTCTGGATTGCCAAGGTCGCCGCCGAGATGACCGAGCGTCAGCTGCTCGTCCTTGGCGAGGATCAGGCTGAGCCAGCTGCTCCCGAGTGGGACCTGCCGGTCGTCGTCGACGAGCCGGCCGCCCCGGCCGATTCGTGGTGGGTCGAGCCCCAGGAGGCCCCCGCCGAGGCAGAAGCCGAAGCCGGCGACCAGACGGGCTACGAGGTGACTGCACCGACGGACTTCGAGCCGACGCCGTTCGAGTCCTTTGACCCACCCGCCGAGGAAGGCAAAGAGAGCCGCTTCGGTCTTTTCGTCAAGTCGAACAACGTGGACGAGCCTGGCGAGGGGATCGAAGATACATATGCCGCATCCTCCGAGGGCGACGATGAGGGGGAGCCCTACTCCGAGAGCCCTTCGTTCGAGGCTGCGGTCGAGCCCAATGTCGAGGGGGACACCGAGGCCTTCCTCGAGAAAGTGTTCTCCCAGCTCGAGGTCAACGACAAGGTCGATGTCGAGGAGGAGGGCCATGGCCTGCTCCGTCGGCGTCGCATGGGATCTGTGCTCAAGGATATCGACGAAGGCTGATCCGGCGCTCGTCGCGACCAGCCCTGCCCACTACCTGACCACTAACTTGCTCCGGCGGTGAACAACATCATCGCCGGAGCATTTGGATTTCTGGGGGCTCTGGTCGCACACGATCTCGCCGCGCAGGCCCTCCTCGACCTGCCGCTACGCCCTCTCGTCGGCACCTGTCCCCAGTGCGGTACCCGTAGGGGATGGCTCAAGGTCACCTGTCCAAGCTGCGGGAGGCGGGTTGGACGGGAGATCCTGGTGATCGGGGTGGGGGTCGCCGTCGCCGTCGGTTTCGCCAACACAGTTGGCCCGACGTGGGCCCTCATCCCATATCTCGGGTTTCTGTGGCTCACGCTGGCCCTCGGCATCACTGACGTCGATGCATTTCGGATCGTCGATCGATTGAATCTCCGGGGGTCGATCATTCTCGTCGTGGCACTCGGAGTGGCCTCGTTGGCCGATGCCAGCGGAGGAGCATGGATCAGAGCGGTCCTCGGGGGCCTGGCCTACTTCGCGGGCACGAACCTCGTGTTCTTATTGGTGAGGGGCCGCGGCTTTGGCTACGGGGATGTCAAGCTGTCCGCGCAGCTCGGGGTGTTCACGGCCTATCTCTCCTGGGGCACCCTCGGCTGGTCCGTGTTTCTCACCGCGCTCATCGGCGGTGCCATCTCCCTCGTGGTGCTCGCGGCGGGGTTGGTCGGCAGGTCGAGGCGAAGCCGATCGGGGACGCCTGATGTGACCGTTCGCGATGCGATGCGGGCGGAAGTCCCCTACGGGCCGGCGATGATCCTCGGGGCCTGGATCGCCATCATCCTGGCGGGGCTCGGAGCTTTCCCGATCCCGACGTAGCATCTGGCCATGGTGCGTTTCATGACCGCCGGTGAGTCACACGGCCCGGGTCTGGTGACCATCATCGAGGGCCTCCCTCGAGGACTCGAGGTCGCGCCTGAACAGATCACCGACGAGCTGGCGCGACGACGCATGGGCTACGGGCGGGGCAAGCGCATGTCGATCGAGCGAGATGAGATCGAGATCCTTGGCGGCATCAGGCACGGCCACACGCTCGGCTCGCCGGTCGCGGTGCTGATCCGCAATACCGAATGGCCGCGATGGTCCGAAGAGATGAGCCCCGAACCAGGCCCATCCAAGAAGACGGTGACCCGGCCCCGCCCGGGCCATGCCGATCTAGCGGGCATGCTCAAGTACGGGACAGACGACGCCAGGGACATACTGGAGCGCGCCTCTGCTCGGGAGACCGCCGCCCGGACAGTGGCCGGGATCCTATCCAAGATCTTCCTCGCCACCGTGGGTGTTCGCGTGTTCAGCCACGTGGTGGCCATCGGCGCCGCCTCCAGTGAAGGTCCGACGCCGGGCCCGGGCGATCAGGACCGGATCGACGACAGCCCGGTTCGCTGCCTGGACCCCACGGCTGAGGCCGCGATGATCGGGGCGATCGAAGATGCCAAGGAGCAACGCGACACGCTGGGGGGCGTTTTCGAGGTCCTGGGCTTTGGAGTCCCCCCCGGGATCGGCTCTCATGTCCATTACGACCGCCGCCTCGACGCGCTCCTTGCCACGGCCATCATGTCGATCCCGGCCATCAAGGGAGTCGAGATCGGGGATGGATTCGAGGTGGCCGCGCTGCCCGGGTCGAAATCCCATGACGAGATCCTCCTCGACGAGGGCGTCCTCACCCGGCCGACCAACCGCGCCGGCGGCACGGAGGGTGGGATGAGCAATGGCGAGACGATACGGGTACGGGGGGCGATGAAACCGATATCGACCCTGATGCGGCCCCTGCGCACGGTGGACATGACCACGGGCGAGCCCGCCGATGCGGTGAGAGAGCGATCGGATGTCTGCGCAGTACCGGCCGCGGGCGTAGTCGGTGAGCAGATGACCGCGTTCGTCCTCGCCGGCGAGTTCCAAAGGAAATTTGGGGGCGACACAGTCGACGAGTTCGTGGCCGCCGCCGACCGATACCGCTCCGGTCTCTCCGACCGGCCCGGGAGATGACCCTTTGGCTGGTGGGGATGATGGGCACCGGAAAAACCAGCGCTGGACGGCTGGCCGCCGAGCGTCTCGGCGTTGAATTCGTCGACGTCGACGACGCGGTGGCCACGGAAGCTGGGTCGTCCATCGCGGAACTTTGGGATCGGCTCGGAGAGCCGGGTTTTCGAAGATTCGAGACCGCCGTGATCAAGCGGGTCGCCGGCACGGAAGCCGTCGTCTCGACTGGTGGCGGGGCGGTCCTGGAGGTGGCCAATCGACGACGAATGCGGGATACAGGGAGAATCGTTTGGCTCCGGGCCGAGCTTGCAGTGCTGGAGCGCAGGCTCGAAAAGGCTGGAGACCGACCCCTCCTGGCGGGAGATCCCGATCGGACCGCCAATATCACCCGGCTGCTCGAGGAGCGGTCAGGGGCCTATGAGGATGCGGCAGACTACGAGATCGACACGTCTCCGATGACGGTGGAGGAAGTCGCGATGAGGGTCGAGCAGCTTTGGACGCTCTGATCGTCGCGGGCAAGACAGAGCTGGTCGTGGGGCGCGGCCTACCCGACCCGATCCTGCCGGCGCGATCCGACCGTGAACGGGTTGCTCTGGTAACCCAGCCCGGCGCGACTCATATCGCCCTGGACATTGGGCGACAGTTGCAGGATGCGGGCCTCCAGGTCGAGGTGATCGGGCTCCCCGACAGGGAAGAGGCGAAAACCTTGATCGTCGCCGGATCGGTCTACGAGGCCCTCGCCAGGTTCGGCCTGGGCCGCCACGACACAGTCATGGGAGTCGGCGGAGGGTCGGTGTCCGATCTCGCCGGGTTCGTCGCCGGCACGTGGCTCCGTGGAGTAGAAGTCGTCCATGTGCCAACCACACTTCTCGCCGCTGTGGACGCCGCCATAGGCGGGAAGACCGGAGTCAATCTCGCCGGCAAGAACCTGGTGGGTCTCTTCTGGCACCCCACCAGGGTGATCGTCGACGTGAAGACCCTGGAAGAGCTTCCCACGACCCTTCGTCGAGAAGGCATGGCCGAGGCCCTCAAGACGGGCTTGGTGGGCGACCGCGACCTATTCGAGCTCCTCGAGGAGAAAGGCGAGGACGCCTCCCTGGAAGAGGTTGTCACCAAGGCGGCGGCGGTGAAGGTCAGGGTCGTCGGAGAGGACGAGCGCGACTCGGGGCTGCGGGCGATTCTGAATTTCGGGCACACCATCGGCCACGCCGTCGAGTTCGCCTCACCCTTGTCCCACGGCGAATCGGTGGCGATCGGCATGGTTGCTGCCGGGCGGATATCCGAGCGGAAACTGCGTTTTCAGGCCTTGGACCGGATGGCCGCCGCCATCAACGGGCTCGGTCTCCCCACCAGAGTGGATGGTCTGGAGAGAGCCCGCGTCGAAGACCTGCTTCGTCACGACAAGAAGCGCGACTCATCCGGCATGCGGATGGTTCTCCTCCGCGCCCTCGCCGACCCCGTCGTCGAGCACGTGGAAGTCGCCGACCTCGACCTCGGCCTCGACGCCGTTGGTCTCTGACCCGGTCTATCTTCCCTCGCAGGTTCGGACCACACTGCGGGCATCATGATCAGCACCAACGACGTCAGACCGGGGATGGCGCTCCAGTTGAGCGACGGCCTGTTCACCATCGTCGAGTACCAGCATGTCAAACCCGGCAAAGGCCGCGCCTTCGTCCGGATGAAACTCAAGAACCTGGAGACGGGCCAGGTGCTGGACCGGACCTTCAGAGCCGACGAGAACGTCGATCAGGCGATCATCGACCGCCGGGACCACCAGTATCTCTACCAGGACGATCTTG
>JBEVJN010000066.1:0-21029 GCA_040510135.1 Acidimicrobiia bacterium | reverse complement strand
GCGATCGCTTTCCGGGATCGCATACACGCCAGACGGCAGGAACAGGCTGGGCATGCCGATGGTCGGGACCGTCGAGGAGACGACATAGACGGTTCGCATCACGGGGATGACGGGAAGGTCGACTCCCAGTGGCCGGGCAAGGTCGGCCGACCAGGCCCCGGCAGAGTTGACGACCACCGGCCCGGTCAGGTCCGAGCCGGATCGGAGCCGGGCTCCGGTCATCGCCCCATGGTTGGCCAGCAGCTCGACCACCTCGTCGTCCAGATAGAGAGCTCCCAACTCCGTCGCTTTGTTCCGGAAGCCACGGAGCACCGCGCTCGGATCGACCGACCCGTCTATCTGGGCGAAGCTGCCTCCGACCAGGCCCTCGATACGAAGGCCCGGGAACCGTCTCGCTATCTCCTCACTCCCCAGCCAGGTCACCTCACAGCCCAGTTCTCTCTGCGTTTCGATTCCGCTCAAGGCATCCGCCTTGCCCCTCTCGCTGGCGAGGAACAGGTTCCCCTGGTGTCGCGCTCCGACTTCCGGTCTGAAGCTCGGAGTGGCCATGTCGTCCTCGAAGGTCCGCAGAACATCGAGCGCGTATTGGGACATCCTGACGTTTTCCTCGAGGTTGAACTGGATGCGCACGTTGCCGTCCGAGAGGACTGTGGAGGAGCGCTCGTAGCTCCTGTCTTTTTCCACGACCACCACCGAGAGAGACGAATCCGCCTTCATCAGGTGGTATGCGGTGGACGAGCCCATGGCTCCTCCGCCGACGATGACGACGTCGTGGCCGATTTGTGCTGGCACACTCTCCATTGCTCAGACTTCCTCGATTACGCGGGCCATGTCAGCCATCGAGAAGAACACGTAGTCGGGCTCGGGTGGGTCCTCGATGGGACTCGTCGCGCCCCACTCGCCGCCGGCCGACAGACCTTGACGATCGATCCAAACGGTGTCGAGACCGGCAGCCTTGGCCGGAGCATGGTCGTGGTACAGGCTTTGAGCAACGTGGAGGACCGAGTCGGCGGTGACGCCGAACTCGTCCTCGAGACGATCAAGGAGATAATCGAAGTTGGCAGGATCCGGCTTGTAGGAGCCAATGTCTTCGGCCGTGTAGATGGCGTCGAAGTCGACCTTCAGCTTCTCGTTCGACCCAACGAAGCTGGTTCGATCGACGTTGGACAGGATCACCAACCGATACTTCTCGGAGAGAAGGGCGAGGACGCTGGCCGAATCGGCGAATTCGGGCCAGTCGGGCACCGACGCCCCAAACGCCGCGTCCATGTCTTCGGTGCTGTCGAGTCTGAGAATCTGGGCGAGGTCTCTGTGCACGACCGTGAGCAGATCGGGGTACCGGAGGGTGGGGTCGCCGGCCTCCAGAGCCGATTCGATCCGACCGAACTCGGCGAGGACGTCGGGTCTGTTGACCGTCGCATTGTTAGCCAACAGCATGGGCTGGAGAGCGCTCCAGATCCCCGATTCCCAGTCGATCAGGGTGCCATAGCAATCGAAGCTGAGCGCTTCGTAGTCGTGGAATGAGCGGTTCATGACCGGGCCTGGAAAGGCCTACATCAGGTACCAATCGAGGAATCGCTCGAGCCGGCGGTAGTAGTAGAGGTGGGGCTCACGGCGGAACAAGCCGTGACCTTCGGTCGGATAGGTGAAGTACTCGTAGGTGGCTCCGATCTGATCCAGCGCCTCGACCAGCTCTTCTGCTTGCTTGACACTGACCCTCATGTCTCTCTCGCCATGAGCAAACAGAAGAGGTCGGTTGATGCGTCCGATTTGGTGAATGGGCGACCCTGCGTGATAGGCCCTGCGGTCCTGGGCAGGATGACCCATCATTCGCTCCAGGTCCTCCCTTCCCTCCCGGTCGCCCTGGGCCCAAGACGTGAGGAGGTCGATGTCGCCTCCGTACTTGGATGCCCCACACGCGAATGGGTTCTCGGGGTGCACCAGCGAGGCGAAGGTCAGGTAGGAGCCGTAACTGATCCCGTAGATGGCGATGCGATTTGGGTCTACCCATCCCAGTCCTGACAGATGACCGGCGGCGGCCAGGCAATCCTCGACATCTCCACCACCCCAGTCTCCGTGGTTGGCCCGCTCGAACGTGAGGCCATACGTCGTTGAGCCACGGAAGTTGATCGCCAGCCAGGCGTACCCCTTGTCGACGAAGTACTGGGCGTGGCCATCCCATTCGTCCCCGGAGTAGGAGGTTGGCCCACCGTGTGGATGAACCACAGCCGGCACCGGGTTCGTGGTGTCGGCGGGCCGGTAGAGAAATCCCTCGATCTCCAACCCGTCTGGTGAGTTGAAAGTGACCCTCTCCAGCTTCGCGTGAGGCGCCGAGCGCACCGAGGCGGGTGCACCGTCCAAGAGGATCGACCGGGTGCCATCCTCTCCCACCAGACTGATCGAGGCCGGTGAGTCGTAGGCCTCATGGATGGCGATGACCCCCCGGACGACCGGCATCGGCGAGTCCCAGGTCCCGCCCTCAGCGACAAGGTCCATGGTGCCGTCGAGACCGATCCGGACCAGATCGGCCTTCCCCCTCGCGGTGGCGACGGCGTAGAGGCTCAGCCCCGCCTCGTCCCATGCCAGTGATGAGAAATCCCGTTCGCCCCCGGCCAGCTTGGTGTGCTCGCCACCGTCAAGGCCGGTAGTGAAAACACCGGACCAATCTCCCTCCTCGAGGGTATAGGCCACCTGGTTCTCGTTCACGACGTGATTCGCGGCGCGTCGATCGGGATGACCGACGAGCGTGGACCATGAGCCCTTCCGGTCGACGACGACGATGTCGCTTCGGCTGAAATCGTCCTTCGGGAAGTAAGAGATCAGCAATCGCCCATCCGGGGCGACCTGTGGTCGGCCCACATCGCCGTCACCCGGCCCAAGCGGAGCAGGCCAGGGGTCGTCGACGTCGACCATGGCCAGTCGCGAGCAGCCGCCACGCTCCACGACGACTGCCAGGTGCTGGTCATCGAGCCAGGCCCCGGCTGAGCCCGGAAGCAGACGGCGTGGAGGGCCGCCGCCGGCTGGCACGACATGGACGCAGCCGTCGCTGTTGTAGGCGAGATTGGTCCCGTCGGGGGACCAGACGGGGGCACTGTCCTCCCAGAAGGCGACGATGGAGCGGTCGGACGTCAGTCTGCTCACCGTCCCATCCTCGACTGTGATTGCCCAGAGGTCGGTAGTGCCCTCCAGGTCGAAAACGAAAGCGATAAGGGTGCCGTCGGGGCTGAGGGCAGGGTGATGGGGCCGGGCTGTGGCGAACACGTCCTCAAGCCGCCAGTGGTCGGGAGGTGAGCGATCGGGACGTGCCTGGCTTGGGATGCCGCCGAACACATCCTTGCTGAGCCAAAGGGGCCTGCTCATCGAAGCAACCTCCGAAACGACCGGTTCCGAGAAGATAGCTCCGACCCGGGTCTCAGCGGAAGGCCTGAAGCACCGCTGTGACGTCGGGCCCGAGGGCATTCAGGTCGTATCCGCCCTCCTGGACCAAAACCGTGGGCTTCGACAGGGCGGCGAGACGTTCCCCGATCTCTCGGAAGCCTTGGTTGCTGACTCGCAGCGGGCTCTCTGGGTCTGAAGCGCCGGAGTCCACACCGAGGGAGACAACAAGGAACTCCGGTTCGAGGCCGGAAACACGGTCGCAGATCAGGTCGAGCCCGGCCAGAAACTCGCTGTCGCCGCTGCCCGGGGCCAGGGTGACATTGAGATTTGCCCCTTCACCCTCCCCTGTGCCGGTCTCCGCTGAGAAGCCACACCAGTGGGGAAACCAACCCTCACCCGGGTCGACATGGATCGAGTGGTAATGGACGTCCCACCGCCCATAGAAGATCTCCTGGGTCCCGTTGCCATGGTGGGCGTCGATGTCGACGATCGCCACCGGTGCTGCTCCTCGGTCGCTGAGCCAATTGGCCGCAATCGCCACATTGTTGAGATAACACGACCCACCGAAATAGGAAGTGCCGGCATGGTGACCTGGTGGGCGTACCGGCGCATAGGCCGCGGGCACACCGTCATGCACCAGTCGTGCAGCCGTCAGTGCCCCGTCCACTGCGGCACGGGCCCCGCGGTAGGTGCCCGGGCCTATGGTCGTCGCGGTGTCCATGCAGTAGACGCCGGCCATCGCCGCCCTGCTCCTCGGGGCGCGCGCCGGGTAGGCCCCGAAGGCATCGGGATGAGGAAAGGCGTAGGGCACGACCCGGTCCGAGCCCGGTTCCTCTGTGTATCCGGCGTCGACCCAGCCTTGGTAGGCATTCTCCAGGTAGTCGACCATTCCCGTTACGTGAACCGATTCGATCGGCTGCCGGCCATGCTCCTCGGCAGGGACCATCTCGATGTCTGCCTTTTCCAACTCCGCACGAAGGATCTCGGCCCGGTCTGCCTCCTCATCGCCGTCGAGGCGCATCCCGGCCCAGAGCAGCCATTTGGCATCATGAGCCAGGTACCCATCCGACCAGACGGCCACCAGACTCATCGGGGCACGGCCATGGCCCGCGTCACCCGATCGACGATGAGATCGACCTCGTCGTCGAGAATCGTCAGTGGTGGGCCGATCAGGAGATAGTCGCCGTTCGAGCCGTCGACATTGCCGGTCGAGGGGTAGAGCAGAAGACCGATATCCATGGCCCTTTCCATGATCCGCTCAGTCATGCGGGCCGAGCGAGGGAACGGCTTCTTTGTCTCACGATCCTCGACCAGCTCCACACAGATGAGGAGGCCCACTCCGCGCACGTCGCCGACCAACGAATTCTCGGCGAGAGCCGCAGTGAGCCCGGCGATGAGCTTCTTGCCCTGGGTGCGAGCCCGATCGACCAGCCGCAGCTCTTTGATCCGATCCAGGACAGCCATGCCCACCGTGGCTCCGACGGGGTGATGGGACCAGGTGAAGCCGTGGACCAATCCCCCGGCGCCTTCGATGGCATCGTGGATCGGTCCCGATGCTATGGCCAGACCAAGCGGCCAGTATCCCGACGACGCTCCCTTGGCCGCAATGAGGAGATCGGGGCGAAGCCCGAAATGATCGGAGGCGAACCACTCACCGGTCCGCCCGAATCCGGTCATGACCTCGTCGGCGAGGATGAGAACGCCGTGACGGCGACACACCTCGCCCACTGACTCCCAGTAGCCATCAGGCGGAACAGCGGCTCCGCTGGCCGCGCCTCCGATCGGCTCGCCGACGAACACCGCCACCCTGTCGGGTCCTGTGTCAACGATCGCGTCTTCCAGACGGTCGGCATGAAACCGAGCGCAATCCACGGGATGTGCGGGATTGGGGCACCGGTACTCGCTCACCGCCGGGACCCGCACCGTCTGTCCCAGCCACGGCTCGTAGGGCGCTCGCAACGGCTCCCTTCCCGAAACGTCAAGCGCTCCCCTTGTGTTTCCGTGGTAGGAGGCTGAGCGGGCGATGACCACGGATCTCTCCGGCTCGCCGCGGGCGAGGTGATACGTCCGAGCCATCTTGAGCGCACTCTCCATCGCCTCCGACCCGCCCGACACCGGGAAGACCCGGGCTCGATCCATGGGGACCAGGCCGCCCACCGATTCGGCGTAACGCTCCACCGGATCGGTGGTGAAGGCAGAGGCATGCACCCATTCGAGCGTCGTGACCTGAGCCGCCATGGCCCCGGCCACGGTGGCGTCACCGTGGCCGATCATCGACGCGATCGCCCCACCCGCAGCATCCAGGTACTGATTGCCTTCGGCATCGGTTATCCATGATCCGCTGGCCGAAACTGCGGTGGGACGAGGTAGGTGCCCCCTGGTGAATACCGATGACGACGCGCTCATGGACCGCGGCACGTTACGCCCCCGGTTAGCGTCCCGGCGGTGTCACCGTACGCTTCGACCCGGACCCGGCTGCGCGAGCTGGGCTTTGGGATCGGGACGATGAAAACCGGGCCTGATAACGCGATCACAGACGTTCCAGGCGTCCTGGTCGGACACTCCACACTGATTCGAGACGAGCCTGAAGTGGTTCGAACCGGGATCACGATGGTCGTCCCCCGTGTCGACGTGTGGTCCGATTACGTCTTCGCTGGGAGTCATGTGTTGAACGGGGACGGGGAGATGACGGGTCTGATCTGGCTCGCCGAATCGGGCATGCTCGGTTCACCCATCGGCATCACGAGTACCTCTCAGGTTGGGCTCGTGCGCGACTTCCTGGTGGCCGAGACGTTCCGACTCGGGGTGGTTGGCGGCTTCCACCTGCCGGTGGTCGGGGAGACCTGGGACGGATGGCTGAGCACCCCCGGATCGTTCCCTCTGACGGCTGACCATGCCGGCGCGGCGCTGGTGGCGGCCGCCTCTGGACCTGTGGTCGAGGGTTCGGTCGGCGGTGGCACCGGGATGATCTGTCATGAGTTCAAGGGCGGAATCGGGACCTCGTCACGCGTGGGCACCGCTGCCGGCCGGACGTTCACCCTGGGTGTCCTGGTCCAGGCCAACTATGGAGAGAGATCAGACTTACGGGTCGATGGCGTCCCGGTCGGCCGCGAGATCGGTATCGAAGTGGTCCCGTCGCCTTGGCCCGAGCCTCCCGCCGGTGGGTCCATCATCATCGTGATCGCAACCGATGCGCCGCTGCTGCCGGTTCAGTGCCGTCGTCTCGCACAGCGGGCCACAGTCGGCCTGGCGCGGGTTGGGGGATACGGGCACGAGTCCAGCGGCGACATCTTCCTGGCCTTCTCCACCGCCAACCATCTGGGAGGGAAATTCGAGCAGGCATATGAGGTGAGCACCCTGCCCCTCGACTCGATGGATCCTCTGTTCCATGCCGCCGCCGATGCCACCGAGGAAGCCATCCTCAATGCGTTGTGTGCCGCCGAGACCATGACCGGACGCGCCGGCCACGTCGCACCGGCCCTTCCACTCGACCTACTGGCCGAGGTGATGGGCAGGTACGGGCGTTGACGCGGCCGTAATCTCCGCCGATGACCTACATCGTGGGATTTGGGGGATACGTCCCGGAGCGGGTGATGACCAACGACGAATGGGCTGCGTTGGTCGACACGTCGGACGAGTGGATCACCCAGCGCACCGGCATAAAGAGGCGGCGCATCGCGGCTCCGGAGGAGTCGACCCTGACACTGGCCGGCAACGCTGCCGGCATCGCAATAAAGGATGCCGGGCTCACTCCCGACGACATCGACGAGATCATCGTTGCAACAGACACACCCGAGATGTACACCCCCGACACCGCCGCCCTGCTCCAGGACCTCCTGGGTTGTCGCAATGTGCCCACATATGACCTGGGTGGCTCTGGTTGCGCCGGGTTTGTCCAGGCCCTCGACGTGGCCCGGGCCAGGATCGCTTTCAGCCCGAGGACAATGCTGGTGGTCGGGGTCGAGCTCATCACTCGGATGCTCGACTGGAGTGACCGCTCGACAGCGGTGCTGTTCGGCGATGCAGCCGGCGCCGTGGTTCTGGGGCCTGACCCCGGTCGAGCTCGTGTCGTCGAAGTGGTTTCCGGTACCGACGGCTCGGCGGCGGGCATCTTGACTCTGGCCGCAGGGGGCACTCGCAACCCGTTCAACCGTCAGACTTTGGAATCAGGTGAGTACAACCGGTTGGTGATGGACGGCCGACGGGTCTTCACCGAGGCCGTTGCCCGGATGAGCCAGGCCGTGAACGAGGTGCTCGATCGCATCGGCATGACAATTGGCGATGTGTCCCTGGTCATTCCGCATCAGGCGAATCTGCGGATCATCGAAGCCGTCCGCAAGAAGCTGGAGGTGACCGAGGACAAGGTCTTCGTGAACGTCCACGAATACGGGAATACGGGCTCGGCGACCGTGCCCTTCGCCCTCTGGGAGTGCGTGGAGGCTGGCCGGGTGAAAGAAGGAGACCTGGTCGTCCTGACCGCTTTCGGAGCCGGCTTTCACTGGGCCGCTGCGGCGGTCCAGTTCTGATGCAAAAGCCCCCGTCTTGCGACGGGGGCTTGCTGGCTTCAGAGAAGCCGTTCTCTTGTCCTCCCCCCTCCGGGATGTGGCTCCGGGAGGAAGGTCCTCATACCCACCCACCGTATTTCTACCTCGGATTTCATCAGCTGGAAATGGGGGATTTCCCCTATCGTCACCTCTCGTCGTCGGGGCGGACATAACCCTCCTCATAGGCGAGGGCAGTTAGCTCGTGACGGCTGGCGACGCTCAATTTGTCGAAGATGTGCGCCATGTGGTTCTCCAGGGTCTTCACCGTGATCCCGAGCCGCTCGGCGCTCTCTCGATAGGTGTAGCCGCGGGCGATGAGGTTCACCACCTCGCGCTCCCTCGGGGTCAGACGCGAGATCGGGGTGTCCCCGGTGATGTCCTCGTCGATGTCGAGGAGATAGGCGGCCACGTCAGGTGACACCGGCCGGGCTCCGACGTACGTCTGACGGACCAGGTCGGGAAGATCCGCCCCCAGGGTTGTCTTCGTGATGTATCCATCGACCCCGGCGTCGAGGAGCCGGGCCACATCCTCCTTTGACGTCGAGACCGTGAGGGCCATGAAGCGGATGTCGGGGAAATCCCTGCGCACGGCCGGGATCACTGCCGCACCTCCGCCACCGGGCAGCTTGACGTCGAGCACCACGAGGTCCGGGAGTCGCTCTTTGATGAGCTCGATCGCGCTGTCCACGTTGTCGGCTTCCCCGACGATGTCGAATGAGGGATCGAGGATGGCCCGCATCCCGGCGCGGACGACATCGTGATCGTCGACAATGATTATGCGAAGACGGTCGGTCATTTCTGGACCGTGATCTTTACTTCGGTGCCGGATTCGGGGACCGTGTCGATCTCCACCAGCCCGCCGACGCTTTCGACCCGGCGGGCAAGACGTTCGTGGACCCGGTTCCGCTGGCCGTCATCGGCGAAGCCTGTCCCGCTGTCCCGGATGTGGATGTGAGCTTCCCCGTTGGCGAACTCGGAATACAGCGTGATGTTTGGTGAGCCCGAGTGTTTCGCCGCGTTGGCCATCGCTTCACGGGCGGCCTCGATCGCGGCGGTCAGGTTGGGGTCGATCGGGGCGTCGTCCCGGATCACTGCCTCGATCTCGACCCTGTGTGTGTCTTCCACCTCATCCCTGACCGCGAGCAGGCCTGCCCGGAAGCTGTCCCTGAACTCGGAGCGCCACTCCTCGATGTTTCGCCGCAGCTCGCGCTCCTGACGCCGGGCCAGGTATCGAGACTGGCTTGGGTCGTCGGCCCCCATCCGGATGGCGTGGAGGGTCTGCAGCACGGAGTCATGGAGACGGTCTGCGAGGGCGGCCCGCTCCTCGTGGAGTACTACTGCGGCTTGCTCGGCTGCGAGCTCGTCTTGGGCCGCCTGGCGAGCGAGGTCGTAGTCGCGAAGCTTGTCGAAGGTCCAGCCGACAATTGCGCCAACCACGAAGAAGATCACGCTCCCCGCGGCCCGCACCGCGCCAAGTTCTGCGATCACGTGGACCACGAACTGCTCGACCCCGAGCAGAAGGGCAGCGATGAGGGACCCTGGGAGACCACCGAGCAACGCGCCGGTAAAGACAAGAGAAAGAGGCAGGCCGCCGTGGAACAATTCGTCGGCTCCAGAGGCGACTGACGCGGCGCCAATCGAGAGCATCGCCACCGCGTCGAGGGCAAACCACCACCAGCCTGCCATGAACTCGGGCCGGGTCTTGGCCACCAGCCAGGTCAGGAATGTCCAGAAGACAGCGAGACCCACCGCCGCCCAGACGATCCACATGACCGGGGGCGGGTCATTCAACACAGTCACCGCGACCAGGATCAACATCCAGATCAGACCGAGGAAGCGGAAGACGACGACCATCCGTCGCAGAGTTGCCTCGAGATCGGCGCTGCCCCGCTTGGTGAAGCTGCTCATTTCCCCCGAAACTAGCGGGGTGGGCTGCGGGTTGGTCTTTGGGAGGGGCGAGAGTTGGATGGCGTCCTTTCGCGAATCAAAGGGGGACCGCTTCCGCGGTCCCCCGATGGTCCCCATTGTCGCTTCGAGGGACGGAGTGATGCCTGAAGTCCCTGTACCACCAATCATCTCGATTTCTGTGCAGGGCCCAATAGGGGATCACCCCCATGTGACCCTCTTTCAAAAACACAACGGCCACCGTTAGCCGGTGGCCGTGTGCGCAGGGCGCCGGGGCCGTTGTGGCCCTTCGCTAAGAGCTCTAGAAGGTCTGTCCCAAATAGACGACCGAGACCATCACTGCGGCGAGGGTGGTTAGCCGGATGACACTCGGCTTCGAGGCGGCTCGCACTGAGGTGGCGGCCAGCGCCACACCGAGGAGCACGAGCAGCCAGGCCGACTGGCTCTTCATCGTCGCCATCATGAGGACCATGACAGCCGATGCCAGACCCAGGGTGGCGAGGCCGATTCGGGCCGCCTTCCCGAAGGGGTGCGCCGCCCACTCGTCGAGAGTGGTGATAGTCGAAACTGTCATCGTGGCGGGAATGTCGGCAATGGCTGCCGTTTCCTTGAGTCCGCGCGCCTGGGCCGATCGGACCGAAATCTCACCATCTGGAGAGGAGCCACAACTCTGGTTCCAGGTCGCCGGAGTCGATGTCGGCGAAAAGTGAGACGGCGGTTGTGAGGGATTGGCGCGCCTCGTTCTCTCGGCCGGCGCGGTGATGGAGGTCGGCCATGTGGTTCCACAGAGCGGCCTCCTGGTGACGGTGTCCGGTGCGTTCCGCGATGGCTATCGCCTCTTCGACCAATACGGTCGAACGTCCGACATCTCTGGTCCCGGAAAGCAGCAGCGCTTTGTTGTTCAGGGCTGCCATCCTCAGGAGATCGTCGTCGCCGGCGAGACGAATCGCCTCCTCGACATGCTCCAGCGCCTCTTCGTGGTCCGGTGTTACCACCGCGAGGATGTTTCGTACCCGGGACATCTGAGCCGGATCATTCTCCTTCTCGGCGGCCTCCCTGGCTCTCTCGGCCATGGCCGCCGCCTTTGTCCCGTCCCCGGTTCGGTACCCGAGGAGCGCCCAATCGGCGAGCACGGCTGCCGGGGACGGATGGTTCGCGATTGATCGCTGGAAGTGCTCTTCGGCGTCGTCGAAACGGCCGAGCAAACGCTCGACCTCCCCGGTCCGATGCTCGATGACACCGATCGAATCGGGGCCGGCGTGGGACGCGGCAATGGTCAACTCACGTCGGGCGCGGTCATATTCGCCGGCGGCCATGGCGAGCTCGCCAAGGGCGAGGCGGGCTCCCTCGATGTCGGGGTCATCCAGTGCAAGAGCCGTCTCGTAGAACTCGATCGCGGATTCGTTGGCGAACACGGAACGGGCCAGATCGCCGGCCAGGTGGTACCAGGCCGTGGCTTCGGGGTCTCCTGCAGCCCGATACTGGCCGGCGACGGCCGCGGCGAGCCGGGCATCGGATCGGGCATATGGCCTCTCAGAAAGTGCCCGGGCGGCTCGACGATGGAGCAGACGACGCCTGACCATCGAAGTCGTCTCGTAGGTGACTCGTTCGAGAGCATCGAGGGTGAAGCTGAGCCCGTCGGACTCGGGAATCTCCCGCAGCAGACCAGCGGCGACCAGTTCCTCGACCGCCTCCACCACCTCTTCTTCACTTCGCCCGCTCGTCTCTCGGAGGAGGGTTGCGTCACAGATGCCGTTGAGCGCGGCGGCTGCCGTGAGGATCTGCCGACTGAGGTCACCAATCTCTAGCAACCGCGCCTCCATGTATCGAGCCATGCCGGGGGTGGATGGAAGGCTGTCCCCGTCTGAAGTGAGTGCTTCGTTGACGAGCAGGGGGACACCCCCTGTCTTCTCCCGCAATCGCCTCGCTGCGTTCTCGTCGCCTCCATTGAGGGGGATCAGGTGCTGGACCGTGAGGGGCCGAATTGCGACCGATTGATCCGCCGCCGTCATCATCTCGGCCACCGCGGGGTGCAGCTCTTCCTCCGTCCTGGCTGCCAAAACCATGACCAGGGGCATCTCCGAGATGCGACGCGCCAAATACGAAAAGAGCGCAGCGGATGAAGTGTCCATCCATTGCGCGTCGTCCAGGATGATCAAGATCGGTCGTTCCCGGGCCAGGATGGAAAGGACCGTGTGGATCCCCTCCAGGAGCCGCAGCTCGCCAAAGCGGTCACTGGTCTCGTCCTTGGCAGGAGCGAATCCCGGCGCGAGCCTGCCAAGCTCGTTCATGGCCCATTCGGGGATCTCTGCCCGCAACGCATCGACGCGAGCGGTTGCACCGCCCAGAACCTGGGTAGTCACCCCATAGGGCAAGGACTGCTCGTTACGGAAGGCGCGGCCGATAAAGACATCGCGGTCTCCGTGCGCGAACGAGGCCACCTCTTCGAGAAGACGGGTCTTCCCCATCCAAGGGGCACCGGTCATCGCGATGACCACACCGCTTCCGGCCACGCCGCTCCGCAAGGCCTCCTGGAGCTGCTCGAGCTCAGACTCACGATCGATGAGGTCGGGATGCGTCTGCCGTCGAGCCGGGATCTCTGCCTTGACCCTTCGCGGGGCACCCGGGGCTGGAGGGAGGTCTTCATCGAGGATGGCCTCGTAGAGCTCGGTCGTTTCCTCGAGTGGAGCTACGCCGAGCTCCTGATCGAGGACGGTCACACAGTTGCGATACGCCTCGATGGCGCCGGGCCGGTCCCCGGCCCAGGCGTGCAGAAGCATGAGGAACCGGTGCGCCGGTTCGTGCAACGCGTCGAGCTCGATCCACTGGGTGACCGCGTTGATGGCGGCGGGGTACTCGCCCGCGGCTGCCAAAGCGGTCCCCAGCCGATGGAAGGCCTCGCCGATTCGGATCCTCGTCGACTCGGCGACACTTCTCACCCAGTCATCGAATTCCGGTGAGGCTTTGACGGAGAAGCCTTCGAGGAAATCGCCCCGGTAGAGATCGGTGGCCCGCTGCAGGTGAGGGATGCATCGCTCGCAGACGTCGCGCCGGTCGTGGCCGTGCTCGCTCGTCGCGTCCAGCTCGCGGCCAAGAGTGTCCAAATCCGAACTGACCTCGCCCACGAGGGTCACGAGATTTCGATCGGCCTCGATGAGATCGGTTCCGGTTGCCCCTCTCAGAGCTGACAGAGTCCGACGCAGAGTCGCCCGCGCCCGCTCCTGTGATGCCTCGGCCCAGAACAGGGCGGACAGGGTGTCTCGGCTGGCCGATTTCTCGACAACGAGGTAGGCGAGAAGAGCTATCGCCTTGCGGGTATCGACCACGACGGGACGTCCGGAGATGGACACGTCGGGTTGGCCAAGAAGTTTGATATCGAGCATCGAAGGAGAACCTGGGTGGTGCGGTGCCGAAACGCTAATTCCACCGTTACGGCTACGAGAAGTCCGGCTCGCCTCGGAACGGTAGGGCATGTTCCGCATCGGAGCCGCGTTTCACTTACGTAACGCTTCACTACCAATCTATGCCCTGATGAGGGAAGGTGAGGGAGCAACCGCCAACGCCGGCAAGACGGCCGCGCTCATTCTGACGATCATCAGCGTGGCGTTGTTCGGGACGTTGATCTTGGGCGGGATCGTCGGTTGGTGGCCACTGCAGGCGGATCTCGACACGATGTCCTTCACCGGCACCATGCTCATGTTCCTGGCCCTCGGGCCGCTGATTCTGTGGAAGGCCGACGGGAACCGGGTGGGTTGGGTGTTCTCGGCCATCGGGTTGGCGATTCTGTTCTCGGCACTATCAGGCTCATTGGCGGACCGGGGCCTCGTCGTCTTCCAAGCGATCGGCGGAGCCTTCTGGCTGGGCTGGATCATTGCCTTGGGCACACTTGTTTTGTGGTTTCCCACAGGCCGCGTCCCGGGCCGTCGTTGGCTCTGGTTGCAATGGCTCGGCTTCGTCCTGGTGGGCTTGACCCTCATCACCTACTCGTTCACAGAGCAGATCTGTGTCGAGTCGGATGTGGGGTGCCTGGCCTGGGTCGACAACCCGATAGGCATCCGGGGCATGCCCAACCCCGAGTACGGGTGGCTCTCCGCGCCGCTTTTCGTCCTTTACCCCATATTCATGGGTGCCACGTTGGTCTCTCTTTTCGTGCGTTTTCGCAGGTCGGAGACAATCGAGAGGCTCCAGTTGAAGTGGTTTCTCTTCGCCTGCTTCTCCTTCGTCGCCGGGTTGTGCTCCGAGTTCGTCTTGGAGTGGTTCGGAGTAACCGAGCCACCTGTGTTGGTCGACCTCTGGATCGGTCTGTCGATTCTCGGCATCCCGATCGCGGCCACCCTGGCCATACTGCGCTACCGGCTCTATGACATAGACCGGATCATCTCCCGGACGGTCTCCTACGCCATCGTCATCGCGACGCTTGGTGCCGTGTACGCGCTCGGCCTGGCCGGGCTCACCTCCCTTCTCGACTCCGACTCGCCTCTCGCCGTGGCCGCCGCCACCCTCGCCGCGGCTGCGTTGTTCAACCCGTTGCGGAGACGGGTTCAGGCTTTCGTCGACCACCGCTTCAACCGGACCCGATACGACGCCGAGCGGGTGATGACCCAATTCACCGGGACCCTTCGCGACGAGGTCGATCCCAACACCGTGCTCTCCGGCTGGGTGGGTGTCGTCTCGGAAACCATGAGACCGGTGGCTTCCGGCGTGTGGCTCAGGAGTGAGAGCTGATCACCCGCCAATCGCGTTTTACCGCCTGGCTGATGTGGGTGTCAGGCCTGGCCATGATCGCCCTGGCTGCGGTTCTCAACGAGGTGAACCCCCCACTTCCCGGCCAACCAGCGGAATCGACCGTCGAAGGGCTGATCTGGCTTTCGACCTGGATCGGCTTCGGCCTGGTCGGCGCCCTGGTCGTGTCGAGCCGTCCCGGGAATCGAATCGGTTGGCTGATGTGCGGCATCACGTTTGGCCTGGGCGTCGACATTTTCGCTGTCGAGTATTCCCAATTCGCTCTCGTCACGGACCCGGGACGCTGGCCGTTCGGCGAGGCGGCGGCGTGGGTGGCGACCTGGGGCTTTCTCCCGGTGGTGGCACTCGTCGTTGCTCTCGTCGTGATGTATCCATCGGGGACTCCGAGCCGACTTGGTCGCTGGGTGCTGCGGGGCTTTCTCTTCGTGATCTCGATCGAGGCGTTGGTCTATGCGCTTCGTCCCGGCCCTGTCCAAGGGGACGCTCCACCGGACAACCCACTGGGCATTTCAGGCATCCGTCCCCTGCTGGACCCGGCTACGGAATGGCTGGGCACGCTTCTCGCGGCGATCGCCATCATCGCTGCCGTCGACGCGGTCCTGCGATTCCGCCGGTCCTCCGGTGTCGAGCGGCTCCAGTTCCGCTGGTTCGTCTTCGCCATCGTGTCTTTCCCGATCATGTTCCTAGCCGGGAACTTCCTCGAATCGATAGTCGGAATCGAGAGCTTCGATCCCGTCGTGGTGATATTTTCCCTCTGGGGTAATGGCACCGCGGCGGCCATCGGTGTCGCAATCACCCGTCACGGTCTCTACGAGATCGATCGTGTGATCTCACGCACCGTGGGCTACGTCCTGGTAGTCGGCGTGGTAGCTGCCGCATACCTGGGGGCTGTCACCGGGCTGACCTCGATCCTGCCCGACCAGTCCCAGCTGGCAGTGGCCGGTTCCACACTCGCCGCCGCGGCGCTGTTCAACCCGGTGCGGAAGCGGGTGCAGGGCATGGTCGACCGGCGTTTCAATCGTTCCCGCTACGACGCCCAGCGGGTCATGGACCGATTCGCAGTCTCGCTGCGCGACCAGGTCGACACTGGTGAGGTACTCGGCGGCTGGGTGGGTGTGGTCGCCGAGACCATGCAGCCGGCGTCTGCGTCGGTGTGGGTCAGGGAGCCGTCGTGAGGAAGATGTGGCTCACATCGGCCCTAATCGTGGCCACCGGGGGCATTCTCGCCGGGGCCCTGGGGCCCGCACTGGCCGAAGGCGACAAGCTATGGCCGATCGCATGGATCCTGTGGGCGCCGGTTGGGTACTTGATACTGCTCAAGCGGCCTGGAAACGGGGTAGGCGCGGCGGCCCTCTTGACCGGGCTCATGTGGGGAGCCGGCTTCGTCATGCTTACCCTCAGTGTCATCGTTCCGAGCGAGACGGCCGCCGCCTGGCTCGAGCTGGGGGACAGCACTCTCGGCGGGCTGCCCTGGCTGGTGATGGTATGGCTGTTGCTCGTGTTCCCTTCCGGGGCCTATGAAGGCAAGGCCGAGCGCGTCACCGGCTGGTTCGTCATCGGGTTCGCCGCCCTCGCCTCCGCCGCATTCGCGCTGGACCCTGCCCCAATGGAGGACTCGGGACTGCCCAGCCCACTATCGGTCCCAGAGCTGGGGGATATCACCTCGGTGTTCACGAGTGATGGAGGGTTCGTCATGGTTGCCGCCTTCATCCTCGCGGCCGTCGTCATGGTGGTCTTCCGGTGGCGGCGGAGCGCCGGTGTGGAACGGCTCCAGTATCGGTGGCTCTTCATGGGCGCGTTCTCGTTCTTCCTCATAATTGCCGCGGGCAGCCTCGGGCTCATCCCCGAGCACGGTTTCACCGAGTGGTTGTGGTTGCTGGCTGGAGGCGCCATCCCGGCCGCCATCGGCATCGCGGTGCTCCGCTACCGCCTATACGAGATCGACCGTCTCATCTCCCGGACAGTGACATATCTATTGGTTGTTGGTGTGCTCGCGGCGGTGTTCTTCGGTGTCGTGGCCGCGGCGGGCTCACTCTTCCAGACGGACAGCGACCTGGCCGTGGCTGCCTCCACCCTGGCCGCTGCTGCGCTGTTCAACCCGGTTAGGAAGCGGGTGCAAGCGTGGGTGGATCGACGGTTCAATCGCTCCCGGTACGACGCCCAACTGGTCGTGGGCCAATTCGCTGGATCTCTCCGCGACCGGGTGGACAGCGACGAGGTGGTCGACGGCTGGGTCGGGGTGGTCGCCGAGACCATGCAGCCCGCCGCGGCCGGCGTATGGGTGAGGGAATCACGATGAAAGCCAGAGTCGCCGCGACGTTGCCCTGGTTACTCCTGATCTTGGCCATGGTCGCCTGGGGCGTGGCGATCTGGTTCGATGGCGGCTCGAACGAAGGGACCGGCCTTCTCGACAAGCTGTGGGCCCTGTCCTTTTTCGCCTTCCCGATCGTTGGCGTGTTCCTTGCCCGACGGATCCCGGCGAATGCGGTGGGCTGGCTCTTCATCGTCGGCCCGTTGCTGGTGGGGGCCGGAGTCGCCCTCCAGGAGATGTCGGAAACCCTCGAGCTCTCGGGCTTGGTCACACCGTCCGAGTTTGTCTTCGATGCCGGTCTGTTGACTCTCTTTTCGTCACTGACCCTCTTTCCTGACGGGCGCTACCGGCGGCCGTGGTGGCCGTGGGCTCATGCGGTCGCCATCGGCGTCCTGAGCATGGTGGCGGGCAGCTTCATCGCCGTCATCGTGATCCTCGGCCTACTGCCCCTCCTCTACCGGCTGATCAAGGGCTCCCCGTTGGTCCGCCGTCAGATCGCCGGACCGATCCTGGTTCTGATCGTGGGTGTTGTCTCGCTGGCCTTGGTCAGTGTCACGTTTGGCGACTCGGCCGAGGCCCAGACGCTCATCACGGCGATAAGCATGATCATCACGATTGGTGTCCCCGTATCGGTCGCGATCGCCATCACCCGGTTTCGCCTTTACGAGATCGACCGACTGGTCTCCAGAACCGTCAGCTACTTGTTGGTGGTCGTCCTGATGGGGGCGGTCTTCGTCGGTGTCGTGACATTGGCCGGATCACTGCTCCAGACAGAAAGCGATCTGGCGATCGCCGTCTCCACTCTGGCCGTGGCCGCCTTGTTCAATCCGCTGAGAAGACGGGTCCAGACCTGGGTGGATCGTCGTTTCAACCGTTCCCATTACGACGCCGAGAAGGTGATGGACGCGTTCTCCGGCTCGTTACGCGACCTCGTGGACCCGGTTCGTGTCATGGATGGTTGGGTTCGGGTGGTCTCCGACACGTTGCAACCGGCTGCGGCCGGGGTTTGGGTGCGGCAGCGATGACATCCAGGTTCCTCAAGTTCGCGATCGTGCTGTGGGTCCTTCTGATGATTGGTGCGGGAATCGCCTGGCTGACTTTTCCGGGCGATATCGACTCCATGGCCGGGATCCTCTTCGCTTCGGTGTGCTGCGTGGTGGTCGGAGGAATCCTCACTCTCAAGGTGCCGTCGAACTCGATAGGCCCCCTCTCCCTGGTTGCCGGTTCGGCTTGGGTTCTGTACCTGTTCGGGAGGGGATATGCGACGGTCTCGCTCGAGTCAAGCGAGTCCCCGCCTTTGGCCTATTTCTTTGGATGGCTCGGATCGTGGACCGGGGCATTGTTCCTCATAGGGGTATCCCTGGTGATTCTGTCCTTCCCTACTGGGAAGCCGGTCGGCTGGTGGCGTGTGATCGGCCTCGGACCAATGATCGGCGCAGTGTCGACCGTGATCGGGGCGGGCCTTCTCTGGGGGCTGCCGCTGGAGATACTCGTGGACGCTGAGCTGCTCAGCCCGACCCGGTGGTATCCCCTCGTCAACGCCGGTTTCATTCTCGGTTTCGTCTCCGTCATCCCGGCCACCCTCTCGGTCGTGGCTCGCTTTCGGAGAGCCGGTTCGATGGAGCGGCAGCAGATCAAGTGGCTGCTCGCAGCCACAAGTCTTCTCGCCGTCGCATATGTGGTTGGAGCGATGTCAGACGATTCAAACGAAGCCGTCTGGTGGGTTGTCTCATTGGCTGTGGCGGCGATCCCGATCGCGATCCTCTTCGCCGTCTTGCGATATCGCCTCTACGACATCGATCGGATCCTGTCCCGCACTGTCGCTTATGTGATCGTCATCGGTCTCCTTGCCGGGGTGTATCTGCTGGGTCTGACTGCGATGGCTTACTTCCTTCCCTCCGACTCCTCATTGGCCGTGGCGGCTTCTACTCTTGCCGTTGCCGCCCTCTTCAATCCGCTGCGAAGACGGGTCCAGGCAGGGGTGGAGAGACGATTCAACCGGTCGCGCTTCGACGCGCAGCAAGTGGTGGATCAATTCTCTGGCTCGTTGCGCCAGGACCTGGATATGGACACAGTGGTGGCGGGTTGGATGGGAGTCGTTTCGGACACGATGCAGCCGGCCTCGGCTGCCGTTTGGATTCGTAACGATTTCGGGACGATCGAGAGATAGAAATGGGGCCATGGTTCAGCTGATGAGACGGCGCAGAGCCGACGAAGAAACGCAAGTAGGTGACGAAACCCCGATCCCGGAGTCGAAGACCCGGCTGATCGAGGCCATCCCGATCCCGGTCGGTGATCCGTTGGAGACGCTTCTCCTGTCCTCGGGCGGGCCGCTCGTGTTGCGTGACCTCGAACTGGAGTCGGAGACCGTGGACACCGTCAGAGAAGCCGGTGTGGAACTCATCGTGCCCCTGATCGGTCAGGGAGAGCTTCTAGGCGCCCTCTACCTCGGCCCCCGGCTCTCCGATCAGCCCTATTCCACCGACGATCGGAGACTTCTCGGCAGCCTCGCCTCGCAGGTTGCGCCGGCAATGAAGGTTGCCCAACTCGTCCGCGAGCAGCAGGTGGAGGCGAAGGAGCGCGAACGCATCCATCAGGAGCTCCAGGTCGCGGCCCTCATCCAACAGACCCTCCTCCCCAAGGAGCTGCCGGCGATCGCCGGCTGGCATGTCGACGCCTTTTATCGGCCGGCACGGGCGGTTGGTGGCGACTTCTACGACTTCATCGCTCTCGACGATGGTCGGCTCGGCGTGGTCATAGGCGACGTCACCGACAAGGGCGTGCCTGCCGCATTGGTCATGGCGACCTGCAGATCGATGCTGCGCGCTGCAGCCCAACGTCACAGCTCTCCATCGGCGGTCCTGGCCGATGTCAACGATGGCCTGGTGCCGGAGATCCCGCCTGCCATGTTCGTGACCTGTCTCTACGCCATCATCGATACCGATGCCGGGGAGGTGGTGTTCGCCAACGCCGGCCACAACCTTCCCTATGTGAGGCACGATGGCGGTGTCCTCGAGCTCAGAGCCACCGGCATGCCCCTCGGGCTGATGCCGGGCATGGGTTACGACGAGACCAAGTACGAGATGTCCGCGGGCGAGGTGATGGTCCTGACCAGTGACGGGATCACAGAGGCTCACAACGCCGAAGGTGAGATGTACGGCTTTGCCCGGCTCATGGACCGCGTCGCCCGGAGGCCGATCAACGACGATGTCCTAAACGCCGTGGTCACCGAACTGGAGGCCTTTACCGGTGAGGGTGCCGAGCAGGAAGACGACATCACGCTCGTTGTGGTCAAGCGGACGTCTTCGGCTCAGGCCTCTGCTGAGACATTCGAAGCGCGACGTCAGATCATGGCCAAGTTCGCAATACCCAGCGAAGAGGGCAACGAGCGCATCGCCATCGCCAAGGTATCGGCCGCCGTCGAGGAGCTCGGTCTCGAGCCTGCGCGGCTGGAGCGGCTGAAAACCGCCGTGGGCGAGACCGTGATGAACGCCATCGAACACGGCAACGAGAATCGTGCCGAGCTCGACGTAGACGTCCAGGTTTGTGCCAACGAGCAATCGGTCAGTGTCCTGGTCAGCGATCAGGGTGGCGACCGGTTGATCCCGGAGGCGACGGTGCCCGACCTCGAGGCCAAGCTCGCCGGAGAGCAAACCCCTCGTGGCTGGGGCCTCTTCCTGATCGAGAAGATGGTCGACGAGGTGCGCTCGACCAGTGACGGTGCAACACACACGATTGAGCTCGTGATGAACCGGAAAGGAGTTTCCTGATGGAGAGCGTGTTCGAGGCAACGGTGACCAGGACCGATGATGGATCCGTCGTGGTCATGAGCGGGACCGTGAACCGGGCAGCCAAGCAGGCACTGGAAGCCGCCTACGAAGAGGCGGTGGAACAGCCGGGCCGCGTTCTGATGGACTTCCGGTCCGTGGACTACATCAACTCCACGGGAATAGCGGTCATCGTGGGCGTACTGGCGATGGCCCGGGCGGAGGACCGTGAGGTGGGGGCCTTCGGTTTGACCGACCACTACCGGGAGGTGTTCAGCATCACCCGTCTGTCCGATTTCATGACCATTTACGACGATGAGACGGCTGCAGTCGCGGCCGGATGAGGAGAGGAGCATCATGCCGACAGCCAATGTGACGATG